>CACZDC010000028.1:7074-32714 GCA_902779785.1 uncultured Bacteroidia bacterium
TGGGTCTGGGGCTTCAAAACCCGACATTGATGTTGATAATTGCCATTGTTCTCGGCTGGGAGCGTTTCTTTCTTGATGATATTGGCCTTGGCATAATTAAGGTGATTACATGCTACGGCGGTGGTGTTTGGTGGCTGATTGATATTTTTACCGCCCAGAGAAGGACTTATGAGTACAACTACAAGAAGTTCAACGAAGTCCTTATGCTTTGCAAATAACCATTAAACTTAATCAATATGGAAGATAATTATGCCAAGCCCTCAAACAGTGGGTCGTCTTACATCCTGCCCCCTCACAGCAATAAGATGGCAATGTCGATTATTTGCACTCTTTTCTGCTGCCTTATCGGCGGGATTATCGCCATCGTCAATTCATCAAAGTCAAACAGTATTTACAACAGTGCGCTGATGGCTTCAGATGATTCGATGAAGCAGAGTTTGTACTATCAGTCTGAAGAATATAACAAGAAGGCAAAGTTGTGGAATACCATCAGTTTGGCCTGCGGCATCATTTATATCATTGCGGTCGCCATTCTTTCTGCTACGGGTGCTCTTGCTGCCTTGTCCCTGTCTTGATTAAGCGATGAATCCAGTCGTAAAGAAGATTGGCATAGTCGCTGTTACTGTCGCCGCCTTCTTTGCCATCTATATCTACGCCAAATACGACCCGGAGAAGTCTTTCTTTCCCAGATGTCCGTTTTATTGGGCTACTGGCTTGAAATGCCCCGGCTGCGGCTCACAACGCGCACTTCATCATTTGTTGCATCTCGATATAGGTGCTGCATTCCGCTATAATGCTTGCCTAGTCCTTTCTATACCTCTTCTTGTGTTTTTGATAGCGGCGGACTTTCTTCGCTTTAAGCTGCCCAAACTCTATTTCGCTAGCCGAAATCCAATCCTGTCGTGGACAATTCTCGCTTTGCTCCTTCTCTGGTGGATTTCAAGGAATATTTTCGGGTGGTAGAATCAATAAGAGATGGTATGCTGCCACTTGCATGTAACTCCGCGTCACTTATACGTACTTCGTCGGAGGCTTACGTTAGTAAAGGCAGTGACGTTTCTAGATTATTTCCCCGTATAGGTTCCTTCAAACAAAATGGTCCCGGAAGTGGCTTCCCCAATGAGGAAGACAAAGGGATGGTCGGCGTAAAAATAGACCCGCTTTGGCTCCGCTCCCGGGCCGACAGAGGTTGCCCCATCCATCTCGACTACTGTCACGGCGGCGGCCTCCGTGCCCCATTCCGCCACGGAAATCTTGGCTTTCTGTATTACCTTTCCAATCCAGTAGTCGTAGTGCTGCTCTTTGGGCAGGAACATTTTGCTGAACTGCGCCTCTCCCGCGACGAAAGCTCTGTTGACACCGAGTGCCTGCAGGGGCTCTTTGAGATAGTATTTGTCCTCGATGTCGAACTTGGGAAGTTTGAGGTAGACATCTGCATCGGACTTGAAACTTGCAAGGACATCGCTCCACGCTACCGAAGTAAGCTTTTTCACAAGGCCTGACAGGTCATTCTTGTCCGGGAGCAGGATATACATAAAGAACTTCCCGCCGGCGTAGGGCAGGGCCAGAACTTTGTAACCGTCCATTTCCGCATATTGGTGACGGCGTTTGTCATTCATCATTTGGATAATAACTTTGCTGCCGTCGGATTTTGTAAAGTTTTCTTTCTGTGTGTCAGACTCGCGGAACATAGGATTATACTTGCTGCCTTCCCAACTCGCCTTGAAATACAGGGCGTTCATAATAAAGGCCACGGCATCTTCGGAGATTTCGTCGGGACTGAGGACTTTGTCGATAAATCCATCTGTACTGCGGGAGGCCCATTCGTTGATTCTCGCTGCGACCAGCGCAGGATTGCCGAAGTCCATATTCTCCACCGCTGCGTAATAATTGCCCCTCACGCTTTCAAGGAAACTCGGCAGAAGCGGGAAGAGGTCGTTGACCAGAAGGGCGTCGGTCAACTTGAGCTTGACATCCAAATCTACGGCCGGGAGTTGTTCCAGCAGGGTCTTGCAATAAGCATTCAGTGCATCTATCCCATCCGAACCATAACCGAGAAAGTCAATAATCTCCTGCAGAGTATCCCCGCTAGCCCCGTTTGCCGCCATAGCAAGGGCATACTGCAAAGACAGGGGGGAGAGAATCAAGTCGCTACCATCGTACATTTGGGAAAGAAAACGGAAAGCCATAGAGTTTCCGGCCTTTACGTAGCCTTTTTGGGTGTCGTCAAGCGAAACCTTGCTTATCTGCTGTGTCGGAGTCGGAGACGATATGGTTATAGGATTCTTTACCTCAGGGTCGCTTCCCGGTCCAGGGTTTATTTTGCTGCTGCACGAAACAAACACCGCGGCGAAAATGAATACAAATGTTTTTTTCATATTGACCTTAAATATATCAATAATCGCGGAAAAGAGAACGCCCAACTTAAATCAAATGCACGCAGAAGCCGGCGCCGGCGAGGAGGCAGAAGGCGAAACTGGACATCACCAGCAGGGGGAGCATCGGGTCAAGTTCTCTGCCGTGGCGTTTCCAGACTCCGACAAGGTGCAGCAGGAAAAGCGGCAGGGTGAGTACGAACAGGTAGTGCCACAGGCTGAAAAACCTCAGCTGGCAATAGACCAGCATACAGGCCCATCCGAGGAGGATCAGTATGGTCTGGTAGATCTTCGCCTTTTTCTCTCCGAGCATAATCGCCACGGTGACGCGATTCTCTGCGTCGGTCTTCATATCCCTTATGTTGTTGACATTCAGTACTCCCACGGAGAAAAAGCCTATGGCCGATCCTGGCAGAAGAAGACGCGTGAAGAGGGTGTGGCTGGCCACAAGGTAGCTGCCGACTACCGCCACCAGGCCGAAGAATATGAATACGAAAAAGTCCCCGAGTCCTCTGTATCCATAAGGATTGCGCCCAAGGGTATATTTCATCGCGGCTGCAATGGCGCCGGCCCCGAGCAGCAGAAGAAGAGTCGGTGTCCAGTCCATCTCCGCTACGGGATGCCTGAGGTCAATCAGTGTACCGTAGGAGGCAAGTATCATCGCAACGCCGCTTACGGCGCACAGGACAACGAATACTCCGATCAGAATCTTCATATCCCTGACGCTCATCTCTCCGCTGTTGAGGCCATAGCTGGGACCCTGGCGTTCTGCGGTATCCGTCCCGTGGAGGACGTCGCCAAGTTCATTTGAAAGGTTCGAAAGAATCTGCAGGCATACCGTGGTCGTCACAATGAGGACCGCTACCGTCAGTCTCACGTGGTAGTCTGCCGTGGCCAGCAGGATGCCCAGCAGGACGCCCCCGCACGAAAGCGGCAATGTCCTGAGCCTCATTGATTTAATCGCTGCTTTAAGTCTCATGAGTCAAGCTTAAGTACCGCCATAAAAGCGCTCTGTGGCACCTGGACCGTGCCAATCTGACGCATACGCTTCTTACCTTCCTTCTGTTTTTCAAGCAGCTTGCGCTTGCGCGTTACATCGCCGCCATAGCACTTCGCCGTAACATCCTTGCGCACCTGCCTGACAGTCTCGCGGGCTATGATCTTTGCCCCGATCGCCGCCTGGACTGCGATGTCAAACTGCTGGCGGGGAATCAGTTCCTTCAGTTTCAGGCATATCTTCCGCCCGAACTCGTAGGCGTGGTCCTCGTGGATGAGCGTCGAAAGGGCGTCTGCCGCGTCCCCGTTCAGCAGGATATCCAGTTTGACGAGCCTTGCCGGCCTGAAATCAGTCAGGTGATAGTCGAAGGACGCGTAGCCTTTGGAAATGGACTTGAGTTTGTCGTAGAAGTCGAATACGACCTCCGAAAGCGGCAGGTCATAGTTGAGCTCCACTCGGTCGGTCGTGATATAGTGCTGGCCGATGAGCGTTCCCCGCTTGTCCATACAAAGCTTCATTATGGGACCGTAAAAGTCTGATTTCGAGATGATTTGGGCCCGGATGTAGGGCTCTTCGATATGGTCAATCAGAGTCTGGGGCGGAAGGCCGGAAGGATTATGGACATCGATGACCTCGCCCTTGGTCGTATAGACCTTGTAGGATACGTTCGGGACGGTCGTGATCACATCCATATTGAATTCGCGGAAAAGACGTTCCTGGACGATTTCAAGATGCAGCAAGCCCAGGAAGCCGCAGCGGAAACCGAAGCCTAGGGCCAGGGAACTCTCCGGCTCGTATACGAATGAGGCATCGTTCAGCTGGAACTTTTCGAGCGTGGCACGGAGCTCCTCGAACTTTGATGCATCTACGGGATAGAGACCGGCGAAGACCATTGGCTTGACCTCTTCGAAGCCTGCAATCGCCTCTTTACAAGGAGTTTCCACGTGAGTTATCGTGTCGCCGACCTTGACTTCGACGGCGGCCTTGATGCCGGAAATAATATATCCCACATCACCGGTGGAAATTATATCCGAAGGCTGGAGCTTGAGTTTCAGCACCCCAATCTCCTCCGCCTCATATTCCTTGCCGGTATTGAAGAACTTGACCTTGTCGCCCTTCTTAAGTGAACCGTTGACAACTTTGAAATAGGCTATTATGCCGCGGAAAGGATTGAAAACAGAGTCAAAGATAAGGGCCTGGAGGGGAGCCTCGGGATCGCCTTTCGGGGATGGAATCTTGTCCACTATGGCGTCGAGCACGGCCTGTACGCCCTCTCCGGTACGCGCCGACACCCGGTAGACCTCTTCGGGCTCGCAGCCGAGAAGGTCGCAGATCTGGTCGGTGACCAGTTCAGGCTGGGCCGAATCCATATCGATCTTGTTCAGGACGGGAATGATTTCAAGCCCGTGGTCAATAGCCTGGTAGAGATTGGAAATCGTCTGGGCCTGAATGCCTTGCGATGCGTCCACCACAAGCAGCGCCCCTTCGCAGGAGGCTATCGAGCGGGACACCTCATAGCTGAAGTCCACGTGTCCGGGAGTGTCAATGAGGTTGAGTCTGTAGCTTTCGCCGCCACGGCTGTATTCCATCTGGATGGCGTGGCTCTTGATCGTTATGCCCTTTTCCCTTTCAAGGTCCATATCGTCCAGGACCTGATTCTCCATCTCGCGGTCGCTGAGGGTGCGTGTCAACTCCAGCAGGCGGTCTGCCAGCGTGCTTTTCCCGTGGTCGATATGGGCGATTATGCAGAAATTCCGGATATGCTTCATAGTTCGAACTGGCCGTCTTTCATCACCGAAGTACGGTCGCACATCGCGGCCAGTGAGCTGTCGTGCGTGACTATTACAAAACTTTCTCCGAGGCGTTCGCGGAGGTCGAAAAACAAGTTGTGAATCTCCTCTTTCGTGCGGCTGTCAAGGTTGCCGGATGGCTCGTCCGCAAAGATGATTGCAGGGTCATTGACAAGGGCACGGGCAATCGCTACCCTTTGCTGCTCTCCTCCCGAGAGTTCGGAGGGCTTATGCTCTGTGCGTGACGAAAGTCCCACGGTATCAAGTAGTTGCAGGGCTTTCTTCCGCGCATCTTTCTCGGCGGTTCCGCCGATGAGCGCCGGTATCATTACGTTCTCCACGGCGCTGAACTCCGGCAGCAGGTGCCCGGCCTGGAAAACAAAGCCTATCCGGCGGTTACGAAATTCCGAAAGGGCCTTTGCTCCGAGACTTGTCACCTTCGTCCCATCAATGCTCAGAGAGCCTGCGTCCGCAGTCAGCAGTGTGCCTAGAATCTGCAGCAGGGTGGATTTGCCGGCACCGGATGCGCCCATAATGGCTACGACTTCTCCTTTTTCCATTGAAAAGTCAACGCCTTTGAGCACCCTTAGGTTGCCAAAACTCTTTTCTATGCCTTTTGCCTCGATGATCATAACCCACAAAGATAAGTATTTTTTACAAACCTCGGGGTATAAAAAATCCCGCAAGTCATACAGTCTTGCGAGATTTTCAATCTTATTGGCAAAATACTAGTTCTTTTTTTGCTTGCGGGCAGGCTGACGGTTTTGCTGAGGACGGTCCCCGTTGCGTCCGCCGTTGAAGTTTCCGTTGTGCCCTCCTACCTTCCCGATCTGATTGTGCTTGAACTTCTCTTCCGCAAGGACGAGTTTCGCGACTTTTTCGATGGGGAGCACCTTCTTGTAGCGGGCGAGGGAAGCCTCATCTACCTTTTTAGCCTCAGCGCGCTTCTTAAGATAATCGTCGAGCAGGGCGTTGATATCGCCTTCTCCCTTCTCGAGGGCCTCCCTGAGGGCTTTTGCCGCCTGGCCGCTTTCCTTGAACGCTTCACGACGAGTTTTCTCGACATCATTGTAAACAGGCCAGAACGCCTGGGCTTCGGCTTCGCTGAGATCGAGTTCCACGGTCAGGAAAGCCACTTTTTCGGCACGTACCTGCTCGCGCCATTTTCCTTTCTGATTCTGGGCAAATGCGGTCCCGGCCACGATAAGGGCCAGACAGGCAAGGGTGATAAACTTTTTCATTGTCTTTCAGTGTTTTATTGTTCTACATCGGTCAGGAACTCCTCGTCCGGAAGGCCGTCCGGATCCAGCGACTGGGCAAGATAACTGATGTAGTCCCATCCGTTGTCTTCTTCCACGGGAGCTGCAGTCTTCCGAAGAATGAAATTGCCGATGAGCACTGCGAGCAGCATACTTGCAGCAATAGCCATCCAGGGAGCGAAAATGCGTACCCCGCGCCTGTCGCGGTGCGGAATGTCGCCAAGCCTTCCCTTGAGCTCGTCGAAATAGCCTTGAGGCGTCGATATGTCGTTCTTTCTGACCATAACCGCTACTTTAGACAACAAATAGGTTTGAAGGTTTAATCAACTTTTGAAAGAAATGCCCGGACTTTTTCCTGGGCTATATGGTATGATGCCTTGAGAGCCCCGACCGAGGTGTCCAGGACCTTGGCCATCTCCTCGTATGGCATCTCGTCATAATACCTTAAAATAAATACCTGTCGCTGCTTTTCCGGAAGCCGGACTACAGCCTTGGAGAGGGCTCTCTCGGCTGCATCTCCGTTGAAATATGGGTCATTGTCTATGCGCCTGAGCATCTCCTCGTCGACTGAGCCAAAGTGCAGGGCGCTACGCAGTTTCTCGCGTCTGAGATAGTTCAGGGCCTCATTTGTCGCAATCCGGTACACCCAGGTATAGAGTCCGGATTCTTCTCTGAAAGAGGGGAGTGCGCGCCAGATTTTCAGGAACACTTCCTGGACCAGGTCGTCCGCGTCCTCGTGACAGTTGACGAAGCGGCGAACGTGCCAGTAGACACGTTCGCTGTATTCTCGGACAATTTCGTTGAAGCGTTCCTCCAGACTCATTATTTGCGGGCGATGGCCTTCTTCGCCGCTTCGGCAATATGCTGTGCGTCAAGGCCATACGCGGCCATAAGTGCAGAAGGCGTGCCAGAGGCTCCGAAACGGTCGCCTCCATTCACGAATTCTACGGCAGAAGGTTTGGAGCGTGCAAGGAAGCCGGCAACCGCCTCGCCCAGGCCTCCGGCCATATTGTGCTCTTCGGCTACGACGAAAGCTCCGCACTTGAGGGCGGAGGCAAGCAGGGTCTCTTCGTCCAGAGGCTTGATGGTGGCCATATTGACGACCTCCGCAGAAATACCTTCCGCCTCAAGCAGGTCTGCCGCCTGGAGAGCCTCCCAGACAAGATGGCCGCAGGCGACGATGCTCACGTCGCTTCCTTCATTCATCACCCAGGCCTTGCCGATTTCAAAGGGCTTGTCGGCAGGAGTGAATACCGGCATCGAGGGGCGGCCGAAGCGAAGATACACAGGGCCCTCGTAGCGTGCGGCGGCAAGGGTTGCCTGCAGTGTCTGGTTGTAGTCGCAGGGATTGATCACGACCATCTCCGGCAGAGCCCGCATCAGAGCTATGTCCTCCATCGTCTGGTGAGTGGCTCCGTCCTCCCCGAGGGTGATTCCTGCGTGGGATGAAGCAATCTTGACATTCGTCTTTCCGTATGAGACTTCCTGCCGCAATTGGTCATAGACACGTCCTGTGACAAACTCTGCAAAAGAGCCGATGAAGGGGATCTTTCCCGTAATCGCAAGTCCGGCGGCTACCCCGACCATATTCGCCTCGGCTATGCCGCACTGGATGAAACGCTCCGGAAAAGCCTCCGCGAACGCGTTCATTTTCAGCGAGCCCTTCAGGTCCGCGGTAAGGGCAACAATGCGGCTGTCAGCCTTGCCGGCCTCCAGAAGTCCCGCGCCGAAGCCGCTGCGGGTATCCTTTTTCTCTGTATAAGTGTATTTCATAACGTCGTAATTAAAAATCACCAAGGGAGGTTTCTCCAAGTTGCCTCAGAGCATCTTCGAGCTGTTCGGGCTTGGGAACTGATCCGTGCCATTTGTGAGTTCCGGCCATAAAGTCGACCCCGTGGCCCATATCGGTCTGGAATAGGATCATCACCGGCTTCCCGGACCCCTTGCCGGCCTTGGCAAGTTCGAAAGCCTTCTGGATGGCCTCGAAATCGTGGCCGTCGGCGACAATCACCTGCCATCCCCAGGACTCCCATTTCGCTGCCAGGTCACCCTCGCCGGAAACCGAGGACACCGGGCCGTCTATCTGCTGCCCGTTCCAGTCGGTCATCGCGATCAGATTGTCCAGGTGGTGGTGGACAGCGAACATCCCTGCTTCCCAGATCTGACCCTCTTCGGATTCACCATCCCCGCAGAGACAGAAGACAAAGTTCTCGTCTTTGTCAAGTTTCTTGCCCAGCGCCAGACCTGCCGCGGCGGAAAGACCCTGACCGAGGGAGCCTGAGGCCTGGAAAACCCCGGGAAGATTCTTGCGCACGGAAGGGTGCCCCTGGAGTCTTGTCCCCATCTGGCGGAAACTGCCAAGTTCCTCTACAGGAAAATAGCCATAGCGTGCGAGGACCGAGTAATATACGGGTGTCAGGTGCCCGGCTGACAGGATGAACATATCCTGACCCTTGCCGTCGCGTTTCCAAGTTGCCGGATCGTGCTTCATTTCATTGAAGTAGAGCGCGGTAAGGAAATCCGCACTGGACATCGACCCGCCCGGATGACCGGATTTGGCGGCGCAGACCATCCTCAGGATATCCCTGCGGACCTGCGTGGCGATTGTTTTCAACTGTTCGACTGTTTGCATCATTATATGAATTACATTTCTACAAAAATAATAAAAAGCCGGGGTGCAAGCAAATTATTTCTTGGCGACGGTAAAAGGGAGCGAGACGACATTGCCTTCTTCGTCGACAACCGTCAGATTATGCTTCCCCGGCGAGGGAATAAGCTGCAGCTGGTGGATGAAGCGGGTCTCTCCTACATAGTCCTTGTCCAGATGCCACCAGACGGTAGAGGATGAGCGGCGATGGGCCAGTTTGAATACTATTCCCTGTACGGATCCGTCCAGCTGACGCGGAATCCAGATTACGCTTCCGCTCTCCGGCGAAATGAACTGCATCGGACTGTCGTCGGTGATTCCGGAAACTCCGACGTATTCGGGATGCCTCTGACGGTAATACCATTCCATCGCCGGTGGAAGCAGGAAGACGCTTTCCCCGTTAATTTCCTTATGGTATGGGCAGGCTTCGCTCCTGAGGGCCGCTTCAGGCAGCTGGACGCTCTCCCATTCGTCACAGAAGGGGCCTTTCAGCATTCCTGACAATTTGCAGACATCTGCCCTGACGCCTTCGCCGGGCTCCGGAGCCTCGAACCAGGCGGATGACGCCGGAAGCAGGTTCAGGATATCGAACATCACCGGCCCCGCAGTCTTTGCCCCCACGAGACCGGGCATTCCGCTTCCATCGGCATTTCCGCACCACACTCCCACAGCATAATCCGGAGTCACACCGACCGCCCAGGCATCCCGGAAACCATAACTTGTCCCGGTCTTCCATGCGGCTTTGCGTACGGAATGAATCAGGTGCCAGTCCATCTCGTCCGGGCGGTTGACCTCCTTCAGGGCTTCGAAAGTGTACCACAGTGCAAGCCTGTCCTTTATAGGGCCATCCTCAAGCCCCTTGTAAGTTCTTGCGAGTGTGGCATATGCTGCAGTTATCTCCTTCAGCCGGCACTCTCCTCCGCCAAGTATCAGCGAAAGCCCGTAATGGTCCGGCTCCTTGGTGAGAGTGGTCAGGGAGTAGTCCTGCAGCAGTTTGTGGAACCTGGCAACCCCGACTTCACGCAGCAGATATACAGAAGGAACGTTCAGGGAGCGGGAGAGGGCTTCCCGGGCTGGAACGGCGCCGCCGAACTGCTGGTCGAAATTCTGTGGAGTGAAACCTCCGAGGTTCACCGGGGTGTCCTTGAGCAGAGTCTCAGGTAGTATTATGCCCTCCTGAAGGGCCTGGGCGAAGAGAAATGGTTTGAGAATGCTCCCTGTGGAACGCGGCCTTCCGGCGATGTCGACCTCTGACCCCGTCCTTTTCCTCTGGGGCGAAGCATTCCCGACGTAGGCTATGATTTCGTTGCTTCTCAGGTCCATCACTATGGCAGCGAGGTCCGCAATCCCGTTTCGCGCCCATTCGTCGGACCACCTCGTGGTGAGTTGCTCAATCTGTGTCTGGAGGTGGATGTCAATACCTGTCCTGGTCCTTACTCCGCGAGGAGCGCCGTCCACGAACTGGCGGGCAAGGGAGGGAATGGGATGGGGTTTGTCGGGAAGCGGTTCTTCGATTGCGTCCTTGTAAGTGTCCTCGTCGATTATGGCTTTCTCCAGCAGTCTTTTGAGGAGGCGGTTCCGTTTGCTGAGAAGATCCTCTCGGCCTTTCCCTGGATGGATGGATGACGGTGCGTTCGGAAGGATGGCAAGAGTGGAGGATTCCGCCCAGGAAAGCTCGCTCGCCGGTCTTCCGAAATAACGCCAGGAAGCGGCCTCTATGCCAACGACATTTCCTCCGAAAGGGGCATTGGAGGCATAGAGGGCAAGGATTTCTTTCTTTGTGCACCTCAGTTCCAGACGAGTTGCCAGCACGGCCTCTATGGTCTTCTGCCAGAGCGTGCGCTCTTTATTGCGGGAAAGTCTTATTACCTGCATCGTGATGGTGCTGCCTCCGCTCTGGACGTGTCCGGCTTTGATATTGCTTATCAGCGCCCTGGCCAGAGCTCCGGGATCAACTCCGGGATGCCAGTAGAAATGCTTGTCCTCGAATGTGACAAGGGCTTTTTCATAGCGCAGAGGCACGCTGTCGCAGGGCGGGAAACGCCACTGTCCGTCATCGGCGATGCGGGCGCCGAGCAGCTGCCCGCTGCGGTCGGTTACGACCGTCGAGTAACTTGCTCCTTTAAAAAGGTCCCGGGGCAGGCAGAAAAGGTAGCCCGCCCCGAGAACGATCAGTGCAAGGAGGAAATAATGTTTCCTCCGGAGTTTCATCGAGTCACGACAGCCTTGCCGGAAGCAGTGTTGGCTGCGATTGAAGGCTCGTACATAGCCTGGCAGGAGATGCCCGGCAGTACATAGGATCCTTCATAGGCGGCGCGAAGCTTGACATTGAAGCTCTTCGTCCCGCTTGCTGGCAGAGAGAAGAACCACTGTACCCGGTCGTCGCGGATGTCGATGTTGTCATAGCTGTCGCCGGCGGCTGTGCCCCTCAGGCGTTCGTTGACAATCTCCCAGCCGGAAGGTACAATCTGCTCGAGGGCGAGCAGCTGGTATCCGGCCGCCCGGTTGAGGTTGCGTACCTTGATGGAAGCAGTGAATTCAGTGCCCTGGAGCAGGGATGCCGGGGAAATGGCGTTTCCGTCATTGTCCTTGTAGCTTACGGACAGTTCAAGTCCGGAGGACAGTGCAGGCAGC
The DNA here is from genome assembly GCA_902779785.1 of uncultured Bacteroidia bacterium. Lineage (GTDB taxonomy): Bacteria > Bacteroidota > Bacteroidia > Bacteroidales > UBA932 > Cryptobacteroides. Next base: position 18,777 of record CACZDC010000028.1, read on the forward strand.
ACATCTTCGGCGCCCGGACGCCAGCGGCTTGTGAGTGTCACATAGATGGGGCCGTCGGAAGTGTTCTTCACGCTAGTCTTGCCTTCGGCTTTAGTGCTCAGGAAGCCCTTGCTCGAGGATACTCCCTTGCCATTGACGTCAGCCTTGAGCGTGCCTCCGGCGACCTTGCCGGACAGACGGTCGAGGGCGATGGCTGCAAAAGCTGTCTCCTGAGTGGAGAACTTGCCGTCGTTGAAGAGTTCGGCGACTTCCTGTGCAAGCGGAATAGCCTCGGCGACGCGGTTGGTCAGGGTCAGGGCCTCGATTGCCATTGACTTGTCACGCGTGGCGCTGCCGTAAGTGAGATTGTACGGGGAATAGTCCTCGAAGTTCTTTCCGAGGCCGTCAATGATGGATGCCGCGGTCTGGACCTTGCCTCCTATGGCGTATGCGGACGCGAGCACCCAGGCAGAGCGGTAGCCGAGATTCTTGTTCTCCTTCATCCTGTTCATACTTGCCGTCAGGGACTGTCCGGCCAGGGCGAGGGAGTAGAGTCTGTAGCACTCATCCAGCTCGCTGAAGACCGTGGTCCCTGCGCTGCGGTAGGCATTCGAGATGTTCTTCTGGAACTTCACCCAGGAAGCAAGGACTCCCTTGGAGACCTTGAAGCCCTTGGCTTCGGCCTCGGTGAGGAAGATTCCGGCCATAGAACTGACCCAGAGGTCTGAGGTCGTAGACCCGCTCCAGTATCCGAATCCGCCGTCGCTCTTCTGGCGGCTGTACAGGGACTTGATAAGTTCCTCGATTATACCCTTGGCTGTCTTTGCGTCCTCATCGGAGAGCATAGGCAGGATGTGCAGGAGGGTGAGACCGCGGCTGGAGATCTGCTCGGAGCAGTTGTAAGGATAGTCGCGTACCTGGATGAACACCTGTGAAGGATCGAGAGCCGGGAAGCCGGCGATGGTGAGGGTGGCGTCGCCCTTGGCCTCAAACTCTTCGCTGCGTCCGGCCTTGATGGACTTGCGGACCACGGCGACGGCTTCCGGATGAGGATTGCGAACCTCTATGTTTATGGTCTCGTAGGCCTTCTTTCCGTTGCCTTCGGCCTTGACTGTGACCTTGGCCATACCTGTACCCTCGGCTTTCAGGCTGAAGCGTGCAATCTGGTCACCCTGAGCCTTGAAGTGCAGGGGGACATTGTTGCCGCCGTCGAGTTTGAGCGGACCTTCGGCGGAGATGGACACATTCACATCCTTCACGGCGTCGGAGAGAGAGAATACATTGACCGGCATAGTCACTTTCTCTCCGGCGGAAATTACTCTGGGCAGGGATGTTACAAGCATCAGCGGAGCCTTGACGGGGACTGCCTTTTCACAGGATCCATAGGCACCTTCGTGGCCGGCCACGAGCATTACGCGGACACTTCCGACATACATCGGGAGAGTAATCTTATGTTTGTCGCTGCCACGCTTGAGGGTGAAGGGGCCGAGGAATTTGACTACGGGATTGAAGCGGTTGTCCTTGCGGGCTGCGACGATGTTGTCCTGGTCGCCGCCGACCGCCATCAGGGGATTGAAGCGGCCGCTGAAGGCACCGACGACATTGTCATAGAGATCCCAGGTGCGGATTCCGAGGGCTTCGGTCTCGTACATATTGCCCCAGGGATCCGGGGTCTTGAATGCAGTGAGGTCAAGCAGGCCTTCGTCAACAATCGCGAGGGTGTAGGTCATTGGTTTGCCGGATTTCTCCGAAACCTGGACCGTGAAGGGCTCTTCCGGGGCGAGGGAGTCGGGCATCTTCAGCTCAGGAGTGAGGTGAGAGGCCGGATTCTCGACGCTGACCCTCTGGACGCCGTACAGACGGAGAGGAAGGTCGTTGGAAGTGGAACCGTAGTCCTGGATCAAGGTGATGTAGATGTAGAAGTTCGGTGCCATCTCCTCGGTCACCTTGAAGCTGAAAGGAGTGTCTTTGTCAGAGGTAGCCACCCGGCTGCGTGAAATGACGCTCGTGGCATTCTCGAGAGAAACAAGGGCCTGTCCGTTCTTTGCGGCGGGGATGAAGAGTTTGACGCTCTCTCCGACTTTGTATGATTCCTTGTCGGTGGAGAAGGTCAGCATCGAAAGTCCTTCGGGGTCATTGCGGTTGGCCCTGCCGCGGTATTCCGGCCAGTCGACCGTGACCACCTTGCCGCTGACGTGTCCGCCGTTGACGTCGCGGACCAGAATCAGCACTCTGCCCCAGTCGGGATAGTCCAGGCGGAAGGAGAAGCTGACATCCTTGGAGGAAGAGGTGATGGTGCCGGAAGTCAATGTCTTGGCGTAGTCGCTGTCCACATAGGAGTCCAGATCGTCTCCGGAAGACTGCCACCACCAGCCCCATTTCAGTTTGAACACGCGGTATTCAAGTTTGCGGCCGCTGAGACGTTTGCCGTCCTTGTCCACCACTGCGACGCGGACCGCCTGATCCTTGTCCGTCTCAAGGTAACTTCCCTTGTCATCGGTGCTGATTCCGACGAAAGCGGGATAGGGGGCGTAAGGAACAGTCTCGCTGATGAAGCTCTCATCTCCACCGTCTTCGATGACCGAGGTTACGATGGTTGCGGACAGCATTCCAGGTGCTTCGGAGGCATTCGGCCAGTCTACGGCGACCCGTGAATAGCCGCTTCCATCCAAAGTCGTGGACCACAGCTTGTTGTATTCGATCTGCGAGAAGTTGATTGCCGGATTGTTGAAACTGTAGTTGTCGAATCCTTTGAACGCAGTGTGCTTCGAGCGCAGAGTCATTGATGCATAAGCCTTGAGCCCTGCTGCGGGCGGGCCGGTCAGCCAGTTGGAGGAGACGTCAAGTACGCTCTTGCTGCCGCCCTGAATCGTGTTCCCGTCGAGCCCTGATATCACTTTCAGGCGATTGGGCTTGACCGTCTCGACGTTGAGAGTCTTGTAGAAGCTGCTGCCGCCGACTTTGAAATAGGCACTCCAGAAGCCTGTGGGATCTTCAGGAGAGGTGGCGATGTGGGCTGTATAGAAGCCGTCCGTCCCGTGGAGGACTTCCCTTGAATGGAACTGTCCCAGGGCATTGTACACCTCTAGGGTAGCGGGATGGCCGGAAGGAATGACGCCCTCGCGGTCACGGAGGATCAGGGTGACGTGCAGGGTGTCTCCGGGACGCCATACTCCTCTTTCACCATAGATATAGCCTTTGATTCCATCGTTGGCATTGACTCCGCCCACATCGAAGCGGCTTGTGGAAAGCTGGCTGCCGTCACTGACCTTGAGGTAGGAGACATCCTTTCCGCTGCGGGCGACCACGATGAAGGGATCCTGTTCCGTGGTCAGGGTGGCGAAACCGTCGGAATCGGTCCTTCCGGCGGCGACTCTCTGGAGCTGGTAGTTGTAGGCTGTGATGGAAACGTCGGACAAAGGCTTTGCCGTGAGAATCTCATTCGCACTCACCCAAAGCTTGTTGCTCTGGTTGCGCTTGGCCACAAGGCCGATCCGGGATGCCATAAGGTTGACATAGGGGAAGCGCTCCGACTCCATATAATAGGAAGCTTTGTCCGGGTTGTCTGATTCGGAGTATTCATACTCGCTCCAGTCGATGTCATTGTCCCAGTACCAGGAGTTCGGGGTGCTCCAGGTCTCGTCGTCTTCCTTGGTCGGCTTGCCGCTGGAAAGACTGCGGGTCAGGGACGGCTCCTTGTGCCCGTAGAGCGAATACTCTTTCTTGAAACTCAGGCGGATACGATAGATTGCTCCTGGATCTTTCTGGAAGAGCGGACCCAGGTCTATCGCGTGCTCGTTCCACTGATGGAGGTCCTTGCTGCTGTCCAGGTTGATCTTCTGGCGGTATACGAGACGGCCGCTGCGGCGCAGATATTCACTGCCGGCCAGATCGTTGTCCTGGAGGAACATCATCACATTGTCAGGGAAAATCTCGATGACCGTGAGTTCCACGGCGTCGAGGTTGACGGCCTTGAAGGGGAGCAGCAACTGTTTCGCATCCGGAAGGATGTTCCCGCTGAGAAGCAGCTGGACCTCAGGCTTGGGCTCCTCGCCGTCGTATGTGGCGACATAGTCTTTCCCGAGATCATTGCCCTCGGCATCCTTGACGTGGCTGCTGACAGTAAGGGTGAGAGTGGGTTTCTTCCGGCTTTCAAAGTCTACGTAAATCTGCTTCCCGTCCACGGTTATATAACTGCGGGCTGCCCCGTCAAGTTTGACGAGTCCTTTTTCGGAAGCGTTTTTGCCAAGCTCGCGGCTGAACGAGACGGTAATCCTGCTGCCGCTCAGACGGGCTGAACGTACGCGGAACACTCCGTCGTCTTCAGTTTCGCTCTCGTCAATGGACTCGTTCGCGCCTGCGCTGCGGACATTGAGCCCGAAATCGAATTTTTCGAGGGCTTTCTCGGCAACGGGAACAACCTTACCAAGGTTGAAGGTGCAGGTGTAGATCGTTCCGGCTTTGAGAGCACCGTCGTCGGGGATGAATTCCACGGCGTCCGGACGCACCCAGCGGACTGTACCTTTCACCGAAGGAGAAAAGCTGAACAGCCCTTCTTCAATACGGTTCTCCTCCGGAACTTCGTTGGAGAGTTCCAGGCGGACGGATGCATTGTCAGGAATGACACCGCCGGTATATGCCTGGATATAAGCGGCATAGGCGGTGTCAGTCGGAGCTGCCTTCTTGGGTCCGCAGGCCCAGACCAGGCAGATTGCACTCAGGAGCAGAAGGCTCCGGAAGACTGTTTTTCTCATTGTTGAAAATATTGGTTTATAGTTTTTAACATTTTTATTCCTTACCTACAAATATAGTTATTTTTTTTATTATTCTCAATAATTGCTATCTTTGTGCGCCACTAGAGCAAAATTTTATAGTAACCAATATGAAAAAAATCTTATTCGCTTCATTAGCATTTTTCGCTTCCGCCAGTATGGTTCTGGCTTTTGCACAGGATGAAAACAAAAAAGAGGAGAAGGAAATGAAGAAGGGCTGGAGTTTCGGCGTTCTTCCTACGGCAACCTATTCCGTGGACAATGGTTTTCAGGCTGGTCTGTTCGGTGATGTATATTATTATGGTGACGGTTCCACCTATCCTGATCCCGTCCATAAGATCAGCTGGGAAGGCTCCTACTTCACCCATAGCCACCGTATGCGCCTGTATCTGGCCTATGACTCCAAGTATCTCATCCCTAAGATGAGGGTGAATGCCTCCGTGACCTATGTGACTGATCCTCTGTACAGCTTCTGGGGCTTCAACGGCCCTGCCGCAATGCAGAATTACGATGTCTGGTCCAGCAGGAAACTGACTGTCCCTTCCGCAGCGGATCCTACCGTCCTCAATAATGTGAACTACTATGGTATGAGCCGCGATATGCTCCGCGTCCTTGCCAATGTCCAGGGCCAGATAGTTCCCCATCTCAACTGGGCCGCCGGTGTCAACTTCTGGCACTGGAAGGCCGGAGCTATGAGGGACAATGGAGTCAAAGACGGCGATGTGAAGAGGTATTACAACACCGACCTCACTCTCTTCGAAACCTACAAGACTCTCGGAATCATCCACGAGGATGAGGCCAATGGCGGGAATGCCCTCGAAATCAACGCCGGCGTCGTTTATGACACCCGTGATATGGAGGCCGCCCCGAACAAAGGTATCTGGGCCGAGGCTTACCTCAACGGCAATGTCCTCCAGCATCAGTACCTGAAGGCCTGTGTGTACTTCCGTCACTACATCGACATCCCCATCCACATTCCGGCCGGTGACCCTGTGTTTGCATACCGCCTTGCCTGGCAGCAGACAATCGCCGGTGAGACGCCCCTTTATATGATCCAGAACGTTCCGCTGCTTGTCCAGCGCAATATGATCTCCGAGGGTTTCGGTTCCAGCAACACAATCCGCGGTATCCGTGAGAACCGCATCCTCACCGAGGGCTTCGCCTGGGCGAATACCGAACTTCGCATTAAACTGGTGAAATTCAAACTCTTCAACCAGTATTTCTACATTGCGGTCAACCCGTTCTTCGATGCCGGTATCATCACCAAGCCTTTCAGGGCCGCCGAATTTGAGAAGGTTGCGGTTGAAGGCAAGGTCTATGATCCCAAGCTCGCCGCTATCGGCCAGGAGACTCTCATCTATGATTCTTCAAAGATCCGCGACGTTATTATGAGCGCCGGTGCCGGTCTCAAGATTGCGATGAATCAGAACTTCATCGTTTCCGCCGAGTTCGCAAAATGCCTCTACAAGCCTCTCGATGCAGGCCTGTGGATCGGAATCGGTATCAACTACCAGTTCTAAGGATTTATAGCTCAGTAGCTGAGGACTCCATCGCGAAGGCGGCGGAGTCCTTCTTTTAATGTCTCGCGGGGGCAGGCGATGTTGAGGCGCATAAAACCTTCACCCTCTTCGCCGTAGATCGTACCGGTCGAGAGGACGAGTTTTACCTTGTCCAGAAGATGCTCGGTCAAGCGCTCGGACAAGCCTTCGACTTCTTCGCCTTCGTGAAGAGCTTTGCGGCAGTCCAGCCACATAAGGTAGGTCCCCTCAAGCGGCGGAGCCGTCACTTCCGGCAATTCTTTGCGGAGGAATTCGTATACGGTCATAGCGTTGTCCCATAGATACTTCCGGAGTTCGTCCAGCCAGGGGCCGCCTTCGTTGTAGGCTGCCTGCAGGGCAGTCGCGCCGAAAACATTCACGTCGCAGCACTCGTTGTCGTTGATGGCCCTGTCCATCTTTCTGACAATCTCCTTTTCGTGGGCGAAAATGTTCGCTATCTGGATCCCGGCGATATTGAAGGCCTTTGTCGGGGAAATGCAGGATACCGAATTTGAAGCCAATTCTGCCGGCAGGGTTGCGAATGGCGTGTAGTCGTGGCCGGGATATGTCAGTTCGCAATGGATTTCATCTGAAATGACAAAGACATTGTGGCTGAGGCAGATTTCTCCAACCCTTGTCAGTTCTTCCCGGGTCCACACTCTTCCTACCGGGTTGTGAGGATTGCACAGCAGAAGGACTCTGGCCCGGGGGTCGGCCGCCTTTTCTTCAAAGTCTTCGAAGTCTATGCTGAAGCGTCCGTTTTCAAGGCGAAGCGGGCAGCGGAGAGTTTCGCACTTGTTGTTTCGGATGGCCGGGAAGAAGGCATTGTAGCACGGTGTCATTACAATCACCTTGTCTCCGGGAACAGTCATTGCCTTGATTGCGGCGCTGTAGGCGGCGATTACTCCCGTGGTCGGGACAATGTTCTCCCTTTTGATCCCTTCCCATCCGTGGCGGGAAGAGAACCACCGTGATATGGACTCGAAATATGTGTCCGGAAGGAATTCATAGCCGAATACTCCGTGGTCCAGGCGGCGCTGAAGGGCTTCCCTGACACAGGGAGCGGTTCTGAAATCCATATCCGCCACCCACATAGGCAGAGTCCCGGGAAATTCGTCCCATTTTACGCTTTCCGTGCCTCGACGGTCAATAGTTTCGTCAAAATCAAACATTTCTTCTTATTATTTCTGCATCTCCGGGAGCCTTGATGTTCCCGTCTATAATGATCTCTCCATAATCGTCTGCAACAATCTTTCCGGAACGTGGGTTCTTTACAGACGGAATCTTGCCTGTGATGTCGGCCATTACCGAAGAGTATTCGAGGGCGAGATTGGCATCCTCCTCGAAGCGGCAGTTCTCCAGAATCAGGTTTTCGCAGTAACAAAGTGGCTGGGAACCGCCTATGACACAGTTTACCAGCCTCAGGTTCCTGGCGTACCAGCCGAGGAACTCACCGCTGATCCAGGAGTCGTAGACCGTCACGTTTTCGCTCTCCCAGAATGCATCTTTTGTGTCCATTTCCGCGTTCCGGATCACCGCATTGCGCGCATACTGGAAGGAATAGTTGCCTTTGAGTATGAACCCGTCGATGTCAATATCTTCGGTATGCATAAAAATGTAATCGGCCTTTTCGGCTTCGACATTCTTGAGAGAGATATTGTTGCAGTCCCAGAAAGTCTCCTGGGCCAGGGTGAAACGCACGTTTTCCAGTTTCGCCCCGCTGATCCTGCGGAACATTTTCGGCGCTTCTATGAGGGTGTTGTACATTTCACAGTCCCGGGTGTACCAAAGGGCGGCTCTGGCCCCTTCCCGAAAGATACAGTCGCGGATAATGAAATGGTCGCACTCCCAGAATGGATATTTCCCGTCAAATTCGCAGCGGACGGCTTCAATGTCAGCACCTTCTTTGAGGGACGATTCGCCCTTGCCTATCCTGACCTCTTCGAGGTAAAGACCATCTTTCTTATTGTATAAAGGCCGTTCTCCTTCGAATTCTTTATTTTTTATTATCTCCATTTGACGATGTTTTGACAAATATAATCATTTTCTGCCAAATTGTCAGCATTTCCGGGATGGCACAGCACTTGATTATTTTCCGCCGACCCTCCTTGAGAGGGAATTTGTATGAACATCGTAAAAACAAATAACACTATGATCCGTCCGTTAGGAACAAGAGTCGTCATCGAGCCCAAGGAGGCCGAGACGATGACTGCCGGGGGTCTCTATATCCCGGACAATGCCAAAGAAAAACCGCAGCAGGGCGCAGTCGTGGCCGTCGGCCCGGGCGCGAAGGATGAACCTATGGAGTTGAAAGTCGGCGACGTCGTGCTCTATGGGAAATATGCCGGTACAGAGGTAACCGTGGATGGCAAGAAATACCTCATTGTCAAACAGTCAGACGTTTTAGCAATTCTCTAAGCTATGGCAAAGGAAATTAAATTCAACAGCGATGTGCGCAGCGCTATGAAGCAGGGAGCAGACGCTCTTGCAGATGCTGTAAAGGTTACTCTGGGCCCCAAAGGCCGCAATGTTGTCATTTCCAAGAAATTCGGTGCACCTCAGATCACCAAGGATGGTGTTACCGTCGCCAAGGAAGTCGAGCTGGAGGACGTATTCCAGAATATGGGCGCACAGATGGTCAAGGAAGTCGCGTCCAAGACCAACGACCAGGCCGGTGACGGTACTACGACCGCTACTGTGCTTGCCCAGGCTATCATCAATGTCGGTCTGAAGAATGTCGCCGCAGGCGCCAATCCTATGGACCTGAAGAGGGGTATCGACAAGGCTGTCGCGGCGGTTGTCGCAGACCTCAAGGCCCGCAGCCAGGCTGTCGGTGACGACTATTCCAAGGTCGAGCAGGTCGGAACGGTTTCTGCCAACAATGACGCTTTCATCGGAAAGCTCATCGCCGAGGCTATGGCCAAGGTCAAGAAGGACGGCGTCATCACCGTCGAGGAAGCCAAGGGGACCGAGACCGAGGTCAAGGTCGTCGAGGGTATGCAGTTCGACCGTGGTTACATCAGCCCTTATTTTATGACCAACGGCGACAAGATGGAGGCCGTCCTGGATGACGCCTACATCCTCTTGACAGACAAGAAGATCTCCAATATGGAGGACCTTATGCCTGTTCTTGAACCTGTAGCACGTGAGGGCCGCAGTCTCCTTATTATTGCTGAAGATGTTGAGGGTCAGGCTCTTACTACTCTCGTGGTGAACCGCCTGCGCGGCACTCTTAAAGTCGCTGCAGTCAAGGCTCCGGGCTTCGGAGACCGCCGCAAGGAAATGCTCCAGGATATCGCTACCCTCACCGGTGCCGTAGTAATCAGCGAGGAGCGCGGCTTCACTCTGCAGAATGCCAATGTCCAGATGCTCGGCAAGGCCGAGAAGGTGACCATCACCAAGGAGAACACCACCATCGTTGGCGGTGCAGGCGACGCTGCCGCAATCAAGGACCGCGCCGACCAGATCCGTGCCCAGATCGAGACCACCAAGAGCGAGTACGACCGTGAGAAACTCCAGGAGCGTCTCGGCAAGCTCGCCGGCGGTGTCGCCGTCATCTATGTCGGTGCCACTACCGAGGTTGAGATGAAGGAAAAGAAGGACCGTGTGGACGATGCTCTGAATGCCACCCGCGCTGCAGTCGAGGAAGGCTATCTTCCCGGTGGCGGAGTCGCCTACATCCGCGCCGCAGAGGTCCTTAAGGGTCTCAAGGGCGAGAATGAGGATGAGACTACCGGTATCCGTATCGTCGAGCGTGCGATCGAGGAGCCTCTCCGTCAGATTGCCGAAAATGCAGGCGTCGAGTCCAGCGTCATCATCAACAAGATCCGCGAGGGCAAGGGTGACTTCGGCTACAACGCACGTACTGGCGAATATGTCAATATGTATGAGGCCGGCGTCATCGACCCGACAAAGGTAGCCCGCGTCGCTCTGGAAAATGCCGCTTCCGTGGCAGGTATGTTCCTGACGACTGAGTGCGGCATTGCGGACCTCCCCGAAAAAGAGGCTCCCGCTCCTGCTATGCCCGCCGGCGGGATGATGTAATACGCCCATAAAGCAAAAGAAAGGCAAGCGTAGTTTTCTGCGCTTGCTTTTTTTTGTAAGTATTCCTATCTTTGTTGCATTATGAAAAGATTGATAACTGTAGCGCTTCTGTCGCTTTTCGCTCTGACACTTTCAGCTCAGAATGTGCAGCTTAAATTCCCGGAATCTCTTTCAGATGATGTCCGGACCATATTGACCCAGCGTTTCAGCCAAATGCTGTCTTCCGGAGGAATGACGGTGGGCGAAGAAGGCTCGGTCGTGGAAATATCCCTGGCTGAAGTCAGTCGCGAAAACGCTCCCGGTGCTGTCGCCCAGATAGTCCTCCAACTAGAAATCACGGCCAGCTGTGGCGGTGTAAAGGAGGTTTTCCCGCTTAAGGGCGTCGGATCCGACGAAAATGATGCCCGTCTCAGGGCTGTGAAAATGCTCCTGCCGCGTTCCAAGTCCGCGCAGGCCTTCGTGGAATGTCTGAAACAAAGTCTTTAGAAGATGAAAAAACTCTTTCTCGGCCTGGCCTGCCTTGCCGCCCTCTGCTCTTGCGGCAAAAAGTTCAATCTGATCCCGGAGAATAATTTCAATACCGAATATGAGGGGAAACAAGTCTCCCTGTACACCTTGAATGGCGGAGACATCACTCTCCAGCTGACGAATTTCGGCGGACGAGTGGTCTCTCTCTTTGCCCCTGACAGGGATGGCAATTATGAAAATATAGTTGTCGGCCACGACAATATCCTCGATTACATCACTCCTCCCGGGGAGCGTTTCCTCGGTGCCTGCGTCGGCCCTGTCGCCAACCGTATCGGAAAAGGCCGTTTCAGTGTGGAAGGAGTTGAGTATCAGGCTCCTCTGAATAACAATGGCAATACGCTCCACGGCGGATTCAAGGGCCTGGATATGGTAGTCTGGGATGTAGTTTCGGTGACGGATTCTTCCGTCGTCCTGCATTACCTCCATCCGGACGGTGAGGAGGGTTTCCCCGGCAATCTGGACATCACAATGACCTATTCCCTTGATTCCAAGGGCGATTTCCACGTGGACTATAGTGCCACTACGGACAAGACCACGCCGGTGAACATCTCCCACCATCCCTTCTTCTGCCTCCGTGGACAGGGAAATGGCTCTGTCGAGGAGTACGAGATGTATATCAAGGCATCCAATTACGTACCCATCGATTCTCTGTCCATCCCTACGGGCGAAATTGCTCCTGTCGAGGGCACGCCCTTCGATTTCCGCCGCGCCCATTCCATCGGCCAGCTCATTTCCGAGGACAACGAACAGCTTCACAATGGCCGGGGCTATGATCATAACTGGTGCATAGACCGTGAGGGTGACGGCGTCGAACTTCTCTGCCGGGTGACGGACCCTGTCTCCGGACGTTTCGTGGAGGTCCTTTCAGACCAGCCCGGTCTTCAGTTCTACAGCGGGAATTTCTTCGACGGCTGCGAGAAGGGTTCCAATGGCAAGGTGCTGGATTTCCGTTCATCCCTTGCCCTCGAAGCCCAGAAATATCCGGATGCCGTCAATAATGAAAACTTTACCCCGACACTGCTCGCTCCCGGCGAGACATATACCCAGTCCACCGTTTACCGTTTTGGCGTAAAGCCTCTGTGGGCGGCTGCCGGAGAGCGTATCCGTACTGCCTGGGCGGAGGAGGTGAGTCCTTCCAATGCCCATCCCGAGTACCCGCGCCCCCAGATGGTCCGCTCCAGCTGGTTCTCGCTCAACGGACTGTGGGACTATGCGATTACTCCGAAGGAATCCGGGCGGCCGGCTTATCCTGACGGGAAAATACTGGTCCCTTTCTGCGTCGAGTCCTCGCTTTCTGGGGTCGGCAAGATGCTTGGTCCCGATGCGGCTCTTTGGTACAAGAATTCATTTGAAGTCCCCTCCGGCTGGAAGGAGAGGGTGCTGCTTCATTTCGATGCTGTCGACTGGCAGAGTGAAGTATGGCTGAACGGAAAGCTGATGGGCACACATACTGGGGGCTACACTGCGTTCTCATACGATATTACCGATGCCCTTGTTCCAGGGATCCAGGAACTTGTGGTACGAGTTCTGGACGGGACGGACAACGGGGAGCAGCCTCGCGGGAAGCAGGTTTCCGATCCTCGTAGTATATGGTATACTCCCGTCAGCGGGATATGGCAGAGCGTGTGGATAGAGCCGGTTCCAGCATCGCATATCGTTGATTACAATGCAGTTCCGGATATCGATAAGGGATTAGTCACTGTCAGTGCATTCGCTGAAGGAGAGGCCGATGAAATCCGCGTAAAGCTTTTCGCGGGCAAGGAAGGATATTCCACGCTTGACGACAAAGCGGGCAAACTTCTCGCCTCGGTAAATGTGCCCATAGGGGAGGAGGCGCAGTTGTCTCTCTCTGCCCCGGAACTCTGGAGCCCGGAGCATCCTTATCTCTATCCTCTTGAAATAGAACTTGTTTCGGCCGGAAAGGTGGTGGACAAGGTCAAGGCCTATACGGCTTTTCGCAAAAGTTCGGAGGTCGTTGATTCGAAGGGCTTCAAGCGTATTGGCCTGAACAATGAGCCATATTTCCAGTATGGACCTTTGGATCAGGGCTGGTGGCCGGACGGCCTGTACACCGCCCCGACCGACGAGGCTTTGGCCTATGATGTCGTCAAGACTAAGGAATGGGGCTGGAATATGATCCGCAAGCATATCAAGGTGGAGCCCGCCAGATGGTACTGGCACTGTGACAGACTGGGCGTCGCGGTTTGGCAGGATATGCCCTGTCTTACAGGCAATGTCAAATCTTTCAAGGGCGATCCGAATCCTCAGTGGGGGCAGTGGGGTTATGATACTGGCTGGGACTATCCTCTCAGCGAAAGCGCGAAGGCTACATATTATAAGGAATGGGGCGAGATCCTGGAACAGCTGAAAAAGTATCCTTGCATTGTTGTCTGGGTGCCGTTCAACGAGGCCTGGAGCCAGTTCGATACCGAGAAGGCCGTAGAGTTTACCTACAGCCACGACCGCAGCCGTCTTGTGAATTCCGCTTCCGGAGGCAATTCGCGTCTCTGCGGGGACATCCTCGACAGCCACAACTATCCCAATCCAAAGATGAAATTCCGCTCCGAGGGAAGACAGATCGACGTTTTGGGTGAGTATGGCGGCATCGGTTATGTGGTGGACGGCCATATTTGGGGCGCTGAAAAGAACTGGGGTTACAAGGGCCTTTGCTCCAGCCCGGAAGAGGTCCTGCAAAAATACGAGGCTTTTGCCGAAGAGTTTATCCCTGAGGTGCAAAGCGGTGTCAGTGCCGGCGTCTATACTCAGACTACCGACGTTGAGGGCGAGGTGAACGGCATTATGACTTATGATCGTAAAGTAGTAAAGCTGGATGAAAAGCGTTTCCGTGCTATCAATCAGAAAGTTATAGCTTCAATGGAAAAATAGCGCTCAATTTTTTCAAAAAAAGTTTTGCTAGTTCAGAAAAAGTTTCTACCTTTGCAGTCCCGTTTGACGAAAGCGGGATTTTTTACGCCGAATGGCGCAGTTCTTTGAGAATATTGAAAGACTAGAAGTACAAGCAAGTACCGAGAGATTGTAACATACAATTTCGACTAATAAACGAGCGTCAGTTTCTT
>CACZDC010000029.1 GCA_902779785.1 uncultured Bacteroidia bacterium
CGCCTCGTCGAAATTCCGCAGGAATCCGTAGCGGAGATAGTCCGGATCCGCGAGGGACCACTGCCGGCGGGCGTGCTTGTAGGACCAGCCGTTCCCCTCCCTCGGGAAGTCTATCCACTCGGGGTGGCCGAATTCATTGCCCATAAAATTCAGGTAGCCGTCCCCCGCCGTCGCGGCCGTCACCAGGCGGATGAGCTTGTGCAGGGCGACCCCGCGGTCCACCGTCAGATTCTGCGTACCCTTGTTCATAGAGAAATACATTTCCTTGTCCATCAGCCTGAAAATCAGCGTTTTGTCGCCAACCAGGGCCTGGTCGTGGCACTCGGCGTAGGAAATGGTCTTCTCGTCGGCACGCTTGTTCGTCAGTTCCCACCAGATCTCCCCGACCGACCACTGCTCGTCGCTTTTTTCCTTGATCCATTTGATCCAATGGTCCGCGACTCCCATAGACATACGGAAGTCGAAGCCCACGCCCATAGCCTCGAAGGGAGCGGCCAGTCCGGCCATCCCGGAGACATCCTCGGCGATGGTGAAGGCATTGGGATTCATCTCCCTGACCAGCATATTGGCAAGGGCAAGGTAGGTCACGGCGTTCTCGTCGACGCCCGCGTCGAAATAGAGGCTGTAGTTGCCGAAATCCTTGCCGAGACCGTGGTCCCAGTAGAGCATAGAAGTCACTCCGTCGAAGCGGAAACCGTCCAGATGGTACTCTTCCATCCAGTATTTTACGTTGGAAAGGAGGAAGAACTTGGTCTCGTCCTTGCCATAGTCGAAGCAGCGGGAGCCCCAGGCCGGATGCCTGCCCTGATCTCCCCTGTAGAAGTACAGGTCCTCGCGGCCGTCGAAATTGGAAAGGCCTTCGGCCTCGTTGTCCACCGAGTGACTGTGGACAATGTCCATCACCACGGCGATCCCTTTCCCGTGCGCGTCGTCCACCAGGCGCTTGAACTCGTCCGGGGTGCCGAAACGCGAACTCAGGGCGAAGAAATTCGAAACCTGGTAGCCGAATGAACCATAGTACGGATGCTCCTGCAGGGCCATAATCTGGATGGTGTCATAGCCAAGACGCTTGATCCTCGGGAGAACGTCGCGGCGGAAATCCTCGAAAGAGGCCACCTGCTCCTTCTCCGACGACATCCCGATATGGCATTCGTAAATCATCGGATGAGGCCGTTTCCCGGCGTGGGGATGCTTCCATTTATAGGACTCGGCCGGGTCCCATACCTCGGCGGAGAAAATCTTGGTCTGGGGGTCCTGGACGACGCGGGTGACGTACGAAGGGAGCCTCTCCCCTGCTCCGCCCGGCCATTCGATCCAGAGTTTGTAATGGTCCCCGTGGTGAAGGAACATTTCCGGAAGATACAGCTCCCAATTGCCCCCGCCAGTCGGCTTCAGGGCATAGGGATCGGAGCGCTTCCAATTGTTGAAATCCCCGATGAAATATATCCTGCTGGCGTTCGGGGCCCATTCGCGGAAGACCCAGGAGCCGTCGTCGCAGCGGTGAAGGCCATAGTAGAGATGGTTGTTGACGGCATCTTTAAGCGCCCCGTCACCGGCGATGTGTTTCCGAGCGTCGAGGATTCGCTGGTGCCTCGCGTCAATCGCCCCCCGGAATGGCTCCAGCCAGGGGTCTGTTTCGTAAATCGCTTTCATTCTTTGTCCAAACTGTCGATTTTTTCCTGGAAAGTGCGGAGATAGTCGCGGCAAGCTTTGATGAGGGCTTTGCTGCGGGAGACAAGGCTGTCGATATCTTCCAGCTTAGTCTCCGGATTTTCCACCTTTTTGGCAATATCCTCCAGTTCGGCCATTGCCTTGGCGTAGTCAAAAGTGTTTTCCATTATGCGGTGTTAATTAGGTCATTGTCAATATGTTCCGGAAGGACATTTTCAACTCTGGCAGTCAGGGAGCCGTCGCTGAGACGCACCCCGATGCGGTCTCCGGGAAGTATTTTCCCTACGCTCTTGAGGAGCTTGTCATCAGGGCCGGTCACGAGCACATAGCCGAGGCTCAGTATGTTCCGGGGGTCGGAACTTCTGATTCCGGCTTCCACGAGCGAGAGTTTCGATACGGCCTCGTTCAGCCTTGCTGAAAAAGCAAAACGCAGGCGGTGAACCAGCTCTGTCAGAGGACGTTCCATTGCCGCCAGTTTTTCCTGCCGGCGCCTCAGGACCTCCCTTTGGACGCGCTGTTCGAGGGCGTCTATGCGGGCGTCCTCGGCGGCGAAGGCGTCCAGGAAAAGGTCGGCAAGGGCGGTAGGCGTCTTGACGAAGCGGTTAGCGACCATATCGGCGATATGGTAATCGCGGTCGTGGCCGATGGCCGTCACTATGGGCACGGGACAGGTCGCTATGGCTACGGCAAGATCGTAGTCATCGAAACAGGCGAGGTCCAGTTCGCTGCCGCCGCCGCGCAGGATCAGAATAGCGTCGAAAGGCCCCTCCGAGGCCTGCGCTATGGCTTTTGAAATGGATTCAGGAGCCTTGGCGCCCTGCATCATAGCCTCAAAAAGCTCCACGCTGAAGGCATAGCCCTCTTCGTTTTCTTTTAGGTGGCGGCTGAAGTCGCCATAGCCGGCGGCGGTCTCTGACGATATGACCGCAAGGCGCCTCGGAAGCGGCGGCAGGCAGAGTTCCTGCTGCATTTCCATATAGCCGCCCTCTGTAAGTTTCTCTATATTGCGCTTTCGCTCTCTATGAAAAGGGAGATGCCATAGAGCTCGCTGTAGCTGACCTTGACGTGGACAAGGACCGTCAGGCCGGCCTTCAGCTCCTGCGAAGTCTCCTGCTTGAAATAGTCCTTCAGCTGCAGATAATTCCATTTCCATATCATCGCCTTGCATTCGGCAAGGACCTTTCCCTTGTCCGACTGCACGAGCGAAAGATAGCAGTGACCGTTGGCGCGGGGACTCAGCGAGGAAATCTCCGCCTTCACCCAAAAACGCTCCGGGAAAGCTTCCTCGATGCTTTCCTTCAGCATTGTCTGCAGTTCCAACAGGTCGAGATAGTCCTTTTCCATCAGCAATCTCTTTTCACGCAAATATAATCAATTATTCGCAAATCTCAGCAATGCTTGGGCATAGATGCGGGACCTTGGGGTACAGATGCAGGTCCTTGTGGTACAACTGCAACGGCAGAAGGGGCTACAAGGCCGATTTGCGTCGCAGGTGTAACAACTTCCGGCACATCTGCGGCACCGGAGGGGTCTGCAATGCCGAAATGCGGGCGAAAGCAAAGCACGGGCGGGAAGGATGGTGGAGCCGAGGGCTCCTGGGCGAAGCCGACCATTTTCCGGTCGGCAAGACCAGAGGCCCGAAGGCGCGAGGGCAGAACACCAGCACGCAACACGGGCGGGAAGGATGGTGGAGCCGAGGGCTCCTGGGCGAAGCCGACCATTTTCCGGTCGGCAAGGCCAGCGGCCCGAAGGCGCGAGGGCAGAACACCAGCACGGCTCCTGGCGAAGCCGACCATTTTCCGGTCGGCGAGGCCAGCGGCCCGAAGGCGCGAGGGCAGACAGGGGTGCGAACCTAAGGCTCGAAGTGCGGGATGGGCTTGAGCTTGAAGAGGTTCAACTTGTGCTTGCGGTCGATGAGGGCCTTGGTGGCGGGGTCATCGCAGACGCCCTCGCGGATGTAGCGGTCCAGAACCGCATAAGTGAAGCCGAGATTGTCCTCGTCGGTCTTGCCGCAAAGGCCGTCCGACGGCGTCTTCTCCACCAGGTCCACGGGCAGGCCGAGCTCCAGGCCTATGGCCTTGACCTCCCTGACCGTCAGGCCGCCGAGCGGAGAGAAGTCCCCTGCGGCATCGCCGTAGCGGGTGCTGTATCCGACCCAGTCCTCCGAAAGGTTGCAGGTATTGACCACACGCCCGTTGTTGCTCTGGGAAATGGCATAGAGCGCCGTCATCCTCAGACGCGGCGGCATATTGATGCGAGTCTGGTCGGAGGCAGCGCTGCCAAGCTGAGCCTCAACCTCCCCCATCAGTGCTTCGCAGGCAGCTCCTATATTGACATTGTAGCTGCGGATTCCGAGATGCTCTATCAGCCGGCGCGAATCATCGATATCCGGCTGGACACCGTTCGGCATTGTCACGCCGATGACCCTGTCCACGCCCAAAGCCTCGACGCAAAGCGCCGCGCAGATACTGCTGTCCTTGCCTCCGGAAATGCCAAGCACTGCATTGCAACCCTTACCATTTTCTTCGAACCAGTCCCTGATCCACTGCACACAGCGGTCTTTAGTCAATTTTGCATCAAACATAAGTAAAAGAAATCTAGCGTAAAACGCAAGTTGCTGACTGTCAGCGCTATACTCAAAATCGTCTACGTCGGTTTACATAGACGATAATCGACAATGCACTGATACTAAGCACGTTACGTTTCACGGTCAAATAACAAAGCTTACTTGGCCCTGGCATAGACCTGAATCGGGCAGCCCTCGAAGTCGAAATGGGCCCGGAGCTTGTTCTCCAGGAAACGCTTGTAAGGTTCCTTCACCCACTGCGGCAGATTGCAGAAGAAGGCAAACTGCGGAGTACGCGTGGGAAGTTGGGTCACATACTTGATTTTGATGTACTTGCCCTTCCAGGCCGGCGGCGGGTAATTCTCGATTTCAGGCAGCAGGGCGTCGTTGAGTTCCGAAGTCGGAATGCGCCTCCGCATATTCTCCGCCACGTGGGCGGCAGCGTCCAGCACATCCAGGATGCGCTGCTTCCCGGTCACGGAAGTGAACACAATCGGAATGTCATTGAAGGGGGCGAGACGCGAACGAAGTGCCTCGCTGTAGTCTCGCATCGTATTGACATCCTTCTCGAAAAGGTCCCATTTGTTCACGACTATGACGCAGCCTTTGCGATTCTTCTGGATGATATTGAAAATGTTCATATCCTGCGCCTCCATACCGAGAGTCGCATCGATCATAAGGATGCAGACGTCGCTGTGCTCGATGGTCCTCATAGCGCGCAGCACGGAATAGAACTCCAGGTCCTCGGTCACCTTCCCCCTCTTCCGCATTCCGGCCGTGTCCACTATCATAAACTCGTGCCCGAACTTGTTGTAATAGGTGGAGATGGAGTCACGGGTAGTCCCGGCGACCGGGGTGACTATATTGCGCTCTTCGCCGAGAAGGGCGTTGGTCAGCGAAGATTTGCCCACGTTCGGACGGCCGACGATGGCGATATGCGGCAGTTCGGAATGGTCGTCATCGGCCCCGTCCTCCGAAGGAAGGACCTTCAGGATCTCGTCCAGAAGGTCGCCGGTGCCGCTTCCGTTCGCCGCCGATATGGACCATACCTCCCCTAGGCCGAGGGAATAGAAATCATAGGCGTCGTACATCTTTTCTCCTGAGTCCACCTTGTTGACGCAGAGAACCACAGGCTTTTTCGAGCGCCTCAGAAGGTCCGCTATCTCGGAGTCGTAATCCGTGATGCCGGTAGCCGCCTCGCACATAAAGAGGACCACGTCGGCCTCCTCTATGGCTATGACCACCTGGCGCCGGATGGCATCCTCGAAGACATCGTCGGAATTGGAGGTATAGCCCCCGGTGTCCACGACGGAGAATTCGCGGCCGCACCATTCGCATTTCCCATAGTGACGGTCGCGGGTGACGCCTGCGGTCTCATCGACAATTGCCTGCCTCATTCCGACCAGGCGGTTGAAAAGGGTGGATTTGCCGACATTCGGCCTTCCCACAATCGCTACTAAAGCCATAAGTATTTATTTTTCAAGTTTATACAGAGCGCAGCTCTTGCAAGCGTCGCTATATTCCCCGCTGCAAGAGCGGCCGCGCTGCTTTGCCAGAAGCTCCATTTCTTCCTGCTTCGCACATTTGATTCCACGCTTGCGCATCTCTGGGTTGGTCGATATCTCCCCGTCCGGAAAGGGACGATGGAAAAAGAAGATATTCACCCCCAGGAGCAGCACCGCCGCCCCTACGAAAATGATTGCCGCAAGCAGGGTTTTCATCTACAGCGGGAATTCAGAAGAAATAGGTTCATAATTATATACGCGCAGAATCATCCTTGCGAAAGTGTCGGCAAGGGAAACAACGCGGATCTTGCCCTGGAGATCCTTCTTGTCGGGATCCAGAGGGATGGTGTCGGTCACATAGACCTCCGTCAGCGCCGAAGAGTCGATCCTCTCATAGGCCGGTCCGGAAAGCACCGGGTGAGTCGCAAAGGCCCTGACGCTGCGGGCGCCTCTCTTAATCAGCTCATTGGCGGCCTCGGTGAGGGTGCCTGCGGTGTCTATGATATCGTCGATTATCACTATGTCACGGCCCTCGACCTCGCCTATGGGCTGGATCCTTTCGATGACATTGGCCCTGGCGCGGGTCTTGTGGCAGATCACGACCGGGCAGTGGAGATTCTTGGCATAGGCATTGGCCCTCTTGGCGCCGCCCATATCGGGCGCCGCGATGGTGAAAGTATCCTTGTTGGCCTTCTGGAGCTTTTTCAGTATGTCCAGGAAGTCGTAACTGGCGTAGAGATGGTTCACGGGGAGGTCGAAGAAGCCCTGGATCTGGTCCGCGTGGAGGTCGCAGGTCATCACGGCATCGGTACCAGCGGTCTTGAGCATATTGGCCACGAGCTTGGCACCGATGGACACGCGCGGCTTGTCCTTGCGGTCCTGACGGGCCCATCCGAAGTAAGGCATAACGGCGATAACCTTGTTGGCGGAAGCACGCTTGGCCGCGTCTATGGCCAGCAGCAGTTCCATCAGGTTGTCGGAGGGAGGGAAAGTTGACTGAAGGATGAAGCAGGTGGCTCCACGAACGCTTTCAGCATAGGAAGGCTGGAATTCCCCATCGCTGAAATGAGAGATATCCAGCTGACCGAGAACTACTTCCGGCTCATCAGGCCGTTTCAGTTTGTTCATAGCCACGACTACCTTATCGGCGAAATAGCGGGTGGCTTCACAGGAAAACAGCACCATACGGTGCTTGTGGACATCGTTGATCATAATGAAGCAAGAACAGTACCTATATAATTGATGATTTCATCCTTTCCCTGGCCTGTCTGGGAGGAGCTGACGAAAACGGGAGGGAGTTCCTCCCAGTCCTGGAGCAGGCGCTGGCGGTTTTTCTCTATCTGGGCGGCGGTAGCGACCGGGCCCTGTTTGTCGGCTTTGGTGAACACAAGGGCGAAGGGAATCCCCTTCTCCCCCAGTTCGGCGATGAAGCGGAGGTCCACTTCCTGCATATCGTGCCGGCTGTCCAGCAGCACGAAAAGCAGGACCATTTCCTCGCTGCGGTTGATATAGTCCCAGATTATATGCCTCAGTTTTGCCCTCTCCTTGTCGGGAAGCCGGGCATAGCCGTAACCCGGAAGATCCACCAGATACCACTTGTCATTGATCAGGAAGTGATTGACCAGCTGAGTCTTGCCGGGAGTCTGGGAAGTTTTCGCGAGGCGGGAATTGCCTGTCAGGCGGTTGATGAGCGAACTCTTGCCGACATTGGAACGGCCGATGAAAGCGAATTCCGGCAACCTGAGGGCCGGTTTTTGTTCCACCCTTGTGCTGCTTCCGGAAAAAACTGCCTTTGTTATTTTCATATTCCCTCCGACTCTACAAATATACTCAAAATTTTCAATTCACGCGTCCTCTTTTCAGAGTTTCGGATATCGGACCGTAAAAGATGCTCCGCCCAGAGTGAAGGAACGCGCGTAGAAGATTTCTCCGCCGCAGTGTTCAACTATCTTCTGGCAGATGGCAAGCCCCAGCCCGCTGCCGCTGGACTTCGTGGTGAAGTCCGGGGTGAAGATGCGCTCCCGGATCTCCTCGCTCACGCCCGGCCCGTTGTCTTCGACCACCAGGTCATAGAATCCGTCGACCGTGGAATTGCGCAGCGACACCGCGATGCTTTTCCGGCCGCCGAGCTCGTCCACGGCCTGCATTGCATTGGTCAAAAGGTTCACTATCACCCTGATAAGCTGCGGTTTAGGGCCGGAGACCATAGCCCCGGAGAAGCCTATATACTCGAGCGAAACATCCTCCCTGGTATCATACAGGGCGACTTCCTGGCGGACGAGTTCATCCAGGTCCAGAGGCTCCGGAGACTGGTCATAAAGCTTGGCGAAGGTGGAGAACTGGTCGGCGGAGTCCGCGAGCATATCCACGTGTTCCAGGACCGTAGCGCATACTTCGTCGAACTTGTCCACCCATTTTTCGTTCCCGGACTGCTTCAGGCGTATCAGCATCTGCAGTTTGAGCTTGATCGGGGTAAGAGGATTCTTGATGTCGTGAGCGACTCGGCGGGCCATATCGTTCCAGGCCTTGTCCCTCTCGACCTGGGCCAGGCGGCGCGTGGATTCGGAAAGGTCACGCACCATACGGTTATAGGACTCAACCAGAGGCTTGAGCTCGTCGTCGCGGTCATACTCGAGTTCGTCAAGATGGTCAACGTCAGTCACTTTCATCTTGTCACTGATCTCCGAGATAGGCCGGAACATCCTGGAAATTATGGCCATTGTCACATAGCGCGACAGCAGCAGAAGGAGGATGAAGGCGGTCAGGATGGTCGCGACGTGGAGGATGGTGTCCGTCTCAAGGGCGACGCTGCGGCCGGTATAGGGGGAACTGACTATGGCCACGATCTCGCCGGAAGGGCCGAAGACCGGAGCGTGGAGATTGTAGAAGCGGCGGCGGCCGACCTTTTCGCGCAGTATGGCGAATCTTTGATGGTCATAGACAAGGAGCTTGTAGGCCCTGTCGTCCACCCTGTGGCCGAGGAACATACGCTCATAGACCTCGGGAGTGGTCGAGCTGATCAGCACTCCGGAAGCCGAGAAGACGGAAAGGTCCGTATGCAGGGTGTTTCCGATGCGGTCTACCGCGTCCATAGCGTCCATCACCGGACGAGTCCTGTCAATGTCGCGCAGCATACTCTGGGCCATTGACTGGATTATGTTGATGCGCGCATTCATTATTCCGCGCATATCGGCGGCGTTGCGCCTGTAGACGAACCATACGCTGAAAGCGGCCATCCCGATCAGGGTGAAACTGAGGGACAGGTAGAGCACCAGGCTGATACGGTTCTGGAAATAGCGCGGAGAGCTGTCTTTGCGGCGGCGACGGGTCAGAAGCGATATCAGAAGGAAAGTCAGAAGGGCGAAAACCACTCCCTCAACCACGAAAAACAGCGGAGGGGTTTCGCTCCTGGAGATGATGACGACCTCGCTGGATGAAACCTGCTCTACGAAATGGACATAGCCATCCCTCTGGGGGAGCTGGCCGTCCAGGACCGTAGGATAAGCATATTCACCCTTGTTCGAGACTATCCTGCCGTCCACGTACTTCGCGTAGGAATATCGGGGAGGAATGGATACCCGTCCCGGCTCGGTAACGCCCATCAGCGAGAGATATCCCCGGTCTTCGCGATTATGCTTCGACTCCACGAGGACAAGTATCGACGACGGCCCTGCGGCGGGGCCCAGATAGGTGAAAAAGCCGGTGTAGCGGGCCTGTCCCGCTGAACTCAGGCTGTAGAAGAAATGGGAGCCGTCCCAGAGGCGGACTCCGCTGCGAATCCGCTCGTCCAGGATGCCCGTACTCAGCTCGTCGGTGCCTAGAAGAAGTACCGAAATGTCGTAGTCCTGGGAAATCCTGCCCATAGAAGAGCTGACCAGACGGGCACGGATGAGATGAGTCCCGTCCTCAAGCTGAGTCAGGGCGCGGATTACCGGATCCGAGGCGACCTGAGGTTCCACGGCCCTCAACTGAAGTTCCAGGGAGAGGTCCCTGTCCATAGCGAGCCTGTTGGCCCATACTTCCACGCTGCTGCCCTCCTTCCGGTATCCCATCAGCGCCGAAGCGATGACGAAATACGCCCCGGCAAGTATGGAAAAAACGGTTCTGCTCTTGCCCGAGAAAGCATCGAAGCGCATCCCGTTGAGAGAGCGGAGAACCGGCGCTGCGATGTCGGCGAGCATCGGGATGGTCAGCGCCAGTGAAAGGAAAGACAGATAGACAATGGCCGAATACTGGTTCAGCAGATTGATCTTATACAGTTCCAGGCATATCCCCGAATTGAGGAGGATGCTCTTGAAGGCGATATGGATATAGGCGCAGATCCCGATGGCGGCAAGCGCGGCAAGTATGATCACGGAGACTTTCAAGGCGGTGGAGGACCGGCGCCTGATCGCCTTCAGCAGCGTACCTTTCATTATGAAAAGGCTCGCCACGAGACAGAGTATCCCGAGATTGACAAGCAGTCCGGCTCCGAGCGAATAGAAGAAGGGGCCGTCGGCGTAAAGCAGCGGAGAGAAAAGCTGTGAGCCGTGGGCAAGATGGCGGCCGTAGAAATAGACTCCCGCGAGCAGTCCTCCCTGGCATAGCACGGAGAGGCAGAAACGCCCCCAGCCTGGCCAAGAGGCCAGAAGGAGCAGGAGACCGCCGAGGGCGGCCAGGACGGACAGCCAGAACGGAAGCGGATGGTAGCGGCCGGACTCGATGACTTGTTCCGGAACAAGTTTCATAAGCGGCTCTCCGTCAAGCATAACGGGGACTCCGATTCCGGAAGAGAGAGGCTGCAGGCTGTAGCCTTCGTCAAGGGACAGACGGGGATTGACGCCATTTACCGACCCGGCCTTGAGGTCATCGACGATTTCCAGTCCGGCGACCAACCTGGCATTGCCCGACATCCTGGACTTGACCAGGAACCACTTTGGACCGTAATTGACGAAAGAAAGGGCCTCACCGACCTCGCTGAGCGGCGAAGTCAGGGCACTGCGCCCGTCTCCGAGACGCTGCACCACCGTGCGTGGACGGATGTCGTCGCTCAGAAGCGGAAACTGGTTGATCCAGCACTGCAGAGTGTCGTCAAGATAGCGGTACAGGACCATATCCTCCGGCAGCTCCAGGCTGAGCCAGCTTTCGTCGTCCTCCTCCGCGGCCTGATCCAGGAAACTGTCCATCAGGGAGATACGCTTTCCGACAGCACGCGAAAACTCGTCCGCCGCCGAAGATGGGTCCCGGTGGGAGCGGTCAAGCAGAAGGGCGAGGCCCATCAGCACGCCCGCGGTGCCGAGAAGGATATAAGCCATCAGGCGGCGGATATGGAAACGGTCTCTACTCATTATGGTACGGTTCTCCGTTAAGTATGGTGAAAGCGCGGTAAAGCTGTTCCGCGAAAAGGACACGGACCATCTGGTGAGAGAAGGTCATCTTTGAAAGGGAGATGCTTCCCTGGGCGCGGGAGCGGACCTCGTCGGAGAAACCATAGGCCCCGCCGACGGCGAAGCAGAGGCTTTTTCCGCCCGCCGAGAGCTGAGTCTCGATCCAGGAGGCAAAGTCCATAGAGCGAAACTCCCGCCCGTGTTCGTCCAGAAGGATCAACTTTGCGCCGGCGGGGACACGTTTCAGGATCAACTCCCCTTCCCTCTGCTTTATCTGTCCCGGGGAAAGGGCTCCCACACCCTTCAACTGAGGGATTTCCTCCAGACGGAAAGGGACATAGTGCTTCAGCCTGGAGACATACAGATCCAAGCCTTCCTTAACCCAGTCCACATCCGTCTTTCCGACGGTCAGAAGCATCAGTTCCATAACAAAGGCAAAGATAAGATTTCGGCGCGGTATTTGCAAGAAAGAGGGCTCGGATGAAAAAGATATTGACCATTTTGGGAGCGCTTCTGCTCGCTGCGATGCCCCTGAAGGCACAGGACGGAGAATATGCCGTCTTCGCGCCCATATCCAAATACATAGCCGCCGGAGACGCATCTTCCCTCTCCCGCTGGTTCGCCGACCATCTGGACGTGACCATAATATCTTCCTCCCGAAGCTGTTCTCAGTCCCAGGCCCGCCAGATACTGAAAAGTTTCTTCGAATCCTATACCCCGCGTTCCTTTGAAATCACCCACAAAGCTGCCGAATCCAACCGCAAATATGTTGTCGGCAACCTCAACGCAGGGGGAGAGATTTTCCTGGTGACCATATACGCCACTGCCGGCGGGGACGAGACTTACAAAATCCAGCAACTCGTCGTCAGCCGGCAGACAGCAGTGTTCTAGCCGCGGCGGGCTTTCGCGCCAGCGGGCGCATACCGCCCGTCGGCGGAAAATGCCTCCGGGGATATGCGCCCTCGGCTCCACCATTCGGCCCGCGGCCAGGCTCGGAGACCTCCCTATCTGCTTCCGCCACCGTGGCCACCGCCGTAGCCGCCACCGCCTCCTCCGAAGGAAATATGTCCGCCACCGCCGCTTGAACGGCGCTCGGCGGCCGCCTTGGCCGCAGCCCTCTGCTCCTGATGGCGGATTGCCGAACTCATCATAGCGCTTGATGAACTTGTGATGCTGTTCAGTATATAATAGGTAGTCATCGTGTTCATCATATTGGTCTGGCGGGCGTACTCTTCCATCTTGGCCGGGAAGAGTTTCTCGAAGTTCTTCGCCACCTTGTCGGCGATGCCGAAGAGCGCCGCGAAGGTCATATACTGCTTCCACAGGCCGATTTCGGGAGCTTCCCTCTCGTCGACCAGGGTGAAATCCTCAAGGAATTTCTTGAATTCTATGGCCCGGACCCTCTGCTCGGGGGTATAGCGGTTCCATATGGGCCTTCCGCTCGAGACAGCCTCATTGGGCCAGCCGGCTACCTTCACATCGTTCTGGTAGGACCATTTCTTGAATTCCAAGGCCTCCAGGAGGTCGTCTCCGGCAGCGACGCGGGCTGAAAGGAAAATATTCCTCTCGAAAACGTCCTTGATGGCCTCATCCGCAGAAGGGCCGCCGCTTACGAAACGAAGGTTCATCCGGCCTTCCTTCTTCGGATCCGGCTCCACCTTTATAAGTCCGTCAAGGACCCATTTGAGGAAATAGGCACTCACAAGGTCCGGAAAGACTTTCGTACTGCTGCGGGCAAGATAGTCTCCGCTCTGGATAAGGCTGAACACGGCCTTCACGTCACCGTCCAGCGGAACATCCCTGCTCCAGCCTTCGATCTTGTCGACGCCGAAAATCTTCTTGTTGTAACGCCTGCCCGTTATCTTTCTGTATATCCACTGCAGGAGCAGGAAAATCAGGTAAAGGATAATCAGGATCGGAATACCCAGGAAAATGATGCCGAGTATCCATAATACTATCTTGTCTATAACGTCGTCCCCGTCGTCCTTCCCATAGTCAGAGCCCTTCATTGCTGCTTCCCGGAGCTCCTCGAAACTCTCACGGCCTTTCACGAGATTTACGAACTGCCCTTTCTTGAAGAGGCAGAGGGCAGAGAAGAAACTTTTGTACTGGAAGGGCTCGGTGGACTCGAAGACTATGACTCCGTCCTCCAGCGAGGATTCGCCTACCATACCGAAGCCCCAGAACTGCACATTGCAGCTGTCCTGAGACTCGAAGAACCAGGGTTCACCCTCGGTCTCGTTGTAGATGCGGATCCTGGCGTGCTGAGGCTTGGCCGACCACTCGTCGTTGAGGAAGTGCCAGTGGAAGCCGTCGCCGTCCTCTCCATAGTCCTGGACCAAGTCCTCGATTATATAACAGACCTCCCATACGTGGTGTCCATATTCTCCCTGGCCCCAGCAAAGTTCGACGTCTCCGCCGCCTTTTTCAACTATGCCGCAGCGGCCGGTCTTTTCCTCCCGCGAACGGCTGGAGTCCCATCTGCGTCCGTCATTTTCAAACTCCACATCATTCTCATACACAGACAGATCACGGATATAGGAGTTGCCGGGATTGTCGATGGGGATATAATACTCTGTCCCGCTCTCGACATCCAGGTCCCAGGTCTGCTCGATCACGGCATTGCCGTTTTTCACGATATAGACGCGGGTGTCTATGTTATATATCGTCTGGGAATGACAAAAGGCCGCGGCGGCCAGGAAGGCCACGGCGGTCAGTAAAAACTTTCTCATCGGCTTAGCGCTTAAAAACTTCTTCGGGAATATCGGCCTTGTCGGGGGCGTCGGCGAGATAATCGCGCACCGGGAAATGGAGCAAGGACGCAACTACCGAGGCGGGGAAGGAACGCACGTCACGGTTGTACTTCGTGATCGTGTCATTGCAGGTCATCCTCGAGAGACGGACATTCTCTTCATAGTCCTTATAGCTCTTGATGGCCTCCTTGTACTGCTCGCTGCCCTGAAGCTGGGGATACTGCTCGGCGACGGCGATCAGTTTCGCGCTCATCGCGGTCAGGGCGGCCTCGTTGTCGTTGATTTCCTTTGCGGTCGGGGCAGCGGTAGAAGTGATGCGGCGCATCGCGATGATCTTCTCGAAGTTCTCGCCTTCGACCTGGGCGGACTCACGGGCGAGTGAAACGATGGTCTTGAGCGCATCGTAACGGCTCATCTGCTGCACCTGAATCTGCTTAAGGGAGTTGTTGCAGAGCTCGTCCACCTTGACAAGGCGGTTCTGAACGGAGATTACCCATAGGACAATGACGACCACAAGGGCAATGATGACAATCCAAGTAATCATAGGTCAATAATTTTTGTTCCGTCCACAAATATAGAAAAAAATTACAGTTCCAGCAAACCATCCGGAATCCTCAGCGTAATCTCGCCTTTCTCCCAGTCCGTTTGGACCACAAGGTCCTGATGCAAGGGCAGAAGGACCTCTCCCTTTGCCGTCTTCACCTGGATGCAGAGATTGCCGGGAATGTCCTCATAGCCGGAGACCTGGCCGACAAGCTCTCCGTTTTCGTCACGGACCGTCCAGCCCAGAAGGATTTGTTCGTTTTCCTCCTCAAAATAGTCAGCAAAAACCTCCCTCCCGACAAGTTCGTCGGCGTCCTCGAGGCTGCGCACTCCGGTCAGACGGACCAGCAGCCGCCCTCCCCTTTCACGCGAAGATAGAATAAAATAAGGAACCGGCAGTCCATCGTGAAAGATGAATACCGGTTCCTGTAGGTCGAGGTCCTCGGGCACTATGTCGAAAAGGCTTAAGACAAGCTCTCCGTCAGTGCCGTTGGATTTCAATACCTTCGCGACTTTCTGCATTATTCTGCAGGAGTCTCGACGGGTTCGGCAGCGGCTTCTTCCGTTGCTTCGGCGGCAGCCTCGGCTGCTGCGGCAGCGGCCTCGGCGTTACGCTTGGCGATAGCCTGGGCACGAGCCTCGTTGACCTTGATCTCGGCGGCCTTGGCCTCTTTAGCCTTGGCGATGGCCTCGTTCTTCAAGCTGGTGACCTTGGCGGCGACCTTCTGATCCTTCTGGGCCTTCCAGGCGGCGAATTTCTCGTCGGCCTGAGCCTGGGTAAGAGCGCCCTTCGCAACTCCGTCCTGGAGGTGCTTGCGGAGGAGAACACCCTCGTAAGAGAGGATACGGCGGGCGGTGAGGGTCGGCTGGGCACCGACATTCAACCATTTGAGAGCCTGCTCTGCATTGAGAACGATAGTGGCAGGGTTCGTGTTCGGATTGTAAGAACCGAGCTGCTCGATGAAGCGACCGTCACGCGGTGCGCGGGAGTCGGCCACGACAATGTGGAAGAATGCGAAATTCTTCTTTCCGTGGCGCTGGAGTCTGATTTTAACAGCCATTGTGAATCTGTATTAATAATTAAACGTGTATGCTCCCTTCTCGAGAGAGCGCGCAAAGATAGCAATTATTTTGTAAAGGGCAAAATATTATAGCAGCCGGCCTTGCTCGCCGAGATGGGAATCCTTGAAGCCGAGGAAATAGAGGATTCCGTCAAGGCCGAGGGTATTTATGGACTGGCGGGCGTTGGCCACAACGCGCGGCTTGGCGTGGAAGGCGATGCCGAGCCCAGCTTCCGTCAGCATCGGGAGGTCGTTGGCGCCGTCGCCGACAGCAATGGTCTGGGCCAGATTCACTTTCTCGCTCTGGGCTATGAGTTTGAGCAGGTCGGCTTTTCTGCGGCCATCTACGATCTCTCCGACATAGCGGCCGGTGAGACGGCCGTCTTCGCCGATTTCGAGTTCGTTGGCATAGACATAATCGATGCCGTAACGGCGCTGGAGATACTCCCCGAAGAAGGTGAAACCACCGCTGAGGATAGCAATCTTATAGCCGCAGGTCTTGAGAATAGACATAAGACGGTCAGTCCCTTCAGTTATGGGAAGATGCTCGGCGATATCCTTCATTACGCTCACATCCAAGCCTTTAAGCAAGGCGACACGCTCGGTGAAACTCTCCTTGAAATCAATCTCGCCACGCATTGCCCGCTCGGTGATTGCCGCGACCTTGTCGTAAACTCCGTGACGTCGGGCAAGCTCATCGATGCACTCCGCCTGAATAAGGGTCGAGTCCATATCGAAGCAGATAAGGCGGCGCATCCTGCGGTACATATCATCTTTCTGGAAGGAAAAGTCCATACCCATTTCGGCAGAAAGGGACAGGAGACTGGCCTGGAGGCCGGCCTTGTCCTTGGGTGTACCGCGGAGAGAGAACTCAACGCAGGCACGGACGTTCAATTCCGGATGCATAATGCTCATACGCCCTGTAAGACGCTTGATCGAATCGATATTCAGGCCCTGCTGCGTAATAAGATTTGCTGCGGCCGCAATCTGACGGGCGGAAAGCGAGCGTCCGATCACCGTCAGAATAAAACGATTCTTCCCCTGTCGTCCGGCCCACTCCTCATAGTCGTCGTCGGGAATAGGCTTGAATCCGATATTAACGGAAAGTTCAGTTGCTTTGAAGAGAAGTTCTTTCATCATCTGACCGGAATTCGCCTCGTCAATGCGGACTAGAATTCCAAGCGAGAGAGAGCTGTGAATATCAGCCTGACCGATGTCCAGAATCTGCGCATCATACTTGGCCAGAATATCCATCATAGAAGCAGTAAGGCCAGTGCGATCCTTACCAGTTATACGTATAAGTATTTGTTCTTTAGGACTTTCCATAAAAATATAAGTTTCGAATCCGAAACAATACTATTTAGATTTTGAAACCTTGTTCAAGTAATCGGATGGGCTTATTCCATAATATGAACGGAAGGCCGTTGAGAAATAAGATGAAGTAGAGAAGCCACAGGCGAGTGCAATTTCAGAGAGGGAAAGGCTCCTTTGTTCTATAAGGGCGGCAGCCTTCTCCATCCGGAGTTGTTTGATCATAGCCGAAGGAGAGACATCCGCCTCTGCCTTCAACTTACGGTTGACGTGAATACGGGAAATTCCCATAATGGCAGCTATTTGCTCGACATCGAAATCCGGATCGGCAAGATGCTTTTCACAAAGGGAATAGACCTCCTTATAAAAAGCCGAATGCCGGGATGCGGGTTCCGGCTCAACCATCACAGGCTTCTCCTCTACATCTATCGGCTTGACTGTCACTGGTTTATCCTCCTTAACTGAAACCATCGGCTCAAGTGGCCTCTCTTCAACGGCTACCGGCCTGACAATCAATGGCTTATCTTCAACAACTGCAGGCTCTGGTTCAACAGGCTTAGGCTCGATGACCACGGGCTTGGGCTCAACGTGCTTGGGCTCTACAACGGGCTTGGGTTCAAAGAGTGCAGGCTCGGGCTTCGAAGAGCGGGAAAATATCCTTGCGAGGAATAATCCGATGGCAAAAAAGACAAGCGCAATCAGAATGCACAGACAAAGCGAATTGCCGCTCTCACCACCATCAGCTGGCGACGTTGTTTCGATTTCAAAATTAAAAGGTAACAAATTTGAAACACCCTGTCCAAGCTCCCATTCGCTGAATTTTCCATCCTTTTCCAAACGGCAAAGTGCCCCCTTTCCAAGGACCCAAAGAGCTCCGTCAGGCGAAAACAACATTTCTGTTACACTTGTAGGAAGCGCCATCACAGCTGCCGGTTTCTCACCGGGAATCCAAGAATAAAGTTCCGAATCGGTACTCGCCCAAAGTTTTTCTCCGTCATAAGAGAGGGCCGTAACCGGAGGAAGCGACTCCTTTTTGAATCCTTTGCTGGAGGAGTACGAAAGCAGATTGCCCGCGATATCCTGGATCCATATTACACCCTTGGAATCCGAAAGGACTGAAACGATCGTATCATTAGGAATGCGTCCGTCGGCGCGAGTGTATTGAAGCCGATGTCCCAGCCGGCCGACACGGAGCAAGCCCTGCCCGTCAGTCGCAATCCACAAAGAACCGTCATCCTTGGAGAATGCAGTATTGCTGCGCGCCTGCACGAATCCTCCGGAAAAAAGGAAGCTAAGCAGGAAAAATAAAATCAAGCGTCTGGGATTCATTGCACTACAACCCGGCGAAGTGAAGCCATCGGTCCGGAACATAGCTGCTTCCAGCAACGCCCCTTGTCAAGACTCCTGAGTTTGGATTTTTTCTGGGAGGGAGAGGAGGCTGAGTCTTCCAAAATCTCGAGGATTTCATCTTTCCCATCCAAATTCGAATTTCTCACGAAGTTCGCAAGACCGTCCCAATCTTCTCCAACTTCCTCAACTACAATCTTTGAGGGGTCGTAACCTTCAGCAATAATGAAGTTACGTACCGAGCGGGCTCTTTTCGCACTCAACTTTGCATTAGCAGTCGAGGAGCCGTCAAGCGAAGCATATGACCTTACATATATGGTATCAGGAGAAGAGGCCACCAGGGAACGTACCGAATCCAATACTTTAGAATTGCTCCGGTAATTCTCTGAAACCCAACCGATCCCGGAAGGGAAGGCAAGCTCGAAACTATGTTCTCCATCGGAAAGGGCATAAATGAAAGAAACTTCAACCCTTCTCAGTTTCGGGAAAACCTTTTTCATCAAAACTTCCCAGGCTTCTCCGACATATAATTCCTGAAGGAGCTGCTTTCTGTTCTCACCGCCCGAACGAATTATCTCAAGAGCTTCGTCCTTCCAGGCATAGTCTGAACTTCTCAAGATTTTCTCCACGCCCTTCCAATCTTCGCCTTCGCTTATGATCCGAATCGCCGATTCGTCAAGATTGACTCCGCGCTCCAAAATGAAGTCTTTGACACTGGAGGCCCTGGACGCGGAGATCCTGCGGTTTGCAGCTATGCTGCCGTCCGGAGATGAGTAAGAATGAAGAGTCAGTCGAAGCAACTGTCCTTGCGAAAGAGAATTGTCGAGTTCTTCGATACTGCGCTCATTCGAACGGACTTTCTCATTCACACGGGAAGAACCGCAACTGAAGGAAAAAGAAACAGAATTGCCCGCCACTGCTGACAGAGGGAGCAAAAACAGGAACGCGAGGGCGCAATATATGCTCTTAAGCATTTTCACAGCGCAAAAATAATAAAAATGCTACACATTTCAAAGCCGGTAACATATCCGGGCGATAAAACGTGCAGCTATTTGCCGGAACTTACAATCCAGACCTTAGGAGTCATACCTGTAAGTTTCTTAAATATATTATTGAATGACGACGCGCTCAGGAAACCACAGGCCTTCGCAACCTCCTCCTGTCTGGCGTCAGGGTTTTCGAGAAGATAGCGCTGAGCATAATCAACTCTCAGAGTATTAAGCAATTCCGGGAAACCAAGATTATAGGTATTATTAACCAGCTTGGACACATAAGTCTTGTTAGTGTGGAGCCTGAGAGCAACATCGGCGAGTGAGAGGCTGGGCTGCAGGAAAAGCTGCTCTTTGAACATAAGAGCGTGAAACTTTGCCGACAGGCTGTCATCCCAGGATCCCTTGGTGGCGGACTGCAAATGCTCTTTAACCGTCGTAATGTCTTTAGCTTCAACTGAATCCGTATGAATCCTCTCAGACAACAAATCCTTAAAACGAAGCAGAGAATCCTGCGAGGCTTCATCTAAAAGTTCTTCCATCATTATTTCAACTATAACGTTTTTAATGGCCGGATTATAGTTGTAAAACATAATGTGCCTGGACTGGATCAGAGTTACCCTGTCCTTCTCGCCCAAGAGGGAACCAAGCATAAGCAAAGAATAGCCTACAGTGACCACGATGGCGAGAAAAACCGAGAACCAGATATGCGTATCAAGGAAACTTTTGAGAAAAAACAGCTTCAGGAAAATAAAAAGACCGGGCAGTATAAGGTTAAAAAGTTGAATTTCAGGCACACCTACAGTACCTCCCTTGAAAAGAAAACCCCAGATATTGGAAAAACTGATTTTTTTCTGGATAACACTCTTTATAAAATGTATGGCAGCCAATAAGAATTCAGTACCGATTACAATTCTGAAGAAAAGGGAAGTCCATATATAATAATGCCAAAGAGAAGTTCCCCTATACTCCCGGGCAATGTGAGTGCCTTCTCTGTAAAGTTTAAGCAAGAAGTCTGCAACAACCTCTTTATTGGATATTTCAGTTAGAACTACACCTGCGATAAAAAGAGCTACGGAAGCAAGAACCCACAAAAAATGAGAAGCACGGAGAATATGGCCGTCGTGGTACAACAAATGATTGATATAATGCCACAGCATAGGAATAAGGCAGGGAGCGGACAAGAGCATCAGCAACCTAGCATATAGCAGCCAACCGGGAGGAATACCTGGCATTGCATAACAACCATCCGAGATAAAGTAAAAGAGTAGACTGATGCTGAAAGACTCCATAAGCCAGAAAGAACTGGTCCTGCGAGCAAAAACCGGATAAAGGAATATCCAGAATAAAGCAGCCGCAGCGGGCATAAAAAGAAGAAGGATCAACGGGTTCATAAAAATTGCTTCTCGCAGGTTAAAATCCGATTACAAAATTAGGAAACAATGCTTGAAAAAGCAAATAATTTTTGCGGAAAAACAACGAAAAAAGTATAAAAAATTGCAAAATGTTTAATTTGGCATAGCGCTTGTATAATTTAAGGAATAGAGAAATTAGCCGAAAATACCGCATATACGCAATATAATTGCGAAAAAGCGAAGAAAACAAGACCGTAGACAGACGAAAACAAGCTTTCTCGAAGCGAAAAATAGAAAAGTAACAAAAATAAAATAGAAAAGAGGAGTTAATAAATAATTTAAATAAGTATGGGCCAATATTTTAAAACAATAAAAATATAGTCAAGAACAAAAATAAATTGCCAAATCGTAAAAAGTGATTGTTATAACATTTAGCAAAAATAATTCCAATCAACTTACAACAAAGGGCCCAGGATGGAGCTCATAAGAAATACCACCCCCCCCCATTACAATGCACTGTAAGGCACATTTTGCCATATTTTTCGACGAAAAACAATGAGAATCAGCACTCTTTCAAAAACATTAAAAAAAGTTAAAATATTTTTGGAAAATAAAAAATAAGCAGTATCTTTGCATCCGATTTAGGTGTAAAACGGCCAGAGGGAAATCCGGAACTCCCCGACAGCCGGACAGAAGTAAACAATGAAAAACGCAAACAGACGCATCTTTGAGGGCATTATGCGCACCTCGAAAGCCGCCAGCCTCAGGCTGACGGTGCTTGCGGCGTGCCTGTTTGCGAACATTTTTTTTACGCGCGCCCAGGACACTCCCGCGAGCGTAAAAATTAACTTCCCGTTCGACAACGCCGTTCTTCACACCGATTACATGTCCAACTACGATGCCCTGGCAACTCTGGACAAGATCGCAGAAGAGTCCCTTTCTTCCAACACTCCTCTTGACGTCGTTTCTTATTCATCTCCGGAAGGCAATTACACCTACAATCTCCGCCTTTCGCAACGTCGTGCCAAGAGCGTAAGCGATTATCTTGTATCCAAGTTCCCGGGCATCGTGGTGAACATTGTGTCAGAGGCGGAATCCTGGGCGTTGCTCCGTACAAACATCCAGAATGACGAGAGCCTCAACGACAATTCCCGCAGCGTGCTCCTGGAAATCGTCGATTCCGAAAAAGATCCCGATTCCAAAGAGAGCCAGCTCAAGGCCAATTCCAGGTACAAGCATCTGTACAGCAGTTACTTCCGCGGTTTGAGATACGCAGTTATCTCGCTGAGAACAGAGAAATCGGCGGAAAACGCACAAAGTATCAGCGATTCCGAAATCTCGGAGACTTCGGAAAGCAGCAAGTCAGAAACTTCGGCCGAAGAGTCCACAGCTTCCGAAACACAAGCGCGCCAGGGTACGGCAAACGAGACGGAAAACACCGTTTCAGGACTTCCTGCTGTGTATTATTCCAAGTCTGAAGACTTCATCCGTCCTGGCTTTATGGGCAATGAGGCAAGCCTCCGCGAAATCCGCCATATTCTCTCCGACCCTGCCAACAGGGACAAGCAGATTGTCATTTACGGCGCCGCTTCCCCCGAGGGCCCGGTAAGCACGAACGAGCGTCTGGGTTCAGAGCGTGCAGAGAATCTGAAGAATTGGCTCACCATCCAGTTCCCGGATCTTGAAGGACGCATCGTCACACGCTCAAAGGGAGAGGATTGGGACGGTCTTCGCAACGTTGTGGAAAGCTGCGAATCCCTGGACAGCCTCGCAAAAAGCGAGATTCTTGACATCCTCTCCTCCTCCGACTCTCCTGCAAAGAAGGAAGCTGCCTTGAAGGCCCATCCTTCTTACAAAGTCGTTGAAGATGAGTGCCTTCCCCGTATCAGATATTCAAGCTTCGGCGGCTTTGAACCTATGAGCGAGAAGAGCGTGAAGCCGGCAATCGACAATTCCAAGACCGGTGCAGCGGCAGACAGCGTAAAGCTTGCCGCCGACACGACGAAAACCGTCGTCGACACAACGAAAACCGTCGCCGACACTGCAAAAGTCGCCGTCGACACTACGGTCGCCGCATCCGCCGACTCCACCGCCGTCACTCCTGCCGAGACGCTTGACACTCTGGCCTACACCCCTGAATTCAAGCCGAAGAAGAAAATGATCGCCGCCGTCAAGACCAATCTCCTCTTCGATGCAGTCACTGCACTCAATTTCGAAGTGGAAGTTCCGATCGGAAAGAGGTTCTCCGTAATGGCTGAGGATGTCTTCCCCTGGTGGGAGACCGGCAACAAGTACTGCTTCCAGATGTGGGAAATGGGTCTTGAAGGCCGCTACTGGTTCAAAGGCTGGGACCCTCAGGGCACTGAAAAACTCCGCGGCTTCTTTGCCGGCGTATATGCTATGAGTTCAAAATACGACTTCCAGTTCGACCGTGATATAAACCTGCAGGGAGAATACTGGTCTGCAGGCGTTTCCGCCGGCTATGCAATGCCTATCGGACGCCGCAAGAGGGTGAATCTCGAGTTCAGCCTCGCAGTAGGCCCTCTGCACACCGTGTTCCGTCACTATCAGCCGACTCAGACTTACGACAAGCTTATCCGTGACCCGTACAATGCGGGCATCGACTATAAGACCGGACAGTGGTATTTCGGCCCCACGAAGGCAAAGATTTCCCTCGTGGTCCCGATCAATGTCCCGACAGGGAAAAAGGAGGTAAGATATGAGTAGACGCATCCTCCATATCCTGACGGCCATTCTTCTGGTACTCGCGGCTGCATCTTGCCACCGCCGTCCCCTCTACGATCCTGAGACCCTCATCAAAGTTCGTGTGAAGGTCAAAGTGAAGGCTATCTGCAACATCACTGATGGCACCAAGAGAAACGAAGACCCGAAGCTTTACGACAAGCGCACCCTCAGTATGAACACTGACGAGATGCACGTGCTGGTCTACTATCCTGATACCAAGAACCTTTACACCCAGACCTGGCTCCGCTCCAAGACCCTGGAGAACGGCGAGCAGGTCCTCAGCGGCGACCTTGCCATCGACTATGGCAAATGGGATATCGTCATCTACAACTGGGACACCCAGTCCATCCAGAAGAGAGGCTTCAACAGCGAGAACACGATGATTGCCTACACCGACGAGATTCCTGCCTCCACCCGCGTGAAGTATCTCGGCACCAAGGCCGGAGAATTTGACAATATCGGCATCTACGAAGAGCCCGAGCACCTCTTCGTCGCCCACAAGGGCGTGGAGGTTATGCCTCGCGACACTGTCATAGTGATCAACACCGAGGCCCAGACCGTCATCGATACTTATTATTTACAGATACGCGTGAAGGGTATCCAGCACGCGACCTCCAACGCAAATGCAGTGATTTCAGGACTTTCCCCGTCCAACCGCTTTGCGCTGAATCTCAGGACAGAAGATCCTTCCGGCGCCGTCTGCTTCCCGCTGATGGCCAGTAAGGATGAAAGGATAACCGATGGTGAAAACGACGTGATGTGCGCCGTGTTCAACACCTTCGGCAAGATTAAAGACATTAGCTCCAACCTGCACGCCACCTTCAGCGTGATTGACACAGGCGGCAACCTCCAGACTCTGGATGTGAACCTGGACGATGTGTTCCAGACCGAAGATGCCATCAAGAGGCACTGGCTGATCATCGACAAGGTCGTCTGGGAGATCCACGATCCGGGTGGCGACCCTCCGCAGCCGAGCGGCAACGGCGGTTTCCAGCCCGTGGTGGACGACTGGGAGGAAGAGCAGGGTGAAATTATACTGTAAACTATTGAAAATGAAGATATATAGAAACATAATCACACTTCTTGCCCTCTTGACGGCGGCAGCCTGCACCAAGAGCGAGAACGGCCCTGTTCCCGACAAGGAGGTGAGCTACCGGGTGGCGGACATAAAGGTCCGCACCAAGGCCGGGGAAGTCAGTTTCCTCGGGGAGTTCGCCGACCCTTCTGACGCGGCCTTCTCATCGGTGGCCTACCTTCACGGGCAGGGAGTAGCCGGAGTACAGGATTTCTACAACGGCGTCGAGACAATCTCCTGGGACGGAAGCGACCGCTGGGCACCTTCAGCGACCTACTACTGGCCGAAAGGCGCTGAGAGCTATGTCAATTTCATCTCCTGGTATGACAAGAACGGCACGCCCGACCTCGCATCCATCAGCGAGACCAGCCTGTCGTGGACCGGCCGCAGCATTGCCGCGGACGAGAACATTATGGTCGCGGACCTCGCCTGGCGCTGCAAGGCCAACGCCTCGACCTACCACATCGACGATCCTTCCGTGGTCGGAGTACCTACCCTCTTCCGCCACCTGCTGA
Organism: uncultured Bacteroidia bacterium; assembly: GCA_902779785.1. Classification (GTDB taxonomy): domain Bacteria; phylum Bacteroidota; class Bacteroidia; order Bacteroidales; family UBA932; genus Cryptobacteroides. The sequence goes on from CACZDC010000029.1 coordinate 24,803, forward strand.
GCCGCGTAGCTTTCACCGGGAAGGTCACCAAGACCTCCGACGCCGGAACGACCTGGGCCGTTACAATCAAGAATTTCACCCTCAAGAATGTCCTTTCGACCGGCAGCCTTGTCCTCTCCAATGCGGATCCCTCCACCACCCAGACCGTTGAGTGGAAGGCCCAGGACGGAGTCAGCGCCCCTTCCTGGACAGGAAGCAACCCGGTCAATGTCAGCGGAATAAACAATGTCACTCTTGGGACAAGCGACACCGTCCTTCTCCCTATGAGAAGTTTCCTCCCCCAGAGCGCAAGCGCAATCAGCATCAATTTTGATTATACGATACGCACTACCTACAGCGCGAATCATTACCTTGAAGAAAGCAAAAACAGCGGCGACATCCTGCTCTCATCCTTTATCGGCACAAACGCAAGCTGGGATATGAACAAGATGATCACCTACAAGCTGACCTTCAATCCTGAAGCCCAGATAATTGAAATAGACCCTTACAGCACATCGTGGACTACGATGCCTGCCCAGACAATAAGTATTGAAGAATAAACAAAAACAAACAAATAAAAGACTATGAAAAAGTATCTGATCATCGCAGCCGCCGCGCTTGTAGCAAGCGCCGCCTGCACCAAGAGTGAAAAAGCCCCCGAGGCTGACCAGCTCATCCCTGTGACCTTCGAGCTTGCAAACTACAAGGCTCAGAGCAAGGCCGCCGATCCTTCGGCACCCGCCGGTTCCTTCCTCCGCATCAACGACAGCTTCTCCAGCCGCGCTTTCCTGCACGGCCAGGGTGTCGACCTCAACTCTGACGGCACTGTCAACGGAACTTCCTTCCAGAACTTCTTCGGAAGCGCCACTCCCTGGACAGAGACCATCAGCTGGGACTCCAGCAACAAGAAATGGGCTCCTTCCGTCACATACTACTGGCCCAAGGGTACCCAGAGCTTCGTGAACTTCGTCTCCTGGTACGGCGCCACTCCGACCATCTCCTATGCCTACACCTCTTCCAAGTGGACCGCAACGATGGACTTCAACCTCGCGACCCTTGCCGCCGACGCCGACATCCTCTATGCCGATATGGCCTGGCGCTTCAAGGAGAATGTCTCGACCTACCATAAGGACGATGCCGGTGTAGTCGGTGTTCCCACCCTCTTCCACCACGCCCTTTCCCAGATTACCGTCGAGGCCTATGTCGATGCCACCACCACCAGCGCCGGTCTTCCTGCCGACGCCAACTCCAAGTGGACCGTGTCCATCGAGAACTTCAAGATCGGCACCGTCTCCGTCGGTGGCACCCTTCACCTGACCAATGCCGACCCCGGCACTGCAACCACGACCCAGGCCTGGACCGCTTCCCTTAGCAGCCCGTCCAGCAATGACATCACCGCCGCTACGACCAACATCACTTCGATCAGCGCATCGGCTGCGACTCCTGTCATCGCCCTCAAGAGCGTACTTCCCCAGACTATCGCCAACACCGTCAAGATGACCGCGGATGTAAGAATCATCGACACCAACCTCACTTCCGGCGCGACTCACGAGGAAGTCATTCCCCTCGAATTCACCCTGGCCGCCTTCGGCACCAGCGAATGGGTTCTCAACACTCACTACACCTACCGCATCAAGATCCAGCCTTCCACTAGCGAGGTTCTCTACGATCCTGCAGTTGACAGCGACTGGCTTGAGGTTGTCGGTACACTCCAGACTCTTTAAAAACACACAACAATACAAACAATTATGAAAAAGTATCTGATCATCGCAGCCTGCGCGCTCGTAGCGAGCGTCGCCTGCACCAAGAGCGAAAAGGTCGACAGCCCGGACGTGGAAATCAAGTTCCAGGTCGCTGACCACAGGGCTCAGACCAAGGCCGGTGAGGTTTCCCTCCTTGCCGACACCGATCACTTCACCTGCAAGGCTTTCCTGCACGCTGAAGGTATCACCAACACTCAGGATTTCTTCGGCGCCAACGGTGAAACCATCACCGCCGAGAACACTACCAACCCTTCATTCTGGGCTCCCAGCCATCCTTACTACTGGCCGAAAGGCGAGCAGAGCTACATCAACTTCGTCTCCTACTTTGACACCGGCGTCGGTCCCACCACCGTCACCGAGACCTCTCTCGAGTGGGCAGCCCGCACCATCGGCACAGGCGACAACATTATGTATGCTGACGAGGCCTGGCGTTTCAAAGCCAACAACAATCCCGCTACTTACGGCAAGGACAGCGTGACTGAAGGTGTCCCCACCCTCTTCCACCACGCTCTCGCCCAGATTGTCATCAAGACCTACGCTACCAAGCTCGAAGACACCAACGCCACCTGGGAGATCGCCCTTGAGAACATCACACTCGGAACCATCCGCAACAAGGGTACCCTCTCCCTGACGAACGCCGACCCTAACGCCAAGCAGACCGTAGCCTGGACCGGTAACTGGGTTGCCGACACCTCTGTCGACGGCAGCCTCTCTCCCGCCAACAAGACCATCACCGCCACCACCAAAGCAGGTGCCGATGTAGTCCTTGCCAACCAGAGCGTCCTTCCTCAGTCCCTCACCGGCGTTACCCTCGACTTCAAGGTCCGTATCACAACTACCTACAAGCAGAACCCGACCAACCCGAATGTCGAGCTCATCACCAAGAGCGTTTCCCTGCCTGATGCAGCTGGTTTCAACACCTCCGAGTGGGCGATGAACACCAAGTACGCATACTACATCAAGATTGACCCTGCCACCAACGAGGTCCTCTTCGATCCTGCAGTTGCTGAAGAATGGATTAACGGCGGCGAAGCCGAGTACGTATATTAATCCTCTACAGGTCCGGGGCGGCTGACCCTGCCCCGGGTCGCAAATGAATGAAAATGAAAACAAATAAAACAAACAAAACAATGAAAAAATTCATCCTTATCGCAGCCGTTGCCGTAGCAGCTACCGCAGCCTGCACCAAGAGCGAGAATGTCTCCTCCCCCGACGTGAAGATTGCTTTCGACGTCGCACAGTACTCCGCCCAGGTCAAAGCCAATATGGCCAATAACGACGAACTCGGCGGCAGCTTCACCACCAACGCCTGGTTCACCAACGGCGACGGTGACAAGATGCGCTTCTTCCGTGAGAACGAGACCGTCAGCTGGAACACTCCTGTTGCCAACCAGGCTGGAACACTCCTGTTGCCAACCAGTGGGCTCCCTCACGTGACTACTTCTGGCCCAAGACCGGTTATGTAGATTTCTATTCCTATGACGGCACACCCGCTCCGACAACAGTCGCCGAGGGTTCCCTCATCTACACCAGCAAGACCATCGCCGCCACCGACAACATCCTCGTCGCCGACGCGGCCTACCGTCAGACCCAGAACCAGCAGACCTACCAGATCGACGGCACACAGATCAAGGGTGTTCCCACTCTCTTCCGCCATATGCTCTCAAAGGTGAAATTCACCGTGAAGCTCGCGACCACCGATGAGAAGAAGACCCCTGATACCAAGTGGGAAGTCACCATCCTTAACACCACTGCGAAGCCCTCCAATCTCGTGACTCTGAACAAGGGTACCCTCACCCTTTCCAACAGCTACAGCGGCACCGCCGCCGCCACCCAGGCCTGGACCAACGCCAACAGCACCAAGCCTCTGGTCGGCTGGGTTGCCGAGACCGGAACCGAGACCATCGACTTCCTCACTCCCGCCACCCTGGTGCTCCAGAAGAACACCACCTCCAGCGGAGACCCTGTCAGCCTCCTGGATGTCCGCACCGTCCTTCCCCACAGCCTTGGCAATGACGATGTCTTCACCATCCATTATGAGGTAAAGGCCACCTACGACGGCGACTCCGCTCCGTATATGGTCGAGACCAGGGAGAAAATCGAGAAACTCAACGTTCTTGTCAACAGCATCGTAGACTGGAATATGAACCAGATCATTACCTATAATGTGATCATCGACCCTATAACCGAGAAGGTCCTCTTCGACCCGGCTGTCGAGGCCTGGGATGAGACCACCAGCGGCGACATCGAAATCAGCGAATAACAACACACAACAATACACAAGATGAAAAAGATTATTATCCTTGCAGCAGCGGCAGTAGCTGCCCTTGCCTGCACAAAGAGCGAGACCAAGACTCCTGATGTCCCCATCAGCTTCCAGGTCGCCAATTTCGGCACCCAGACCAAGGCCGAAAAGTTCGACGAAAGCCAAACTTTCACAACCTCCGCCTGGTTCCACGAGAACGCCACCGCAGCGGCTCAGGACTTTATGGAGAATGAGACCATCAAGTGGCAGGCCGCGGCCAAGAACTGGTCCGCCGACCGCACCTACTTCTGGCCCAAGACCGGTTGGGTGAACTTCTTCTCCTGGGCCGGCAGCCCCAGCGCCGCCGTCACCGAGGGACAGGCTGTCTATTCCGACAAGACCATCGCCATCGACGATGACGCCCTCCTTGCCAGCGCCGCCTACCGTTACAGCGCCAACGCCAATGTCTACGACCTGACCTACGGCACGGAAAACACTGATGTCCAGGGCGTTCCCACCCTCTTCCATCACATTCTTTCCAAGGTTACCGTCCAGGTTCGCTTCGACGCTTCCGAGCTCGCCGGCAAGACCGACGCCAACAAGTACAAATGGGACCTGGTAATCGACGAGGCCTCCCTCATCTATGCCAACCAGGGTTCCCTGACCGTCAACTTCACTGATCCCGCCGCCACCGGCCAGGCCTGGCCTTATACCGCTGCCACCGTCGGCTGGACCCCGAAGAGCGGCGTAGCCAACGCTGAAGAGGCTGCCCCTGCCGCCAACATCGGCTCCGCCAAGACGATCACCACCGTCGCCCCGAACGTTTCCAATCCCAACATCCTCCTCGACGCCATCACCGTCCTGCCTCAGGATGTCACCGCGACCGGCACTGCTGCGAAGTTCGCCGTCAAGTTCACCCTCACCGAGTACTATGACAATGTCGAGGGCATCCACTACACCGTGGACCTGACCGGTGCGGACGCCATTCCAGTCGACGCCTTCAACAACGCCGTCAGCGCCTGGAATATGAATTACAAGTATGTCTACACCCTCACCGTGAAGCCGAACAAGACGGTCACCTTCGACCCG
>CACZDC010000030.1 GCA_902779785.1 uncultured Bacteroidia bacterium
GGATCCACCTCTTCCCATTCCGAACAGAGAAGTTAAGCTCACCATCGCCGATGGTACTGACCCACCAGTTGGGAGAGTAGGTAGCCGCCGTTTTTCGAGAGTCCTGATTGTCACAAGACAGTCGGGACTCTTTTTTTTGCATAAATTTTAGAATATTCTTATATTTGATGCACTAAACCTTTAAAATCTTTAAAATGAAAAAGTACATTGCTGAATGTCTGGGAACCTTCGTACTGACCTTCCTCGGTTGCGGTACGGCTATGTTCCTCGGATGCAACACTCCTGCCGGAGTTCTCGGTACCGCTATCGCTTTCGGTCTCACCGTCATTGCTATGGCCTACACCATCGGTAACATCAGCGGCTGCCACATCAACCCTGCGATCACCCTCGGCGTAGCCCTAGCTGGAAGGATGCCTGTGGCTACTGGTGCGGCCAGGTTGTCGGCGGTATCATCGCCGGCGCACTTCTCCTTGCCCTTACAAAGCTTGTCTCAGCCCCTGATCTCACCGGAGGTCTCGGGACTAATGGCGTGGCCAATGCCGGCGGAGTGTGGGGAGCCTTCCTCGTAGAGGTGATAGCTACCTTCCTCTTCGTGCTTGTTGTCCTTGGCACGACTGACAGCAAACTCGGCGCAGGAGAAAAGGCAGGTGTCGTCATCGGCTTCACCCTCATCCTTATCCACCTTGTCTGCATCAATCTTACAGGCACAAGCGTCAATCCCGCCCGTTCGATCGGACCGGCTCTCTTTGCCTGCGGTGATGCCCTGAAGAATCTCTGGGTATTCATCTGCGCTCCGCTCGTAGGCGGTGCACTCAGCGCCCTTGTCTGGAAGTATTTCGCAAAGGCGGAATAAGAAAACTTTTTCCTTAAAGACGCTCCCGGATGTTGTAATCATTACGCCCGGGGGCGTTTCTTGATACCATCTCGCCTATGAAACCGGCGAGGAAAAGCATCACGCCCAGCACAAGCGCGACAAGTGCGAGATAGAACAGCGGCTGATCGGTAACGGCCCTGTATCGAAGCCCCTGGGACTGATGGATCAGTTTGGCGGAGATAATCCAGACCGTCATTACGAAACCTACAATGAACATAAGTATTCCGCTTGTCCCGAAGAAGTGCATAGGTTTTTTGCCGAAACGGGACAGGAAGGACAGCGACATCAAATCCAGGAGGCCGTTGACAAAGCGTTCAAGGCCGAATTTGGACTTGCCGTATTTGCGTTTCTGGTGATGGACAGGCTTCTCGCCTATCTTGTCGAATCCGGCATTTTTTGCCAGATAGGGGATGTAGCGATGCATTTCCCCATAGACCTCGATGCTTTTGACAACTTCCTTCCTATAGGCTTTCAGACCGCAGTTCATATCGTGTAGCTTGATCCCGGTCACCCTTCTTGCAGCCCAGTTGTAAAGCTTTGAGGGCAGGTTTTTAGTTAAGGTGTTGTCCTTGCGCTTCTGTTTCCATCCCGACACGAGGTCATAGCCATCTTCCCTGATCATCCGGACCATTTCCGGGATTTCCTCGGGGGAGTCCTGAAGGTCTGCGTCCATAGTCACGACAATCTCGCCCTCGGCGGCGGCAAAACCTTCGTAGAGGGCGGCGGATTTGCCATAATTGCGGCGGAAACGTATTCCTCTCACCCCGGGAAGACCTTTGATGACCTCCCAGGATTCGTCCGTGGAGCCATCGTCGATAAATATGACCTCGTAGGAAAAACCATTTTCCTGCATCACCCCGGAAATCCAGGAATGAAGTTCAGGAAGGGATTCCGCCTCATTATAAAGGGGTATGACTAATGAAATGTCCATAGTTTAAAGCTTGTCGTCTCCTCCCTTGAAAATATCCTCTATTATTATATATCTGGACAGAATGGAGGAAAGAATGGTCCCATAGATGAAGCAGTAGAACCACTGGATGAAGAAAAATACCAGAGGAAAAGAGTCCATTGCCTTCGCAAAGCGGAGCCTCTCCTCGGAACCGAGACTTGCCGTGGCGTCCGCTATCAGTTTGTTGGTCTCCTCTGACGGCATTTTCAGTATGAAATAAGTCGCGGCGGCGGCAAGTATGAGTCCCGACAGCAAAGCCGTCCTTTTGCCGAAACTCTTGCAGTCGGAAATATCGGCGGAGAAACGGTCCCTCATCCTAATCAGGTAGCGTCTCATTAGGAAGATACAGCCGAAAAACTCCACTGCCCAGAGGACGGCGGACACAGTGATTGTAAGTGCGTTTGAGCCTGACAGACCCGCAAGCTGCTTGAGGGAAAGGCATAGCGTGGAGAACAGGCCGAAAACCAATCCCGCCTTCCCGGCTTCGTTCCAGATAGTGTTGCTGTCGATATTCATCAGCACAAAGATATAAATACTTTGCGAATAAGCAGTGGAATTACGGGGAAAAGTGTTAAATTTGCAAGCTATATGTAATTTTAAGAGTCTATGATCAATGTAAAGTTCCCGGATGGAAGCGTACGGACCTATGAGTCCGGAGTGAGCGGCTATGACATCGCTATGTCCATCAGTCCGCGTCTGGCAGCCGACGTGCTTGCCGTATCTGTCAAGAAACCCTCGGAGCCCGAAACTTCAAGGGGAACTACCATAGACCTTACCCGCCCCATAACGGAGGATGTCGAAATCCGTCTCCTGAAATGGGACGATGACGAGGCCAAGCACGTGTTCTGGCACTCTTCGTCGCATCTTATGGCCGAGGCTCTGGAGGCCCTCTTCCCCGGAGTCAAGTTCGGTATCGGACCGGCTATCGAGAATGGATTCTACTATGATGTGGATATGAACGGCAGGACGCTTACGGACGCCGATTTCAAGGCAATAGAGGACAAGATGCTGGAACTGGCCCGCGGTAAGGAGGATTTCCGCCGCATCGAGGTCTCCAAAGCCGATGCAATGGCCTATTTCACCCAGAAGGGCGACCAGTACAAGCAGGAACTTATTTCCGAACTTGAGGACGGGACCATTACCTATTACACCAATGGCCATTTTACCGACCTCTGCCGCGGACCTCATCTCCGTAATACCGAGGTAATCAAGGCCGTCAAGGTGCTTTCCCTCGCCGGCGCCTATTGGAGGGGCGACGAGAAACGTCAGCAGCTCACCCGTATCTACGGCATCACCTTCCCCAAGAAGTCTATGCTGGACGAGTATCTCGTGGTTCTCGAGGAGGCCAAGAAGCGCGACCACCGCAAGATAGGCAAGGAAATGGAACTATTCACTTTCTCCCAGAGAGTAGGCCAGGGACTTCCCTTGTGGTTGCCTAAGGGTGCCGCACTGCGTTATACCCTTGAGAATTTCCTTCGTAAAAAGCAGGCCGAATATGGCTACCTTCCCGTAGTCACTCCCCATATCGGAGCCAAGGACCTCTATGTGACCTCCGGCCACTATGCCAAGTACGGCAAGGATTCGTTCCAGCCCATCCATACTCCGCAGGAAGGCGAGGAGTTTATGCTCAAGCCGATGAACTGCCCCCATCACTGCGAAATCTACCGCAGCGCGCCCCACTCCTACAGGGACCTGCCTCTGCGCTACGCGGAATTCGGCACGGTTTACCGCTATGAGCAGTCCGGAGAACTGCACGGATTGACCCGTGTCCGTGGTTTTACTCAGGATGACGCCCACCTTTTCTGCCGCCAGGACCAGATCCAGGAGGAGTTCGAAAAGGTCATCGACCTGATTCTCTATGTGTTCAAGACACTCCACTTCGACAAGTTCACAGCCCAGGTATCCCTGCGTGACCCCAAGAATCCGACCAAGTATATCGGCAGCGATGAGAATTGGGCCAAGGCCGAGCAGGGCATCATCGATGCGGCGAAGAAGAAGGGACTTCCCTTCGTCGTCGAGACCGGAGAAGCGGCCTTCTATGGCCCTAAACTTGACTTTATGGTCAAGGACGCCATCGGGAGAAGCTGGCAGCTCGGTACCATCCAGGTGGATTACAACCTTCCGGAGCGCTTCGAACTCGAGTATGTGGACTCCGACGGTTCGCGCAAGAGGCCGGTAATGATCCACCGTGCTCCTTTCGGCTCACTGGAGCGTTTTGTCGCCGTTCTGCTTGAACATACGGCAGGCCATCTGCCTCTCTGGGTCCATCCCGAGCAGGTTAAAGTACTGCCTGTCAGCGAAAAATATGCAGATTATGCGAAAAAAGTTGTAAATCTGCTGAATTATTCCGAACTTCGCGCCTCAATAGACGACAGAAACGAAACACTCGGCAAGAGGATACGTGAAACGTCCCTCAAGAGAGTTCCGGTTCTGGTCATTGTCGGCGAGAAAGAATCCGCCGATAATACTGTGTCTGTCCGCAGGGGGACTGCCGACCTGGGGACGATGACTATAGACGGTCTCGTGGCTTATGTCCGCGATGCCATCGCAAAGGAACTGGCAGAGTAAATGTTTAACTTTTAAAAGAGCAAAACTATCGCAACGCCTTTTAAACCGAGACCTTCGGGTCCGAAACCATCCGGCCGCCCTGTCAGCGGTATGCCGAAGCAGGACGAGAACGCCCTGCCGATAAACCGCGCCATCACGGCCCCGCAGGTGCGTCTGGTCGGTGACAATGTCCCCGAGCAGGGCATTTATCCTCTTTCCAAGGCTCTCGCTCTCGCAGAAGAGCTGGAACTGGATCTTGTGGAAATCAGCGCCAAGGCTGATCCGCCAGTGTGCAAAATCCTGGACTACCAGAAGTACCTCTATCAGCAGAGGAAGAAGGCAAAGGAGATGAAGGCGAATGCTGCGAAGATTGTCATCAAGGAAATCCGCTTCGGCCCCAATACGGACGAGCACGATTTCCAGTTCAAGCTCAAACACGCGCAGGGCTTCCTGCAGGAAGGGTCCAAGGTAAAGGCTTCCATCTTTTTCCGCGGCCGATCCATTATGTTTGCCGAGCAGGGGGAAAAGCAGCTTCTGCGTTTCGCCGTGGAACTGGAGGAGTTCGGAAGGGCGGAGAATATGCCTGTGCTTGAAGGCAAGAGAATGACTATGATGATTGCTCCGGTAAAGAAAAAATAGTCTGAAGGTTTCAGACTTATATGTATAATTATTAATTGTTTAACACAATGGCAAAGCTTAAAACCAACTCCGGTGCCAAAAAGCGCTTCACGCTTACCGGATCGGGAAAGATCATCATCTAACACTTAATGTTTAACTGGACCGCAGTCAGAAAAGCACTCACGATAGAATGAGTCACTGAGTCCAAAATTGTAAAAAATTATGCCAAGATCAGTTAATTCTGTTGCCTCAAGGGCACGCCGCAAGAAGATTCTTTCACGTACTCGCGGCAATTTCCTGTCCCGCAAGAATGTCTGGACAGTAGCAAAGAACACTTACGAAAAAGGCCTTACTTACGCCTATCGTGACAGAAGGGCCAAGAAGCGTGAGTTCCGCGCTCTCTGGATCCAGAGAATCAACGCAGCCGCCCGCCAGTATGGTATCTCTTACAGCCAGCTGATGGGTCGTCTGGCCAAGCAGAACATCGGCCTGAACCGTAAAGTTCTTGCCGACCTTGCGATGAACAATCCGGAAGCATTCCGTTCCATTGTCAACTCTGTAAAGTAAGTTTGAATCGTGAGCGTGAAGGAATTCATCCGTAACAAGTGGTTTAAGCTGGGACTATGGTCTCTGCTCTACTTGGCGTGGGTGATCTGGCTCGGAAATTATTGGTGGCTCTTCGGCCTTATCGTCATCTTCGACCTTATCATTACGAAAAAGGTGAAATGGCTCTTTTGGAAGAAAGAATACAAGGAAGGCGAAAAGCACAATGTCTGGCTCGACTGGCTGGATGCAATCATCTTTGCGGTCGTAGTCGTGACCTTCATCAATATTTTCTTCTTCCAGGCCTTCAAGATTCCTTCCTCGTCGATGGAAAGCACCCTGTACACGGGTGACCATCTGTTCGTTTCAAAACTCACCTATGGACCTCGACTTCCCCAGACACCGCTTACGGTCCCCTTTACCCACAATGTCATTTTCGGCAAGGAGTCCTATTCGACACTTATCCAGAGTGACTACCGCAGGCTCAAGGGTTTCCGTAAAGTGGAAAGAGGCGACATCGTGGTTTTCGGTTTCCCCAACGGTGACACTGTCCTTACGAAGGCTCCGGCCGAGGACTATCACGCCTGGGTCCGCACTTCCGGGAGGGAGTACACGATCGAGCATCTGGGACCTATTGTAGTCCGCCCCGCAGACAAGAAAGACCATTACGTCAAACGCTGTGTCGCCGTAGCCGGAGACACATTGACGGTGAAGGACGGCCTTGTATGGGTCAACGGACAGCAGCAGGAGGTCTGGCCGGGAGTACAGCTGACCTACCGGGTCACTACCTCCGGAACGCAGATCAACCAGAGAATCCTTGATGAACTTGGACTTAATCTTGCGGAACTCGTCTTCGACGGCCGCATCCCCGGTTATCCCTGGATGCCGCTGACTGAAGCGCAACTCGAGAAAGTCAAAGCCCTCAAGAACGTCGTGGAAGTCAGTCCGAATCTGGATATTTTCCCCTCATTGGGCCAGAATATCGAAATATTCCCCTTCACCGGCAAGACTCGGTGGACAAGAGACTATTTCGGCCCTCTGTGGATTCCCCAAAAGGGCGTGAGCGTCAGTCTTGATGCGGATACCCTGCCGTTCTACGAGCGGATTATCCGTGACTATGAGCACAACAGCCTCGAACTTAGGGAGGGAGAAATCTACATCAATGGTGAGAAAGCAAACGAATATACCTTCAAACAGGACTACTACTTTATGATGGGCGACAACCGCCATAACTCCCTGGATTCCCGCTACTGGGGATTCGTACCGGAGGACCACGTCGTCGGAAGTCCGTCCGTCATCTGGCTGTCGACAGACAGCGCTCGGAAGTTTCCGAAAAGCATCCGGTGGAAACGGTTCCTGAAACTCGTTTAATCCCGGAAAAGTTGAATTAAAGAAAACAATTAAAAGTTAAATAATTATGTCAAAGGTTTGTCAGATAACCGGACGCAAGAGAATGATCGGCAACAATGTCGCCCATTCCAAGCTGCGTACAAAGCGCAAGTTCTCCCTCAACCTCAAGACCAAGAAGTTCTGGTCTGAGACCGAGCAGCGTTTCATCACCCTTAAGGTGACCACCAAGGGTATGCGTATCATCGAGAAGAATGGTCTCGACGCTACCCTCAAGGATGCCGCCGCAAAAGGATTCATCAACCTTGTTTAACCCTTAAATCCTATCTGTTATGGCAAAGAAAGCTAAAGGAAACAGGGTGCAGGTCATCCTGGAGTGCACGGAACAGAAAGCTAGCGGTGTCCCTGGGATGTCCCGCTACATCACTACCAAGAACAAGAAGAACACAACGGAACGTCTCGAGCTCAAGAAGTACAACCCGTACCTCAAGAAAGTGACTGTCCATCGTGAAATCAAGTAATAAAAAGGAGATTAGATTATGGCAAAGAAAGCAGTTGCTACCTTCGACGCCAAGGCCGGTGCCAAGCACATGGTCAAGGTCATCCGTATGGAGAAATCCCCCAAGACCGGCGCCTACGTTTTCGTAGAGCAGCTTGTCGAAGAGGGACAGGAGAAAGATTTCTTCGCTAAGAAGTAAAATCCTTTTGTGCTATGAAAAACGGGACGGCTCCTCCGAGTCGCCCCGTTTTTTTCTGCGTTTGCCGTTCCTTCCGTGCCGGCCTTACCTTGCAATCACCGTGGAGTAATCCTGCTTGTAGAGAATGCGGCGGACGGCGGTGTTGGCATAGCCGTCTTTGCCGGCGGGGGTGAAGAGGAAGTCGGTGTGGAGTCCAGCTCCGCTTTTGTTGCCGAGCGCTTCCGGCCATCTCTTGCCATAGCGGGAGGCTAGTGAAAGGAAGTAACGGACCGTGTCATAGCCCTGGAAGGCGAACTGTGAGGGCTCCGTGTTGTATAGCGCCCTGTAGCTCAGAACGAAACGATTGACGGCTTCGTCATTGTAGTCCACATAATAGGAGGAGCAGAGGTGGAGGGAAGCCTGATGGTAGGTGCTGCCTTCGATAGTTTCGAATTTCCTTACCTTGGAAGGAGCGTACATCACGACCTGATAGCCCTTGCCCATCATTATCTGCAGGTTTCTCATTACGTCCCCCATAAAAGCCTCGCTCTCGGAGGCTACCACTACCCGGTTCACTGCATCTTTGCCCATTTTGTTGTTGAGTATGGCCGGTATGCCACGTCCCTCCACTATTGCATAGTTGAGGATGTCGTAGTTCAGGTTTTCCGCCGCCATTGCATTGCGGATGGCGACAGAGGCAGTCGTGCTCTTGGCGTTCTTCTCGGTAATGAGGATAATCCTGTCATTGCCACCCTTTTCTTCGGAGAGCCATTTTACAAGGTCTGAATACTGCCTGTCCGCAGGTGTGGGCGCCTGGATGAATTTACTGTAATTTGAGCCAAGGGACGCCGCTTTGGGGTCGAGTGGAGAAATCAGAGGCACATCTCCGTCTATCTTCTGAAGTATGGCTTCTATGTCACGTGGTGAGACCGGTCCCAGAACCAGGTCGCATCTGGAAAGCTCTCCAAGCGACGGAATGCCGGCATAGAGGTCGTAGACCTTCATTTTAGCCTTCACCCCCTCCTTTTCGATGTCACGCAGGGCCATCAAGGCTCCACAGTAGAAGTCCATATTGACCTCACTCAGTTTGGCGTTGGCATTGAACGGGAGAACCAGGGCAGCTTCCACCTGGTGACCGCCCGGGATTTCGGCCATCGGCTCGACCTTTTCTTCAGGAGTTACGGCAATGGTGTCGACCTGTGTGATGACGGTCTCTTCAACGTTTTCTGCTGGAGTCTCTGTTGCTCCTGGTTCCGGCTGTTCCTGGGCGACCGGGGCGGAAGCCATAACGGGTATGCGGATAATCTGCCTTGTCGCGAGTTTCCTGGATTTGAGACCGTTGAAGTCCATTATCTCCTTTACGCTCACTCCATAAGCCTTGGCGATGTCGTCAATGTCTTCAAACCATCTGACCTTGTGCTCGATATATTCTCCGGTCGGCTGGGGCTCTGCCTTCGGCGCTTCGGAGACAGTTTCTTTGAATGGGATCAGGATAATCGCATTTTTCTGGAGTCCTGTCTGTTTCAGGCTAGGATTAGCCTCGTAGAGCTCGTTTTCGCTGATGCCGTAGGCGTGGGTGATGCCATAGATGGTCTGGCGTTCCAGGACTACGTGGGAAAGATATAGTTTGCCGTTGAGCCGGACCTTCTCTTTCGATACGGTCACTGGCGTAGGGACATACTCCTGGGCGAACGAGCCCTGGCTGAAGGCGAGGCAGCAGATAGCTGCGATGGCAATGATCCTTTTCATAATCAATGTCTTATAAAGACTTGGCGAAAGCTGTCAGGCTATCTGCAAAGCTTTGCCAGTCCAGTCTTTTTTTCTCATTGCGGATAGCCTCCGTACAGCTTTCTCCGATAGACGGATCCGCAAAATAGCGGAGGATTTCCTTGCGGATCCCCTCCGGACTTACTTCCGTAGTGACAATTCCCGTGCCGCGGGAGCCTATCATCTCTTTAAGGCCTCCGACGGAAGTCGTTATCATTGGTACTTCAAAGTGGTAGGAAATCGAACTGATACCGCTCTGGGTGGCACTTCTGTATGGCAGGACCACCACGTCCGCCGCAGAGAAGTAACGTTTGACTTCCGAATCCCGTATGTAATCGGGGAAGAGGAATATCCTGCCTTTCCCCTCAAGCGAGTCTATGATTTCCTGATAGCGGGCGAAACTGCCATATGGCTCTCCGGCGACGATGAGCTGATAGTCTTCTCCCAATCCCCGGAAGGCCTCTAGAAGTATGTCCAGCCCCTTGTATTCACGGATGAGACCGAAGAAGAGCAAGGTCTTCTTCGACGGATCTGTCCCGAGGGCTGCGGCGGCTTCTTCGCGTGGAAGTTTTTCTCCGAAATGGGAATACAGCGGATGGGGATGGACCTCATATCTGGCGTCGGGGAGGAAGGACTTCAAGTCTTCTGCAACAGCGTCGCAAAGAGTGAAAAAGCCGTCGGCGCCTTTCAGGAACCAGCGGGTGAGGGGAGCGTCGAAAAAATGCCTTTCGTGGGGAATGACATTGTCCAGGATTGCAATGACTTTGCAGCCTGCGTGGCGTTCGACCCAGCCGAGGGAAGGCGCAAACCAGCTCATCCAATATCTGAGAATGAGCAGATCTGCGCCCCAGCGTTTGATCTCGCGTGCTGTCTTTATCCAGGTGTGCGGAAGTAGCGTGTCCAGCGTGGACTCGCTTTGGACCACAACTGCTTCGTCATCTGCCGTGACATACTGCGTCTTTCCCGGAAACAGCAGGGAAGGGTACTGCCTCTTGAAATTGAAGGCGCGGACATCGTTGTCGCGGCCCAATGCCTCAAAAAGACTGGCGTTGAATTGGGCGATACCTCCCCTGTAGGGATAGAAACTTGACAGTATGGCGATTTTCACGGGAAACTACTTATCCCCTTTCTCCTTGGTCTTGAGATATTCCTCGTTGAGACCTTTGATGATATCTTCGGTCACGTCGAGGGAAGGGTCGCCGGTCACTACGGGAGCGGAAAGGATGTCTCCCGCGGTAGCGAGGATGAGAGCGAACTTCTTTTCCTCATTGTACTGGGTCACATATTCGGATATGGCATTCGCAATCTGGTTCATCATAACCTGCTGCTCCTCGGCCATTTCCTGGTTCTTCTTCATTACATACTGCTGATAGTCAGCCTGCTGCTTCTGGAGTTTCTGCTGCTGGACTTCCGCAACTGAACGGGTAAGGAGGCCCTTTTCGAGTTTGCTCTGGAAATCGTTGATGTCTTTCTCGAGCTTTTTGCCGCGGCGGTCGATTTCAGACTGGATGCCGTTAACCTTTGTTTCCACTACGCTGCGAAGGTCATTCGCCATATCATAATCCTGGGAAACCTTGTCCATATTGAAATAGACAATGCTGCCGGAGGCGGCTGTGCTTTCAGCGGGTGCGCTTTCCTGCTTGGTTTCGACGTTCTGTTTGCAGGCCGCCAGGCTGAGGAGGACTGCGCTGATGAGAATAATGGTCTTTTTCATTTTATCTAATTGTTTTTTATTTCAGATGAAATACAAAGGTAATCATTTTTTACGGATTTCCGAGAGATAGGCCTTAACAGTCTGTTCCAGGCCAAGATAAAGTGCGTCGGAAATCAGCGCGTGTCCGATTGATACTTCGTCTGTCCACGGAATGGTCTTTATGAAGTAATTCAGGTTTTCGAGGGAGAGATCGTGGCCGGCATTGAGCCCCAGACCGGCTTCGCGAGCGGCAATGGCAGTCTCCAGATAAGGCTTTATCGCCTCTTCCGGCTTGCTGGGATACAGTTCTGCATATCCGGCAGTATAGAGTTCCACCCTGTCAGCTCCACACTGCGCCGCGCCATAAGCCATTTCAGGGCGCGGGTCTATGAAAATAGAGGTCCTGATGCCTTTGGAGTGGAACAGGGCGCAGATTTCACTGAGGAAATCTTTGTTCTTTATTGTGTCCCAGCCGGCATTTGAGGTCAGGGCGTCGTTACCGTCCGGGACAAGCGTGACCTGATCCGGAACGACTTCAAGCACAAGGTCCACGAAGGAGCGTGGCGTAGGATTGCCCTCGATGTTGAATTCCGTTTTCAGCAGAGGCCTGATTTCTCTCACGTCGCTGTAGCGAATATGCCTTTCGTCCGGCCGCGGATGAACTGTTATGCCCTGTGCTCCGAAACTTTCGATGTCAAGGGCTGCTTTCGTTACATCCGGTACATTCCCGCCCCTTGCATTCCGCAGGGTGGCTATTTTGTTGATATTTACACTGAGTCTTGTCATATCTGAGGGCAAAATTAGTGATTTTTATAAATAAAGTGTTAAATTTGAGGATTGTTTTGAAATAAGAAGATGAAAATAGGCTATTTCGTGCTGAACGAGGAACTCCGCAGCGAGAGTCGTATGATCTGCCTCCTTAAGGAACTTGAGGCGGCCTCGTATGAAGTTTATCCGATAGAGACCAAGTCCGATGTCCGTCCGGATACCGACCTTGTCCTGTCCGTTGGCGGTGACGGTGCGTTCCTCTCTGCGGCCCACGTGGTTTCTGACATTGGAATTCCCATACTGGGAGTGAACTTCGGGCGTATCGGCTTTCTTTGCGAAAACCGTCCCGAAGCCGTGCTCCAGGCCCTTATGGAAGGCTCTTTTACCATAGAGTACAGAACGGTTCTGAACGCTACCCTCAAGGGACCCAGCGCCCGCCGGAACATAGGAATGCTGCCGTATTCTGTGAACGAAGTGGCTCTCCACAGAAGCGGTTCTTCCGTTCTGGGCATCCACGTCAGCATCAACGGGGAAGAACTTCCGACCTATTGGGCGGACGGCATAATCGTAGCCACCTCTTCCGGCTCCACGGCCTATTCCCTCAGCGTCGGAGGACCAATCTGTATGCCTGATACTAAGGTGCTTATCCTTGCTCCTATAGCTCCGCACAATCTCAATGTGAGGCCTCTGGTCCTGCCGGAGACAGCGAAGATCGACATAATGGTGGAGTCCCGGGACGGGAGCGCCATTATGTCCACGGACAATCAGAGCGTGGAGATTGAACCAGGATGGACCGTCCACGTCGAGATGGCACAGTTTTCGCTTAAACGCATCCGGCTCGCCGAGACCGGCTTCGTGAAGGCTCTTACCTCACGTCTGTTCTGGGGCGAGGATATCAGAAACAATGGATAGAATGGAAAAACGCATTCCGAGACACGTTTCGATAATTATGGACGGGAACGGCCGCTGGGCTCAGGCCCGGGG
This sequence comes from uncultured Bacteroidia bacterium, assembly GCA_902779785.1. Classification (GTDB taxonomy): domain Bacteria; phylum Bacteroidota; class Bacteroidia; order Bacteroidales; family UBA932; genus Cryptobacteroides. The sequence goes on from CACZDC010000030.1 coordinate 12,768, forward strand.
CAAGAGGCGCGTCCAGGGCCACGTGGAAGGTGTGGAAAGTGTGCGGGCGGTCGTTGAGGCCGCCGCAGAGGAAGGTGTCGAATATCTTTCTCTCTATGCTTTCAGCGAGGAGAACTGGACCCGTCCGAAGGAAGAAGTATCTTTCCTGATGGACCTTATGGTCTCATCCATAGAAAAGGAAATAGGCTCTTTCATTGAGAAGGGAGTCAAGTGTGTGGTGCTCGGCAACAGGGCCCGTCTGGGCGAGAAAATCGATGCTGCCTTGAGAAGTATGGAAGAGAGGACGGCAGGGGGGAAGCGCATCACTCTGATTGTCTTTCTCAGTTACAGCGGCAGATGGGATATCCTTCAGGCCGTCAAGAAAGCCGCTGCAGAGCATCCCGAGGGGCTTTCCGCCCTTACTCAGGAAGATTTTTCCGAATATCTTGTGACTGCCGGGATTCCGGATCCGGACCTGCTTATCCGCACCAGCGGAGAGCAGCGTATCTCGAATTATCTGCTCTGGCAGAGTGCCTATACCGAGTTCGTATTTACTGATGTGCTATGGCCTGATTTCCGGAAAGCGGAATTCCATAAGGCGCTGGAGGAATATGCCGGAAGGGACCGTCGGTTCGGAAAAGTGAAATAAAAGAATTATCTTTGCACCCTTATGTGTGGATACACTCACATACGACGTTTTTTTTACCTTGCTCTCATCCTTTTCGCGGGGCTGTCCGCCAGCGCCCAGAATACGAGGGATGAGATAGAGATAGACTATTCCCGTCCGCAGCAGTATATCCTCGGCGGCGTCGGAGTCGAAGGCAACAATCACGTCAACGAGAATCAGCTGATTTCCCTTACCGGTCTCCATCCCGGTATGAAACTGACCATCCCCGGCGACGATGTCAGTTCGATTGTCAAGCGTCTGTGGGCCCAGAGGTACTTTGAGGATGTCGCGGTGGTAGTGGACAGGATCAGTGCAGGCCGTGACACTGCCTGGCTGAAAATTGTGGTCAAGGAGCGTCCGAGAGTTTCCCGCTGGACCTATACCGGAGTGAAGAGCGGAGAGAAGAAAGACCTTCAGGAAAGGTTGAATCTGCGTCCCGGACGCGAGTTCTCAGAATATGTCCGCACCACATCCGAGGATATCATCAAGCGTTACTATAAGGAAAAAGGCTACCAGCTTGTCGATGTGGAAACCCAGGTGAAGAAGGACAGCGTCATTCGCAGTGCCATCAGGGTGAACTTCGACGTCAGACGCGGCAAGAAAATCCGGGTGAAGAGGATCAACTTCATCGGCAAGAACGATGACGTGTCCGACTACAAACTCTCCAAGTCTATGAAGGAGACTCACTCGGCAAGGTGGTATAACTTCTTCAAATCCAAGAAGTTCAAGGAAAAGGAATATCAGACTGACCGAAAGACTGTCCTGGAGGCCTTCAACGAGGCCGGCTACAGGGATGCGCGTCTTGTCAGGGACTCGCTCTACTATGTGGACGACAAGCATATGGATATCGATATGGTATTCGACCAGGGCAGGAAGTATTATTTCCGCAACGTGACCTGGACCGGCAATTCCGTCTATCCTTCAGAGGTCCTGGACAATATCCTTCAGATCAAGAAAGGCGACATATATGATGTCGTGACTATGGAAAAGAGATTGCACGGCGGCGGCAAGCAGAACGAGTACGACGTTTCAAAACTTTATCGTGACAACGGCTATCTCTTCTTCAACGTGACTCCGGTGGAGGTCAATATCCAGAACGATTCCGTGGATGTGGAGATGCGCATTTCCGAGGGTAAGCCGGCCCGTCTGAACAATATAGTCATCAATGGCAACGACCTTACGAACGAACGTGTGGTCAGGCGTCAGGTTATGACCCGTCCGGGCTATCTCTTCAGCCAGTCCGAGTTCGAGCGCTCCATCAGGGAGATCGCCTCCCTCGGTCAGTTCGACGCCGAGGCCATTATGGGCCCGGGGGGCTATTCGATCATCCCCAACCAGCTGAACAACACCGTAGACATTATATATAATGTGACGGAGAAACCTTCATCCCAGCTGGAACTTTCCGGAGGATGGGGCGGCAATACTTTCGTTGCCACCGCGGGCGTGAGTTTCAACAACTTCTCCACTCGACGTCTCCTGGACAAGAAGGCCTGGCGGCCGGTGCCGCTCGGCGACGCCCAGTCCCTTGCCTTCCGCTTCCAGACCAACGGCCGATATTACACCAACCTGAGCGCAAGTTTTATGGAGCCGTGGCTTTTCGGAAAGAAACCTACTTCGCTCAGCATCTCGGGTTACTATTCCCGGATGACGGACGCGTATTACAATTCCAGTTACTGGCTCACCGGACTGCTCACATCATCGAAGATGTTCGAGGTCTTCGGCTTTACCGCGGGCCTGGGCAACCGCCTGAAATGGCCGGACAACTATTTCGTCCTGTATAACAACCTGAGCTGGCAGACCTATCGGCTGACCAACTGGACCAACAGCTATTTCGCATTCAACGATGGCGTGTCCCACAACCTGAGCTACACCATCTCTCTGACCAGGAATTCTACGGACCAGCAGATATATCCTCGTCAGGGTTCGGAGTTCTCCGCTTCGCTGCAGTTCACTCCGCCGTATTCCCTGCTGAGAAAGTATACCTGGAACAATTCCGACGCCAACAATCCTGTAAGGGAGAAGGTCGCAAGCTGGAAGGACATCAATTATGACAACTGGACATCCGCCCAGCGCTACAAGTGGATCGAGTACCACAAGTGGAAGTTCGGCGCGAGCATATATACCAAACTCGTGGGCGACCTCGTCCTTATGACCAAGGCCCAGTTTGGCTATCTTGGCTACTATAACCGCAAATGGGGATATTCTCCTTTCGAGAACTTCCAGGTCGGCGGCGACGGAATGTCGGGCTATATGACCTATGGGGCTGAAATCGTGTCCCTGCGCGGCTACGAGGACTATTCCCTCACTCCGCAGAAGCGAACTCCATATAGCCAGAGCGGTATCTCCTATGCGGGTAACGTCTATGACAAGTTTACGGTCGAGCTCCGCTATCCGGTCATCCTCCAGCCACAGTCTACGATTTTCGTCCTGGCATTCCTGGAGGGCGGTAACTGTTGGTCGGACATCAAGGAATTCAATCCATTCCAGATCAAGCGCTCCGCCGGTGTCGGCGTGAGGATCTTCCTTCCGATGATCGGCCTGCTGGGTGTTGACTGGGGTTACGGATTTGACGACAGTGTCAACGGCGGCAGCCAGTTCCACTTCGTCCTTGGCCAGCAGTTCTGATGAAAAGGCATATAATTTGATTTTATAAAAGAAAACATAGTGATATGAAAAAGATTGTTATTATCGCCGCGATGGCACTTGTGAGTTTCTCCGCCTATGCCCAGAAACTTGCCCGCGTGAATTTCTCCGAACTTGTCCAGCTTATGCCTGAGGCCGACCAGGCCCGCGCCACCCTCAAGGCCGTCAGCCAGGAAGCCGAGGAAACTCTCCAGACAATGTATCAGGAGTATCAGACCAAGATGTCTCAGTACCAGCAGAAGAGCGCTTCCTGGAGCGATGCTATCAAGAAGTCCAAGGAAACCGAACTTATGGACATCCAGCGCCGTATCGAGGAAAACCAGCAGGTCTTCCAGCAGGAAATCCAGCAGAAACAGAGCGAACTGATGGCTCCTATCTATCAGAAAGCCCAGGATGCCGTCAAGGAACTTGCCAAGTCCAAGGGAATCACTGCATTGTTTGACAGTTCTTCCGCTCTTTATTTCGACGAGTCCGCAGTGGAGGATCTCACCGCAGCCGCCCGCAAGGCTCTCAATATCCCCGCCGACCGCACACTGGAGGCTCTCCAGGCAGAACTTGCAGCCGAGCAGCAGGCACAGCAGAAGTAAGCTTAAGTTCAGATTTATAAATAGTTATGCGAATTTCAAAGTTTTTTGTATTCGCCATCACCCTCCTTTCGCTGCTCTCTTGCGGCGCCGGGAAGGGTGTTGTCGTAATGTCCTATAACGTCCGTTACGGCAAGGCGAAAGACGGCGACAATGCCTGGGAGAATCGCAAGAGCGCCACCCCTGAAATGCTGAAGGCGGTCAAGCCGGATGTGTTCGGTGTCCAGGAAGCCCTTCCTTTCCAGGAGCAGTTCATTCTTGAAACCTGTCCGGAATATCAGTGCTATGGCGTCGGACGTGACGATGGCAAAGACAAGGGAGAGCGTATGAGCGTATTCTACAATGCCGACCGCTTTGAATTGAAAGACCACGGAACCTGGTGGCTCTCGGAGACTCCGGATGTCCCCTCTATGGGTTGGGGTGCGAGACATTACCGTACGGCAACCTGGATGCTTCTGAAGGACAGGAAGTCCGGCAAAGAGTTTTATTTTGTCAACACTCATCTTGACCACAGGAGCAAGGAAGCACAGAAAAACGGCCTTCTGCTGGTAGTCAGCAAGATCCGCGAGATGAATCCTAATGTCCCTATGGTCCTTACGGGGGATTTCAATGTCAGTCCTGACGATCCTACTCTGGACGCTCTGGACGGTCTTATGCTGGACAGCCGTACCGTTGCGAAGAAAACTGTCTCGGACCCGTCTTTCAACGGTTTCAAGAAAGAGGGAGGCAAAGTTATCGACTATATCTATTTCAGCGGTTTCTCCTCCGCCGAGTCTTTCAGGGTGGTGAATGAAAGCTATGATGGCAAAGCATTCATCTCTGACCATTATCCAATTGTTGCGGAACTCAAATACTAAACCACATATATTATGAAAACACAGGACATAATGGCCCGCCTTCAGGCAAAATATCCGCTTGAGAAAGAATATCTGCAGGCCGTTCAGGAGGTTCTCGAGTCTATCGAGGAAGTTTATAACCAGCATCCGGAATTCGAAAAGGCTAAGATCGTGGAGCGTATGGTGGAGCCTGACCGGATTTTTACTTTCCGCGTCACCTGGGTGGACGACAGGGGAGAGGTCCAGACCAATCTCGGCTACCGCATCCAGTTCAACAGCGCTATCGGCCCATACAAGGGCGGACTTCGTTTCCATAAGGCTGTTACCCCTTCTATGCTAAAGTTCCTTGGTTTTGAACAGACTTTCAAGAATGCTCTTACCACCCTCCCTATGGGAGGCGCAAAGGGAGGTAGTGACTTCGATCCCGTCGGCAAGTCCAATGATGAGATTATGCGTTTCTGCCAGGCCTTTATGCTGGAACTGTGGAACTGCATCGGTCCCGACCAGGATATCCCTGCCGGCGACGTGGGCGTGGGCGGCCGTGAAATCGGTTATCTCTACGGTATGTACAAGAAACTGGCACGTCAGTACAACACTGGTGTCCTGACCGGAAAGGGCGGCACCTGGGGAGGAAGCATCCTTCGTCCAGAGGCTACCGGTTTCGGTGCGCTGTATTTCACCCAGCACCTTCTGCACAAGGCCGGAAAGAGCATCGAGGGCAAGAAAGTTGCGCTTTCGGGTTTCGGAAATGTGGCTTGGGGTGCTGCTACCAAGGCTCGTGAGCTCGGCGCGAAGGTTGTCGCAATCTCAGGGCCTGACGGAGTCTGTGAAATTCCCGGCGGAATTACTCCGGAAATGATTGACTATATGCTTGTAATGCGTGCATCCAACCGCAATAAGGTTCAGGATATGGCTGACAAATTCCCCGGCGAGGCAATCTTCACTGCCGGAAAGAAAGCGTGGAGCATCCCTTGCGACATCGCACTTCCTTGCGCTTTCCAGAACGAGCTTTCCGAGGATGACGCCAAGGAACTCAAGGCTAACGGCTGCTGGTGCTGCTGCGAGGTTTCCAATATGGGCTGCCAGCCCGAGGCGATCCACTTCTTCCAGCATAACGGAATCCTTTTCGCCCCCGGAAAGGCTGTCAATGCGGGTGGAGTAGCTACTTCCGGCCTGGAAATGACCCAGAACGCCGAGCATATCTCCTGGAGCGGAAAGGAAGTGGACGAGAAACTCCATTTCATTATGAAGAGTATCCACGAGCAGTGCGTGAAATTCGGCACTCAGCCTGACGGCACGGTTGACTATGTCAAGGGAGCCAATATCGCAGGCTTTATGAAGGTCGCCCAGGCTATGCTCGAACAGGGAACAGTATAAGTTTAGTATTACCTATGAAGAAGGTTTTTATTGCGGCTATTTCCATAATCGCTGTCCTCGCAGGCTGTGCTCAGCACAGGACTGCCGCTGACCGCCTTATGGACAATTACGCGCTCGTGACTCTTCCCGCTCCGGACCTTTCGGGGATTACCGACAACGGGAAGGAGGTCCTTAATCTGTATCGTTTCGCCTCCGATGAGGCCGACCGTATCTACTGGGAGCAGAATTTCGGAGACAAGGACGCCTTGATCTCATCTATCCAGGATGAGCGGCTCAAGCAGTACGCACTTGTCAATTATGGGCCCTGGGACCGTATAGACGGAAAGAGTTTCGTCCCCGGCTATGGCGCAAAACCCGCCGGAGCCAATTTCTATCCCGCCGATATGTCTCTTGAGGAGTTCGAGGCTTTTGACAACCCCGACAAGTCCAGCCCTTATACTTTAATTGCAAGGGACGAGGACGGCAGCCTCAAGACTGTATGGTATCACGATGCATATTCCGCGCACATCGAGAAAATCTGCTCATACCTGACCGCTGCCGCAGACCTCACTATCAAGCCCAGCGTACGCAACTACCTTCTCAAAAAGGTGGACGCTCTTCGCACGGACAATTATTACGAGAGTGAAAAGGCCTGGCTGGAGATGACAGATTCCAAGATGGACCTGGTACTCGGCCCCAACGAGACCGTGGATGACGGCCTCTATGGGATCAAGGCCTCCTATGGCGCTTATGTGCTTTTGAAGAATCTGCAGCGCACGGAGGAGCTCAACGCCCTCTCCGCCCGTCTTCCGGAGTTCCAGCAGATGCTGCCCGGCGATCCGGCCTACCGTGATTTCGTTCCCGGAACGGAGTCGGACATATTCTCCTGCAATGTGCTTTATTACGGTGGTTACACCAATGCGGGCTTCAAGGTCATCGCGGTCAATTTCCCTTACGACGCCACCCTCCAGAAGGAAGTCGGTACCCGAACCATCCTCTTTGACAACATTATCCGGGAGAAATTCAACCGTACTGTATTCCCGGTAGGCTCCACCTTGCTTGAAGGAGAACATCAGTCCCACGTGGACGCATCTGCCTTCTACTGGGGCATAGTCTTCCGTGAAATGGCAAAGGGCCTTGGCGTGAAGGAGACTGTGAACGGAAAAGGCTCTGTGGCAGAGGCCCTGGGTGCTGAAGCTCTCACTTTCGAAAAGGCGAAGTCCAATGTGCTGGGCACCTGGCTTTGCGGCAGCGAGGCTGCGGCGCACCGTCTCGGAGGCCTGGTGCAGAAAGAGGACGTGCTGGTCACCTTTATCGTCAATACAATCCGTTCCTGCCGTTTCGGTGACGCAGATGCCACCGGCAGGGCGAATCTGATGACATACAACTATTTGCTCGAGAAAGGCGCTTTCCATCGCAATGAGGATGGACGGTACAGCATCGACAGCGCCGCCTCCTGGAAGGCGATCGAGGAACTCGGCGCCCTGATTCTCAAGACTCAGGCTACGGGTGACTCCGCCTTTGCAAAAGAGTTCATATCCAAGTATGCAATTATTCCTGCGAACATCCTCGCCGACATCACCTCGCTGAAGCTTGAGGCTATCCCCGTGGACATCCGCGTTAATTTTGAAAGATAATCTGTCAAGAAAATGTCTGCAAAAAAACTTAACCTCAAGTATTGCGTTTTCCTGCCCATCGTACTTCTGGTCACCATCTTCTTATGGGCGATCCCGGTGGACTGGTATGGAATCGAGGCGCTTACAGTGGTTCAGCAGCGTGTAATCGCGCTTTTTGTCTTCGCCGCGCTGATGTGGATCTTCGAAATCATTCCCAACTGGACTACTTCCTTGCTCGTAATCGTGTTTGCTCTTCTGGCTGTTTCCGACAAGGGCCTGGGCTTCCTCTGTGATCCCAAATATGGTCAGCTGGTAGGGTACAAGAGCATTATGTCCGCTTTCGCCGATCCTGTCGTGATGCTCTTCCTGGGCGGCTTCGTCCTTGCGATTATGGCTGAGAAATATGGCCTGGACGTCACTCTGGCCCGTATCCTTCTGAAACCCTTCGGTACGAAACCCAAGATGGTCCTGCTCGGTTTTCTCCTTGTCATCGCCATCTTCTCGATGTTTATGTCCAACACTGCCACGGCCGCGATGATGCTGGCCTTCCTGGCCCCTGTCCTGGCTGCCCTGCCTTCAGATGACAAGGGAAAGATAGGTCTGGCACTGTCCATCCCGGTCGCTGCCAATATCGGCGGTATCGGAACGCCCATTGGCACTCCTCCTAATGCTACGGCGGTCAAGTTCCTCGCAGAGGCCGGCGCCGACGTCACTTTCGGAGAATGGGCCGTAAGGATGATTCCTTTCGTGCTGATAATGCTGTTTGTCGCCTGGATCGTCCTGCAGATACTCTTCCCTTTCAAGGCAAAGGAAATCAAACTTGAGATTCCCGAAAACAAGCGCAAGAGTGACTGGAAGACCATTGTCGTCTGGGTCACTTTCATTGGGACCATCCTTCTCTGGGCTACCGAGCAGTGGACCAAGATCAATTCCAACGTGGTCGCCCTGATCCCTCTCGGCGTACTTACCGCCACGGGTATTTTCACTAAGGATGATATCAAGGAAATCAACTGGAGCGTCCTCTGGCTGGTCGCGGGAGGCTTCGCCCTCGGAACCTGCCTGCAGGGAACCGGTCTGGCGAAGGTCCTTATCAATGCGATTCCTTTTGGAAGTATGTCAGTCGTACTGGTGCTTGTCTGCGCCGGCCTGGTCTGCTACTTCCTTTCGAATTTCATCTCCAACTCCGCGACTGCCGCCCTGCTTATTCCTATCCTTATCGTGGTCGCAGAAGGTATGGCCGATCCGGAAGCCGCCAACAATGCTGAATTCCTCGCTTTCGGCGGCACTCAGGCTATGATTTCCTTCATTGCCGTGTGTGCCTCCATCGCTATGCTCTTCCCGATTTCGACGCCTCCGAATGCCATCGCATCTTCGACAGGCCTCGTCGAGACCAAGGATATGACCAAGGTCGGAATCATCGTCGGAGCCGTAGGTTTTGTCCTCGGTTATTTCTGGCTTACAAAGCTTTTCCCTTTTGCATAAAATGAAAAAAACACTTCTGATATCTCTTGCAGCGCTGCTTACCGGCAGCGCCGCTTTTGCCGAGGGAGAGGAGACTCCCGCAAAGTTCAAACTCTACGGCTTTATCCGCAATTATACGATAGTTGATACCCGTGAGGTTAAAGCCGGTACCGGAGACCTGTATTTTTACATGCCTCAGGATATTAATATGGCTGCAGACGGGGCTACCGACCTTAATGCAGGCATCAACTGGAGAAGTCTCTCGTTGACTACCCGTCTGGGACTTGATGTCTCCGGATATCAGTTCGGCTCAATGAAACTCGGCGGTAAGGTTGAGGCCGATTTCTACAGTTTCAACGGCAGCGATTCATCCAACAGGATTGCTCAGTTGCGTCTTCGTCAGGCTTTCGTAAATCTCGGCTGGGATTTTTCGGAGAAAAGCCGCCTTGGCCTTGTAGTTGGCCAGGCATGGCATCCAATGGCCGCCGACATGCCGCACATGACTAATCTTGAAACCGGAGCGCCCTTCAATCCTTTCAACCGCAGCCCCCAGATGATGCTTACTTACACAGCCGGCGGCTGGGCTTTCACTGGCGGACTCCTGTATCTGAATCATTATCTTCCGATTGATGCCGAAACCGGGAAAAAGAGTGTTGCTCCGTTCAAGTACGGCCTTCCAGAGGTCTATGCAGGTGTCAGCTTCAAGGGCGGACCAATCCTTGCCAGAGTCGGTGTGGATGTGCTTAATACAAAGCCTTATCGGACTTATATGGTCCCGACCGTGGAAGATCCTGTAGTCGGCGGCAAAGCCAATGGTTACATGACGGCGATTTCACCTTTCGTGTTCTTCCAATATACAAAAGGCCTGTTCCAGCTGCGTGCAAAGAGCATCCTTGCCCAGAGCTGCGAGCACCTGAACCTGCTTTCCGGTTATGCTGTGGCGTCATATGATGATGCGACCCACACTTATGCCTACACTCCGATGCAGACCACCGCGTCCTTCATTTCTTTCCAGTACGGAAAGAAGTATCAGGTAATGATGATGGCCGGATATATGAAACAACTCGGAACTACTGCCGACATCGCCGAAGGTTATAAGATTTTGCTGAATACGGCTGCCAGTACCTCCATCCAGCAGGCTTTACGCGTAACTCCTACCTTTGCCCTGAATCTTGGGAAATTCACCGTTTCCTTCGAGTATAACTTCACTACGGCGGAATTCGGCAACTCCAAGGCTTCCGGTTATCAGGAAACGCCCCAGCGCGGTAAGCGTGGATTGTACGAGGCGGGGCAGACCCACTGGGTATGCAACCACCGCTTCATCAATATGGTGAAATTCAATTTCTAACGCACTCGGATTTTCTTGCCGACAGACAGGACGGAACTTTCCTTCATGTTGTTGAGCCGGCAGAGTTCGCGTACGGTCGTATGATATTTCCTGGCGATGCCCGAAAGGGTGTCGCCGGATTTTATTGTGTGCCACTTGATTGCAGCGGCTTCGGCGGCGGCCCTTGCTGCGGCTTCTTTCTTTGCCTGTTCTTCAGCGGCTATGCGCTCCTCTTCGTCGGTGCGGAAGATTTCATCCTCGTCATCCACGTCCTGGACATAGCGCTGGTTGGGATTGAAATACCAGGAGCGGATTTTCAGCAGGCGGTGCCGGAGTGTCCCGGTCTCGAAGTCTATCAGCCAGGCAGGATCAAAAGCTGCTCCCTTATATCGGGTTTCAAAATGCAGGTGAGGCCCAGTCGAGCGTCCGGTGGAGCCTCCAAGACCTATCACATCCCCTGCGCTTACCCAGTCTCCGGATTCCACATCCCTGCGGGAAAGATGCCCGTAGCAGGTCTCCAGACCGTTGGCGTGGCGTATTACTATAAGGTTTCCATAGCCGCCCACCCAGTCTGAGATGCGTACTTTGCCGTCAAATGCGGCATATACGGGTGTCCCGGTCGGGTAGGGAAGGTCTATCCCCTGGTGACGGCGTCCGTGGCGGTAACCGAATTTGGAAAAAGGTTTGGTCTGTCTCGGGCAGCAGTAGGCATCCAGGGTGTCCACTATCCAAAGTGAAAAACGGTCCGGAATCGGGGCTGAACTTCTCCAGGGATCCACGCTCCGGGTATCCCAATGGTCAGTGAAAATTTCGTCATCCGCCAGGGCTTTGCTGTCCTTGACAAATTTGTATGTGCCGTTGTTGTAAAGGACAACCTTTACCAGAGGATTTCCGGTGTCCAGAGTGTCGGCGTAGGGGGTGGATGTGCTGTGGCTTGACTTGACGCTTTGCCTGCCGAACACAAAGCGGAGCGAATCCGCCTCCCTGTCCGGCATAGCAAAACTCAGGAGTGCAAGAATTAAAAGAAAGCGCATTGTCTATGAACGAACTGCGCCGAAGCGCTCTGTGAGAAGTTTTTCGGTTTCAGCAATTTTTTCGGCGAGAAGTTCGTCGGAAGTGGCTTCGCAGAGGAAACGCAGGTAAGGCTCTGTGTTGGAAGGACGGATGTTGAGCCACCACTCCGGGAATTCGATGCGATAGCCGTCGAAGTCCATAAAGGCTGTGGGCTTTTCTTGAGAGGAGAAATGATCTTTGACCGCGTCCATCGCTCCCTTCTTGTCCTCAACACGGAAATTGATTTCTCCGGAATTCTTGTAGCGTACGATTTCGGCTATGGCCTGGCTCAGCGTCTTTCCCTCTTTCTTGAGGGAAGCCACTATCCCGGTAAGTATCATCGAGGCCAGCAGGCCGCTGTCGGAATAGAAGAAGTCGCGGAAATAGTAGTGTCCGGCAAGTTCTCCGCCCCAGACACCGTCGATTTCGCGAAGTTTTGCGGCGGCAAAGGCACGTCCCACCTTCCAGGTGCGCATCTCGCAACCCATAGGCTCAAGGTATTCCCCGACAGCCTTCGAAGAACGGATGTCCTGCAGGACGATGCCCTTCAGTCCTCTTTCTTCAACAAAGTATTTGCCCATCAGGGCGATCATCAGGTCCGGGGATACGAACTGGGCCTTCTCGTCCACGAACATAACGCGGTCGGCGTCGCCGTCATAGATTACTCCGATGTCAGCCTTGACCTTTTTTACGAGTTCTTTCAGAGGCTGCACGTTCTTCTGGATCAGAGGATTGGGCTCGTGGTTGGGGAAGCGGCCGTCGAGAGTGTCGAAAAGATAGTGGATATTCTCTCCGGTTCCGAATATCTCCTTGGCGAAGAGATTGGCCATACCGTTGGACAAGTCCATCGCAATCGTCAGGCCGTCTAGAGGCTTTGCGAACTTCCGCATATAGGCAATGTAGTCGGCGAGAATCTCTTTCTTGTAAACCTTGCCGGAGACTTCCGCCTTCGGAGTCGGGACTCCCTCGTCAATCCATTTCTTGATCTGGCCGAGACCGGCGTCGAAACCGACCGCCTGAGCGTCTGTGGTGGACACTTTCATTCCGTTGTATTCGGCCGGATTGTGCGAGGCGGTAATCTGTATGGACGCGTCGAAACCATAATTGGCCGTCCCGAAGTAGACCATAGGGGTGGAGCTGAGCCCGATGTCGTAGACGTCTGCTCCGGCATCGGTGATGCCTTTTATCGCTGCGTCGTGGATTTCGTCGGAAGATACCCGGCAGTCACGGCCGAGGAGTACCTTGTCGGCTTTCAGAAGTTTCGGGATGAAATATCCTACCTTATAAGCGGTTTCGCGGTCCCAGTCTTTACCGTAGATGCCGCGGATGTCGTATGCGTGAAATGCGCTTGCCATATTACTTTAGTTTAGAGTTATAACGTGGGTGTACTTTTCCTTTTGCTATTCTTTGCAACTTGCCGGAAATCATTTTCTTCCGGATAGGCGGGACATTGTCGGTGAACAGGTTCCCGTCCAGGTGGGAGAGTTCGTGCTGGACCATCCGGCAGCTGAACTTGTCGAGCGTTTCGCTCTGCTTCTGAAGATTCTCGTCGTAATACTCGATTGTAATCTTCGAGGGACGGAGCACGTCGCAGTAGATGCCAGGCACTGAAAGGCAGCCTTCGGAATAAGTTGTCTTTTCTTCGCTTTCCCAGGTAATCACCGGATTGATGAGGACTCGCTTGAAACCTTTGCAATAGTCGTATACATCGGAGATTACGTCTCCGTCCACTATCACTACCCTCTGGCTTATTCCAATCTGGGGGGCTGCAAGTCCGCAGCCATCGGCCACCGCGAGAGTGTCCTTCAGGTTCTGTACGAGCGCCGCCAGGCCTTCTCTGTCATTCAGGTCAGCCGGTTCGGCTTTGCGTCGGAGTACCTCCGACCCATATAAATAAATCGGTAAAATCATCTTTTTATTCTTGTCTTGTTTCTGGAGAGCGACTGTGGGACATTGTCGGGATCAATTGCGGCTGCGGAACCTGAAATCCTGTCCAGGTAGCTTTGCAGTATGATTGCAGCGCTGATTCTGTCCACAGAACTTTTGTCTCTTCGCTGAGAAGCTTTCATCCCGCCGTCTATCATTATCCTGTGTGCCAGAACCGAGGTGAAACGTTCGTCTTCAAGCGTGACGGGAATGGCCGGGAAAGCTTTCTGCAGTTTTTTGAGAAAGGCGTCGACGTCGGCCTGGGCCTCGGAAGGAGTCCCGTCCATATTCACCGGATAGCCCACTACGAAACGGGATATTGTATTGTTTTGGGCGTATTTTTCGAGATAATCTATTATCTTTGTAGAATCGACCGTGTCCAGTGCGGAAGCGAATATGCCAAGGGGGTCGCTCGCGGCGATGCCGCTGCGTCTGCGTCCGAAGTCTATTCCGATTATCCTGTCCATACTGGATTGGCCGATATAAGTGCAAAGATAGTTATTTTTATGGCAAGTGACAATACCAAGCCGAAAGGGAGGCATTCCTATCGCTTTTCACTGGTGGATGCAGTATCTCACGAGCGCCTTTGGAGCATACGTTTCACTCGCAGCGCCCTGGTCATAGTGCTTGTCTCGACCGTCGTGGCTCTTCTTATCTTTCTTTTCTGCCTGGTTGCATTCACTCCGATCAGGACTTTCATTCCAGGCTATCCTGATGCCCATACCCGCCGCCAGGCCGTCCAGAACGCTATGCGCATCGATTCCCTCGAGACTAAGATACTGCAATGGGAACTGTGGTCGGAGAATCTGAGGCGTGTGGTCGCCGGAGAGAAACCGGTACGTCTGGACAGCCTGATACGCCTTCAGGAGGCATCTGCGTCCGGATCTTCCGACGGAGCATATATCGCATCCCGGGACTCTCTGCTCCGCAGTCAGGTCGGTGCGGAGATGGCTTTTGAAATCAGCGGCGAGAAAAGAAAACTGCCTATCGAGGCACTCAGTTTCTTCTCTCCTATCAAGGGTGTGGTTTCCGGGGAATTTGATCCGGTCCTGCATCCCTGGGTGGACATTGCCGCCCCGGCCCAGTCTATGGTGCTTTCTCCTCTTGACGGGACGGTGGTTTTTTCTGCTTGGGACGAGGGCAGCGGTTATATGCTTGCCATTCAGCACGGCGGAGATTTGATTTCCGTATATAAACGTAACGGCAGCCTGCTTAAAAGCGTTGGGGCGAAGGTCAAAGCCGGCACTCCTGTCGCCCAGGTCGGATCTTCGGAAAGTGCCGGGGACCATCTGCATTTCGAGCTGTGGTACCGCGGCGAGGCGGTGGATCCGGCCCTCTACATTGATTTCTGATATGGCAAAAAAAAGAATAGCCATCCTTGGCTCCACGGGCTCGATCGGCAGCCAGACTCTAGATGTGGTACGTCAGCATCCCGAGCGTTTCGAGGTGGTGATGATTTCGGCGAACAGCAGTGCGGAAAGCCTTGTGGCCCAGGCACTTGAGTTCGGAGTTCCGAAGGTTGTCATCTGCTCCGGCGAGAAGTATCCTTTTGTCCGGGACTCTCTTCCCGGCTCGCAGGTATATGAGGGAATAGATGCAGCCTGTGAACTCGTACAGGGCGAGGAGATAGATGTCGTCGTCGCATCAATGGTCGGATTCAGCGGTTTAAGGCCAACCCTTGCGGCCATACGGGCGGGAAAGACCATAGCCTTGGCAAACAAGGAGACTTTGGTCGCCGCCGGTTCCATAGTGATGGAAGAGGCCCGCAGGATGGGGGTAAGCATCCTTCCTGTGGATTCCGAGCATTCGGCGATATTCCAGTGCCTGGCCGCTGCCAACGGCAATCCTGTGCGACTGATTCATCTCACCGCTTCCGGCGGACCTTTCAGGACCTGGGAGAAAAGCCGTATTGCGAAGGCTGGCAGTGCAGATGCGCTGAGGCATCCCAACTGGAGTATGGGCGCAAAGATTACCATAGATTCAGCCACGATGATGAACAAGGGCTTCGAAATCATCGAGGCCAGGTGGCTGTTCGACATTCCGGTAGACAAGATCAAGGTGGTCGTCCATCCTGAGTCGGTCATCCATTCTATGGTCGAATTTGAGGACGGGGCGGTAATCGCCCAGCTCGGCAGTCCGGATATGCGGGAGCCAATCCAGCTTGCGCTTTCCTGGCCGGAAAGGCTGTCCCTGAATAACAGAAAACTGGATTTCGGAGCTCTGGGCAGTCTGAGTTTCGCTTCTGCAGACCTGGACAGATTCCCCTGTCTTGGCCTTGCGGTCGAGGCAATCAGCAAAGGCGGAAACATTCCCTGCGCACTCAACGCGGCCAATGAAGTTGCCGTAGCCGCTTTCCTGAAAGACAAAATCGGCTTTTATGATATATCTTCAGTGGTCTCTGAGACGCTTTCGCGCACGGAATTTGTAGAGAAACCGTCTCTGGACGACATTTTCGCCACCAATGAAAAGGCCCGTGCCGTCGCTGCTGATTTGATATGGTAGTCCTGATCAAAATACTCCAGGTCATACTGGCCCTTTCCGTTCTCATAATCATACACGAGGCCGGTCATTTTTTCTGGGCCAGGCTGTGCGGAATCAGGGTGGACAAGTTTTTCCTTTTTTTCGACGCCGGGAATTTCAAACTCTTCTCGACAAGGCAGAAATGGTTTCTGAAGCTTTTCCCCGGGGCTGAGAAGTGGGAGACGGAATACGGCATCGGATGGCTGCCTCTCGGGGGGTACTGCAAAATTGCGGGAATGGTGGACGAGTCTATGGACACGGAATACCTCAGGAACGAGCCGAAATCCTGGGAGTTCCGTTCCCATCCGGCCTGGCAGCGTCTTCTGGTGATGCAATTTCATCCTGGCCATCTGCCTCTACGTCGCCATCCTGTCCATCTGGGGAGACGCTTTCCTGAAAAACGAGGGTAATGCGATCTATGTCAATGACTTGTCTTACGATATGGGATTCCGCAGCGGAGACAGGATACTTCTTTTCGACGACTATGCTCCGGATGATTTCACGATGCTCCAGGCGGATCTTGCCAGACGGGATGTCCGGAAGGTGACGCTGCTCAGGGGAAGCGATACCTTGAACCTCTATGTCGACCAGTCCCGTATCGGAGAGGTCCTGAATTCCCCGGGAATGTTTGACCTGGCCATCCCCTTTGTCGTGGATACAGTCCTTTCCGATAGTCCGAATGCCGGAATCCTGATGCGTGACGACAGGATACTGTCATTGAACGGAACTTCTCTGGAATGGCTTCAGGACGGCAGGAAACTGCTTGCGGAGTCGGCCTCCGGGACCGTGGAAGCATCGGTACTCAGGGGGAAGGACACTCTTTCCCTGCCGCTTCAGGTCGACAGTCTCGGCCGGATAGGCGTCTATACCAAGTTTCCCCAGCTTGACGTGCGTCATTATAATGTGCTCCAGGCTGTTCCGGCCGGCTTCCGGATGACTTTCAATACTATCGGAGGCTATCTCAGGGATCTGCGGCTTGTCGCGACTCCAAGGACCGAGGCTTACAAGAGTGTGGGCAGTTTCATCGCCATAGGGCAGATTTTCCCCGCTTCCTGGAATTCCTACCAGTTCCTCACTCTGCTGGCCCTCCTGTCCATTATGCTCGGAGTTATGAACCTTCTTCCCATTCCGGCGCTCGACGGCGGTCACATCGTAATCTGCATCTATGAGATGATTACGGGGCGGAAGCCTTCAGACCGCTTTATGATGGTCACTCAGACAATAGGTATGTTCCTGCTGCTTGCCCTTATGTTCCTGGCATTCGGCAATGATATCGGACGTTTATTGAGATAATATGAAAAGATTTGGAATTGTTCTGGCTTTTTTCGCCATCCTGCTCCTTTCCGGCTGCAAGCCCAGGAGCCGCGCCCAACTCCTTCCGAATGTGAGCGGCAAGGCCGGGGAGATAATAGTCGTAATAGACCGTGATAACTGGGAAGGAGAGAACGGAGTCGCCATACGGGGACTACTTGGGTCGGATTGCCCGTATCTGGCTCAGCGTGAGCCGCTTTTCTCCCTTGCCAACGTTCCTCCCGGAAGTTTCAACAATATGTTCAAGATGCACCGTAACATTCTTATACTGAATGTTTCCCCTGAGTGCAGAAAGGAGGGTGTGGTGTACTATCGCAACCAGTGGGCGCAGCCTCAGGTGGTCGCCCAGATCAATGCTCCGGACGATGCGTCTGCCCTTGCCGTCATCAAGTCCGAGGGGGAGAAACTCTCTGAGTTTTTTGAGCAGGGCGAACGCGACCGCATAGTCGCCAACGCCGCCAAGTATGAGGAAACTTCACTCCGTGAGCCGCTTGAGACGCTGACAGGAGGGACTATGCATTTCCCCAGCGGCTACAAGCTGAAAAAGAAGACGGATGGTTTTCTCTGGATCGCAGACGAAAAACAGTATACCATCCAGGCTGTTCTTGTGTACCGTTATCCGGCGTCCTCGAATGATGAGTTCGACCTGTCCCGTCTGATCTCCCGTCGCAATGAGATTCTGAAGGAGCAGGTCCCCGGAATGTTTGACGGTACGTATATGACCACCTCCACTGCCGTGGCTCCCACCACTCGTTCTCTTCGCTATCACGGAATTGACTTTATGGAGACCCGCGGTTTCTGGGAGGTCGAAGGCGATTTTATGGGCGGTCCCTTTGTGTCCCATGCCTTCTACAGCCCCGACGGGAAGGACATCATCGTCCTCGAGGCCTTCGTCTATGCTCCCAAGTACGACAAGCGCCAGTACCTGCGCCAGGTAGAGTCGCTTCTGTTCTCGTTTGAGTGGAAGAATGCTACTGGCTCCTCTCAAGTTTCTCATTGATGCGCCTCGCGCAGTCTATTACTGCCTGAAGTGTGGCTTGCTCGTTTCCAAGCCGCGAGATGGGCAAGTAAAGCCCGACTGATCCGACGATATGGCCTTCTCTCATCAGTGGAGCGCCGAAGCCGATGATTCCGTTGCGGTCATCTCAAGGGCATGGGATTTAACACACCCGTACGGTCTTCATTATTATTGTGTCGGAGAGTTCGGCGGAAAAATGTACGTATCCTTTTCCCAGGATGTCAAATTACGCAATCCCGAACAATGCAAAGGAGATATCGGTTTCTGCACATTCACAATTCCTGACGAAGACCGGAACAAAGTTGCCAACAAAAGTCGGAAAGGGGATCTCTCTTTCTGTGAAATCCGTCTCTTATGAAAGTTTTTTTCCCTCGGTTTGTCAGCCAGTGCGTCGTTTGGATCATACTGGC
>CACZDC010000031.1 GCA_902779785.1 uncultured Bacteroidia bacterium
TATGAAAGCACGTTTTCTAATACTGCTACTGCTCAGTCTCTGCTCCTGTTCGAACGCCCAGGTCAAGTCTTACCGCCTGAAGGTAGCCGAGGAGTATCCCCACGACCGCGGGGCATATACCCAAGGTCTTTTCTTCCACGACGGCATCTTGTACGAAAGTACCGGCCAGTGGGGCGAAAGCAGCCTCAGGAAAGTAGATCTGAAAAGCGGCAAGGTGCTGGAAGAGAAGAATTTCGGAAAGAAATACTTCGTCGAGGGCTCCGTCATTTTCGGGGGAGAACTCTATGTCCTGACCTGGACCAACAGGCTCTGTTTCAGGCACGATCCCGTCTCGCTCGAATATCGCTCGACCAGTTCCTATCCCCGTGAAGGCTGGGGTCTTACCACCGACGGAAAGCAGCTGATAGCCAGCGACGGCAGTTCCTTCCTCTTTTTTATGGACAAGGACTTGAAACTGCTCCGGAGGCTGAAGGTTACTCTGAATGGGCGGCCGGTCCGCTATCTCAACGAACTGGAATATATCGACGGGAAGATTTGGGCGAATGTCTATACCAGCGACGCCATCGTAATCATAGACCCGAAGGACGGGAAGGTTACGGCGACAGTGGACTGCAGCGGACTGCTGCCTGACAGATTGAGGGAGCCCTCTACGGACGTGCTTAACGGAATTGCGGTGGACAAGGATGGAAACATATATCTCACAGGAAAATACTGGCCTAAATTATATAGGATAGAACTACTTAAAAATTAACATTTTAGGGGTATCGGACGTATGAGCGTCCGGTTGAGAAATACCCTTTGAACCTGATGCGGCTCATACCGCCGGAGGAAAAAATGAAAAAGATTCTTTTGATTGCAGCGCTCTGCTCGCTGCCTTTCTGCGCAGCGGCGCAGACTTTCGAAAAACTTGATTCTGCGGTACTTGTATCCACAAGGGCGGGGGTGAATACCCCGGTAGCCTATTCATCCGTAGGCAAGGACGTACTGCGTAATTCCAATCCCTCCAACTCGCTTCCGATGACTTTGGACCACCTGCCTTCGGTAGTGAGTATGAACGAGGGCGGCACGGGACTGGGCAATTCCAGCATCAGCATCCGCGGTATCAAGGGCTCTCAGATCAATGTCACTCTGAATGGCGTAACCCTCAACGACGCTGAGTCCCAGGAGGTTTTCTGGGTCAATATCCCGTCGCTCGGGACAATGCTCTCCCACGTCCAGGTCCAGCGCGGTCTCGGCACAAGCGCCAACGGGGCCGGAGCCTTCGGGGCCAGCATAAATATGAATACGGCTTTTGTCGGAGACAAGCCCTCGGGAGAGGTTTCCTTCAGCGGCGGCTCGTTCAATACTTTCATTGCGAGTCTCTATGGCTCTACTGGCTTGAGCGGCAAGGGATTCTATGGTTCGGTCTCATACAACAGGGCGCTGACGGACGGTTATATCCGGAACGCTTTCGTCCAGTCGCAGTCGGCTTTCGTCGCCCTGGGATGGATTGGGGGGCACGACTCCGTGAGACTTACCTATCTTATGGGCAGGCAGCGTAGCGGCATAACCTGGGACGGCATCTCTCTCGAGCAGTATGAGAAAGACCGCCGCTACAACGAGGCGGGGGAGTATGAAGACGCCTTCGGCAATGTCCATTACTACGACAACCAGACCGACAATTACGCCCAGCATCATCTGCAGCTCAGTTATATCCACCGTTTTCCGGCTGCGCTGACCTGGACCTCCACGCTTGACTACACTCGCGGTGACGGCTATGACGAGTACTATAAGTGCGGCAAGAAACTGAAGAATTACGGTTTCCCGGAGGATGGAAGGAGCGACCTTATTTACCAGAAGTCGATGGGCAACGATTACGCCGTCCTAAATACCGGCCTTTCCTGGCGAAGCAGGCGGCTGGACCTGGTCCTTGGTCTGAATTCATCTTATTACGGCGGAGACCATTGGGGTAAGCTCCTGTGGGCGCAGACTCTTGGGGATGAGTACGATTATGCTGCGCTCAATGCCGTGGACCCGTGGTACAGCAACAGGGGAGTCAAGCTTGACGGAGGGGCTTTCCTGAGGGCGGAATACAGGCCCTGGGAGTGGTTCACGGCCTATGCTGAAGTGCAGGGCCGCTTCATCAATTATTCTCTCAAGGGGGTGGACGACGACTGGATTTCCTATGGACGCAATGAGCAGGACCGTCTGGATTTCAAGCGTTTCTGGCCTTTCTTCAACCCAAGGCTCGGCGTGAGCGGTGTGTTCGGGCACAACCGGCTCTTTTTCTCGGCGGCTTACGGGCATCGTGAGCCGGGCCGGGCCGACATCAAGGAGAATGTAAAGGGAGACGCTCCGGATATCAGACCTGAAAAAATGCTTGATTTGGAGCTTGGCTATCAGTTGAGCCTGAGTAAATTACAACTTGGGGTTAACCTCTATTCTATGACCTACCAGGATATGCTTCTGGAAACCGGCCGGCTCTCGTCCTCCGGCTATGCCATCAAAGAAAATATGCCCTTGGCCTACCGTTGCGGAATAGAGCTTGAGGCGTCGTACTCTCCTCTAGACTGGCTTCGCCTGGATGCTAACACTACCTTATCCAGGAACATCGTCACCAGCCACACCGAGTATGTCTCAGCCTTTGAGTACGTTGCGGAACCATATCAGGAGACACAGATCGAGAGCGTGAAAAAGCTTTATCCGAATACGGAGATGCTCCTGTCCCCTTCGGTAATAGCGATGGGCCGCCTCAGCGTAATGCCTTTGAAGTCGCTTACTCTCTCTCTCAGCGGGAAGTATGTCGGCAAGCAGTATCTGGACAATACCTCGCGCGACGAATTCTCCGTCCCGGCCTATTTTGTCTCGGACCTTCAGCTTGGCTGGAGCCTGCCGTTCAGCGGAAAGGAACTCAAACTCTCGGCCTATCTGAAGAACTTGTTCAACAATAAGTATTATGCCTCCGGCTGGCGCTGGGAATCATATTATTTCGAAAAGGACAAGCCCAGAAATGAAGCGGAAGCCTATTCCAGCGGCCTTGGAGTCTATCCGCAGGCACCCTTTAATTTTATGCTTTCCGCTTCTCTTTCTTTCTGATAAAGACGACAAAACTTTTTAAAATATTTTATTAATAAAAATTTCATTAAAAAATTTTGTAGAATAAAAAACTTGACTTATATTTGTCAGTGAAAAAAGAGAACGTTTATAAAGTCGCTTTTTCTAATTGCTTAATTCAACCTTCTTCAAGGTAATACACTACTAACTAACCAAGTTAAAGCCCCGCAGTGATGCGAGGCTTTAGACTTTTATTTCAGCAGGCCTGGCCTGCGCTCTTTCGTTCTCTCCAGGGCTTTCTCGTCCTGCCAGGCGCGTATCAGTTTGGGGTTTCCGCTTAACAGGACTTCCGGAACGTCCCAGCCGTTGAAAGACGCCGGGCGGGTATAGACCGGAGGGGAGACGAGGCCGTCCTGGAAGGAATCGCTGAGGGCCGAAGTTTCATCCGTGAGTACTCCGGGAATGAGCCGTATGATGCTGTCTGCGAGCAGCGCCGCCGGAATCTCGCCTCCGGACACGACGAAATCGCCGACGGAAATTTCGCGGGTGACAAGATGCTCCCTGATCCTTTCGTCTATGCCTTTGTAATGCCCGCAGAGAATGATGATATTCTCTTTCAGGGACAGTTCGTTTGCGATTCCCTGGTCCAGGATCTCTCCGTCCGGGGCCATATATATGACTTCGTCATAGTCCCTTTCCGCCTTCAGCTCTTCGATCATCCTCCAAACCGGCTCCACCATCAGGACCATCCCGGCGTCTCCGCCGTATGAGTAGTCGTCGACTGTCAGCCTGGGACCGAGTCCGTATTTGCGGAGATTATGGACGTGGATTTCCACAAGGCCCTTTTTCACGGCCCGGCCGGGTATGGAATGGGAGAGGGGACTCTCGAGGAGTTCCGGCACTACGCTTATGATATCGATTCTCATCTCAGGAAGTTTTCACTGCGCAAAATTAGTGTTTATTACGGAATTGTGGAAATTTTCCGTATATTTGTAATTCCGTACGCTCGCGTACGCATATGTTTAATTTTATATAGATACTTCTAAATGAACGAAGAAACGAAGCCTGAGGTCATCGAAGAGGAAATCGAGACCGCAGATGTAGCACAGCAGGAGCCTTCCGCTCCGAATTTTGCCGATAAGACACTTGCCGAACTGTCGGATTTGTTCCAGGCACTGACCCAAAGCGTGGACAGGATGAAGCGTTCCAAGGAGGCAGAGGCCATAAAGTCCGCCTTCTACCGCCTTCTTTCGCGCGAAAAGGCAGCTGCCGGGGAGGACAGTATGGTTGATGAGAATGCAGAGGTCGAGGAGAATCCGGACAGCCCGTTTTCGGCAATCGAGGCAGCATTCAAGTCGCTTTACGCCGAATATAAGAAAGAAAGGGCGGAGTACAACCGCCAGCAGGAAGCTGAACGAGAGGAAAACCTTGCAAAGAAGCAGGAGGTCATCGAAGACCTGAAAGCCCTGGTGGAGAATCAGGAAGATATGAAAGACGCCTTCCCGAAATTCCGCGAAATCCAGGACAGGTGGCGTGCGATTGGACCTGTGCCGCAGCAGAATTTCCGCGACATCAACGATACTTATCAGTTATATGTAGAGAAGTTCTACGACCTCGTTGAAATAAACAGGGAACTACGTGACCTGGATTTCAAGAAGAACCTTGAGGCCAAGACCGGTTTCTGCGAGCTGGCCGAAAAGCTTGCCGAGGATGAGGATGTCGTGGGGGCTTTCAAGGAACTCCAGAAGCTTCACGAACAGTGGAAGGACCTTGGTCCCGTAGCCCGTGAATTCCGTGAGGAGATATGGGAGCGCTTCCGTGCCGCTACCGCTGTGGTCAACAAGCGTTATCAGGCTCATTTCGAAGGGCTCAAGGAGCGCCAGGCCCAGAATCTCGCCGCCAAGCAGGCCCTTTGCGAGAAGGTTGAGGCCATCGCCGCCCAGGAGATAAGTTCATCCACACAGTGGAATACGCTTTCCCGGGAAATTGAGGCCCTGCAGGCCGAATGGCGCAAGATAGGTTTCGCCACCCGGAAGGAAAACCAGAAGATCTATGACCGCTTCCGCAGCGCCTGCGATGCCTTCTTCGAACGTAAGCGCTTGTTCTACTCAGAGTTCAAGGACAATATGAACGAGAATATGGAGAAGAAGGAGGCCATAGTCGCCGAAGCCGAGAGCCTGAAGACCAGCACTCAGTGGAAAGCGACTGCCGAGCGCCTTATCGAACTCCAGAAGAAGTGGAAGGAAATCGGCGCCGTGCCGCGCAAGAAATCCGAAGAGCTTTGGACGCGTTTCCGCAGCGCCTGCGACGAGTTTTTCGCAGAGCGTGACAAGCAGGCTAAACCCGAGAATGATTTCTACGGCAATCTCAAGGCCAAGAAAGCCTTGATTGCGGAGATGGAGGCTTATGTCCTGAGCGGCGATGCCGAAAAGGACGCTGAAGCCCGCCAGGGCTTTGTAGAGAGGTGGAATGCCATCGGCTTCGTTCCTTTCAAGGAAAAGGAAGCCGTCGGAGCCGCCTACAAGGCCGCCCTTCAGAAATTCCCCTCCGCTCCCCGTTCGCCCAGGCGTGGAGATGCCCCTCGCGGAGCACGCGGGGAACGCCGTCCTCTCAGCGAGAAAGAGCGTCTTTCGCAGAAGTACAACCAGCTTCAGCAGGAGATCCAGACCTACGAGAACAATATTGGTTTCTTCGGTCTTTCCAAGGGCGCGGAGAGCCTCAAGGCTCAGATGCAGGAGCGCATCGATGCCGCCAAGGCTGAACTTGCCGCCCTCGGGAAAAAGATTCGTGAACTTGTAGCAGCCGAAACGGAGGAGCAGAATGGATAAAAACAATATAATAGGCATAGTCCTGATTGCCCTCGTGATGCTGGGCTTTTTCGGCTATCAGAGCCGGCAGGTTAAGAAACAGGCTGAATATCAAGCATATCTGGACTCCATAGCCCTGGCCTCGCAGCCGGTGGATACTGTCTTGGCCGATGAGGCCGTCCCCGAGCGGACCGCGCTTCCCGCCTCAGCCCCGGTTTTTGCCGACTCTCTCCTTACTGCAGCCGCTTCCGCCGAGGAGCAGTTCGTTACCATCTCTAACGAGAAGCTGGAAGTTGTTCTCACAACCAAGGGCGCCCAGCCATATTCGGTCAAGGTCAACGGCTATCAGAACTACGACAAGAGCGACCTGTACATCCTCCGCGGCGGCAAATCCAATCTTGGTTTCATCATCTATGCCCCGAAGGCCGTAGACACCAGACTCGTCAATTTCCAGATAGTCGGCGAGGAGTCGAACGATTCTACCGTAGTAATGCGTCTGCCCTTCTCCAACGGTGGATACATAGAGCAGAAATACACTCTCCTTCCGGACAGCTACTCTGTCAGCGAGCAACTTTCCTTCGTAGGAATGCAGGACCTTATCCCTCGGAATATCAATTCGTTCGACATCCAGTTCGAAGCTATGATACCGAGGATGGAGAAAGGTTACAAGAACGAGAGCCAGTACTCCCGCCTGAACTATTTCTTCCCCGACACCAACAAGCCTGAGAATATCGGTAACGGGCGCAAGGGCAACAAGCGTTTCGACAACCGTGTGGAATGGTTCGCCTTCCAGCAGCAGTTCTTCTCGGCCATAATGCGTGCCCCGAACTATTTCACTGCCGGAGACTTTAGCATCGATTTTCAGCCTAAGGACAATGAGGAAGGGGACTTGATGGCCTGCAGCGCCAAGATGCGTGCCGAGATACGTCCTTCAGACAATATCGCGATTCCCTTCGAGTTCTATTTCGGTCCCAACGACTATAAGGGTCTCAAGGCCTATGGCCATTCCTACGAGAAGGTCATCCCTCTGGGCGGCAAGTGGATCGGTTGGTTCACCAAATGGGTGATCATTCCTCTGTTCGACTGGCTCAGCAAGTTCATCGCCAACTTCGGCATCATCATCCTTCTGATGACCATCTTCATCAAGATCGTGGTACTTCCCTTTGCCTACAAGAGTTATTCTTCCTCGGCAAAGATGCAGGCCCTGAAGCCCCTGATGGAGAAGATCAATGAGAAATATCCCAAGCAGGAAGATGCGATGAAGAAGCAGCAGGAGACAATGGCCCTCTATCAGAAGGCCGGCATTTCTCCTATGGGCGGTTGCCTGCCTGTATTGCTTCAGATGCCTATCCTCTGGGCGATGTTCCGTTTCTTCCCGGCCTCCATCCAGCTGCGTCAGCAGCCCTTCCTCTGGGCCGAGGACTTGAGCGCCTATGACGACATCATCCACTGGGGAGTCAGCATCCTGGGTATGGACCATATCTCGCTCTTCGCGCTGCTTATGGCTCTGTCGATGTTTTTCTATTCCAGAGTCACGATGCAGAACCAGACTGTAGGCAACGATCCAAATGCCAAGATGATGCAGTTTATGTCGCTCTACCTGATGCCGATAATGATGTTCTTCATCTGTAACAACCTCTCTTCTGGCCTGAGCTACTATTATCTGCTCTCCAACCTTATCACTATGCTGGAGACCTGGGTGATAAAGAAGTGGTTTGTCCATCCGGAAGCTATCCTGGCCAAGGTTAAGGCGGCTGAAGGCAAGCCGGTGCCGAAGTCCAAGTGGCAGCAGCGACTCGAGGAGGCGCAGAAGATGCAGAGGGAGATGGAAAAGCAGAAAGGAAAGAAAAAGCGTTGATAAAGGATAATCTTCATAAGATACAGGCGTCACTTCCAGAGGGGGTGACGCTTGTTGCTGTGTCCAAGTTCCATCCGGTGGAGAGACTCCGTGAAGCCTATGATGCCGGCCAGCGCGTCTTTGCCGAAAGCCGCCCGCAGGAGCTTGCAGCAAAGGTTCCGCTGATGCCCTCCGACGTGGAGTGGCACTTCATCGGCCATCTTCAGACCAATAAACTGAAGCTTGTCCTTCCGTATGTCTCTCTTGTCCAGTCAGTTGACTCGCTCCATCTGCTCGAAGCCATCGAGCGCTGGGGCGAGGCCAACGGCCGCACGGTCGATGTCCTTCTGGAGGTCCATATTTCCTCCGACGCCGCCAAGCAAGGTTTCGCTCCGGAAGAAGTTTTGGCCATAATCGCGGCCATAGCCGGATGGGCTGAACCATCGGAGGCCCGTGGCCACCCTCGGCCACGTAAGAGGGAGGGGCCCGCGGCCGAAGGCCGTGGGAGGGGTCGCGAAGCGACGGTCGACGATGGTTCAGCCCATCCGGCTACGCTCGCTTACTATGGCCACATTCGTCTGCGAGGCCTTATGGGGATGGCGACGCTGACGGAGGATGAAAGTATCATCGAAGGGGATTTCGTCCGTCTGGAGGCTCTTTTCGGGCAAATACGGGCCGCTTATCCGGAATTGACGGAGTTTGACCAGCTCTCGATAGGAATGTCCGGCGACTGGCCCATAGCCGTCCGCCACGGAGCCACTATGGTCCGTATCGGTACGGATATTTTCGGTCCGAGAGAATACTAAAAAAAAGGCAGGTCTGTGATGTGACCTGCCTTTTTATACTCCAGATAGAGTCAGCGTTTTTTTACTTGAGCTCAGCCAGGTACTTGATGGTACGGACCATCTGAGAAGTGTAGGAGTTCTCGTTGTCGTACCAGGAGACAACCTGGACCTGATAGGTTTCGTCGTCGATCTTGCTCACCATAGTCTGGGTTGCATCGAAGAGGGAACCGAACTTCATACCAATGACGTCGGAGCTGACGATCTGGTCCTCGGTGTAGCCGAAGGACTCGTTGGAGGCAGCCTTCATAGCGGCGTTGATACCGGCGGGAGTAATGTCCTTGCCCTTGACGACAGCAATCAGAATCGTGGTGGAACCGGTGGGGGTGGGAACGCGCTGGGCGCTGCCGATGAGCTTGCCGTTCAGTTCGGGAATGACGAGACCGATAGCCTTGGCTGCGCCGGTGGAGTTAGGGACGATGTTGCAGGCACCTGCACGGCTACGGCGGAGGTCACCCTTGCGCTGAGGGCCGTCGAGAATCATCTGGTCACCGGTATAGGCGTGGATGGTGCTCATAATGCCGCTCTGGATGGGAGCGAATTTGTTGAGGGCGTCAGCCATAGGGGCGAGGCAGTTGGTGGTGCAAGAAGCAGCGCTGATTATGGTGTCAGCCGGGGTAAGGGTCTTGTGGTTGGTGTTGAAGACAATGGTGGGAAGGTCGTTGCCTGCAGGAGCGGAGATGACAACCTTCTTTGCGCCAGCCTCGATGTGAGCGGAGGCCTTCGCCTTGGAGGTATAGAAACCAGTGCACTCGAGAACGACATCTACATTGAGTTCGCCCCAAGGGAGCTCAGCGGCATTGGGCTTCGCATAAATGGTGATTTCCTTGCCGTCCACAATGATGGAACCGGGAGTGACAACCGTCTTTCCGTCTTCTGCGAGAACGGCGTCCTTGTAATCAACCGTGTGCTTTCCTTCGCCGAACTTGCCGGCGAATCCACCCTGAGCGGTGTCGTACTTCAGGAGGTGGGCAAGCATTTTGGGACTTGTGAGGTCATTGATGGCGACTACTTCATAACCATCAGCCTCGAACATCTGACGGAATGCCAGACGACCGATACGGCCAAAACCGTTGATAGCAATTCTATTCATGTTCTGTTATTGATAAAAATAAATGTTTTCCAGTGTTTTCCACTCAATCGCCCCGGCATTTTTACCGAAGGCGACGCAAATTTACGAAAAAATCCGAATATTCGCTATCTTTGCAGTCGATTTTATTAAGAATTGTCACGAATGAAGATTTTGATCAGCAACGACGACGGATACAAGGCCAGAGGATTGCAGGTCCTGGTCAATATAATGGCCGGATTCGGGGATGTGACCGTAGTGGCGCCAAAGTATCACCAGAGCGGCAAATCGATGTCAGTCTCGCTGGGTATCAATTGCTTAGCCCATAAGAGCGTGCCGGAATACGGACCCGGCAAATGGCACTATCTGGATGCCACTCCCGCTTCCTGCGTCAAATTCGGACTCGAATATATGTACGAACAGAGGAATCCGGACCTTGTCATCTGCGGCATCAACCACGGATCCAATGCGGCCTCCGCGGCCAATTATTCCGCCACCCTCGGAGCGGCCGAGGAGGGAGCCTTGAATGGATGCAAGGCAATAGGTGTCTCGCTTTGCAATTTCAGCCCGGACGCCGATTTCTCCATCGTGGAGCATTATCTTCCTTCAATTGTCCGTTTCCTTCTCGACAACTGGCCCGAGAACAGTTTCGGACTCCTTTACAATATCAATTTTCCTGACATCGGCATAGATGAAGTAAAGGGGGTCAAGATTACCCGGCAGGGTAAAGGACACTGGGAGAGGGAGTTCCAGCCCTGGGATGAGGAACGCCTTATGCTGTATGAGGCGACAGGTTTCCATCACGACGGAAAGCTGCCGACCCTGGAAGAAGGGGAGGAAGGATATATGATGGTCGGAGACTTCATAGACGACGAGAATGAAAACGACGATGCCGACCACAGTATGCTTGAGCAAGGCTGGATAACCATAACTCCCAATAATCTGGACCGTACGGATTTCGAGGAATACAAGCGGCTTCGTTCTATATGCGGTATTATATAGTAGCCGGCGAGGCTTCCGGAGACCTGCACGGCTCCAACCTGATGCGCGGCATATATGCCGAAGATCCCGAGGCGGACATCCGCTTCTGGGGCGGCGGTCTGATGGACGCGGTCTATAAGGAGCATCAGCAGGGGAGCGGACTTGTGCAGGACTATCGCGAGGGTGCGATAATCGGCTATTGGGAGGTCCTTATCCACGCCCGCAAGCTGCTGGGCAAGGTTCAGCGCTGCAAGGAGGACATTCTGAAGTGGAATCCGCACGTAGTCATACTCATAGATTATCCGGGCTTCAATTTCAAGATTGCGGAATTCGCCCACGATGCCGGCTTCAAGGTCTTCTATTACATTGCTCCCAAGGTATGGGCGTCGAGGGAGGGCCGTATCCGCAAACTCAAGGCCTGGGTTGACAAACTATTCATAGTTTTCCCCTTTGAAGTGCCCTACTTCGAGTCAAAGGGAGTCCCGTTTGTCTACAAGGGCAATCCTCTGGTGGATGCAATCGACTCGTCTCCGGCTATGAAAGAGTCCCGTTCAGATTTTTTGCAGAGATGTTCCCTTCCGGACAAACCCTACATCGCCCTTCTTGCCGGCTCAAGGAACGGGGAGATATCCACTATGATGCCCGTCCTGATGAGCTTCTGCTCAGATTTACATAAGCTGCCTCAATATGCTGATTATCATTTCGTAATAGCAGCGGCTCCGTCTCGTACGGCCGCCGATTACGACCTCGCCGGAAATGAGGAGTTCGTCCACCTGGTTTTCGGAGAGACCTACGCCGCACTGCGTCACGCCAAGGCTGCGGTAATCAATTCCGGGACAGCATCTTTGGAAGCCGCACTTATAGGAACGCCTCAAGTTGTCGGATATCGCACCGCCAGCCTGACCTACCTCATAATGCGGACTATCATCAAGATAAAATACATCTCTCTGGCCAACCTCATAATTGACCGTCCCGCTTTCAAAGAATATCTGCAAGACTATCTGCGGAGCGATATCATAGTGGATGAGGTCAGGCGCATACTGGAGGACCACTTCTACCGCAGCCGTATGCTTAAGGACTACGAAGAAATCCGCAGCCTGCTTGGCGGCAGCGGCGCTTCAAACGCCGTCGCGCGTGCAATGATAGATGAGTTAAGGCTTTATTACTGAAAGATCTACGTGCCCCTTGACGCCGTAGACCGAGGCCCGGTCAGTAAACTGCCACATACTCCATCCGTCTTTTTTCGGCGGAATGGTGTTGTACCTTGCGATCCAGAGCGGATAGTTGTCGGTAATGTCCGTGGAAAGATGTTCCCTCAGGAAACTGTCTGAAGTATAAACTATGGGTTTCACTCCATAGTGCTTCTCTACTATCTCCAGCCAGCTCAGGACCTTGTCGTTCAGAACTTTGTCCGTACATCCTTTATGTATGGTCTCGACGTCAAGTACTGGCGGAAGGTCCGTCTGCCGGAGCTTTACGCAATTGATGTAGTTCTCGGCCTGCTTGCGGGCGTCCTTCGAACTGCGGAAGAAATGATAGGCTCCCCGGGAGATGTCTATCCGTCCCGCTTCCTCCCAGTTCTTCTGGAACAAATCGTCCCCGAGTACCTCGCCTTCCGTCGCTTTTATGATTACTCTTGAGACGGGCAGGATGCTTACGGCCTTCTGCAGATTCCTAGTCGTACGGCCTCTTTGATTGACCATTATTTTCAGGGAGTCCCACTGGATTTCTCCGTTGTGGTGGGAGATGTCGATGCAGAAAGAACTGTAGCCTTTCGGAAGGGGAGAACCTGAAGAAAAGTCTCTTCCTTCGACGAGCCAGGCGATGAAAATTCCAAGCCCCATCGCGGCAATTATCCCGATGAAAATCCAGGGACTGAGAAGAAGCTTCTTTTGGGCCGTTTTCTTCTTCCCGGAACCCTTTTTTGAGCCCTTTTTATGTGTTAACTTTTTTGTTACAGGTTTTAACTTACTTGTTTCATTCATTGAGTATCAATTATTTGCGAAACAAGTTCAAGAATGCGACGAAAAGATTGACCAAAAGGTAAATCGTGAAGGTCAGAAGCACGAAAAGGCTCCAATTAAGATGAAAAACAATGACGATTATCCCGGCCACAAGGCTCAGCGAGAGGAAGGCGATGCGCTTTGCGTCGAAGAGTTTATGCCCCTTCGCGACCTTCATCGAGAACATCGGAATTTCGCTCAGAAGAAGCAGTCCCATTACGAGCGCGAGCGCCGGAAGGAACCAGGATGAAGCGATCCATCCGTTAATCTCCGAGGCCGGTGAAACTGCGATGAAATAGCAAAGCGAAGCGCAAAGGATTGCGGCGGTAGGAGTGGCCACTCCGATGAAGTCGCTTTCCTGCCTCGTGTCCACATTGAACTTGGCCAGCCTTATCCCGGAGAGCACGGCCAGAATCAGGCAGAAATAGGCCAGGACGCAGGTGCATCCTGCGAGCCGCATCGTCTCATACATCATCACGCTCGGAAGCAGTCCGAAACTGACCATATCAGCGAGGCTGTCCAGTTCCTTGCCCATCTCGCCCTTGACGTCAAGCAGCCTTGCGGCCATACCGTCAAAGAAGTCGAAGAATGCTCCGGCAAGCATCAGAGGGAAGGCGACGTCCAGGCGGCCTTCAATCGCAAAAATCACTCCCAAGGCCCCCGAGAGGAGGTTCAAGGAAGTGATAGTGTTGGGAATGTGTCTTTTAATACTCACTTTATACCAAGCTTTTTGGCGATATCCTTCGGAAGGGCCTTCTTGTTGACCATAATGTTCAGGGCCTTGGCCTTCACGAAATTCTCGGACATATACCAGATGCCTTTATAAGCACCGGCTTCGCCCCAGGAATTCTTTATGAGGTAGTATTTCTTCCCGTTCTGGTCTTTGGCCAGGCCGTAAAGGTGCATTCCGTGGTCGTCGGTCGAGGTTTTTTCGTCGAACATCTGCTGACGCAGTTCCTGGGTGACCTCGAGTTCGGGAAGGATCCCGTCGCTTTTCTCTTCGGGCTTTGCATCGCTTTTCCCGACCCATTTTTCTTGATCCGAGCCACTTGTGCGTGCCTCTTCGTCAATCAGTACGGCCAGGCCGTCGCGGGTGAAGCCCTTTTCGGAGACGTCGCCGCCCCAGAGCACCGTATAGCCATTGTCAAGGGCGTTGTCAATAATCTTTATATACTCGTCCAGCGGAACGTTGTAGCTGGGAGACCATCTCCAGTTGTCCTCGACCTCGATCGCAAACTGAGTGTAGAAAGGATGGTGAGTGTAAGAAGTCAGGCTAACGAAATCATCCGGATTGACGCCCATAGCATCGCGGTAAGAGGCTGGGGTATAGGACTTTCCGCCGACGGTAAAATTCTCGGGGACTGCGCCCAGATAGGCGTCCAGGATCCCGTCGAAGCCCTTGGGCCAGACAGGGGTGAGCTTGCGGTTCGGATTCTTGACCACGGCCTGGACATAGCCCTTGAGGACCGCGTCCAGTTCGCCCTGGACCGGCTTGTCATAGCCATAATTCATTCCGGAATAGGCCTCTTGAGGCATCAGGCCATAATCTTTTATGATAGTCAGCACATCTCCGAAGTCAGAACCGGCGGCCATATTCAGATTGCCGTCCAGGCGGACATACTTGACCGCCCTGTCGTGATAGGCGTTGCGGACGATGAACATCTCGGAAAAATCCGGATACTGCAGGGTGTCTTTTATGTTTTTGGCCTTGATTACTTCCGACTCGAGGAAGGACAAGGTGGAAAAACACCAGCAGGTGCCGCTGCGATACTGATTTTTCACCGGAGTGACAGGTAGTTCCTTGACGGTGGTGAACTGGTATGCCTTGGTTTTAGGCTTGGGGGCCGGTTTGCCCTGTGAAAACAGGGTGAAGGGGAGGATGGCGGCAAGCGCGAGAAGTAAAATCCGTTTCATAAATGTCTTTTTCTTTATCTCAAGACCACAAATTTAGTAAGAAAGTCGTAATTTTGCAAAATCTATGGCTACTATATTGTATATCCACGGTATGGGCGGAGGCGGAGACAGCCGCATACCTAACTATCTTGACGCGAAACTCTCTCCGGAAGGCATCAGAGTGATTGTCCGCACCTATGATTTCGATCCGCCCATAGGCGCTTCCCAGATTGCATCCTGGGTGGAGGAACTCCAGCCCTCGCTGATAATAGGAGAGTCTCTCGGCAGCATCCAGGCCCTCCGCATCGAAGGAATACCGCAAATCTTTGTCTCTCCGTCACTTGGAGCGCCGGAGCAGTTCGTCCGCTACGCTTTCCTTACGCTCTTTCCTGGCGGGTCGTGGTACCTTCACTACAAGTTCCCCGTCAAAGAAGGGGACAGGCAGCCCCTGAAGTTCTCTTTCCCCGTTATGCGCCGCTACAAGGCCCATTGGAAGGCCGCCTGCGAGGCCGCGAAGAAGCCACTTCCACGCTTTGCCTTTTTCGGTGTCCACGACCACTTTATGCGCTCCGGCGTAGTAAAAGTGGAGTATTGGAGGAAAATGTTCGGTGACAGCTTCCAAATGTATGACGGAACGCACTTTATGGAAGAAGAGTACATAGATTCACTGCTGATTCCCAAGATACGGGAATTCCTCGGCTTTGCAAAATCGGGCGGAAAAGCGTAAATTTGTGCCGCAATTTTAAGATTCAATATGTACAAGAGCAAGATTACTCCCGAAGAGATAGGAGAATTGGAGCTAGCCTCCTTCAGTGGCGAGATAAGGGTAATTGACTCTCTTGACGAGTCTTTCGGCGAAGCGGTCCGCTACCTTAAGAATCAGAAAATCATTGGTTTCGATACTGAAAGCCGCCCGACATTCTCTCCCGGGCAGCAGTCCAACGGAACTGCACTGCTGCAACTTTCCGGGCAGAACCGGGCCTTCCTCTTCCGCCTAAAGAAAATCGGCCTTCCCAGGCGTCTTGCCGCCATACTTGCCAATCCGACCATAAAAAAAGTAGGAGCGGCTATCCTTGACGACATCCGCGGCCTGCAGAAAATAGCCGGATTCCAGCCTCAGGGTTTCGTGGACCTTCAGCGCATCGGCGCCGATTACGGCATAGAAGAGAAAAGCGTCAAGAAAATGGCCGCCATAATACTCGGAGTCAAGATTTCCAAGACCCAGCAGCTGTCCAACTGGGAGGCAGAGACGCTTTCCCCGTCGCAGCAATCCTATGCCGCGACCGATGCCTGGGTATGCCGGGAAATGTATCTACGCCTGCAAGAAAGCAAAAATGAATAAAGTAATCCTCCGTCCCCACCGCGAAGAATCCATCCTGCGCCTGCATCCCTGGGTGTTTTCCGGCGCCATCGCTTCCATTGAAGGCAATCCTGCCGAAGGTGAACTCGTCGAAGTTCTGTCCTCAGAGCTGAAACCCCTAGCCGTCGGACACTACCAGATAGGCTCCATCGCCGTCCGGATTCTCAGCTTCACGGAGGATCCCACGCAGCCGGATTTCTGGGAAAAGATGCTTTCCAGAGCCCTGCAGCTGAGAAAATCCTTCGGACTTGAAGGCTCGGCCAATACCAATTGCTACCGTCTTGTCCACGGGGAAGGCGATGGTTTGCCGGGACTGATTATCGATTATTACGACGGAGTCTGCGTGTTTCAGGCCCATTCCGCCGGTATGTTCCTCGCAAGGGAGGCGATATGCGAAGCCCTCAAAACTGTCTACGGCGACGCCCTCAAGGCCGTCTATGACAAGAGTTCGGGGACAGCGCCTTTCAAGGCCGGGCTGCCCCTTGCCGACGGCTACCTCTACCGTCGCCCGGGCTTTGACTCCGACGAGGCCGTAGTCCTTGAGAACGGGAATAAGTTTTATGTCAACTGGAACGAAGGCCAGAAGACCGGTTTCTTCCTCGACCAGAGGGAGAACAGATTGCGTGTCGGGAATCTTGCCAAGGGACGTAATGTGCTGAATCTCTTTTGCTATACAGGCGGCTTCTCAATCTATGCTTTAGCAGGAGGCGCCCTCCACGTGGATTCTGTGGACAGTTCGAAACTGGCGATGGGGATGGTGGACAGGAACGTCGCTCTGAACGCTTTCGATCCTTCCGCCCACACTTCCTATACCGCCGACGCGATAGATTTCCTGAAATCGATTCCTAAAGGAAAGTATGACCTAATCATAGTCGACCCGCCGGCATTCGCGAAGCATCGCGGCGCTTTGAAAAACGCCCTCAGGGCTTACCAGCGCCTAAATGAGGCCGCAATCTCAAAAGTGGCGCCCGGCGGTTTCGTGTTTACTTTCAGCTGTTCTCAGGTGGTGGACAAGGAAGCCTTCGCGCTTGCCGTGTTCTCCGCTGCTGCGGCGACGGGCCGGAGCGTCCGTATCCTGGACCGGCTGAACCAGCCCGCCGACCACGCCGTGAACATCTATCATCCTGAAGGCGAATACCTTAAAGGACTTCTTCTATATGTCGAATGATAAAAGGCGACCTTGCGGGCCGCCTTTTGTAAATCAATATGTTCCGACGCATCAGCGGTCGAATTTCTTCTCCTTGTAGCGGATGATTTTCTCCTTCATCGCATCGACGGCCTCCGTAATGGCCTCCTCGAAAGTACGGGCGCTGCGCTCGATCACGAGTTCCTGGCCGGGGATGTGGGTTTGAATCTTGGCTTTCTTGTTCTCGGCATCCGGGAGGAGGGAGAGAACGACATCGATGTCTCCGAGATTGTCGAAGAACTTTTCGATTTTTTCTACTTTCTTCTGGACGAAATCGAGCAGCTTCTGGTCTGCGTCGAATTTCAAGGACTTCACGTTAATCATCTTTATTACTTTTTTGTGCCCTTGGATGGGCGGTGTCATATACTTTCTTAAGGCGGGCGACCGTGTTGTGCGTATAAACCTGCGTCGCGGCCAGGGAACTGTGCCCGAGCATCTGCTTTATGGCATTCAGGTCGGCCCCTTCCTCCAGCAGTTCGGTCGCCAGGGTGTGTCTCAAGACGTGGGGCGAGACTTTCCCCGTGATCCCGAAACCGTCTCCAAGCTCCGTTTTCACGGCCCTGTCGACATAGACCGGATACAGCGGACGGCCTTTTAGCGTTGCAAGCAGGCGTTCACTCTCCACTCCCATAGCCTTTGCCGCATCCAAATATAAGCAAATTTCCTGACAAAGTGAAGGGAGAATAGGAATTTCTCTCATTTTGTCTCCTTTTCCGTGGACGGTCAGTGTCAGGCGCTCGCGGCTGAAGTGCTTCTTCTCCAGGCTGATAAGTTCCGCACGGCGGATTCCGGTAGTGCCCAATATGCTGATTATAAGCCGTCTGAGACGTCTTTCATAAAGTTCTACACCCAGTTTCGAGCCCGGCCCTGCGCTGAGAAGCAGCGCCAGTTCATCTTCTCCTTCCGCGTGCTCGCTTGCCTTGAAATAGGCGTCCATAGATTCCTTTTTATAGAACTCCGGCAGCCTCTTTTCTTTTTTGGGCCTTCTGACTCTCTTGACGGGATTGTCTTTCAGAACGCCCTCCTGGACCAGGAAGCGGCAGTAACTGCTGAGCGCAGACAGTTGCTGGTGGACGGTCCTCGGCTTGAGGCTTTCCATCATAAATGCCTCATATTCACGTATGTCCGAAATCGTAAAGACCTCGGCGGAGAGACTTCCCTTGTGCTCCTCAAAGCGTTTCAGCGCGTCCTCGTAGATGGCCACGGTCCGCGCGGAATACCTCCTGATATCCCTCAGATACGATATGAACTGCTCTTTATGATCCATCGGTTATTGGAATAGACGTGGTCATTTGCTGACCGTCTCACTTCGTTCGACCCCTCCCAACCAAGTTGGGCCCCTCCCTCTTACGGGGCCGAGGGTGGCCACGGGTCCTGCAAATGACCACGTCTATTCTCCTCCAAATATAAAGATAATTTGCGAAAAAAAGATTATATTTGTAAAGTTATGCAGACGGATATGTTATGGGACCCGCTGAGACGCAAAAGCGTCAAGGCCACCCCCGAAGAGGAGGTGCGCCAGTGGTTCATTTCGGCGGTTCTGCATCAGGGGATGAAGGTTCCCGAGCATATGATGGGCAGCGAAGTGCCTCTCAAGCAAGGCCAGAAGGATTTCAGGGCCGACATCGTTGTCTATGACCGCAGCGCCGCCCCCCTTATGATAGTCGAGTGCAAGAGGCCGGATGTGGCGTTGGACCAGGAAGTCATAGACCAGGCCATTCGCTATAACAATGTTCTGAACGTCAAGTATATAGCAATCACGAACGGAGCCAAGACCTTTATGTTCCGAAGGGACGGGGAGGGCTTCGTCTATATGGAAAGGGCGCCGCTGTGGGAGGAAATGCTATGACCATACTGGAAGGCTTCCTGGACCATCCCGTGTTCCGCCTTGTAAGCGACGTGGCCGCAGAACTGAATCTTAGGGCCTTCGTCATCGGCGGCTATGTGCGGGACTGTTTTCTTGGCCGGCCGAACAATGACATAGACATAGTCGTCGAGGGAAGCGGCATAGCCCTTGCCGAGGCCGTGGCCGCAAAAGTGAAGACCAACGTCTCGGTGTTCAAGAACTTCGGCACTGCTATGCTCCATTACAAGGGCATAGAGGTCGAATTCGTCGGCGCCAGGAAAGAATCCTACCGGGCCGAAAGCCGCAAGCCCATAGTCGAGGACGGAACTCTCGAAGAGGACCAGCTGAGAAGGGATTTTACCATCAATGCAATGGCCCTGAGCCTCTGCAAGGATGATTTCGGAGCCCTGGTGGACCCTTTCGGCGGAGTCCGGGACCTTGACGCCGGGATAATGAAAACTCCACTGGATCCGGTCCGGACCTTTTCCGACGACCCACTGAGGATGCTTCGCGGCATACGTTTCGTCTCGCAGCTCTCGACCCCTGACCATCCCTTCAGCCTCGTCCCCGAAGCCCTGGATGCGGTGCGGAAGATGACGGACAGGATGAGTATCCTCTCCAAGGAAAGGATAGTCGAAGAATTGGACAAGATGCTGCTCAGTCCCAAACCGTCCATAGCCTTCCGTCTTCTCGACGAGACCGGCCTTCTGGAAGCCATTCTCCCGGAAATCGCCCGCCTGAAGGGCACTGAGACCGTGGACGGCTGCGGCCATAAGGAGAACTTCTCCCATACCATAAAAGTCGTGGACAACGTAGCCGAAGCCGAGCGTGAACTTGGCCGCGAGCCTGATCTCTGGCTGCGTTGGGCGGCACTTCTCCACGATGTCGGCAAGCCTGCATCGAAACGTTTCGTCCCGGGCCAGGGTTGGACCTTCCACGGCCACGAAGTGATAGGGGAAAGGATGGTCCCGAAGATTTTCACGCGCCTCAAACTGCCCCAGAACGAAAAGATGAAATATGTCCAGAAGCTTGTGGGGCTGCATCTGAGGCCGATCGCCCTAGTCGACGACGAGGTCACGGATTCCGCTGTCCGCCGGCTTCTTTTCGACGCCGGGGACGACGTGGAGGACCTTATGCTGCTCTGCAACGCGGACATCACCTCCAAGAATCCCGCGAAGATCGAACGCCTGCGCCGCAATTTCGAAGAGGTCAGGCGGAAGATGGTCGAGGTTGAAGAAAAGGATGCCATCCGCAACTGGAAAAACCCCATCAGCGGGGACTACATAATGCAGGTCTTCGGAATAGAGCCCTGCAACACGATAGGACAGCTTAAAGAAATGGTCAAGGAGGCGGTGCTGGACGGAGTGATTGAAAACAGCTTCGAGGCCGCCGACCGCTTTATGCGAGAAAGGGCCGCGGAAATTGGTCTGAAACCTGTGGAATGATATGGCGAAGAAGAGTTACATAGAGACTGACAGGCAGGTGGCCGGAATCCTGGACAATGTGAAAGCCGGGCGCTTCAAACCCATATATCTCCTGATGGGCGAGGAACCTTATTATCCGGATCTTGTATGCAATGCCATACTCGACAACTGCCTGCAGGAGTGGGAGAAAGACTTCAACGAGACCGTCTGCTACGGGGCGGATGTGACTGCAGAACAGGTGATTACGGCCGCAAGGCGCTTCCCGATGATGGCCGAGCGGCAGCTTGTCGTAGTCAAGGAAGCCCAGGCTATGAAGGATATCGAGGAACTCGCTCTCTACTGCGACAATCCTCTTGACACAACGGTCCTGGTCGTCCTTCTCCACGGCGCCAAAGTCGACGAAAGGAGGGCCTTCTACAAGAGCGTCCTCAAGCGTGGGGAAGTGGTCAACTCATTGAGCCTGAGGGATTATGAAGTCAACCAGTGGATAGAGAACTACTATCGCGGCAGGGGACTGACGATTGACCCTGAGGCCGCGAGGCTCCTTACCGAACACGCCGGCACCGACCTTGGCAAAATAGTCGTAGAGACGGACAAGATGCTCAAAAACCTTCCCGAGGGGACAAGCGAGATCCACGTAGCCGACATCGAGAAGAATGTCGGCCTCAGCCGCCAGTTCAGCATCTTCGAACTGACCAGGAATCTTTCCCTCCGGAACGCTCCGGCTGCCGTCAGGGTCGCGACTTATATCGCCAGGGCGCCGAAATTCTTCCTTCCGCCCTCCCTCAGCGCCCTGTTCCTTCATTTCTACCGCATACTGAAATACGAAGCCGCGATGATGAAGGGACCCGTGGACAATGCCTCCAAGGCAAAGATCCTCGGGGTGAATCCATACTTTTTCGGAGAATACGACACGGCTGCAAGGAATTATCCGCTTCCAAAGTGCAGCCGCGCCATATCCCTCATAAAGGAATATGATTTCAAGGCCAAAGGAGGAGACGCCGGAGAAGCCTCGCCGGAAGAACTTCTCGTAGAACTCGTAACAAAACTGCTTAACATATAATGTCAATCATCACAATTGAAAACGTATCCAAGTCCTTCGGTGAAAAAATCGCCCTGGAGAACATCTCCCTCGAAATTCCCGAAGGCAAGATTTTCGGCCTCCTTGGACCTAACGGGGCCGGAAAATCCACGCTGATACGGATAATCAACCGTATCACCATCGCATCGGAGGGCCGGGTCCTCTTCAACGGTCATCCCATCAGCGAAGAAGACGTCGCCCGCATCGGCTATCTCCCCGAAGAGCGCGGCCTCTACCGCAAGATGAAAGTAGGGGAGCAGGCTATGTACCTCG
The DNA here is from genome assembly GCA_902779785.1 of uncultured Bacteroidia bacterium. Taxonomy (GTDB): domain Bacteria; phylum Bacteroidota; class Bacteroidia; order Bacteroidales; family UBA932; genus Cryptobacteroides. The sequence continues at coordinate 21,636 of CACZDC010000031.1, forward strand.
CCCAGCTCAAGGGTATGAGCGCCTCCGAAGCCGCCCGCGAACTGAAATCCTGGTTCGTCAAATTCGGCATCCAGGACTGGTGGAACAAGAAAGTCGAGGAACTTTCCAAGGGAATGGCCCAGAAACTCCAGTTCATCACCACCGTGGTCCACAAACCCTCGCTGATGATACTGGACGAGCCTTTCTCCGGCTTCGACCCGGTCAATGCCGAACTGATCCGCAGTGAAATACTCAATCTGAAAAAGGACGGAGCCACCATTATCCTTTCGACTCACAATATGGAGTCGGTCGAAGAACTCTGCGACAACATAGCCCTTATCAACAAGGCCCATCTCGTGGTCACCGGTGGGACGGATGAAATCCGCCGCCGTTTCGGCGAGGACAATGTGGAACTCGAGTATACCGAAGGCGGGATACGCCGGACCGACGTGGTCGCCGCCGCAGCGGTTAACGAGCGTCTTTCGGAACTTATCGCCAAAGGGCTGAGAATCAATTCTCTGCGTGAGCTTGTTCCCAGAATGAACGACATTTTCATCAAACTTGTAACGGAGGAGGAGTAAGTTATGAATCTAAAGAAACTCGGCATAATCATCAGCCGCGAATACCGCAACAAGGTCCAGAAGAAATCCTTCATAATCATAACCTTCCTTGCGCCAATCCTTTTTGCGGCCATCGCCATCCTGCCTTCCGTCATAATGATGGGGACCAAGGAGGAGGCCAAGAAAGTCGGCGTCCTTGACGCTTCCGGAATTGTCCTGCCCTATCTGACCGACAACGAAGTGACTCAGTATCTGGACCTTGGCAGCGTCCCGGCGGATTCCGTCAAGGCCGATATGAAATCCTACGGGGTAGATATTCTCCTGACCATATCGCCCATCGACAGCGCCAGCCGTTCGCTTAGCGCCGACTGCTTCTCCGAGAAGCCCATAGGAATGGACACTGGCTCGCTTATCGAGGACCGCATCAACGACGCGGTCGAGGCCTGGAGGATAGAGGACTACGGGGTGGACAACCTCAAGGAAATGCTGGACGGAGTGAAGTCCAACGTGAAGCTCCACAGTTATACCATCGATGCCTCCGGCAAGGAAACAATCACTGAATCAGGCATTTATATGGCCATATCGATGATACTCGGAATGGCCATATACCTCTTTATCACGCTCTTCTCCGCTATGGTGATGTCCTCGGTTATCGAGGAAAAGAGTTCCAGGGTCGTCGAGGTCCTGGTCTCTTCGGTCAAGGCGACTGAACTGATGTTCGGAAAGATCATCGGCGTGGCCCTTGTGGCCATCACCCAGTTCCTGCTGTGGATAGTCCTGACAGGAATCATAGTCGGAGTCGCCGGCGGCATCATCGGTATGGACAAACTCGCCAGCCTCGGAGAGCAGAGCGTCGAGGTCACGGATATGGGCGTACATCCTGCCGGAATGGACATCGAAGGACTTGCGGCTGTTGCCGATACCACTGCTGCTGCTCCAGGAGAACCGAGCGGTATGGAAGTGATACTCAGCACTATAGGCAACCTCAATTTCACCGAGATACTGGTCTCCTTCATCTTCTTCTTCATCTTCGGATACCTGCTTTACGCCTCGCTCTTCGCGGCCATAGGCTCAGCCGTGGAGAACGAAGGAGACTCCAACCAGCTCCAGCTTCCGGTCACGATTCCGCTGTTGCTGGGCTTCTTCGTTGCCCTCTACGCCTTCAAGGCCCCGGACAGTTCGCTGGTCTTCTGGTTCTCGATGATTCCTTTCACTTCGCCCATCGTGATGCTTGCCCGCATTCCCTTCGGCGTCGCGAGCTGGGAACTCATCCTGTCCATTGTGATCCTGATTCTGACCTTCTTCGCCTGCGCCTGGGCCTCGGCCAAGATCTACAAGGTCGGAATCCTGATGTACGGCAAGAAGAGCACTTTCTCTGACTTATGGAAATGGTTAAAACAAAAATAATTAGCCTATGAAAAGAATTTATGAATGCATCCTGTGGGCAATAGAGATTGCCCTTATTGCCCTCGCTTTCTGCAGCTCACGCGAGAGCGGGCCGCAAATCAGCTGGAGGCGTGTCCTTATGGACGGCAGCCGCACCGGAGTGGCGAGCCTTGCCGTCGACAATTTGGACGGGACCCTCGGCACTTTCAATGGTGAGGAGTACATCTCCCCGAACGGAACTCATTTCACCGACGGCGCGACTCCCAAGGCTGCGGCCCTGCTTCGTGACGCGCAGCCTTCGATGGCCAGACTTAAGGAAATCGTAGGTCACAGCGCCTCCGAACTGGACAATCCCAGGGACGAATGCGACCTTCCCCTCGGCAATCTCATCGTGGATATGATCCGCAAGGGAGCATCCGAGTATTTCCGCACTCCGGTCGACGTAGGCCTGCTCAACTACGGCGGAATCCGCATCCCCCTGCCCAAGGGAGTAATCTCAAGCGTCTCTTCGACCAGCTCGCCAAGACCGATGCCTTTATGGCCGTCAGCGGCGTCAAGGTCCACGTCAAGAACCACGAGATCACCGAACTGCTGATAGGCGGCAAACCTCTGGATGAGAAAAAGGTCTATACCCTCGCGACCCTGGACTTCCTGCTTGACGGCGGCGACGGCGTCGCGGTAGGTGCCCTCGCCGACGATGTGAAGCTTTCCCGCAAGCTCATCAGGGAGACTGTCCTGGAGCAGGTCCGCAAATGCGAAGCTGCCGGCCAGGTCCTGGACGGAAAGAAAGACGGACGAGTAATTATGGAGGACTAAACGATGAAAAAGACAGTATTTTTGGCTTTTGCCGCTCTTGTGATCGCCTGTGCACCAAAGCCCGAGCATCATCTTACCATACTTCACGTCAATGACACTCACTCTCATTTCGAGACCATCCGTTCCGGCTCCCAGGACGGTACCGGCGGACTGATCGAGATCGCCGCCTATGTGGATTCCGTGCGCAAGGCCGACGGAGCCGAGAACGTGCTCCTGCTCCACGCCGGCGACTACTGCCAGGGGACGGCCTACTTCTCCGAGCTGAAAGGCTCAATGGAGATCAAGTCTCTGGAAATACTTGGTTTCGATGCAGTTACCCTCGGCAACCACGAGTTTGACAACGGAATAGAAGGCCTCGAGCAGATGATCCCTCAGATCAAGCCCCAGGTCGTCGCCTGCAACCTGGACTTCTCACCCTTCTCCTTCGGCAAGTACATCAAGCCCTATGTCATAGTGGAGAAGGCCGGACTTAAGATCGGCGTCATCGGTGTGGTTACGAGGCTCCACGGAGTGGTCTCCGCCGAAGTCGCCGACCGTATTCCGGAATTCGATATGGTTGAGACCGTCCAGAAATACGCGGACGAACTCAGGCCTCAGTGCGACCTCGTCGTGGTCCTTTCCCATATCGGATATGACGAGCACAACGAGGGCGATGTCACCGATCCTATACTTGCCGCAGCGACCCGCAACATCGATATCATCGTCGGCGGTCACTCACATACTTTCCTCGAAGAGCCCGACTGGGTGGAGAACCTGGACGGAAAAAAGGTCCCCATCGTGCAGGCTGGCTGCTGGGGGACCTATATGGGTGAATTCCACGTGGATATGTAGCCTATTCCGGCTTGTAGGAATCTTTAAGGGCGGTCGTCTTGTTGAATACAAGGCGGCCGTTTTCGCTGTCCTTGTCCTTGACGTAATAGCCGGTGCGCTCGAACTGGACCGCGATTCCGGAGGCGTCGTCGGCGAGTGCCGGCTCGGCCCAGCCCTTTACGACTACCAGCGACTCTGGATTCAGGAAGTCCTTGTAGTCCTTGTCCTCGGGGACCTGGGACATATCGGCCAGGGTGAAGAGGCGGTCGTAGTTGCGGATTTCAAGCTCCTTGGCGAAGGCCGTGCTCACCCAGTGGATAGTGCCCTTTACCGAGCGCCATTCTCCGCTCTGAGGGTGAGTCGAAGGGTCATAGCTGCACTTCAGTTCGACTACCTTGCCGTCGGCGTCCTTGACGACCTCTTCGCATTTGATTATATAGGTATATTTCAGGCGGACTTCTCCGTCCGGCTTCAGGCGGAAGAACTTCTTCGGGGCGTCCTCCATAAAGTCGGCCCTGTCGATGAGCAGTTCCCCGGTGAAGGGGACCTTGCGGCTCGCACCCTCAGGCTCGGCGGGGTTGAGGGGGCAGTCGAACCATTCTACCTTGCCGCTCTCCCAGTTGGTTATGGTCAGTTTGATAGGGTCGTCCTGGACCACCATATATCGGTTCGAACGGGCGTTCAGATCCTGCCTTACGCACCATTCCAGAAGCTGTATGTCCATCAGCTGGTCGCGTTTGCTGACCCCGATCTTCTCGCAGAACATCTTCAGGGCCTCGGGGGTGTAGCCGCGGCGGCGTACTCCGCAGAGGGTCGGCATCCTGGGGTCGTCCCAGCCTGAAACCAGGCCCTTCTGGACCAGTTCCAGCAGCTTGCGCTTGGACATCAGCGTGTAGGTCAGGTTCAGGCGGGCGAACTCATACTGATGCGAGGGATAGATGCCCAGAGTCTCTATGAACCAGTCATACAGAGGACGGTGGACGTCGAATTCCAGGGTGCAGATGGAGTGGGTGATATGCTCGATGGAATCGCACTGGCCGTGGGTGAAGTCATACATCGGATAGATGCACCACTTGTCGCCGGTGCGGTGATGATGGGCGAACTTGATGCGGTACAGCAGAGGGTCGCGGAACATCATATTCGGATGGGCCATATCGATCTTGGCGCGGAGCACTTTTTCTCCTTCGGCATATTTTCCGGCCTTCATCTCGCGGAAGAGCCTGAGGTTTTCCTCCACAGAACGGTCCCTCCAGGGAGAGGGGGTGCCGGGCTTGTCCACAGTGCCGCGTCCGAGACGGATTTCCTCCTGGGTCTGGTCGTCCACATAGGCCAGGCCGCGCTTGATTAGCTCTTCGGCCCACTCGTAAAGCTGGTCGAAATAGTCCGAAGCATAGAGTTCCTTGTCCCATTGGAAGCCCAGCCAGTGGATGTCCTCCTTGATGGAATCCACGTATTCGGTGTCCTCCTTGGTCGGATTGGTGTCATCATAGCGGAGATTGGTCTTGCCGCCGTATTTCTCGGCGAGGCCGAAATTCAGGCAGATGCTCTTGGCGTGACCGAGATGCAGATAACCGTTTGGCTCGGGAGGAAAACGGGTGATGATGGAGTCCATTTTGCCTTCGGCGAGGTCTTTTTCGATGATTTCTTCAAGGAAATTCAGCTTGCGGGGATTCTCTTCCATATAAATGATAAAGGTGTTTTTCAAAACTCAAAGGTACGAAAAAAATCCCATTCCGTTGCACTAAAAACAATTTTTACTAAATTTGCAGCTCACAAAACAAAAAATTGATGAGTCTATTACACGCAAGGCTGGCAAAATATGATTTGCCGCAGAAGATGATGGAAAAGGGAATTTACCCTTATTTCCGGCCGATTACAAGCAAACAGGGAACAGAAGTCACTATGGACGGACATCAGATTCTGATGTTCGGTTCGAATGCATATACCGGGCTTACCGGAGACGACAGAGTGATCAACGCGGGCATCGAGGCTATGAAAAAATATGGCTCCGGCTGCGCTGGGTCGCGTTTTTTGAACGGGACGCTGGACATTCACCTTCAGCTCGAAAAGGAGCTGGCGGAGTTTGTCGGCAAGGACGAAGCCCTCTGCTTCTCCACCGGTTTCACCGTCAATTCCGGCGTAATACCGCAGCTTCTGACCAAGGACGATTTCATTATCTGTGACGACCGTGACCACGCGTCCATAGTCGACGGACGCCGTCTCAGCTTCGCCAAGGGCCTCCATTACAAGCACAACGATATGGCCGACCTGGAGCGCCGCATCAGAAGATGCCCCCGGAATGCGGTCAAGCTGATAGTCGTGGACGGAGTCTTTTCTATGGAAGGCGACCTCGCCAAACTCCCTGAGATCGTCGAACTCAAGCACAAATACGACAATGTGGTCATTATGGTCGACGAGGCCCACGGTATCGGAGTCTTCGGCCGTGGAGGAAGGGGAGTCTGTGACCATTTCAACCTCAGTTCCGAGATTGACCTGATTATGGGAACCTTCTCCAAGAGCCTCGCTTCGATTGGTGGCTTCATCGCTGCCGACAAGGTGATTATCAATTTCTTACGCCATAACGCCAGGACCTATATCTTCCAGGCTTCTGATACCCCGGCGGCTACCGCCAGCGCCCTCGAGGCACTTCATATCATCCAGCAGGAGCCGGAGCGTATCACCCATCTTTGGGAGGTGACCAACTATGCCCTGCGCCGTTTCCGCGAGGCCGGTTTCGAAATCGGGGAGACCGAGAGTCCTATCATACCTCTGTATGTCCGCGACCTGGAGAAGACCTTTGTCGTGACCAAACGAGCATTTGACGAGGGTGTGTTCATCAATTCTGTCATACCTCCGGCTTGTGCGCCCCAGGACACCCTGATTCGTTTCTCTCTTATGGCTACGCATACCAAGGAGCAGGTTGACAAGGCGGTAGATGCCCTGACCAAAGTTTTCAAGGAAGAAGGAATCATCAAATGATCCAGTCAATGACAGGCTACGGGAAGGCCGAAGTCCTTCTCTCTGCCGGAAAACTTGTAATCGAGATACGCTCCCTGAACGGGAAGAGTGCAGATATCTCTGTCAAGAGCCAGCTGCTGCCCAAGGACAAGGACCTTCTTGTCCGGAAGATGATTGCAGAGAAACTGGTCCGGGGAACCATAGATGTGTACCTTTCGCTGGAAGCTGGTGAAGCCGGGGGAGTCCACTCCGTCAACAAGGAGGCTTTCCACAGCTACTGGCAGAGCATTGCCGCCGCTCTTGACGAGGAGATTCCTCTCGGGAAAGCTGCAATGAAGCACCCTGCTAACGCTTCCGTTCTGGCAAATGCCATTCTGCGGCTTCCGGATGTGGTCGGCAAGTCGGGGGATGCGATCGCGGAGAGCGAATGGCCAAAAGTGGAGGCTGCCTTCGTGTCTGCGCTTAAGGCGCTGGAAGACTATCGCCGCCGCGAAGGGGTTGCGCTCTACAAGGACGTCACCGGCAGGGTGCAGAATATCCTGGATTTGTATAAGGAGGTGGAAGCGCTTGAGTCTGAGAGGATTGAAGCCGTACGTGCCCGCCTTCAGAAGAATCTCGCCGAGCTTTCGGCCAAAGTCGATCCTTCCCGCTTCGAGCAGGAGCTGATCTTCTATCTGGAGAAATACGACATCAACGAGGAGAAGGTCCGCCTGCGCCAGCACTGCAAGTACTTTATGGACACAATCGACGGCGAACAGTATCCCGGCAAGAAACTGGGTTTCATCATCCAGGAGATGGGCCGCGAGATCAACACCACCGGTTCCAAGGCCAACCACGCCGGCATCCAGGCGCTCGTCGTCCGTATGAAAGACGAGCTCGAAAAAATCCGCGAGCAGTCAATGAACATCCTTTAGCCTCCGCCGCATTGTAATTCGCTGACAGCTGTTTCGCTTATCTCTGTGCCGCCAGATGCCAGTTTTTCGGCACGGATTGCCGATTTGGCGTCCTCAGTGCCGCCAGATGCCAGTTTTTCGGCACGGATTGCCGATTTGGCGTCCTCAGTGCCGCCAGATGCCAGTTTTCCGGCACCGCCGCCGACCGGCTGTCATGGTCGGCGGCTACGGCGCGCCGCTGCGGTGGGCTCTGTGCTGATAGCCCTCCTCGCGGCGGCCGTTGCCTCGTGACGTTCCGGTCCGACGCGTGTTCAGCAGTCGCCCGCAGCCTATCCTCGTCCGCGTTGACGTCAAATCGCGTGTTGGGTGAGTTCCAGCTGTCGACGCGGCACTGTTTTGTGGCAGAACGGTCCTTTTTCCGTCCGCGTTGACGTCAAATCGCGTGCTGGGTGCGTTCCAATTGTCGACGCGGCAATGAAGCGTGTTTGTTGGAGGGGAAAGATGGTTCCGTCTGCAAGCAGAGGGGCCGGACGCGAGCCCTTGAGGCGAGCTCGCGGTAGGCCCCTCAGGCGGCGGGCATAACAGCCGCCCGCCGCCGGTGCGCTCTAACGGAAGCCTTTGCCCCTGGCATTGGGCAAAGGCGTCGCCTGTTGCTGGTATAGCGTCTGCCTCCACCGCCGGGCACCGGGCGGACTCAAAACACTAATCCGTGCCGGGAAACGTGCCTTTGCGGGCACCGACGGGTTGCCTGCAAGCCAACGGCTCTCCTGCCGACGGCTTGCCTCCAAGCTGCCGTCGCCTCAGCTGCTTGCTCCCTGCGTTTTCGCCCGCATTTTAGGGCTTTTTTGCGGGTGAAACTGAAGCCACATAACGTTTCACCCGCATTTTTACGTCATTTTGCGGGTGAAAACGCTTGCATTCCTGCAATTGTGCAAAACGTTTGGGTGCAAGGACAATCCGCCTGCGCGAATTTTGCTCGCGAGAATCCGCCTCCGCGAATCTTGCTAGCGACAATCCGCCTGTGAATCCTACGCGCGACGAAAAACGAACCTTTTCAGCGAGGAGCGCTCGGAAGGGGTGAGGCCGACAAACAACACCGCGAGCATACTCAGTATCAGCGTAATGAAAACGCCAAGCAGGCGGAGCCAGATGCCGTCGAAGCCGAAATGCGGATATATCAGGAGGTATGCGCCCATAATGACAAAGACCATAAAGGGCCGCAGGTACGCCTCCCTGAAGTAGCCTGCTACGTCGAAACGGAACTGGAAGCGCAGCAGAATGAACTGAATCAGCCGGTTAAGAAGATCCGCCACCACGAAACTGACGATTATCGTGTAGGCCGGGAAGCCTGCGCGGAAAAGCATCCAGCCGGCGAGAAGGCAGCCGAAAAACAGCACGCTGACTTCGATTTTGTACCATTTGATGCGCCCCAGGGCATTGATCAGCTGGACCAGCCCGGCGGAAGTCGCCGATACCGCAGCCACTACGAGTGTCCATCGGCACATCAGAAAAGTCTCGGCCGGAACATTCTTGCCCAGCCATAGCCCGACTATGAAATCCATTTCGCACCAAAGCGGGAAAAACAGCAGCAGGAAAAGCAGCAGGCAGATCCGTCCGGTGCGCCGGGCAAGGGCGGTCGCCTGGGAAATCTCACCCGAGCCGACGCTCTGGGCGATCTGAGGCGCCGAGGCCGTATCAAAATTCGAAATGAACTGACTCACATAGTTTTGCAAGGTCGCCGCATAGTAGAAAGCCGCATTGACCGTGGTCCCGAAAAAGGCGTTTATAAGCATATTGGAACCCTGGGAACGGCTTATCACCGCGCTGGAATGCAGCAAGTTCCAGTTGTTGAAATGAAGCACATCCCTATAGTCCTTCCACTCCCTGACAAAGGACCATCGGACCATCTCCGGCCATTTCTTTCGGCAGAGCAGATGATAGACAACGAAGGAGACCAGAGTCATAACAGACATCATCAAGGCATAGATCCTCAGGCCATCCTTCCGGACAAATAGCAGGAGACAGACGACCAGGCCGAGCTTGATGAAGGCGTTCAGTATGTCCACTATGGCTATGGTCCCGAATTTTTCGTGGACGGTAAAAAGGCCCTGGAAGGGCACATTGGCGATCGAGAGGCAGGCCACCAGGGTCGAGACCTGGAAGACGAACATTGCGTCGGCCTCCTTCCCGGGCGGCACATTCAGTTTGTTGTGGATATACCAAAGGCCTATGGTCTCGAGAATGAGAAGCAGCAGGAGAGCGCCGCCGATATGGATCGTATGGCAGATATTGAACATCCGTCCGGGATTGCCTCCGCTCTTGCCGAGTTCTATGTTCATAAAGCGGACAGTGGTGGCGGTCATCGCCGTCGTTATGGCCGAAACCAGCATCACCGCACTTCCGACCGCGCTGTATATGCCCACGTCCGAAGCCCCGAGCGCCTGCAGCACCAGACGGCTCGAAATAAGACCCACGACAATGGTCACCGCCATCCTTATATAAATGATGAGGGTGTTCTTCGCGATTCTGATGTCCGAGCGGCTCGCCATAGTGCAAATGTAATTAAAAATATCTATATTTGTGAGTTGTGTCTATGAAAATCTTATATGTGCTGGTGAGCTCGCCCGGGGACATCTACCTCGAGCAGGCAGCGCTTTCCGTCCATTCCCTAAGGCGTCACAACCCCGGAATAAAAGTCACCCTCCTGACCGACAGGCTTAGCCGCGACGCTTTCGGGGGCAGGGGAGTCAAGGGCGAAGACTTCATTTCGCTTTTCGACGAAGTGATAGTGAAAGAACTCGATGCCTCCCTCAGCGGAATGCAGCGCTCGCGCTTGCTGAAAACCGGGATGCGGAACTATGTGGACGGGGATTTCCTCTATGTCGACACGGACACCCTCTTCTGCCGCCAAGTCCCTGAAAATGAGCCGGAAGTGGATTTCGGAGCCTGCCTTGACATACACGTTCCGCTCTCTGTCCATTCCCACAGGGACGCCATCCTCTCGCTCTGCCGCCGCATCGGTTTCGACGCGTCCGGCGTCGAAGAGTATTTCAACAGCGGAGTGATGCTGGTCAGGGACACGGAGCAGAACCGCCGCTTCTTCAGCCTATGGCAGCAGAATTATCTCGAAGGCTGCAAGGCCGAGGTCTATTCCGACCAGCCCTCGCTCGCAAAGACGAACGCTATGTGCGGAAGTCCCATAAAGCGCCTTCCGGACGAATGGAACTGCCAGGCTATGAGCGGAGTACGCTATCTGACAGGAGCCAAGGTTTTTCACTATCTGTGTACCTGCGCCTCCGACAAGTCGAACGGCTACCTATACCGTCTACACGACAGAGCGGAACTGAGGCGACTGGGAAGTGAAGGACTTGCCCCCTTCGAGGATTTGTTGGAGGACCCGCTGAAAGGCTTCGCGCCTGATACTCTCATCCTCACCGGTGAAGACCTCCATTTTCTCCGAACCCGGCGCTACCGCTGGATGAGAGGACGCTTCCGCCGGGGCGGTTTCTCCCTTCTGGAGTTCCTGCTGAAAGTCCGTGACCATCTTTTCCCGCGCCGCAAATGAAAGTCTTCGTCCTAGCCCAGGAAGTCGGCTCCAATGCCCCCGGAATACTCTATGAAAGGCTTCTGAAAGCTCTTTCGGAGCGTTGTACGCTGGATTTGGCGGTGGCGGAATACAAGGGGAGCGAGTCCATAAAATACCGCAGCCTGCAGACAGTCCGGCTCCCGAGGATGAAGCACTGGATGAAACGCATCCTGACCGTGCTGTTCAAAGGGGACCTAGTGTCCCGCATCAAGCGCCGTGGAATCTATTTCCCCGAGGATACGGACGTAATCCTGAGCCTCTGCTCCAATGACCGTTTCTGGGCCCTGGAAGCGGGAGAGTTTTGGAAAAAGCGAAGCGGAAAGCCTTGGGCCTGTTACTTTGTGGACGCAATCCCTTCTCCGCCGGAATGGGTGGGGAACGGCCCGTACAGAAAAAGCGTCGAGGCCATAATCCGACGCTGCGCGAAATCTATGTCATTTCTCGGCGGACTGACCGAGGAAATGCTTGAATATGAGGGAACTATGTTGCCGCCCTCACTGAAGAGGGGAGTCTTCCTTCCCCCGGTTTCAGAGGCTGCTATACGCCCCCTTCCGCCTCCCACCAAACCGCCTGTATTCCTGTACGCGGGACGAATTTACGGCCGCCGCAAGGCAAAGCAGGTCCTGGAGGCATTTTCCTCACTGGACTTCGATGCAAGGCTGGTTTTTGCCGGCACGGACAGCCGGGTCCTAAAAGAAATCGAGGCCTTTGCGCCGCGCTGCAAAGACAAAATACGCCTGCTGGAATGGACAGATGATATAGAGCCCCTCATCGCTGAGGCGACGGCCCTTCTGGACATAGACGCCGAGCTGGAAAACGACGTCTATCTTTCGAGCAAACTCTTTGTGTATCTGCAATATCCAAGGCCCATAATAAGCGTGACCGGAGCCCATAGTCCCGCCCGCAGACTCCTTTCGGGAGAACCCTCGGTGATAGTCTGTCACCATAACGCCGCCGAGATAGCGGAAGCAATGAGACGTTGCGTCGCCGGGAACTTCGATTATTCCTCCAGGACGGCCATTCTGGAAAAGGCCTCGGCCTCCCGGATTGCAGAGGAAATGCTTCAAGAATTCTCCGCCCTATGAAACGCGTCGCGATAGTATTCGAAGAAGACATTTTCAACCAGAAAGGCACCTTCCTTTCCAAGTTGGAACGCGCCCGCCACCTTGCCGCGAATCCGGAGCTTGAAGTCGATGTTTTCTGCATCCAGCTGAGCTACGGACCCATAGAGAGACTCTTTCTCGGGAAGCGTTTCCTGGATGGTAAAGCGGAACATAAAGTAGGCCATCCTGACACTTTGAGCTTCAAAGGATTGCTATATCAGATGATTTGGAAATCCTACGGCATTGCAGATCACTTTCTTTTCTACAAACTCGGCCTCAGACCGTGGTTTTATCCCCGCTTCCTGAAGCGCCTTTCAGAGCGCCTGAAAGACTATGATTTCATCTCCGCCCACGGCTTCGAAGGAGCCTTCGCGGCGAGGGAGGCAAAGCGTCGCTACGGCGTGCCTTATTCCGTCACCTGGCACGGCTCAGACATCCATACCAAACCCTTCAGATATCCTTGCATAAAAGCCGAAACAGCCGCTCTGATAGCCGAGGCTGAGATTAACTATTTCGTCAGCAAGGCTCTGCTCGAGACCTCGGAGACTATAGGGCCGGGTCGGAAGAAAGTGCTGTGTAACGGTGTGGATGCGGCTTTTCAGAAGCGCAGCGAGGCGGAACGTCTCCTTCTTCGCCGGAAACATCGCGTCGAGGGAGTGAAAGTCGTCGCCTTCATAGGCAATCTTTTCAAAATCAAGCAGGCTGAGCTGCTGCCGGAGATATACGCTAAAATGAAGCGTAAGGACCTGGTATTCTGGGTAATAGGGGACGGACCGCTGCTTGGTTCCATCAAAGAGGCCGCGCCGGATTTCCGCTTCTTCGGCAATCTTCCGCACGAGTCTCTTCCTGAGCTGATGAATGTCATAGACCTTGTAGTCCTTCCGAGCAAGGCGGAGGGAATGGCACTTGTCCTGGTCGAAGCCCTTGCTTCCGGATGCAAGGCTGTAGGTTCCCTGACCGGAGGAATCCCGGAGGTTATCGGAGAGCAGAACTGTGTCCCGCTGGATGATGATCCGGAGGCGTTTTGCGCGGCATTTGCGGCTAAGGCCCTGCAGGTTCTGGACGATCCTCAGGCTCCAGATTTCGACCCCCGCCTTTTCGACTGGGCGGAAATCTCTGCAAAGGAAGCATCTAATATTTTGCAATCTGCGAAATAATATTTATCTTTGTTTGTTTAATTGTTCCAAAGGAACAGACTGAATCCGCAGAGAGCTCCAGGGATTGGAGCCGGGCGCGTTCAGACCTTTACCTGCCGCATATTCCACTGAGCGGCGGGGAATTAAAACTATATACCACAGCAAATGTATCGAATTCTGCTTTTTCTTCCACTCGTGAGAAAGGTCCGTCAGGGAGCCGAAGAACTGGGGGTGGAGTACACTGAATCCACTTTCGACTGGTCAAGCATCTTTACTTTCATCAAATGGGTCCTGGTCGTAGCCAGTGCTATTGCCGTGCTGGTGTTCGCGGTCGTGGGCGTGATGGTCCTAGTCGAAATGTACAAGGCGGAGCGCCACTGGCTCCGCTCCGTCCGGCACAAAGCCTACCGAGTTGCGCTGCAAGGGACGGTGAAGGAGATGGTCGAGGAGGAAATGGAGAAGGTCCGCAACGAAGTGCGCAGCGAGGTCCGTCGAGAACTCGAGGCCGAGCGCCAGTTCCACGGCGGGACCGTGACCATAGTCAACAAGGCAGACCAGACAGGAAAAAATCTAACATCGTAGAAATATGTCCATTTTCAAAGACAAAACACTTATGATCACGGGCGGCACCGGTAGTTTCGGCAATGCCGTCCTGAAACGCTTCCTGCGCACCGATATCGGGGAGATCCGCATTTTCTCCCGTGACGAAAAGAAGCAGGACGATATGCGTCACGAATACCAGGCCAAATATCCCGATGTGGCCCACAAGATCAAGTTCTATATCGGCGACGTCCGTTCCCTGGAGAGCTGCCGCAGCGCAATGCCCGGCGTGGATTACATTTTCCACGCAGCCGCGCTCAAGCAGGTCCCGAGCTGCGAATTCTTCCCGATGGAGGCCGTCAGGACCAATGTCATCGGCACGGATAACGTTCTTACCGCGGCAATAGAAGCCGGCGTCAAGAGCGTTATTTGTTTGTCCACCGACAAGGCCGCCTATCCGATCAATGCGATGGGCATCACCAAGGCCATCGAGGAAAAGGTCGCAGTGGCCAAGAGCCGCCAGACCAGCAAGACCAAGATCTGCTGCACCCGCTACGGCAACGTGATGTGCTCCCGCGGCAGCGTCATTCCCCTGTGGATCGACCAGATCCGCGCCGGACAGCCAATCACCCTCACCGAGCCTTCGATGACTCGCTTCATAATGAGCCTCGACGAGGCCGTGGACCTGGTCCTTTTCGCTTTCGAGCACGGCCAGAACGGCGATATCCTTGTCCAGAAGGCTCCGGCCTGCACCATACAGACCCAGGCGGAGGCCGTGTGCGAACTCTTCGGCGGCCGCAAGGAGGACATCCGCGTCATCGGCATACGCCACGGCGAGAAGATGTACGAGACTCTGCTGACCAAGGAGGAGTGCGCCAAGGCTGAGGATATGGGGGATTTCTACCGCGTCCCGGCGGACAACCGCGACCTGAACTACGACAAATTCTTCGTCGAGGGAGACATCAGGCGCGTAACCATCGACGAATTCAATTCCAACAACGCCCTCCGTCTCGACCTCGAGCAGACGAAGGCGAAGATCGCCTCGCTGGAGTACATCCAGGAGGAACTGAAAAAGCAGTAATGTCCCGTTACGAAGAAAGATTCAGCCAGGTCTATGGAAGGGACCCCGAGGGGATTTCCTTCTGCCCGTACCGCATCTGTCCGATAGGGGCCCATTCTGACCACAATCTCGGAAAGATCACCGGTCTGGCCATTGACAAGGGGATCAGCATCGCCTATTCGCCCAAGCAGAACGGCGTGGTGGAAATGACCTCCCTGCAGTTTCCGAAGCGTGCCCAGTGGCACGTGGCGTCGGTCCCGTCCTCGAAACAGGGGGACTGGGCGGATTATCTTCGCGGGGCTACCTGGGCTCTGGGGAAGAAATTCCGGCTCCAGGTCGGCATCTGCGGGGTCATCGACGGCTCGCTGCCGATCGGAGGCCTCTCTTCGTCCGCGGCGGTCATAATCGCTTTCTTGCAGGGCCTTTGCAGGGTGAATGGAATCACTCTCGCTCAGCAGGAGCTTATCGACGTGGCCTACGACGCGGAGCTGAATTATGTGGGGGTGAATGTCGGTAAGCTTGACCAGAGCTGCGAGGTGCTGAGCCGCAGGAATCATCTTCTCTATCTCGACACCAAGGACGGCTCCTACAGCCTTCTTCCGGAGAATCCGGCGATGAAGCCCTATAAGATTGCGATTTTCTTCTCGGGTCTGGAGCATTCGCTTGCAGGTTCGAAGTACAATATGCGCGTGGATGAGCTCAGGGCGGGTGTCTATGCCCTGCAGGCTTTTGCCGGGCAGGAGTATGGGAAATTCAAGGAGGCTATGGCACGGAATGTCCCGCGTGAGGTCTATGAGCAGTTCAAGGACCGTCTTCCGGCTCCCTGGGCAAGGCGTTGCGAGCATTGGTACACGGAGTTTGAGCGTGTAGAGAAGGGGGCCGAGGCGTGGAAACGGGGTGACATCGAGGCTTACGGGCGGCTTTCGTTCGAGTCGGGATGGAGCAGTATCCATAACTGGGAGTCGGGGGCGCCGGAGCAGATCAAGCTCTATGAGATTATGACGCGGACCGATGGGATTTATGGCGGTCGTTTTTCGGGGGCCGGTTTCAAGGGCTGCTGTATGGCTCTTATCGATCCGGCTTATGAGGAGTCGATAAGTCGCTCAGTGTCTGAGGCTTATCTGGCGGCTTTCCCAGAGATGAGGGGGAAGTATGATGTGTTTTTCTGTGAGAGTGCAGACGGGGTTCAGCTATGAAATGTATAATTTTGGCCGCGGGCTATGCCACGAGGCTTTATCCGCTCACTGAGAATTTTCCGAAGCCGTTGCTTGAAGTAGGTGGCAAGGCCATCCTGGACTGGTTGATCGATGATCTGTCGGCGACAGGTCTTGTCGATGAGTACGTTGTTGTCACCAACCATAAGTTTGCCCATATCTTCGAGGACTGGGCGGCTTCCCATCCGGCGGTGATCCGGGTGGTGGATGACGGGACGTCGAGCAATGAGACGAGGCTGGGGGCGGTGAGGGATTTGCTGCTCTCGGTCAAGACTTATGGCATTGATGATGACGCGCTGGTGATGGCCGGGGATAATCTGCTGTCTTTCAGCCTGAAGGATTTTGTGGATTATTGCGGGGGGAAGGGAACGAGTTGCATTATGCGTTACTTCGAGCCGGATGAGAAGCGGCTGCATAAGTCGGGGATAGTGGAGGTGGATTCTTCCGACAGGGTGCTGTCGATGGAGGAGAAGCCTTCGGAGCCGAAGAGCCACTGGTGCTGTCCGCCGTTCTATTTCTACACCCGCGAGGATCTTGCGAAGGTGGAGGAGGCGATAGCGGATGGCTGCGGGGTGGATGCTCCGGGGTCTCTGGCGGCTTGGCTGAGCGAGCGTACTGCGGTATATGCCTGGGAGATGCCGGGGCCGCGTTATGATATTGGCAATCTCGAGTCTTACGAGAAGGTTAAAAAGATTTTTGAGCAATGAAAATAGCAGTAGCAGGAACGGGTTATGTGGGTATGAGCATTGCGACTCTTCTGAGTCAGCGAAGTGAAGTGGTGGCGGTGGATGTGGTTCCCGAAAAGGTTGAGAAGATCAACAGGCGGGTGAGTCCGATTCAGGACGAATACATCGAGAAGTATCTCGCTGAGAAGGACTTGCATCTGAGCGCGACTCTCGACGGGGCGGCGGCTTACAGGGATGCGGATTTCGTGGTCATTGCCGCTCCGACCAATTATGATCCGAAGAAGAATTTCTTCGACACTTCGCACGTGGAGGAGGTCGTGGACCTTGTGCTGAGCGTGAATCCGGAGGCGGTGATGATTATCAAGTCGACTGTTCCGGTGGGTTATACGAAGGCGGTGCGGGAGAAGTTCAGCTACCGGGAGAGGCTTGCGGACGGTTCTTTCAGGGTCGTGACGCCGAGGATTCTTTTCGCTCCGGAGTTTCTCCGTGAGTCGAAGGCGCTCTACGACAATCTTTATCCCAGCCGTATCATCGTGGGCTGTGACGAGGCGGCCGGCACGCTCAGGGAGGCGGCGGAGACTTTTGCCGCGCTCTTGAAGGAGGCGGCGCTGAAGGAGGATGTGCCGGTGCTGTTTATGGGCTCGACGGAGGCGGAGGCGGTGAAGCTTTTCGCTAACACTTATCTCGCCCTGAGGGTGAGCTATTTCAATGAACTTGACACTTATGCCGAGATGAAGGGGCTTGACACTCAGGCGATTATCCAGGGTGTCTGTCTGGATCCGCGTATCGGCGACCATTATAACAATCCATCCTTCGGCTATGGCGGCTACTGCCTTCCGAAGGACACGAAGCAGCTGCTGGCGAATTTCAACGATGTGCCGGAGACGCTTATCAAGGCTATCGTTGAGTCGAACCGCACCCGCAAGGATTTCATTGCGGACAGGGTGCTGGAAAAGGCCGGATATTACACAGCCTCAAGCGCTTACGATACGGCGAAGGAGAGGGAAGTCGTGGTCGGGGTGTACCGCCTGACGATGAAGTCCAATTCCGACAATTTCCGCCAGAGCGCCATCCAGGGCATTATGAAGCGCATCAAGGCCAAGGGTGCCAAGGTGATAATTTACGAACCTACGCTGGAGAGCGGCACCACCTTCTTCGGAAGCGAAGTGGTGAACGACCTCGCAGCTTTCAAGGCCCGCAGCCAGGCCATAATCGCCAACCGCTACGACGCGGTGCTGGACGACGTGGCTGCCAAAGTTTACACAAGAGACATTTTCAAAAGGGACTAGATTATGAAGAGATTTATCGTTATTCTCGCGGCAGTGCTCGCGTTCGCAGGATGCAAGTCCAAAACAGTTGTAGACACTTCGGTAGAGGGAGAACTGGACATCGACAGCTTCCTCGGCGAATGGTATGAAATAGCACGCTTCGACTATTCATACGAGCGTGGGATGACCAAGGCCAAGGCGATCTACGCGGTGCGCGGGGACGGAGTCATCGAGTTCCTTAACACCGGCATAGTGCACGGCGAGCCCAAATATGCCAAAGGCGCCATCAAGCTGAGCGACGAGCCCCGCAGGCTCCGTCTGTCGTTCTGGGGGCCTTTCTACAGCGATTTTCGTGTATTCCTTCTAGATAAAGACTATCAATGGGCCCTGGTGGGTGGTAATTCTGACAAATACCTATGGATAATCTCCCGCACCCCCGAGCTCACCGAAACCGCCCGCGACACCATTTTGAACGATGCCAGCAGGCGAGGTTTCGACATCGGTAAATTAGTCTGGGTGGAGCAGTAAAATAGGCTTCACATATATTTGCCAACTGACGGAAAATTAGTATATTTGTCCGTTTAATAACGCTAGGCTCAAGACCAATCTCTTGGATAGGAGAATGATCTTTCCGGAAGCATCGAAAGCCGGAAGAGCCGTCAACGCGCCGCGCCCGCCCCGGATCAGT
>CACZDC010000032.1 GCA_902779785.1 uncultured Bacteroidia bacterium
GGTTCTTCGTCACTTTTGGTGCAATTTAGCCTGTTTTGGAGAGTGACATTTTAAGCATTAGGAGACGGTAGTCGGCCCTTCCGTACATCTGCCTTTTGATTGCTTTTAACTTGTTGTTCAACCCTTCAATTGGGCCGTTCGACATGTCATAAATGATGGCATTCTTGACCGCAACGATATCTTTTTCGATGCCAGCGGAGAAGGATGCCATTTCTTTTAGGCGTGATAGTCTGTACTTTTCGATCCATCTGTCTAAGAGTTCCGTTTTCTTTTGTTTAAAGACCTCTTGGAACGCCAGATAACATGATCGGAGATCGGACAAAGTCTTTGATGCTTCAATGATACGTGTCATTTGTATGTTCCGTTCTGAACATTCGCCAGTGTTTCTATTAACTTCATATTCCGGGTTTGCAACATAGATTCTCAGTTTCTTGTCCTCAAGGATTTCATCCAGTCTCTGCTGGGATTGTTTGCGGTTGTCCCGGCTGATTTCTCTCATGCATTCTTTCACGACGAGTCGTTTATAGTGATATCGCTTACATATCTGTTCTTCAGAAAGCCCTTTCTCCAATAACCGGCGGATAGGCTCGAAGTACTTTTGACTGCGCATGTTTTCGCTCTTTTGCCGTTCCTCTTCCGAAGGCGGAAGGCCGCTGGGGAAGGCTGCAAGCAACTCATCCCGGATTATCTGCTTGGAGATTTTTAGCTGCGAGGAAAGGTGTCGGCTACAGTTCTGCATCAAATGGAAGCGATCCGCAACCTGGGCAAGACCGGGATGTGCCTGCTCTATGGCTGCGGCATATGCACACGCCCTGTCGCGGCTGATTGTTTCCAGGTGTTGGTATTTGCTTAGAACTTTCTCCGTCGCCTCAGCAGTGCGCCCCTCAAACAGCTCTAATGGCTGATGCGTTAGAGCCTCTACTATCATCGTCCCATAGGTTTTACCCTTGCGGAAAGCGAAGTCGTCAATGCATATGTGGTGGATATCATCCTCCGGCACATATGCCGTCGGGATTCGGTATAAGATTCTAAGACATGTCGATGCACTCACCGGGACGCCCAGTGGCCTTGAAAGAAAAGCCCCTTTACGTGCGGATACTTCAAGGAGCAGGTTCTCTAGCAATTCGGTCGCACAGGCCGTCCGGCGGTCGTGGTGTTCACATACCCCAGCTATCTGCTCGGAGAACACATGACGCGGACACTTGGAGTTCTTGCACCTGAAACGACGCGTCGTGAGTCTTATCAGTACTTGCTTCCCATGGAGCGGAAGGCTCGATAACACACGGACATAATGAGAATGCACAGAATGGCTCTTCGCTCCGCAGATAGGGCAGCGACTATAACTCTTACGTCCGTGAGCGTAGATCTCTACATGACCCTCATCAATCCTTATCTCATCGTAAAACAGATCCTTGTAGTTCAATAACCGCCCAATTGCTTTGCATTGTGACGAACTTTTAATAACTTTGTTGCAGCTTTTTACCATTCGTAACCATTTGATTTCTAACACCTTAAGTTACGAAAAATTTAGCCTAATTTTTAATGGATTGCATCAAAAGTGACGAAGAACCTTGTTTTACATAGACGATTTTGTGTAAGTCATTGTTGGCCAGCCGTTTCCATTTTACGGCACTCTATTACGGCTTATAGTATTCTTTGAGCGCCGCCACATCTGCCACGCCAAGTACGTCGGAGGTCATTATGAACTCGTCCATCTGGGCGGGAAGACTGTATTCCAGGGCGCCGGTGCCGTCCTGGCCGATATTCATCGAAAGCGAGTCGAATGAGGTCGAGGCGAGCTCCGAGGGAATATCCGCCTCGTCTCCATAGAATGCAAAGTCGTAGTATATCCTGACCTTGCGGTTTTCGCGGTCCACGCTCAGGATTACGTGCATCCAGCCCTTGTCATAATTGGAAGGAAGAAGACTTTCCAAATCCATCCTGTTCTTGCCGTCGCCCACATTGAACTTGATGTCCTTGGTGCCCCTGTAAGACAGGATGAAGCCCTTATACTTCCCTTCCTGCCAGTCCTTGTTCGAGATCAGTCCCGGATCCGCCTTCGAGGGAGATACGGGAGAGCCCTTCAGCCAGAAGGCCACGGAGAACGAGCCGCTTCCGACCTTGACATCCTTGAGCGTCACATATCCGTTATTCAGCGCGATTCCCTTTCCAAAGTAGGCGTCATAGTACTGGAGTGTGCCGGACTCTGATGTCTGGACCTTGCCGAAGGCGTCGCCAGTGCTCTCGTCAAAAGGAAGATAGGCAATCACCTTGTGAGCGGAAAGGAGTGTCTGCATATTGCTGAGGGCCGGAGTAGGCACAGTCTGATGATTGCGGTACTCTTCGCCGGGAATCTTTGTTTCCTTACGCGGCCCAACCTCAGTGACATCCTTGAATACGCCCGCGGGAACGTGTCCGCTCCAGGTCTCGGGATATTCCAGTCCAAGGGCATAGGCTGCTATCGCCGCGACGTCACGTCCTTCCGCCTCCACGATCGTGCCGCTTGCCACAGTCTTTCCTGCAACCCCCAGGAAGACATATTTCTCCTCGTCGGAATCCCCTCCGTGAGTCTTGTCTTTTCCCCCGTGGTCGGCCGTTACGATGAAGAGGGTGTCGTCCAGGATGCCTTTCAGTTTCAACTGGTCATAAATCCTTCCGATCAGTGCATCCGCCGTACTGACCGTCGAGAGGTAGATATCCGTACCGAAGCCGTATTTCTCGCCGATGTCGTCAGGAGATGAGAACTGGACGAACAAGACAGTAGGGGTCTTGTCCCTGAGGTAAGTGAGAATCCTTCCGGTCACTTCGGCGTCATCCTCTCCGGTCCCTTTCTCGACGTTGAGATTATTCTCGACTATTCCTATATTGATAGGGTTCCATTCCACGAATGAAGCCAGCTCGGCATCCGGCATTGCCTCCCTGGCGACCCTGAACAGGGACGGATAGGGGCTGTAGACCGGATATGGGGTCTTCTCTATGATGGCATTTGTAAGTCCGTGGAACTCCGGAAGGACTCCGTGAAGAATCGAGGCCCAGCCCTGTGCGCTCCAAGTCGGCAGGGCCATAAGGGACTTGTATGTCGTCGCCTGGTCCTTGAAAATCTCGTCGCAGCGCGGGGTGTCCGTGTCCCTGAAGGACGCGCCGGCCCCGTCCACGCCGATAATCACCACGTGCTTGTAGGCGCCTT
This sequence comes from uncultured Bacteroidia bacterium, assembly GCA_902779785.1. GTDB lineage: Bacteria > Bacteroidota > Bacteroidia > Bacteroidales > UBA932 > Cryptobacteroides. The sequence continues at coordinate 3,188 of CACZDC010000032.1, forward strand.
TGGAAACGACGACCTCCTCCGGCACCACAGGATCTGTCCGGGGCTCCGTATTCTTGTTGTTGTCAATGTTCTCTTTGGAACTGCAGGAAGCAAGAATGCACAGTAGAGAAGTGAAAAAAGTGGCGGAAAATGTTTTCATAATGCATCATTTGTAGCATATTATCAGCAAAAATAATGAAGAAATTCTTACCTTGCAACAGATATTTCCAAGAAGCAGTACGTTATGGAGAATCCTTGCAATTATCGAAGGAATCGGTATAATAAAAGCTGCCCTGGAAGCTTAATTTTGCAAGTATGAAATACCTTGCCACATTACTGATAACGCTGTCGATATTCCCTTTTTCGTCCCGGGCAGGGGCGCAGGAAGCGTGGCAGACTTCGCAGCTGGATATGCACTCCGGGCTCGGGGACAACTGCGTCAACGACGTCCTTTTGGATTCAAGGCACTTCCTCTGGATCGGGACAAATGCCGGGCTGGAATTCTACGACGGCAGCAATATGGCCCGTGTCGCTTTCCCGGAGGCGGAGAATGCTGTCCCTCCGCTGGTGTTCTCGCTCTCCGAGGACAATGCCGGCGTAGTCTGGGCCGGGACTTCGGAGGGACTTTTCCATATCGATAGAGACCGGCTTGAGATGCGGCGCCTTGACGGGGAAGCGTTACGCGTGGCATCCTTCCGGCAAATGTGCTGCGGAAAGGACGGTTCCCTGTGGGTGGCGGCAGACGAAAGAGATTTACTGAAAATCAATACTTTGACAGCGGAAATCGGGACGGTTCCGCTGGAGGCCAGGGCCGTCTGCGGCAGCCCGGACGGAACGGTTTATGCGCTTTCCTCGGATCATCGTCTTTTCGTCCTGACCGGCGGTGCTCCGTATTCGGTCAACTACCACTCCGCAGAGATGCTTGACGGGGTTACCGTCTCACGTATAGCATACGCCGGAGGCAGCCTTTTCCTCTTTGCGGAAGGCGGCGGAGTATATGCCATAGATCTGGAGAGAAAAGAACTCCGTCCTCTGACTTTTGTGAGCAGGGTAAGGGATGCCGCAGGGCTGTCCGACGGGGAGATCTGGCTGGCCGCAAGGGATGGTATCCAGGTCCTTGACAGTACTCTTGCGCCCATCCGTGTCATCCGTCCGCTCCGGGACAACTCCTTCCGCTGCCTTTCCGTGGATCCGCAGGGCGGAGTCTGGGCCGGAACCCTCTTTGAGGGACTTGCCCATATCGTTCCAGACGTGGTCCGTTTCCGTCGTTATGGGGACGATTTCGCCCCCGGGAGGTTCAAGGCGCGTGATTTTGCCGAAACGCCGGACGGCCGGATATGGACAGGAAGCGATACGCGAGGCCTTCTGTGCCTGGATCCGTCGGCCCCGGAGCGCGCTGCAAAGCAGTTTTTCCCGGGGAGGAATGTCACAGGCCTGATGGCTGAAGGAAGTTCTCTCTGGGTCGGGACCATTGACAACGAACTGCCGGTGATGCGGTTGGATACGGAAAGCGGAAAGACCGTCGCTTTCCCCTCTGCAGGAAAGTCGGCCTATGCTTTCTGCCGTGACACCCGGGGGCGGCTCTGGATCGGTGGACAGGACGGTTTCGTGGTCGGCCGGGACAGTGCCGACGGCAAGTTCGAAGTGGAGATGTCAATGCCGACAAAACAGGTCTGCAGGATTATTTGCGCCTCGGACGGAGCCGTCTGGGTGGCGAGTATCAACGGTAGCATTATTCGTTATAAATCAAGTGATTACTCCACCTACAGGATCCCCATATCCAATATTCTCACCGACATCATCGAAGATGGAAAGGGGAGGATTTTCGCGACTTCCGAAGGCACTGGCCTGTGGGAATACAAGAGAGAGACGGACTCTTTCCAGAGTTTGGGCCTGACGGACACAAGACTGCTGAAAATTTCCCGGGACGGAGACTTGCTCCTCGTCACCGGATCCCACGGAATCCAGATCCTGAATCCGGACGATGCGCGCCCGCTTCCTTTGATTTCCACGGAAATACTTGGCATAGACAGTTTCAACTATTCCTCCAACTTCATTTCCGGGGATGGAACGCTGTACGCCGGTACCTCTGACGGATTTATCTCTTTCTCCGTCAGTGCATTGCGAGAAAGCTCGTCCGTCATCCGCAAACCGGCCATCTCTTCTTTCCGCATTCTGTCTTCATCCGGAAAGACGGAAGGGGGCCGCTTCCTTCGCCCGGTTTCTATGCTGCTCGGCAGCAAGACTCGTTCCTTCGAGGTCAGCGTGTCGCTGTTGGACTATGCCCTCTTCCCCGGCGCGAACATCTTCTGGAAAATAGACGGTCTGGGGGAATGGACCCAGGTTGAGGACGGCCGTTTCACGGTCTATGACATCCCTTCGGGAAGATGGAAACTCAGACTCAAGGCCGTTTCGCTTTCCGGCGAGGAGAGCGAGGAGGCGATTATGAACCTGAGAGTCAAGCCGCCGCTGCTTCTCAGCCCTGTTGCCATTCTGCTGTACATTGTCCTTTTCCTGATGACAGTCTTCGGCATAGCTCTCTTCGTCGAGAGGAAGGCCAAGGCCAAGGCGGAGATGGAGCAGGAGCGAAAGATCCTTGAGTCCAAGATGGACTTCCTGACTTCCATCGCCCACGAAATCCGCACCCCGCTGTCTCTGGTGCAGATTCCGCTGGAGGAGCTGATCAGGAAATTCTCTTCCTCGCCGGACGGTTCCGTCCAGGAAAACCTGGACATTATGCGGCGGAATTCAATGAAGCTGACGGTGCTTATCAATGAACTGCTGGATTTCCGGAAACTGACGGATTCGACCTATCAGATCCATCCCGAGTTCCTGGACATCCGGACCGTCCTGAAAGACGCTCACCGCCGTTTCCTGCCTATGTTTGTCCAGGAGGGAAAGACGCTTTCCATCCAGATGAGAGAGGCGCCGGTTTACTGCGAGACCGATGTCCGAAGCCTCGGCCGCATCTTTGACAACCTGCTTTCCAATGCCCTGAAATACTCTTCCCACCATACGGTCATCACTTTGTCGGTCTCCGGTTCCGAGGCGGTCGTGAGCGTGGAGAATGACGGGACCATCATTCCCGAAGACGTGCGGGAGGAGATATTCAAACCCTTCTACCGCTACGATGACGCTGCCTCCGCAGGCATCGAGGGAACCGGCCTGGGGCTGTCCACCAGCCGTCAGTTCGCCTCGCTTCTCGGCGGCTCGCTCTGTATGGACGACGATATGGGTATCAACCGTTTCCTTTTCACCGTCCCGGTCTCCGCAGAGGAAAGTCCGGGCAGCGGCCTGCCTGTCGTGGAGTCCAAGGACAAGTCCATAATGGTCGTTGAGGACGACAGGGATATGGCCCGTGTCATCGGGGATATCCTGGGCGAAGCCTATGGCGTCATTTACGCGTCCAACAGCCGCCAGGCAATGGAAAAGATTACCTCAGGAGCGTCTCCTACCCTGGTGGTGTCGGATGTCATTATGCCTGAGATGGACGGGATTGCCTTAACCAAAGCCCTGAAGAGCAATCTCGCCACCAGCCATATCCCGGTTATCCTGCTTTCCGCGGAGGTCCCGGACGTGTTTATGCAGGAGGGGCTCGAGGGCGGTGCGGATGCCTACCTCGAAAAACCATTTTCGCCGAAGAAGCTGCGTACGACGGTGGACAATCTGATAGAAAACCGCCGCAGGATCTACGAATTCTATATCTCGTCGCTTCCTTCCAGCGGAGAGCTCCCGACGGGAAGGGTCTCCGCCGTGGAGCAGAAATTCCTCCGCAGCATCCAGGAATATGTTTCGGAGAATCTCCATAAGAACATTACCCTCGACGACCTTGCCGAAGTGGTCTGCCTCTCTCCTTCCACCCTGTACAAGAAGATGAAGGATTATGCCGATGTGTCCCCGATGGAATATGTGATGAAGGTACGTCTCCACCGTGCCGTAGAACTCTTGAAGGACGACTCCGTCTCCGTGCAGGAGGTGGCTCAGTCGGTCGGGTTCAACACCCACTCTTTCTTCTCGGAGTGTTTCAAACGCGAATTCGGGATGACCCCGCGGCAGTGGAGGCTCCGAAATGTGGCAAAACCTACGAAGTAATATGCATAGAGTATTTAGCTTCATTATTACACTGGTAATGTTGCCCTTGCTGTGCTTTGGCCAGTCTGCCGGAGACGGGATTACAGTGGGATCGTTCAATGTAAGATTCTTGGATGACAACCGGCCGGAATATGACTATAAGTTCGGAGGGCAGCCCTGGCCGGTCCGCCGTCCCGCCGTCAAGGCTTTTTTTGAGCAGAAAATCCCGGATATAGTAGGACTTCAGGAGGTCCGGAGAACCCAGGCGGCTGACTTGGAGGAAGACTTGGGGACGGATTGGTTCATCTATTGCCCCGGACGTCTCAGCGGGGGCAGGATGGTGCGCACCTCTGACGAGTCTGTCGGCGTGATGTACCGCAAGGCCCGTTTCAATATGCTGGACCACGGATGTTTCTGGCTGAGTGAATCCCCTTCAGATACTGCTTCTACGCGCCTCGGACAGTCAAGCCCCATTATCACTTCCTGGCTCCGTCTGGAGGAAAAATCACATCCGGGAAAGGACATCTGGTTCTTCTCCGCACATATAAGCTGGTCAGTTGAGGCCAATCCGCGGCTTCCGGACCAGGAAGTCGAGACCTTGCTCTCACAAATTGAGAAATTGACCGGGATAAAACGGGAAGAGTTCAAATCTGCCTCCATATTCCTTGTCGGCGACCTTAACAACTCACCGGAAAAATCGGCCATCCGGACGCTTTCAGGCTGGTTCAACGATGCACGCCTGAGCTGCCCCGAAAACGAAGCTACTTCCCGCAAGACATTCAACTCCTGGGGAAAGGAGAAATCGGCCGGAATAATAGACTATATCTTCTATGGCGAAGGAAAGCCCGAAGAGTACATAGTGGACAATGCCGCCTATGCCCCGGACGTGAGCTTTATTTCCGACCATTATCCGGTGCTGATGCGTTTGACCATTCCTCCGGCGAAATACTGCCTTACGCCCCAGGCTCCGCCTCAGCCGCGTTACAACGGCCCTGCGGTCCTTGGCGCAAGACCGGGACATCCTATTTATTTCCGTCTCCCTTTCTCCGGGGACAGGCCTATGAAATTCAGCGCCTGTGGCCTTCCGAAAGGCCTTAAACTCGACAGGAAGAGCGGAGTCGTAAGCGGGACTGTAGGAAAAGAGAGGGACTATGAGATAAAATGGACCGCCCGAAACAAGGCCGGAAAAGGAGAGGGAAGCCTGACTCTTAAAGTCGGCGAATCGATAGCCCTCACCCCGCCTATGGGTTGGAACAGTTGGAATTGCTGGGGGCTCGAAGTCTCGCAGGAGAAGGTCGCGGCATCCGCCAAAGCCTTGATAGAGAGCGGCCTTGCCGACTACGGCTACAGTTATGTCAACATAGACGACGCTTGGCAGGCCCAGTCCCGAAGCGAGGACGGAACGCTTCTTCCGAACGAGCGCTTCCCTGACATAGCCGCTCTTGGAGACTGGCTGCACGGAAACGGGCTTAAACTGGGGATATATTCTTCCCCCGGGGACCGCACCTGCGGGGGCTATCTCGGCTCGCTGGGTTACGAAGAGCAGGATGCCGCCACCTGGAATGAATGGGGCGTGGATTACCTCAAATACGATCTGTGCGGCTACAGGTCCATATTGAAGGAACTGCCCTCCGTCGGCAAGGAGGAGCATATCAAGCCGTACCTTATAATGAAAGATGCGCTTGCGAAGCAGCCCCGGGACATTGTCTATTCTATCTGCCAGTACGGCCTTGAAGATGTATGGACCTGGGGAGAGGAGGCCGGAGGCAATCTATGGCGTACGCACGGTGACCTGACGGACAAATGGGAGCGTGTCGTACGCATCGGATTTGTGAAACAACGTAATCTTGCTCCTTTCTCCGGCCCGGGACACTGGAACGACCCTGATATGTTGGTAATCGGAAAGGTTGGCTGGGGAGAAGGCCTCCGTGACACCCGCCTTACCCCGGATGAGCAGTATTCCCACGTGTCGCTGTGGGCCCTTCTGGCCGCTCCGCTGATTATCGGCGGAGACCTTTCCGCAATAGACAAGTTCACGCTTAACCTTCTCTGCAACAACGAGGTGATAGCCGTGGACCAGGACCCGCTCGGGAAGCAGGCAAGTCTGCTGTTGGAAGAAGATGCCCTGCAGGTCTGGGGTCGGCCGCTTAGTGACGGCTCTAATGCCGCAGGCATCTTCAATATGGGCGAAAATGCCATGGAAGTGAATGTGGCCCGGATCCTTGGCAAAGCCGGATATTCAAAGGTCTCTTCCTGCCGTGACCTCTGGCGGCAGAAAGACTGCCCGCCGAGCTTCACCATCCCTTCGCACGGAGTGCTGCTGGTGAGATTCTAGCATAAAACTGAGGCGGGTATCCCTACGCCGGTATTTGACGCCGCGCCAGTGAAGGCTCCGGAACGTGTCCAGGGCAAAAAAAATAAAATCGTTGCAATTCTCGGAGATTTCGGTGTAAATCCAAGGAAATAATCGTCGTATTTTTGCCGTCATATAATACTAATTATATGCGACGATTTATTGTATCATTATTATTGGGCCTGTTTGCCTTAGGTGTTTCGGCGCAGCAGATCACCGTCAAGGGTGTAGTCAAGGACGCCGTCACCGGCGAGAGCGTAATCGGCGCCGGTGTGCTTGTGAAAGGCAGCACTTCCGGCACGGTCACATCAGTTGACGGCTCTTTTTCTCTTGCCGCGGCACAGGGCTCAGAGATTGTAGTTTCATCCCTTGGCTATGAGGACTACACTTTCACGGTGAGTGGCCCGGGGCCGATATTCATTGCCCTGCAGACTTCATCCGAATATCTGGAAGATGTCGTGGTAGTCGGTTACGGCAGCGTCAAGCGCGCCAATCTCACCGGAGCCGTGGACCAGGTCTCGTCGGAAGTTTTCGCCGGCCGGCCCTCGTCCAATACAACGCAGATGCTGGTGGGAGCCATCCCGAACCTCAACATCTCGCTCTCCGACGGTAAGCCAAGCCGCACGGCCGAATACAACATCCGCGGTACCACCTCCATCGGCGGCGGTGGCAGCGCCCTCGTTCTGATTGACGGCGTGGAAGGCGATCCCGCGCTGCTGAACCCGGACGACATCGAGAGCGTTTCCGTGCTGAAGGATGCCGCATCGGCCTCCATCTACGGTTCGCGCGCCACCTTCGGCGTCGTGCTCATCACCACGAAGGACGCGGCCAAGGAATCGGGGAAATTCAACTTCAGCTATAACGGCAACTTCTCGTTACTGACACCCTGCAACCTGCCGGACATCGTGGACGACGGCTATGTGTACGCCGCCCTGTTCCGCGAGGCCTATTACAACTATATGGGCACGGAACCGTCCGGTATGAACACGAGCCAGGATTTCTCCGAGGCGTGGATGAGCGAGTTCCTTCGCCGTAAAGAAAAAGGCATTACGGATGAGGTGGCTGTGGATGAGTCCGGCAGGTATGTCTACTACGGCAACACCAACTATTACAAGGTAATCTACAAGCCCTCCACGATGGCCCAGACGCACAACCTCTCGGCCAGCGGCAGCACCGGCAAGATGGATTATTACCTTTCCGGCCGTCTCTACAAGTACGACGGTATCCTCAACTTCAATCCCGACACGTATCTGACGACCTCCCTGCGCGCGAAGCTGACAGCCCGTCCCACCGACTGGCTCACCATCCGGGAGAACATTTCGTTCAACTACGACAAGAACCACATCCCGGCCGGTTCCAACCAGACCAACAACGGCCTCTACCTTCGCGCCATTCAGGATAACGGTCGCGTAAGCTCCCCCATCTGGAACCCGGACGGCACCTTTACCAAGAGCGGCGCGATGGCCATCGGCGGTCTGGTGTCCGGCAAGAACTACACGGACCAGTTCAAAAATGAATTCAAGTCCACCACCGGACTCCGGGCCGAATTCTTCGACCACGCCCTAAGCCTGAACGGCGACTTCACCATCAAGTCGGCCTGGTACAACAACACCAAGAAGAATTCGATGGTTTCCTACAGCGAGGCTCCCGGGCAGATTACCTGGCTGGGTACCCCGGGCGTCAACGACTTCATCCAGGACACCTGGAACCGCTCGAATTATTTTGCTACCAACGAGTATGCGGAATTTGCCAAGTTGTGGAACGACAAGCACGATTTCAAGGCGCTCGCCGGCTTCAACTGGGAGCGTTCCCTGAGCAAAATCGGCCAGGTGCTCCGCTACGGGCTCATTTCCGAGGACGCTGAGAACATCCAGCTCGCCCTCGGAGACAACATCACCACCTATTCCTATGAGACGCGCTGGCGTACTGCGGGCATTTTCTTCCGTTTGAATTATGCATACGACGAGCGTTATCTCGTGGAAGTCAACGGCCGCTATGACGGCTCGTCCAAATTCCCGCCCCAGCAGCAGTGGGGTTTCTTCCCTTCGTTCTCGGCGGCCTGGAGGCTCTCCCGGGAGCATTGGTTCAAGGTGGATCCGAAGTTCGTATCCAACGCCAAGTTCCGCTTCTCCTGGGGCGAGCTTGGAAACGGCAATATGGATGCCTATTCTTATATGGAGCGCTTCGGCTTCAGCAACCTTTCTTACATCATCGACGGAAAGAGCAAGCACAGGACCACCGGCATCCCGAGCCAGATTCCCGACGGACTCACCTGGGAAACCGCCCGGACCATCGACGGCGGCGTGGATCTCGGATTCTACAACGGCAAGATCAACCTGACAGCTGACTATTATGTCCGCAATACGCTGAATATGTACACGGTGGGGCCGAGCCTTCCCGACACCTACGGCGCCAGCGCGCCGAAGGGCAATTACGCGGACCTGGTTACACGCGGTTATGAGATCAGCCTCAGCTACGACGACAGTTTCAACCTGGCCGGACACCCCTTCAATTACGGCTTGAAAGCCACGCTGGCCGACAACCGCACCTTCGTCACCCGTTACAACAACCCCACCAAGTCGCTGAGCGACTACTATGAAGGCCAGGAAATCGGCGAAATCTGGGGCTTCCAGTTCGACGGGTTTTTCGACGACCAGGACCAGATCGACAATTACTACGGGCAGGGCGTTCCCTACGTCAACGACCTCATCCAGGTGCACGAGGGCTATCTGACAAGGCCAGGTGACGTCATCCTGCGGGACCGGAACGGTAACCATAAGGTGGACAAGGGCTCCCTGACGGTGGATGATCCCGGCGATATGGTCATCGTGGGCAACAAGCATCCCCGCTATATGTACTCCTTTACGCTCAACCTGGAATGGAACGGCATTTACGCTTCCGCTATGTTCCAGGGCATCGGCAAGCAGGGGTGGTACCCCAGCGGTGAATCCATTATCTGGGGCCAGTACCACCGTCCGTACGGCAACGCCCTGGCCTGGACGGTGAACAACGCGTGGACGCCGGAAAATAAGGACGCCTTCCTTCCCAAGTATACGGGTTATTACCGTATTTTCTTCTCCGGCCAGCATAAAGTGGACCGCTATGTTTTCGACGCCTCGTATCTCCGCCTCCAGAACCTGCAGGTCGGGTGGAACCTGCCGCAGAAATGGATCAAACGGATGGGGCTCGGCGGCCTGGGTATATATTTCTCGGGCGAGAACCTCTTCACCTGGGCGCCTATCTACAGGCTCACCACGGACGTGGACATCGCCACGGCGACAAAGGGCTCCGACCAGGACCTGGGCAACGGGAAGGACAACTTCGGCGACGGCAACAGCCTGCCTTCGATGCGTACGTTCTCCCTCGGCGTAACCATTAAAATCTGAAGACTATGAAAAAGCAACTTGCCATATTAACGCTTGCGATGCTGGCCCTGCAGGCCTGTACGCTTGAAGAAAAAATGGTGTCTTCCGGCAGCCGGGAACTGGTCTTCGGATCCAGTTCGGGCCTGGAGGCATACTCCCTGTCCTTTTACAACCAGCTTCCTTCGCTGGGCGACCTGAGTTCCGCGGAAGGGACTCGCGCCGACTATATCGCGGCCAAGAGCATCAATTCTTTCTATTGCGAGGGGTACAGCCCGGAAGGGGTCACCTCGTGGAGTTGGAGCAGCCTGAGGGCCATCAATTTCCTGATTGACGGCATCCACAGCGAAGACTGCACCGTTCCCCAGGAGGACAAGGACCACTATGAGGGCATCGCGCGCTGGTTCAGGGCCCGCTTCTACCTGGCCAAACTCCAGAAGTACGGCGCCGTGCCGTGGTTCGACCACTGTCTCAACAGTACCGAAGTTGACCTGATGTACAAGAACAGGGACCCTCGGGACACCATCATCACCCACATAATAAAGGATTTGGATTTCGCCGCGGAACACATCACCACCACCTCTTCTACGGGCAACACCCGCATCTCCAAGAATGCGGCCTACGCCCTCAAGAGCCGCGCCTGGCAGCGTCTGCAGGAATACTACGCTGACCTGAACAAGTAATCCTTTATCGCACGTTATCTACTATCAAAACCCACCCTCCCCGCTCCCTTTCCCGGGGGCGGGGAGGGATAAGCGGAGAAGCGGGGGAAAGTCATCATGTATAAAAAGCAAATGACTTTTCAAGTTATCCTGGGCGTTCAGGCTTCGCTGGACGACATTGTGACCGGCAGTGCAAACTATTATTACAATTCCGCCACCTACGGCGACGGCATCTGCCTTTCCCGGGCATTTATCTTCACCTATCTCTGCAAGGATGGCAGCCGGTTCACCGACAAAGCCAAATACCAGGCCATCAGTTTCATCAACGAGTTCTCCAACCGTGATGAACGTCTGGCCCAGACCGTCAAGGGTCCCAACTATGAAATCAACGGCGGAGGCTGGAGGGACCGCCGTCCCGACATCGTGGGCGGCTGCGCCGTCACCGGATACCAGCCCATCAAGTTCGTGGAAGACGACGTGAGCAAGAACGGCACAAGCAAGAACGAGAACAGCCTGCCGATTCTCCGTTATGCGGAGGTGCTCCTCAACTATGCCGAGGCAAAGGCCGAACTCGGAGAACTTTCCGATGCCGACTGGGCCAAGACCATCGGCGCCCTCCGTCTGAGGGCGGGATTCGGCGACAAGGCAGGAGTGACCTCGTCCAAGCCCACTTCCGTGGATCCCTATCTCCAGCAGGTTTTCTATCCGGACATCAACGATCCGGTCATCCTGGAAATCCGCCGCGAGCGGGCGATCGAACTCGTCCTCGAAGGATTCCGGGAAATGGACCTCAGGCGCTGGAAGGAGGGAGAGTGCTTCGAGCGGGTACCCATCCTCGGCCTGCACGTGCCAACCCTGAACGCTCAGTTCAAGGTCAACAACGACGACACCAACGATTTCTACGTGACATACGACGAATACGCCGCCGTACCGTCTTATGCCCAGAACAAATATGTCCAGGTCCTTCCGGACAGTTCTCCCGAACAGGGACTCCGTCTGGATGAGAATCCCGACGGCGGCTACGACCTCCGCTTCGTCCTTGCCATCAAGCGCAAGTGGTACTCCGACAACAGGCAGTATCTCGATCCCATACCGCCCCTTGTCGTCCGCGATTACGAAAGCCGTGGCTATCACATTGACCAGAACCCCGGATGGTAAAAATTAAGTATTATGAAAAAATATATTGTCTTTTTACTTGCGATTGCACTGAGCCTGCCCTCCTGCTATAAGCATCAGGGCCTGGACTACAGCCGCTGGTACACCGTTGACGACGGAGACGATCCGGATCCCGAGACCATCGAGGGTCTGCTCGTGATGTCCTCTAATGTGCGTTATTATTCTGCCCGCAGCAAGCAGAACGATCCCGATGTCGGCGACAGGGACTGGGAAGTCCGCAAGGTCGGCTATTTCCAGATGGTCAACACGATGGAGCCGCCGGTGCTGGGCCTGCAGGAAGCGGAAATGAACCAGGTGGACGACATCATCGCCAACTGCAAGGGCTACTCCTTTGTGGGAGTAGGCCGTGCCGACGGCAACCGCAGCGGAGAATCGACGTCAATCCTCTACAAGACCAATGAAATCCAGGTAGACAAGTGGGGAACGGTCTGGCTGTCCGCCACGCCTGACGTCCCGAACACTTATTTCCCTGAAAACCAGGACCGGAACAGCCGCACCGCTACCTGGGCCGTACTGACTGTCAAGGAAAACGGGCGCAAGTTCTTCTATATCAACACCCACCTCAGTCTGTACGCGGCATCCCAGGCCAAGGAGGTTGGCGTCGTGCTCAATACGGTCGATGAGAAATGTCCCACGGGGCTTCCCGTCGTCCTTTCGGCCGACTGGAACGTCGAAGAGGATGACGCTGTCCTGGCTCCGATTCTCGCCAAGTATTCGAGCGCCAGGAAGACCGCGCCTCTAAGCGACAATATCGAGACCTTCCACTGGTGGGGCAGCCAGTCCACCATCAGCAAGCACCAGCACCTGGACCACATCTTCTATGGCGGGTTCGACAAGTGCCTGCGTTTCCGCACCCTCAACATGCAATGGAAGAAACTGTGGATCTCGGACCACCATCCGGTGTATGCGGTCCTCCAGTTCAAGGGCGGCGGCGGTGAGACACATACCCCGCCGGTGGCCGATTTCGATCTTCCGGCCAATCCGCAGATGGACGAGACGTTGAAGTTCACCGACAAGTCGACCTCCGAGGACGGCATTGAACTCTGGGAGTGGAACATCGGCGGCATCCTGTCTTCCGAACAGAATCCTGAAGTGGTGTTCAATACTTATGGTGACGATATCCCTGTCAGCCTGACCGTTACCGACCATTACGGTCAGAAGGCTTCCGTTACCAAGAACCTCTCAGTCGCCCTTTCCTCAGGACACGACCTCACCATCGCGTGGAGCGTGCTCTATGATGATACGTCCGACAGCAAGGGCACCGCGGTAGCAGACTGGGCGGCACCTGCCGTTTCCGCGGACGGCAGCAAGATATACGTCGCCTCTTCCGGCTACCATCTGGTCGGATTCAATCCCGACGGCACCATCTTCGGCAGTTACGATATTGGAAAGCGCGGCCCCTATGTGACGGACCGTGACATTCAGACCCCGACTCCTTCCATCGATGCCCAGGGCAATGTGTACATCCCCGTTCAATATGGTTACAGTTCGGACGGCCACGGCGGCCTGTACAGCGTGAAACCGGACCTCTCCGACGAGAACTGGTATCACGACACGGGCAACACCTCGCAGTACCGCTGCACCATCGCGGCTCCGATCGGTGACTATGTCGCCGTTCCGCTGACCAACTGCGGCAATGATCTCACCTTGAACTTCGCCGTATTCAAACGCTCTGACGGAAGCCTGCAGCAGTGTCTGCAGTGCGACAAAGGCTCCTGGGGCGGCTTGGCCATCGGCTACAACGGAGAGCTCATTTACGGCACTAACCGAGGAGGCACCAACCAGGGCCGCACGCCTGGAGGTTCGGATTCCGGTGGCGGCTATCACGTTTCCCCGGTGGATGGCGCCATAGGTAATTGGAAATCCAGTGCAAACAGTGAAACCGGTCGCAAGAGCAACCTCCTCGGTATGTTCCATTCGGACAACAATGCCTACCTGTGTAAGGCCGGCCAGCCCGCAGTGGGAACCGATCACGGTGTCTACGTAAGTTCTACCAGTGACAACGAGAATATAATCTGCGCCAAATATAATCTGGACAGTTACCAGTTGGGCGTTACTCCCACCCCTGTCTGGAAGGTGGAACTGGAGAGCCATTCGACCATTGGCGTTCTTGGTCTCGGCTGCGTGCTGGATCCCGAGGGCAATGCCTACTTCCGCGCTGCGGAAAAGGTGTTCCGCCTTAACAACAGGGACGGTTCCCAGGGGTGGTCGTACACGACCGAAGGCAACTATAATACGGGTGTTCCGGCCATTGACTCAATGGGCTACATCTATGTGGTGGACTACAACAAAGACAACAGCAAGTTGCTGAAACTGTCCTCGGCCGACGGCAAACTCATCTCGTCGATCAATCTTGACGGAACCCGTACCAGCCCCACCATCGACAAGGACGGAAACATCTATGTGACCGGTTCTTCCTCGTCGGGCGCTGTCCTTTACAAGATCACTTGCCCCAAGACGACGGCTCCCGGTTCCAACTGGTCGCAGTTGGGCGGCAATCCCCAGAAGACCTGTAATCCTCCCGCAAAATAGAATGACCTTATGAAAAAGAAATACTTGTCACCGGACACGGCAGTGTTCAACATTACTTGCATAGAGCGGGCGTTTTGCAACGGCTCTGAACTGGATTCCCTTGAGGAAAAGAACGACCTGAGTGGTTTTGACTGGAATTATAATTGATTGAGGCCATGAAAAAGCTTAATTCCATAGTCCTTCTCCTGCCCCTTATCTTCTCTTGTGCCCAGGAGAAAAATCTTGAGACAGAGACGCTTGCCGAGACGCTTGTTTTCGAAGCGAACATCCCGCAGACTAAGACGCATCTTGGCGAAAAAGAGGGAAGCGCTTATCCGAACTATTGGTCCGCGGGAGACGCTATCTCCGTCAACGGAGTTACATCGGAGCCTTTGGAGACCGACTCGCCTTATGTCGGAACGAACAAGGCCGAGTTTTCCGTAACTTTGTCCTCGGGGAGCCCGTATTATTTCGCATACCCTGCGACTTACCTGTCGAATTACAGCAACGGGTCGGCGACAATCACCCTCCCGGCGACACAGGCGTGCTCATCTACGACCTATGATCCGTCCGCATTCATAATGACGGGCACATCCAACTCCGTGAAGGTTAATTTCTCGCCGAGGATGTGCTCCATCAAGTTGACTGTGCCGGGCACGTACGAGGCTAAGATTTCCTCCGTGATGTTCGAGTCTCTCGGGACGGAGAAAGTCAGCGGACCGTTCACGACTGATTTCGAAAGCATCAGCCCTGCTTCCGGCGCTTCGCCCCGTGTCGTGGTGTATGCTCCGGGAGAGGGTTTGGCATTCGGCAATGCGGTACATCTGCTGATTCCAGCCCAGACATACGCGAGCGGAATGCGCTTTACCATAAGCGCTACCGACGGGACCCGGATGGTATTCTCTACCACCTCTTCCTTCGCCGCCCAGGCCGGGAAGGTCTATCCTCTGACTTCGCAGAGCTATGCTCCTCAGCCTGAGCTTATTCCGGAAGGACTGATGGTCATGTCCTCCAATGTCCGTTTCGCCTCGGCCCGCGACAAGAGCAGTAATCCGGATACCGGCGAACGCGACTGGACCAACCGGAAGGCGGCCTACTACGCCATGGTCAATTATTACCGCCCGGCTGTTATCGGCCTGCAGGAAGCGGAAAAAGAACAAGTCAAGGACATCAAGAACAACTGCAGCGGATATAACCACTATGGTCTTGGCCGCAAGCAGGGTAAGGATATCGTTGCCGACGACAGTTACTGGGGTCTGGTCCCCGGAACGCAGGCCGGTGAGGAATCTTCCACCATCCTTTACAGGACGGACCTCATTACCCTTAACAGTTCCGGTACATTCTGGCATTCCACCACTCCCAACACCGCCGGCAGTTATTACTCGGCGATGACAGACAAGGTGCCCCAGACCTCCACCTGGGCCATAATGACATATAAGCCTACAAATAAGCAGTTCTTCATCCTGAACACTCATCTGAGCCTGTATGACTCGCGGCCCGATGAGATTGCCCTCATCATGAGTACGGTAAACAGCAAGAATACCGGAAATCTTCCGGTGATTATGACAGGTGACTGGAACCTGGTGGAAGGCGACTCGTGGCTGGATCCCATCGAGGCTACTTATTCCAATGCCCGCCATACGGCTCAGATAAGCGATTCTTACGGGACCTACCACTGGTGGGGAACACAGAGCAAGCTGATCGACCATATCTATTATAAAGGGATCGGCGACTGCTACATGTTCCGTACCGATAATCGCAAGTGGAACGACAAGTATATCTCCGACCACTATCCGGTGTTTGCGGTATTCGATCCGAATCTCGGCAGCAGCGCATCCGTCCCGACGGTCGATTTCGACCCGCCGGTGGATCCGCAGATCGACGAGGTGGTTACCTTCACTGACCGCTCCTACTCTCCGGCCGGAATTGCATACTGGGAATGGGACATCGACGGCATACGCTCCAACGCGCAGAATCCCACGGTTACCTTACAGTCTGTGAAGGACGCGGCTGAGGTGCGCCTTACCGTCGTTGACAACAACGGTAATCACGCAAGCGCAATCAAATTTATCAAGGTTGAAAGTACAGATGACCACAAGCTGACTGAAGCGTGGAGCCGGGTGTACGATTCTACGACGGAAGCCACCGCTTACTGGTCTTCGCCTGCCGTGAATGCCACTGGTGACCGGATTTATGTTTCTTCCTCCGGCTATCATCTTGTCGCATACAATGCTTCGGGTACGCAGCAGGGGAGCTTTGATATCGGGCAGTACGGCGCCGCCATCAGCGGCAGCAAGAACTGCCAGACCTGCACGCCTTCCGTGGATTATGACGGGAACGTCTATATTCCGGTTCAATATTCTACTGGCGCCGGCGGCAACGGAGGACTCTTCTGCATCAGACCGAACATGACGGAGAAATGGTATGTAGCGACAGGAACGAATTCCCAGTACCGCACCCACATTCCTGCCATCTTCGGCGATTATGTGAGTGTCATTACGCGAAATGTCGACAGCGGCTTGTTTGACTCGAATATGGTCATACTGAAGCGCAGCGACGGAAGCCTTTTCCAGACACTTGGCTGCGACAAGGGCTCTTACGGCGGCATGGCCGTGAGCACCGGCGGGAGACTGGTATTCGGCTCAGCCCGTGGCGGAGCCTCTTCCGGTACTGCTGCCGGAAGCGAGACCAGCGGCGGCTACAAGGTTGGAATCTTTGACAACGCGACCGGTTTTTGGAAGACTTCCGCCAACAGCGACGCGGGCCGCGCCCTCAACATGCTCGGCATGACCCATACTGACGGCTACGGCTACCTGACCAAAGGCTTCCAGCCGGCTATCAACTGGAATGACGGCAGCGTCTATGTCTGTGCCACGACCGATAACGAGAATATGATTGTAGCCCGCTACAACCTGAGTTTTTATGTCTACGGCTCCGCTCCCACGCTGATCTGGAAAGTGGAAGTTGAGGCAGCGGCCAACAACTTCGGCCTCGGCTGTGTGCTGGACGCCGACGGCAACGCCTATGTGCGTGCGGCCAACAAGATTTTCAAGCTGAATGCCGCCGACGGCACCACGGCATGGTCACGCGAGACCGGAACAGGCAACTGCGGCGTCCCGGCCATCGACAATCTCGGCTATGTCTATGTCACCGACAGCGGCAAGCGGCGCCTGCTCAAGCTCTCGCCTCAGGACGGTTCGCTTGTATCTCAGTTCTTGTTTGAAAACTCCCAGCCGAGGACCAGCCCGACAATCGACAGCAGCGGAAATATCTATGTAACCTGTACCTCCATCAATGACGAAGGAGCCATCCTCTACAAGCTTACATGCCCCCGCACTACCGGGCCGGCTGCCAACTGGTCGCAACTCGGCGGAAATCAGATGAAGACCTGCCAGGCCGGAAGCTGGGAACACGTGACCGGCTCGGCAACGCACGAAGGCTACACAAGTGAAAGTCTGTATTAGTACTTCGAAATGAAAAAAGCTTGTTTTCTTATCGCAGCCCTGTCGGTTCTCCTCTCCTGCCGCGGAGAGTCCCTGCCTCCCTTCCCGGAGGTAGGGGAGCCCTATGCCATAACTCGCGGACCGCAGGACCATCTGCTGGCCAATTACTTCGGCATCAATGCCTGGAGCCCGGACGGACGCTATGTGGCGGTGCTGGAAACGGATTTCACGGGCCGGCTCCCCGAAGTGACGGATACGGCTGTAGTGGCCCTGGTGGACCTTTCCGACAGCTGCCGCTTCATCCCGATCTCAAAGACGGTCAGCTGGAATTTCCAGGAGGCGGCGATGTTCCACTGGCTTCCCTGGGAAGACGGGCTCTGCGTATTCAACGATATGCGGGATGGAAAGTTCGTCAGCGTGCTGCTGAACTGGAAAAGCGGGGAGGAGCGCATCGTTCCGAGGCCCGTGAGCGCCGTGGACCCGACGGGCGAATGGGCCGTCAGTCTGAATTATGCGCGGCTGAGGGTCTGCCGCCCCGATTATGGATATGCCGGGAACGGACAGGATGCGCTGCTCGGCGAAGTCTGGCCGGAAGATGACGGACTGTGGCTGCTCAATCTCAAAACCGGAGAAGAACGGCTGATTCTCTCCGTCGCTGGTGCCAGGGATATGATGCCGGATATTACCTCCGGGGACGGACTGGCGTATTTCTGCCACACGATCATCTGCCCGGATGCTTCGAAAGTGTTTTTCCTCGCCCGTACTATCCAGGATTTCAATGCCCAGATGGAGACGAAGGGATATGTCTATAGATGGGATACCGTCTCGTTCACCATCCATACGGACGGGACGAGCCTCAGACGTTGCTTCCCGGATGGCTGGAAGGGTTCCCATTTCAATTGGAAGGACAACGAAACCCTCGCGGTGACGGCACGCTGGGATGCCGGGGAAAGCTGGTCGCACACTCTGTTGAAAGTGGGAGAGGAGGAGAAGGTCCGACATCTTGCCCCGGGCATTATGGACTGGGACGGACATTGCGTCTTCTCCCCGAACGGGCAGTTTATCAGCAGCGAGGGCTACTGGAACAAGGACGGCTACCGCAGCTGGGTGCTTCTTCGCCTGGAGGACGAGGCCCTTGTTTCCCTCGGCCGTTTCCTTGTTCCGGAAAAGTACAAGGAGCAGTATTCCCGCTGCGACCTTCACGCCCGCTGGCGTCCTGACGGGAAGCAGATGGCCTTCAATTCTGTCCACGAGGGAAGCCGGCAGGTTTATCTGAGAGATGTAAAATGGAAATAAGATGAAGAGAATATTGTTCTTTGCTTTGCTGGCGCCGGCCTTTCTGCAGGCCCAGGAAATCCAGCCTGACATTACCTCCGTCCAGGTCAGCGTGACGGTCGATCCTTCTGTCATAAAGGGGCCCGTCAAGCCTATGAACGCCGTCAACAATGGCCCGGCCTATGACAGCGATATGCAGAAGGCGGACTTCAGGATTCTCAACATCCCTTACAGCCGCACCCACGATGCCCACGGCTATTACGGGGAGCATCTGGTGGATATCAGCGACATCTTCCCCGACTGGAGCAAGAACCCCGACAAAGAATCTTCCTATGACTTCCGTGAGACGGATCTCTATATCAAGACTTTGATTGAGGCGGGCAGCGAGCCTTTCTACCGCCTCGGGCAGACGATCGAGAACCAGACGGCGGCTAAGTACAATATCTTTCCGCCCAAGGATTATAAAAAATGGGCAAAGATTTGCGAACACATCATACGCCACTATAATGAAGGCTGGGCGGACGGCTTCCATTACAGTATAAAGTACTGGGAGATCTGGAACGAGGCCGACCTGGACCAGTCTTCAGGCCGCTGGAAGACGGAACCCCGCACCTGGGGCGGGCCCATCGAGGAGTTCCACAAGATGTACGCAATTGCCGCAAAGCATCTGAAAGAGTGCTTCCCGGATCTTAAGATCGGCGGGCCTTCCTATTGCCGTATCCAGGGGACCAAGACTTATTTCCCGCAGTTCTTCCAGTATATGCGGGACAACCAGGTCCCGATCGACTTCATCTCCTGGCACAAATATGGGGCTGAACCTTCGGTCTATCTGATGGAGGCGGAACTCATAAGGGGTTGGATGAAAGAGTATGGATATGAAGCTGCGGAACTGATTCTCAATGAATGGAACTACCGCCGTTTCAAGGAGGGCTCCGGCACTTCCAACGAGCGCTACAACCGCCTGAACCGCCGCTCGATGAAGGGCGCGGCCTTTGTCGCCGCCACGATGTCGGCCCTCCAGGATGCTCCGGTGGATATGCTGATGTATTACGATTTCCGTTCAAACTCCAATTACTGCGGATTCTACGACTACCAGACCCAGGAGCACAAGCCCGTCTATTACGCCTTTTATGCCTGGAGCAAGCTGGAAGGCAGCCAGTGCGCCTGCTCCGTAGATGGCGGGGCGGGGGACATCTATGCCGTGGCTTCGGTGAAGGACGGCAAGACGACCCTTCTTCTGACCCGTTACGACGGGGATAACAATGCCTGCAATTTGGCCAAGCTCAGTGTCTCTCTTGCCGGCCGGACTCCGGGACGGGTTTTCTGCCATCTGACTGATTCCGAGCATATTTACACGGAAATTCCGCTCTTTCCCTCGGAGGACGGAACGGTCAGCATCGAGCTTTGGAACAATTCAGTCGCCATCCTGGAATTCTAAGCTATGAAACGGATTCTGCTTGTCCTCTCCTTTATATTCGCCCTCCTTCCTCTCGCAGGCAGGGAGGTAGTTTCCCTTGCGGGGCGCTGGAACTATATCGTAGATCCTATGGATACGGGTATCTACAAGTACCAGATGCAGCTCCAGCGGCCTTCGAAACGCTATTTTGCGGACCGGCATTTCTTCCAGGACAAGAGCAGGCTTGTCGAGTACGATTTCGACAAGGCGCCGACACTCGCTGTCCCCGGGGACTGGAATACCCAGGACGAGCGGCTCTACTATTACGAAGGCTCAGTCTGGTACCGTCGGCTCCTTGAGGTCCATAAAGTCCCGGGGCAAAGGTACTTCCTCCATTTCGACGCGGTCAACTACAAATGTATGGTCGGTCTCAACAATGAGATCCTGGGCGAGCACAAGGGCGGTTTTACGCCATTTGGCTTCGAGGTGACCGGCGTTTTGAAGGAGGGCGAGAACAGCCTGGTGGTATGGGTCAACAATACCCGTGGCGTGTCCGAAGTTCCGACGCTCAATTTCGACTGGTGGAACTATGGTGGCATCACCCGGGATGTCACGCTCGTCAGCGTTCCGGAGCTTTACATCAAGGACTGGAGCTACCGTTTTGACGGGAAGGAAGTTGCGGTCGAGGTGTTCCTTGACGGAGGCGCCGCCGAGGTGAAAGTCGAGATTCCGGAGCTGGGGCTGAAGAAGAAAGCCTGTGCGGGCAAGGATGGCATAGCCCGTCTCAGGGCGAAAGTCCGTCCGGAACTGTGGTCCCCTGAGAATCCCCGGCTTTACGACATTTCAATAAGTTCCGGGGCTGACCGTCTGGATGAGCGCATCGGTTTCAGGACCATTGAGACCGCCGGGGAGCAGATTCTGCTGAACGGCAAGCCTGTCTTCCTGAAAGGGGTCGCGGTCCACGACGAGAGCATCGGGGTGAATCCCGGCCGTTGCAAGGGCGAGGAGGACGTGCGGGCGCTTCTGGAGGCGGCAAAAGACCTTGGCTGCAACTTCCTTCGCCTTGCCCACTATCCCCACAGCGAACAGATGGTCCGCCTCGCCGAGGAAATGGGCTTTATGCTATGGGAAGAGATCCCTTGCTACTGGAATATAGACTGGAAGTCAGAGGAGACCTATGCCAATGCGGAGCGCCAGCTGCTGGAAATGATCCGGCGGGACCGGAACCGCTCCGCCACCATCATCTGGTCCGTGGCCAACGAAACCCCGCATACACCCGAGCGCTTTGCTTTCCTGAAAAAGCTGATTGAAAAAGCCAGGGCGGAGGATCCGACGCGGCTCATCAGTGCGGCCATCCAGAAGAACAAACCTGACCTTTATCATCCTGTTATCGAGGATGACCTTGTAGAACTGACCGATCTCGTCAGTTTCAACCAGTATGTCGGCTGGTACGACGGCGTTCCCGCAGACTGCGACTCGGTCTGCTGGAGTGTCCCTCGCGGGAAACCTGTCATAATCAGCGAGTTCGGCGGCGGGGCCCTCTACGGCAACCACGGAAGCGCGTCCGAGATGTTCACGGAAGAGTACCTTGAACTTCTGTACAGGAAGAATCTCGGGATGCTGTCGAAGATTCCCGGCCTTGCCGGCCTCAGTCCCTGGTGTCTCAAGGACTTCCGCTCGCCCAAGCGGCCCCTGACGGGTATCCAAGACGATTTCAACCGCAAGGGCCTCATCGACGAGCAGGGCCGCCGCAAACAGGCCTTCTATGTTATGAAGGCTTATTATTCCTCGCTGTAAGGCTCGTTGAAGGGGAGGAGGAAGGGATTGACCGCGCTCTCGCGGGCGATAGAGCTTGCCGGGCCGTGGCCGGGGAAGAGGTCTGTGTCGCCGGGGAGGGTCATCACTTTTTCCAGGATGCTGCGGATCAGGACGTCGTAGTCGCCGCCCATAAGGTCGCTGCGGCCTATGGCTCCTGCAAAGAGGGTGTCGCCGCTCAGTAGAACTTTTCCCGTCTCACTGTAGTAGCAGACTCCGCCGGGGGAATGCCCGGGAGTCGCTACAACCCTCCAGTCCACTCCGCCAAGCTGCAAGAGTTCCCCGTCCCGGACCGGGATGAAGTCGAAGGGAGGGACGGTTTTCTTGAATTCCAGACGCTCGAACATATCCATCCCCATACGCGCGATCTCCTTGTCCGCCGCGCCCATATAGACCGGACAGCCATAGCGTCCGGCCAGGTACGCCACGCCCCAGGTATGGTCGAAATGGCCGTGGGTAAGAAGTATGGCTTCGGGGGTAAGTCCTTTTGTTTCAATGAATTCCGTGACGGCTGCCTCCTCGTGCTCGCGGAACATCCCCGGGTCGCAGACTATGCATTTGTCCTGAGTGTCGTCCCATACCAGGTAGCAGTTGGTCCCCAGGATATTGAAAGTAAAGCTCTTGATCTGAATCATAGCGCGAAGGTACGAAAAAGTTGGCAAGTGAAATGCTTTTTTATTATATTTGTGAATCCAAGCGTAAAGAGTATGCACATCGGAATCGCCGGCAATATCGGTAGTGGCAAAACCACGCTGACAACGCTCCTGGCCCGCCATTATGGCTGGACCCCAAAGTTCGAGTCGGTCACTTATAATCCATATCTCGCTGATTATTACGCCGATATCAAGCGTTGGTCCTTCGCCCTCGAGATGTATTTCCTCTCCCAGAGACTCAAGGACGTAATCGAAATCGGCAAGTCGGACAAGGTCATAATCCAGGACCGCACCCTTTTCGAGGGGGTCCATATCTTCGTCGCGAACAACTATGCCCAGGGAAACCTTTCCGAAAGGGACTACAACACCTTTATGGACTCGTACAATGTGATGATGTCCGTGGTGAAGCAGCCCGACCTGCTGATCTATCTGAAGAGTTCCATCGAGCACCTGGTCGCCCAGATCCAGAAACGCGGCCGCGACTATGAGCAGACAATCTCCATCGACTATCTCTCCGGCCTCAACGAAAGATATGAAAAATGGATAGGGGAGTACAGCGGCAGGCTGATCGTCATTGACGCCGACAAATTGGATTTTCTCAACAATCCGGAGGATTTTGCGCTCATTACCGACCGGATAGACGCCGAACTCTATGGATTGTTCTGATTTTTTGTTAACTTTGCAGACTAATTTATTGTAATTTATGCACATCGCGATTGCAGGAAATATCGGAAGCGGCAAGACGACCCTCACCAAGATGCTCGCCGCCCACTACGGCTGGACTCCGAAATTCGAGTCCGTGGACTTCAATCCCTATCTTGCTGATTTCTATGAAGATATGGAAAGATGGTCCTTCAATCTGCAGATCTATTTCTTGAACAAGCGTTTCCAGGACGTGGTCGAGATTTCCAAGCACAAGGAAGTCATCATCCAGGACAGGACCATCTACGAGGATGCACGCATCTTTGCCCCCAACCTCCACGGAATGGGCCTTATGTCCACCCGCGACTTCGAGAACTACAGCGATCTCTTCGACCTGATGATGTCCCTCGTGAATCCGCCGGATCTGATGATCTACCTGCGTTCAAGCATCCCGAACCTGATCGCCCAGATCCAGAAACGCGGCCGCGAATATGAGCGTTCAATCCGTATCGACTATATCACCGGCCTTAACCAGCGCTACGAGGACTGGATCAAGGACTACAAGAGCCGGCTTCTGATAATCGATGTGGACAATATAAAATTCGAGAACCGGCCGGAAGATTTCCAATACATCACGGACCGCATCGACGCGGAACTCTACGGCCTCTTCCCGGCTGAATAACAGACAAACTTAAGTAATTATCTCAAATATGTCAGAAAAAAGAACTACGATCATTGATTTCGTAGAGCAGTACACCAGGCAGTTCGCCGACCATCCGTACCTCCGCGAAAAAGTCAACGGTGAGTGGAAAGTCATCACTCAGGAACAAACCCGTGAAACCGCATACAAGATTGCTGCTGGACTTATGTCCATCGGCTGCCAGAAAGGCGACAAGATCGCGCTTCTGAGCGAAAGCCGCGCAATGTGGGTGCTCGCCGAACTCGGCGCAATGTATGCCGGAATGACCGACGTCCCCCTCTCCGTCAACCTCGGTGAAGGTCAGGACCTTATCTTCCGTATCAACCATTCCGAGTCCAAGTGGATCCTCGTCTCCGGCAACCATCTGCCGAAGATTCGCGCCATCCTCCCGGAATGCCCTCAGGTAGAGAAGGTTATCGTCTTTGACGACACCGCTTTCGACTATGCCGAACTGCAGGAGAAGGAAGTGAAGATTTCCGAGATCATCAAAGCCGGCGAGGCGTTCCTGAAAGAGAACTTCGCTGCCTTCGAGGAGCGCTACAAGAGCATCGGTCCCGACGACTATGCCAATATCTCCTACACTTCCGGTACCACCGCCGACCCTAAGGGCATCCTCCTTACTCACCGCAACTATACCGCCAACGTGGCCCAGGGCCATTCTTCGATCTCCATCGACGAATACTCGGTGATGCTCATCATCCTCCCTCTGGACCATTGCTTCGCCCACGTCGCCGGTATGTACACGATGATGTACTATGGCGGCTCCATCGCTTTCGTCCCGATCGGAAAGAATGCTCTCGCAACGCTGCGTAACATCCCTACCGCAATCAACGAGGTCCGTCCCCACGTGATGCTCTCCGTTCCGGCCCTTGCCCGCAACTTCAAGAAGAACATCGAAAGCGGCATCAAGAAGAAGGGCGCCACGACCGAGAAACTCTTCAACTTCGCGCTTAACAACGCTATCAAATACAATAAGGAGTACTACAACCGCGGCACAGGCGGCACCTTCTGGAGGAAGCCTCTGGTGAAGCTCTTCGACAAGATCCTCTTCTCCAAGGTCCGCGAAAGCTTCGGCGGCAGGATGAAGTTCTTCATCGGCGGCGGCGCCCTCCTGGACATCGAACTCCAGCGCTTCTTCTGCGCCGTGGGTATGCCTATGTTCCAGGGCTACGGTCTTACCGAGGCGACTCCTATCATCTGCGCCAACTCTCCCGAGACCGCGATTTTCGGCTCCTCCGGCCGCATCGTCCAGCCTATGGACTGCATCATCTGCGACAATGAGGGCAAGGAAGTTCCCATCGGCACCCGTGGTGAGATCGTCGTCCGCGGCGAGAATGTTATGGCCGGTTACTGGAAGAACCCGAAGGCTACGGCCGAGACCGTCGTCGACGGCTGGCTCCACACCGGAGATATGGGCTATATCTGCCCCTTCGACACCCGTTTCCTCTATGTCGTTGGCCGTTTCAAGAGCCTGCTTATTTCCTCCGACGGCGAGAAGTATTCACCGGAAGGCTTCGAGGACAGTCTCGCCGACGGAAGCAAGTATGTGACCGCCTGCGTCCTGCACAACAACCAGAAGCCTTACTGCGTCGCCCTCGTGCTTCCCGACAAGGCCAATCTTGCCGAGGCCGTGCAGAAGAAGGGACTCGATCCTGCCAGCGTCGAAGGCC
Source organism: uncultured Bacteroidia bacterium (assembly GCA_902779785.1). Classification (GTDB taxonomy): domain Bacteria; phylum Bacteroidota; class Bacteroidia; order Bacteroidales; family UBA932; genus Cryptobacteroides. The sequence continues at coordinate 28,896 of CACZDC010000032.1, forward strand.
GCAAGGCTATGCTGGACATCATCCAGGGCGAAGTGGACAGCTACAAGAAGGGTGGCCGCCACGAGGGTATGTTCCCCGAGCGCTGGCTGCCTAGCGCCGTGGGTATCTGCGACGAGGAATTCACCATCGCCAACAAGATGATGAACTCCACTTCCAAGATTGTCCGCCGCAAGGTCGAGGAGCACTACGCTTCCCTGATCGACTATATGTACACCGCGGAGGGCAAGGACATCCACAACGAGCGCAACCTTGAGGCTCTGAAGTAGTTTCACCCTCATTTTCGCCTATTTTTGCGGGTGAAATTGAATGCAAGTTCAGTTTCACCCGCATTTTTCGGCTTTTTTGCGGGTGAAAGTGGATTTGACCGAACGAAAAAAATAGTTTATCTTTGTGGACTATGAGTCAGTACATCGTATCGGCAAGGAAGTACAGGCCGGACTCCTTTGAATCTCTTATCGGCCAGGACAATATCGCCCGCACGCTCTCCAATTCCATAAAGCGCGGGCAGCTTGCGCACGCCTATCTCTTCTGCGGCCCCCGTGGCGTCGGGAAGACGACGACTGCGCGTATCTTCGCGAAGATGATCAACTGCGAGCATCCCGGCGAGGATATGGAGCCCTGCGGAGAGTGCGAGTCCTGCGTGTCCTTCCAGGAGGGCCGTTCCTATTGTATCCACGAGCTTGACGCAGCGTCGAACAATTCAGTCGACGACATCAAGGCCCTGATGGACCAGGTCCAGGTCCCGCCGCCGGTAGGGAAGTACAGCGTCTACATCATCGATGAGGTCCATATGCTCTCGGCCCAGGCGTTCAATGCTTTCCTGAAGACCTTGGAAGAGCCTCCGGCACACGCCATTTTCATCCTGGCCACTACCGAGAAGCATAAGATTCTTCCGACCATCCTTTCGCGTTGCCAGACCTACGATTTCAACCGCATTACGATAGCTGACATTGTCCGGAACCTCAGCGGTATCGCCGCCAAGGAGGGGGTGAAGATCGATGACCGTTCCCTCAATGTAATCGCGAAGAAGGCCGACGGGGCAATGCGTGACGCGCTGACCATCTTTGACCAGACGGTCGCTTTCTGTGGAAGCGACATCAAATATGAGGATGTCATCCGGAATCTCAATGTGCTGGACGACAAGTATTGTTTTTCGCTGGTGGATGATTTTCTCTCCGGCGATTACGGGAATGCTTTCCTGGTGCTTGACGAGGTGCTTCGCAAGGGCTTCAACGCTTTGCATTTCGTGGCGTCGCTTTCGAGTCATCTTAGGGATCTTGTGGTGGCTCGCACTGCGGGGCTGGATTCTCTTCTGGATCTTCCGGAGTCGCTGAAGCAGGATTATGCGGCTCAGGCGGGGCGCTGTCCGCTGCGTTTCCTCTATGAGGCGCTTGCGGTGACTACTCAATGTGAGTCCGGCTTTAAGGCGGCGGTGAATCCGCGGCTGCACATCGAATATGCGTTGATGCGGCTGTGCGCTCTCGGCGGCAAGGCTTTCGAGGCCGCTCCTGCGCAGGCTGCTGCGCCTGCAGCCGCTGCGCCTGCCGTAGCGCCCGCCGCGGCTCCTGCTGCCGCGCCCGCTGAGTCGGCTGTCGCGCCTTCGGGCAGTGCCGTCGTCGGCCGGGAAATGGCCTCCTCGGGCACTGACCCTCGGCTCCACCATTCTGACGCGCCGGCGGCTTCGGCTGTCGCGCCTTCGGGCAGTGCCGTCGTCGGCCAGGAAATGGCCTCCTCGGGTACTAACCCTCGGCTCCACCATCCTGTCGCACCTGTCGCACCTGCCGCGGCCCCTGCTGCCCCCGCGGCGGCGCGGAGGCGGGCGCCGAAGACTGGCTCGGCTCTGTCGATGAACGCGATACTGGAAGAAAAAGAGGCGGAACCCGTGGTTCAGGAGACAGCTCCGGAAAAAAGCGGCCTGCCTTCAGACGAGGCGGTCCTCAAGTGCTGGAGCGAGATTTCCGCCGAAGAAAGCCGGCCTCGCCTTGCGTCTATGCTTCAGAGCGGCAAGGTGGAACTGAAAGAGGAAGACGGAGTGAAAGTCATTGATTTCTACGTGCTTAACGAATCTCAGAAGAAGTGGATGGAGGAGAAGGTGCTGCGCAGTATGGAAGAAAAAATCCGCAGTTCGCTTCTGTGCCGCAGGATCAATATCGTCATCTCCGTCATTCCGGAGGAAGAAAGGGAAAAAGTCCTGTATATGCCTGAGGAGCAGGCGAAAGACCTAATGGACAAGAATCCGGAGGTCCGCGCTTTTGTCTCCGACCTTGGATTAGACACGAAATAAGATGAAGCTCAGAGCAGAAAACCTCGTAAAGAAATATGGCGTCCGCACGGTTGTGAAGGGCGTCTCGATGGAAGTGGAACAAGGCGAAATCGTCGGCTTCCTGGGCCCGAACGGTGCCGGCAAGACCACCAGTTTCTATATGATTACCGGCCAGATCGTCCCCAATGACGGCCATATCTACATCGACGACAAGGAACTCACCAAGCTCCCGATGTATAAGAGGGCCCAGCTTGGAATCGGCTACCTCCCTCAGGAGGCTTCGGTTTTCAGGAAAATGTCGGTCGAGGACAATATCCTTTCGGTAATGGAAGTGTCGGCCTCCACGAAGTCGATGACCAAGGAGCAGCGTATGGAGCGTCTCGAGAGCCTAATCGCCGAGTTCAATCTCTCCAAGGTCCGCAAGTCCCTCGGCATCCAGCTTTCCGGAGGTGAGAGGCGCCGCTGCGAGATTGCCCGTGCCCTCGCCGTAGACCCGAAATTCATCCTCCTGGACGAGCCCTTCGCGGGAGTCGACCCCATCGCCGTCGAGGACATCCAGTATATCATCGCAAAGCTCAAATATCGCAATATCGGGGTCATCATCACTGACCATAATGTGGGTGAAACCCTGGCCATCACCGACCGCGCCTATCTCCTGTACGAGGGCTCCATCCTCCAGCAGGGGACGCCGGAAGCCCTGGCTTCGGATGAGGACGTCAGGACCAAATACCTGGGTGCAGGCTTCGTCCTGAAGCGTTCGGTGAGTGTGGAAAGGGCCCGCCTGGAGGCCCAGGGAGGCTTATAGTCTCTTCCTGACTATCTTCCATCCGATGGCGGCCACCAGGATGGACATCAGCGGAGAAAGCAGATTGAAAATGCAGAAAGGCGCGTAGGAGAGCGTCGGGACCGACAGTATGGTCGCCTGTGTCATTCCGCAGCTGGACCAGGGGAAGAGCGGGGAAGTGACTGTCGACGAATCCTCTACGCTGCGGCTCAGCAGCTTAGTCTCAAAGCCTTCTTTTTCAAAACTGTCCTTATATATATTGGAGGTCAGGATTATGGACAGATACTGGTCCGAGACTATTCCGTTGAGGGCGGTTCCGGTCACGACCGTGGAGGCGACCAGTCCCGTGCGGCTTCTGGTAAAAGGTGAAAGGATTCTGGCCAGGTCGCCTATCATCCCGCTGGCCTTCATACAGGCACCGAAGCACATTGCGCAGATAATCAGATAGATAGTGTTCAGCATCCCTATCATCCCTCGGGACGAGACAAGCTCGTTGACCTGCTCGTTGCCGGTCTCTATGGGTATGGAATTATAGATCGATTCCACCACGCCTGCAAACATAATCCGGGCTTTCCCTCCTTCCGTCACCGCGGCGCCGATTTCCCGGATCAGATCCCCCTGGAACAAGACCGAAGCTATGACAGCGGCCAGGCTCCCCAGGGCGAGAACCGCCACCGCCGGCATCTTCTTCCATATCATAAAGAAAGTTATAAGGGGCACCAGCATCAGCCAGGGAGTGATTCTGAAGCGGGAAGAGAGCACTTCCGAATACATTTGCATCTCTCCCGCGCTCGAGCCGTCGTGAGCCAGTCCCAGTATCGTGAAAACGATAAGGGTGATAGTGAAAGAGGGCACGGTAGTCAGCATCATATAGCGTATATGTGAGAAGAGGGGCACGCCGTTGACGGAAGAGGCCAGGACCGTGGTGTCCGAGAGAGGGGATATCTTGTCTCCGAAATAGGCCCCGGATATGATTGCGCCGGCGGTAATGGCCTCCGAGAAGCCTTCCGCCTTGCCGATCCCGATAAGGGCCACTCCGACTGTCGCGATAGTCGTCCAGGATGAGCCCGTCATTACCGACACTATGGCGCAGAGTATGCAGGCCGTCAGAAGGAATACCTTCGGGCTGATAATCTTGATCCCATAACAGATGAAGGCTGGGACGACGCCGCTGACCGTCCAGGTCCCCGAGACTGCGCCTATCATCAGCAGTATGAGGATGGCCGTGGCAAGGTCGCCGACATAGGAACTAACCGCCCCCTCGAACTCTTTCCAGGGAGTCTTGTAGAACAGCACCGACAGCAGGACGCAGATGCCTGCGGCCGTCAAAAGTGCCACCTGGGAGGCCCCGAGAATGGAATCGGCGCCGAATACTGAAATGTCCAGCGCCAGAAGTACGACCAGAACCAGGAGGGGGAGAATCGCTATGGCCGTACGCTTAAGTTCGTTTTTCATCAAATATCAGAACAATACGTAGTCTTGAACGTCTTTTGCACTTATCGGGTTGCCTCCGAGTATCATCAGCCTTTCCACCACATTCCTCAGTTCCCTGATGTTCCCGGTCCATTCCTTATCGACCAGCATCTGGATAGCTTCGGGGGAGAATTCCTTTCTCGGCATCGCGGTTTCGGAGGAAATCTGGTCGAGGAAGTGATTGACCAGCAGGGGAATGTCATCCTTCCTTTCGTCCAGATTCGGAACTTTGATCACTATTACGCTGAGGCGGTGGTAAAGGTCTTCGCGGAAGTTGCCCTTCGCAATCTCCTCCTGCAGGTTCTTGTTGGTGGCGGATATGACTCTCACGTTGACAGTTATATCCTTGTCCGAGCCAACGCGTGAGATTTTCCTTTCCTGCAGCACCCTCAGCACCTTTGCCTGTGCGGCAGGGGACATATCTCCGATTTCATCGAGGAAAAGCGTGCCGCCGTCGGCCTGCTCGAATTTGCCCTTGTGCTGCTTTATTGCGGACGTGAAGGAGCCTTTTTCGTGCCCGAACAGCTCACTTTCAATAAGTTCCGAGGGAATTGCGGCGCAGTTGACCTCGATGTATGGCATCATCGAACGCTGCGAAAGCTGGTGAAGGCTGCGGGCGACCAGTTCCTTGCCGGAACCGTTCGGCCCTACAATCAGCACGCTAGCATCGGTGGGCGCGACTTTCTCGACCATCTCCCTGACGTGTTTTATCCCTTCCGATTCTCCGATCATCTCCTGGCCATAGACCTTTTTCTTCAGGATGCGGGTCTGGGACACCAGGGAAGCCTTGTCGACGGCATTCTTCAAAGTGATCAGTATGCGGTTCAGGTCGAGTGGTTTCTGGATGAAATCATAGGCGCCGTTCTTTATGCACGATACGGCAAGCTCTATGTCCGCGTGGCCGGAAATCATTATCACGGGGGACTCTACTCCGTCCTTGATCAGGGTGGCAAGGACTTCGGTCCCGTCCATTCCCGGCATCTTTATGTCGCAGAAAACTGCATCGTACTTTTCTTTTTCCGCCTTTTGGACGGCCTCTTCGCCGTTTTCTGCAAGGTCTACCTGATAGTCCTCCATCTCGAGGATTTCCTTCAGGGAATAGCGTATCGAACGCTCGTCGTCAGCAATCAGAATTCTCATAGTGCAAATATCGTAAAAAATTTCTACATTTGTCTTTCGGAGATTTATGCTTATGAATATTCCTGACATTATAATCGCCGTTGACGGCTTTTCTTCGACAGGCAAGAGTTCTTTTGCCAAAATGGTAGCGAAGGAGTTTTCCTTCCTTTATCTGGACAGCGGTGCTATGTACCGCGGCGTCACGCTTTTCTCGATGGAAAGCGGATGGATAGACGCCGGAGGCAAGATTGACGAGCCTTCCCTGAAAGCCGCCCTGCCTGCCCTGGACCTTCATTTCGAGGCGGACGGCCTCCATATGGGCGAAAGGTGCATCGAGAAGGAAATCCGCACGCTGGAGGTGTCCTCCCACGTCTCTCCCGTGTCGGCGATTCCATTCGTCCGCAGCTGGGTGGACGAGAGGCTGCACGCCTTTTCTGAGGGTGGCCGCGTCATTATGGACGGCCGGGACATCGGGACGACCGTCTTCCCGAACGCCGAGCTGAAGATATTTATGGTCGCCGACGAGATGGTCCGGGCTCAGAGGCGTTATGACGAAATGGTCGCGAAGGGCGAGAGTCCGAAGCTGGAGGACGTCCTTAACAATCTCAAGGAGCGCGACTATATCGATTCGCACCGCGAGACTTCGCCGCTTCGGAAGGCCGACGACGCCTATGTGATGGACAATACCCATATGAGTTTCCACGAAGAACTTGTCTGGGTGCTCGGAGTCATCCAGGGCAAGTTCGGCATCCTCGAGGCCCCGTCCCTGAAATGGTAAGCGTCGAAATAGACCCCGGCTCGGGCTTCTGCGGCGGGGTTATCCGGGCTATCGGCAGCGCCGAGGCCTATCTGAATGAAAATGACCATCTTTACTCGCTCGGAGCCATAGTTCACAACGAGGCCGAGCTGGAGCGCCTCGCTGCTTCCGGCCTTATCACAGTGTCATCCCCCTCGGAAGTCCCTCAGGGGGACGCGCTGCTGGTCAGGGCCCACGGCGAGCCGCCTTCCACCTATGCCGCCGCCAGGGAAAGGGGACTCCGCGTGATTGACTGTACCTGCCCCGTGGTGCTCAGACTGCAGGAGGAAATCCGCAAGGCCTATGAGCGTGTCCATTCCGGCGAGGCTTCCGGCAAGGTGCTGATATTCGGGAAGATAGGCCACGCGGAAGTGCTTGGTCTCGTCGGCCAGGTGGGAGGAGACGCCATAGTGATAGAAAAGCGCGGGATGCTTGAGGATCTGCTCCCTTCCCTCGATCCGAAAGCCCCGGTGGAAATCTTCTCCCAGACTACCAAGAGCCCTTCCGAATACGCCGCAGTCTGTGAACTTGCCAAGTCCTACTTCGACAATGTCCTTGTCCACGAGAGCATCTGCGCCCAGGTCGCCGGCCGTTACGAGCGCCTTGCATCTTTCGCCAAGGCCCACGACGTCATTCTTTTCGTCGCCGGAGCGTCCAGTTCCAACGGGAAAGTCCTCTCGGACCTCTGCCGCTCCGTCAATCCGCGTACCTGGATGGTCGCCGGACCGGACGAAATCGACCCGGCCTGGGTAAAAGACCAGGACCGGGTCGGAATCTGTGGCGCGACTTCCACGCCGAGGTGGCTTCTGGAAGCTGTTGCCGCCTATTTCACGCGCTGACCGTAGCTGCGGTCGGTGGTATTCACTGTGATGACTTCACCGGTTTCGATGAACAGCGGAACCATTATTTTGGCGCCGGTCTCGAGGGTGACTTCCTTAAGGGCGGAAGTTGAGGCGGTGTTGCCTTTGACGGCGGGCTCGGAGTAGGTCACTTCGAGGGTGACATAGGTCGGGAGCTCGCAGGTGAGGCAGCGCTCTTCGGGTTCGACCAGGAACATCATCTCGACCCTCTGGCCTTCCTTCATAAGGTCAGCGTTCTCGACGACATCGTGGGGAAGGGTGATCTGCTCGTAGGTCTCTTCGTGCATAAAGTTGAAGTTCTCGCCGTCATCATAAAGATACTGGTAGGGGCGGCGTTCGACGGTGATGGTGTCGATCTTCGCTCCGGCGGTGAATGTGTTTTCGAGGATGCGGCCGTTCTCGAGGTTACTGAGTTTCGTCTTCACGAATGCGGGGCCTTTGCCCGGCTTTACGTGCTGGAAATATACTACCACGCAGGGTTTTCCGTTAAAACTGATGTAAAGGCCGTTTTTGAAATCAGCGGTTGTTGCCATAAAAATCTCTGTTTATCAATTTGATTTGCAAAAATAAGCAATTAGCATTTTTTCTCCAAATTCTCCATAAAAAATTTGTCAATTCAAAATTTTGTGCTACATTTGCAGTCCCAAACCTCAAGCGGATGTGGTGAAATGGTAGACACGCTACTTTGAGGGGGTAGTGGGCGATGGCTGGCTAGCGCATCTGCTTTGGGAGCAGAGGGTCGTGTGTTCGAGTCACATCACCCCGACGTAGACGGGTCCTCCGGCGGGACTCGTCTATTTTTTTGTAGTCCTGGTTTTGTAATGTCGCGGGAAATTGCTAAATTAGAGCCGAAAAGGGAAACGATGGCAAACGTAGACACAGCTCAGTTAAGCGCAAAACTCAAGGCTTTCTTTGGTTACGACAGTTTCAAAGGAGACCAATTGCCGATAATCCAGCATCTTATTGCCGGAAACGACGCCTTTGTGCTGATGCCCACCGGCGGCGGCAAATCCCTTTGCTATCAGCTCCCCGCCCTGGTGATGGAGGGTACGGCTATAGTCATTTCGCCCCTTATCGCCCTGATGAAAAACCAGGTCGACGCAATCCGCGGCTTCGTTTCCGGCGAAGAAAGCATAGCGCATTTCCTGAACTCCTCGCTCAGCCGCGCCCAGATTTCGGACGTCCAGGAGGACCTCCGCTCCGGCCTCACCAAGCTGCTGTACGTCGCCCCGGAATCCCTTACCAAGGAAGAGAACATAGCTCTGCTCAAGACTATCCATATTTCTTTCTACGCCGTCGACGAGGCCCACTGCATCTCTGAATGGGGCCACGATTTCCGTCCGGAGTACAGGAAGATCCGTTCCATAATAGACCAGATCCAGCCTGCTCCGCTTATCGCCCTCACGGCGACCGCCACTCCGAAGGTCCAGAGCGACATCCTCAAGAACCTCCGCATCCAGGACGCCAGGGTGTTCAAGTCCTCCTTCAACCGTCCCAACCTGTATTACGAGGTCCGGGACAAGGTGGAGGCGGAAAAGGACATAATCCGTTTCATCCGGCAGCATCCCGGCCGCTCCGGAATTGTGTACTGTCTGAGCCGGAGAAAGGTAGAGGAGCTCGCCAGCCTGCTCTGTATCAATGGAATACGCGCCCTCCCATACCACGCCGGACTGGACGCGAAGACCAGGGCTGAGAATCAGGACAAGTTCCTTATGGAAGAGGCCGAAGTGATTGTGGCCACAATCGCCTTCGGAATGGGCATAGACAAGCCGGACGTGCGTTTTGTCATCCATTATGACATCCCCAAGAGCATCGAAGGCTATTATCAGGAGACGGGGCGTGCCGGACGCGACGGCAAGGAAGGCCTTTGCATCACCTATTACAGCTACAAGGACATACGCAAGCTGGAAAAGTTTATGCAGGGAAAGCCCATCGCCGAGCAGGAAATCGGGCGCCAGCTCCTCAGCGAGACGGTGGCTTATGCCGAATCCAGCCAGTGCCGCAGGAAACTGCTGCTGAATTATTTCGGCGAGGAATATTCCGAGGAGAACTGCGGCTGCTGCGACAACTGCCTGCATCCAAAGCCGCGTTTTGACGGCCGCGAGGAGATGTGTATGGTCATCGAACTGGTGGACAGTCTCAGGGAGCATTTCAAGGTGGAGCATATCGCTTCCATCCTCGCCGGAGAATCGACGGCTATGATCAAGTCCTACCATCACGACAAGAGCCGTTTCTTCGGCGCCGGGAGCAATCACGAGGTCCGCTTCTGGATAGCCGTGATCCACCAGGGCCTTATCCTGCACCTGCTGGAGAAGGACATTGAGAATTACGGACTTATCTCCGTGACTGACGAGGGACTGAACTTCTTTGTCCGTCCTTATGAGCTTATGCTGGTGGAAGACAGGGCCTTTTCCGAAGGCGGCGACGACGATGACGACGAGCCTGTGCCGGGAGCCGGCGGCGGGGCCGATCCCGTGCTTCTGGCTATGCTCAAGGACCTTCGCCGGGACGTGGCCCATTCCCAGCACGTACAGCCCTGGGTGGTCTTCTCGGAGCCTTCGCTTGAGGATATGGGCATACTGTACCCGATTACCCTTGAGGAATTGAAGAACTGTCAGGGGGTGGGCGAGGGCAAGGCCCGCAAATATGGACAGCCGTTCATAGAGCTGATAGCCCGCTATGTCGAGGAAAATGAAATTATGCGCCCGGATGATTTCATCGTGAAGTCGGTGGCTCCGAAGTCCGGGAACAAGGTTTACATCATCCAGAGCATAGACAGGAAGATGGACCTGGAGATCATAGCTTCGGCCAGGGGGCTGGATATGGACGAGGTCCTGACTGAAATCGAGGCCATAGTCGCGTCCGGAATGCGTCTTGACCTTAATTATTATATCCGGGAGCATCTGGACGAGGAAGTCGTCGAGGAGATTTTCGACTGGTTCCGCGACGAGGCTCAGTCGGATTCCCTGGAGGAGGCCATCAAGGCGCTCGGCGCAGATTATGAAGAAGAGGAAATAAGGCTTGTCCGCATTAAATTCTTGTGCGAAGTGGCCAATTAGAGCAGTGCAGAGAAGTGATTCCGAAAGAAACAGTAGACCAGATAGTTGATGCGGCCAAGATCGAAGAGGTCGTAGGGGATTTCGTGAGCCTTAAGCGAAAAGGCGGAAGTTTCTGGGCTTGCTGCCCCTTCCATAATGAGAAATCTCCCTCTTTCCACGTAGTCCCCGCACGTGGGATATACAAGTGTTTCGGCTGCGGCAAGGCCGGGAATGCGATAGGCTTTCTGATGGACTATGAGCGTCTCAGTTATACTGAAGCGCTGAAATACCTTGCCGACAAGTACCATATAGAGGTTCGCGAAAAGGAGGAGACCGCAGAGGAAATCGCTGCCCGGCAGAAGGACGAGAGCCTGCATCTGGTCTCCGACTTTGCCTTGAAATTCTTCTGCGGGCAGCTTTCCTCAGGGGAGGGCCGGGCCATCGGTTACCAGTATTTCCGCTCCCGCGGACTGCTTGACCAGACAATCGAAGAATATGGCCTGGGATGGGCCCCGTCGGGAAAGAATGCCTTTACCGAGGCTGCGCTGAAGGAAGGTTACAAGAAGGAATATCTAGTGGAGACCGGCCTCTCAAGCGAATGGGAGGACGGTTCTGTCCACGACCGTTTCTACGAAAGGGTGATTTTCCCCATCCATTCGGTCAGCGGCAGGGTGATCGCCTTCGGCGGCAGAACGCTTAAATCCGGCGACGAGGCCAAGAAGATTGGCAAGTATGTCAATTCCAAGGAGTCGGAGATTTACATAAAGAACAAGGCTCTATACGCCATCCACAAGGCCAAGAACGAGATCAACAAGCAGGACAAGGCTATACTTGTCGAAGGCTATCTGGATGTGCTGTCGATGCATCAGCTCGGGGTAAGGAATGTGGTCGCCTCCTGCGGCACATCCTTGACGGAGGAGCAGGTCAAGCTGATCAAGCGCTTCACCGACAATGTGACCGTAATCTATGACGGCGATTCCGCCGGAATCCACGCCACCCTGCGTGCCATCAACCTGATACTCAAGGAGGGAATGAACGTGAAGGCGGTGCTGCTTCCCGACGGCGAGGACCCGGATTCATACGCCCAGTCCCATACTCTCGAAGAGGTCAAGGCCTATATAGCCTCCCACGAAGTGGATTTCGTGGAATTCAAGGCCCAGCAGCAGCTGGACCCTGTCGGGGATGATCCCCTTCAGAGGGCGAATCTGATCAACGATGTCGCGGACACCATCGCCCTTATTCCGGACGGAGTGAAGAGGGCGGTGTACGTTGAGGCTACCGCAAGGCGTTTCCGTGTGGATGAAGACCTTTTGTTCGAGAGGATAGGCCGCACGCGGGAGAAACTTGTCTTCGAGCAGCAGCGTGACCGCCGCAGGGAAGAGCGGGAGGAAGAACGTGAGCCGGAAAGGCGTCCTTCAGCGACGGCTGTCTCCCGTAAGAAGGACCCATTGGTGAACGATGAACTGCTGGCGCCCTCCGAGGAAGAGCTTCTGACCTTCATCCTGACAGACGGCACAGAGTCGCTTTCTTTTGAGGTGGATTCGGAATTCTATGATCCGGAAGGCTCGCAGAGCGTGGCGGAGTTCATAGACACGGCCCTTTCCGGCGACGGCATAGTTTTCTCCAACGATGCCTACCGGCGGACTTACGACGCTTATTTCGCGCTCTATGACAAGGGCCTGGCCCAGGACCAGATCGTGCGCGAACTTATGTCGGGCGAGGACAGGGAAGTCGCTGACGTGACGGCGCGCTGTTCTGTCCCGAAATACGAACTGACGGTCAAGAATTTCACGTCGGCCCTTACCGCGAAGGAGTCCTGGCTGGTCATCTATGTGCCAAGGGCTATCCTTGCCTATCACGTCAAACGCCTCCAGCAGAGGCAGGAAATCCTCACCAGGGAACTCTCCGGAGCCGGCATCGGACGGCAGCTTGAGATAATGGCTGAACTGGGGAAACTCAACAGCCTGATGAAAAGGATAAATGTAAAACTCGGAAGAATAAGGAAAGAATAGATATGAAACATAAAAGAACGCTTGTAACCTGCGCCCTGCCTTACGCCAACGGTCCGGTCCATATCGGCCATCTTGCGGGCGCCTATATCCCCGGGGACATCTATGTCCGCTACCTTCGCCTGAGGGGAGAGGACACGCTGTTCATCTGCGGCAGCGACGAGCACGGAGTGCCCATCACGATCAAGGCCCGGGAAAAGGGCGTGAGTCCGCAGGACATTGTGGACGAGTACCACAAGATAATGAAGGACGCTTTCAGCGGACTGGGGATCAATTTCGACATTTATTCGCGTACTTCTTCCGAAGTGCATTCCGAGAATGCCTCGGAGTTCTTCCGCAAGCTTTATGACAGCGACAGTTTCATCACTCAGGAATCCGAGCAGCTTTACGACGAGGAGGTCGGTATGTTCCTCACTGACAGGCTTATAGAGGGGACTTGCCCCAAGTGTGGCAACCCCCGTGCCTATGGCGACCAGTGCGAGAAGTGCGGCTCTACCCTGAGCCCCGAAGAGCTCATAGACCCGCGTTCTAAACTCAGCGGTTCTGTCCCGGTCAAGAGAAAGACCAAGCACTGGTATCTTCCGCTGGACCGTTACGAACCCTGGCTCCGCGAATGGATCCTTGAGCAGCACAAGGAGTGGAAGACCAATGTCTATGGGCAGTGCAAGAGCTGGCTGGACGGCGGCCTGATGCCACGTGCCGTCACCCGCGACCTTGACTGGGGCGTGCCGGTTCCCGTTGAGGGGGCCGAAGGCAAGGTGCTCTATGTCTGGTTCGACGCGCCCATAGGCTATATTT
>CACZDC010000033.1:0-11006 GCA_902779785.1 uncultured Bacteroidia bacterium
CCGGGCATCAATGCCCTCTCGCTGATTTACACGCTAAGCACTTTCTACTCCGGCGACAGCGGCTATCCTGAAGGCGGATCCCTGAGGATGGCTAGAAATATGGCCGACGCTTTCACCCGTCTAGGAGGCGTAATACGTTATCAGACTCCGGTCTCCTGCGTCACCCCGGAAGGCGTGATGAGCGCGGAAGGCCTGGTTAAAAGCGATGCAGTAGTGATCTCAGTCGATGCCAGGACCGCTATAGACAAACTCTTCCCCTCCCCGCTCCAGGACAGATGGGCACGGAAGCTGAGGGAGAAACTCGTGACATCCCAGTGTATGTTTGCAGCCCTCGGTGTCCGCTGTTCCCTCCCGGACTACCCCAGGGCAATGCAGCTTGCCCTGAAAAAGCCGTTCAAGGCCGCCGGACTCTGTTTCGACCGTATCTCCGTCAATAATTATTCACGTGAAGGAGAAGCCTATGCCCCGGCGGGCTGCACTGTCCTTACAAGCGTACTTCCAGGCGCGTGCTACGAGTACTGGAAGAAGGAAAAAGAGGAAGGCCGCTATGCCGAAGCCAAGAATAAAGTCCTTGAAGACTTCATAGAGGCCGTTTCCTCAGTAATACCTGAAATCCGGGGCAAGGTCGAGGTTACGGACCTGGCCACTCCCCTTAGCTATCAGCGCTACTGTGACACCTTTGAAGGCAGCTATATGAGCGACTGGCTTCCCCTGCGGATTCCTCCCGTGGCTCCGATACGCTACCGTGACGGGATATATTTCACAGGCCAGAGGACCAGCTTTTCCGGAGGTCTTCCTGTAGCGGCCGAAAGCGGACGCCAGACCATCCAGGCACTTTGCAAGGACTTCGGAATGGAGTTCGTCAACGAAGCGGAATAAAAAAGGGCCGACTCTGAACTGAGCCGGCCCCGATTTCTTAAACAACTGAAAGACTAGGCGATACGAGCCGCTGCGTCCTTGTAGTACTTCTGGTCCACGAAGACATCCTGCTTGTAAGGATTGATGTGGCGCTTGCAGGAGACGTAGATGATATAACCCAGGGCGATGACATTCACGAGCAGTGCAAGAGCGCTGATGATTGTCAGGGCAGTGGGATTGGCGGCGACTGAATCGACAGTCGTACCGACTGCTGCAGCCTCACCGCCGGCAACCTCATAAAGTTTCTGGATGGTTGCGACGCCTTCCGGATACTGCACAGGCAGAACAGCCCAGTCAAACCACTGGCGGCCATCCTTGAAGGTCTCCTGGAAGAGCGGGAAGACCTGGGCGAACATACACCAGATGGCAAGGGTATTGGCGCGGTTCTGGATCCATCCGCCGCGGTTCCACAGGAGAGCGGCGATGGTCGGAGCGGCCAGAAGGGCGATACCGCAGAACCAGGCGTGGGTCGGCAGGCAGTTATAGGTATAGGCGAAGTTCCATACATCATAGACCACGATATAGACCCAGGTCATATCGGGCCAGAGCATATCGGTCTTGTCCTTTGATGAATAGACGGACCACCAGGCGGTCATACAGAAGATATTCAGCAAGCCGGCGACACCGTTCATCACATTGTGCCATCCGCCATAGAGCCACACACCTTCGCTTGAAAGCCACCACTTGTTCCAGCCCATCACGGCGGATTCGAAGTCTGAGACGACAGCAATAAGGATGTTGATCGCTACGATAATGAAAGGGAAAGGTTTGAACCAGTGTTCCTTACCGATGCCCCAGCCGTACTTGATCATCATAAAGCCGATGCAGCCGGTGAGCGCGGCATAGAGCTTGGCATAGTGGAACCAGCCATTCATATAAATGTGAGTCTGGTTCTCAAGGGCCCAGGCGGCGCCGGTGCGGACACCGATCGCGATAGCCACGAAATAGGCCGTAAGAGCCAGAGGAACAGCGAAGAACATCACCGCGCCGCCGAACTTGGTCTTACGCGCAAACTCGTTCAGAAGAATCAGGCCGATAAGTACGCCAATCAGCGCCAGCCACTGGGGCAAAGCGTGTGCCCCATAAACTTGGAAAAGCATAAAATAATTGATTATTAGTTAGGTTTAGACGAAATTTACAGAGTACTCATCCTCTCTACGGAAAGTTCCACGAGGGAGCGGATGGCGGGTTTGTAATCAGGGTTGGAACTCTGCAGGTAGCGGTTCGCGATGGCGCAGCAGACCGTGCAGGCATTATGGCCGAGATGGGCGCAGAGACCGGCGAGCGGCGAGGATTCCATCTCGAAATTAGTGATACGGTAGTCGATGCCGGAGTCCTTGAAACGGAAAGACTCTATCTTCTCGAGCATATCCGGCATAGCCAGCGGAATGCGCACCACCCTTCCCTGGGGTCCATAGAAACCTGGAGCCGAGATGGTTACGCCCTGAATGGTCACGTCCTTCATCAGCTCGATAATCTTCGGCGACGCCTTCACGAAGTATGGCGACGGGAGGGTCGGATTCCAGTTCATATGGGCCTTGAATGCCTCTTCGACGGCGGGGATGGTTACCTTTTCGCGGTTTCCGTACCAGTTCATCACACCGTCGAAACCGACGGAGATATGGCTCAGGATATAGCTCCCGAGCGGGATGTCCGGATGAAGTGCGCCAGAAGTGCCGATGCGGAGGATATTCAGCGCACGGTGGACGGGCTTTACCTCGCGCGTGGCGAAGTCGATATTGGCCAGGGCGTCCAGTTCGGTCATCACTATGTCGATATTATCCGGGCCGATACCATGGGAAAGAACGGTGATTCTCTTGCCGTTACGCCATCCGGTCACCGAGACGAACTCGCGCGAAGCATGACGGAACTCCTTGTCGTCCAGATACTCTGCGACCATGTCGACGCGGCTGGGATCACCCACCAGGATGACATTGTCAGCTAACTCTTCAGGCCTCAGATGGATGTGGAAAGCAGATCCGTCGGAATTGATTATGAATTCTGATTCAGCTATTCTCATAGTTGCAAGTGCTATTATTACATTTAGCAAATATAGGATATTCCGCCGATATTTCCTACATTTGTCCAAACTTTTGAACTATGTGGCAAAGAATACAGACCCTATACCTCGCAATATCCGCAATCCTCATCACCGTAATGCTATGCGGAAACGCAATTTCATTCCCCAGTGAGGAAGGGATTCAGCAGATCACTTACCTTCAGTTGCAGAAGCCCTGGCTGGGGATACTGCTCGGGGTAATCGCCGCGATGATTGCTCTCGCGCTGGTATCTTTCAAGGTAAGGATTCTCCAGATGAGACTCTCTACGCTCTCCGCCCTTGTCGCGCTCGGAGCCCAGGGATGGCTGGCTTATCTGTATTTCACGGCCCCGGAGGGAGTTGTTTTCAAATGGACCGCAATCTTCCCATTTGTAATCTTCATCTCCAACCTATTAGCCGCGAGAGGCTGCTATCAAGACCAATTGATGGTTGAAGCAGCCTATCACATTAGGGATTCCCGCCGTCGCAAGAGAAAATAAGTCTAGCGTCGGTATTTTTCAGCCTGGGAAGCAATCAGGGCAGCGTCATCGAAATAATTGATGCGCATGGCGTCCTTCATTTCGTGGAGAGTCTGCGCCGCGACTTCGCGCGCGGCTTCCGAGCCCTTGCGCAGGATTTCATATACCGCGGGGATATCCTGCTCGTAAGCATGACGGCGCTCGCGTATGGGCTCGAGACGGTCGTTCAGTACATTGATCAGGAACTTCTTGCACTTCATGTCACCGAGTCCGCCGCGGGTGTAATGGTCCTTGACTTCCTGCAGGTTGGCATAGTCGGGCCAGTACTTCTCAAAGTCGGAATCCACGGCAAAAGCGTCCAGATAGGTGAACACCGGATTCCCTTCGACCTTGCCGGGGTCCTCTACGTGAAGATGTCCCGGGTCCGTGAACATGCCCTTGACCTTTGCCTCCATTTCTTTCCGCTCATCGGCGAGATAGATGCAGTTACCCAGCGACTTCGACATCTTGGCTTTGCCGTCGGTACCGGGAAGGCGCCTGCAGACCAGATTCGATGGCAGAAGTATTTCAGGCTCAACGAGTACGGGTCCATAAGTTCCATTGAAACTGCGCACGATTTCGCGGCACTGCTCAATCATCGGCTCCTGGTCCTCCCCCACCGGGACAGTGGTGGATTTGAAGGCGCAGATGTCGGCCGCCTGAGAAATCGGGTAGGTGAAAAAGCCCACCGGGAGGCCGCGGCGATTGTCGTCCGATGCTCCCCCGTCGAAGCCGCGGAGAGCCATTTCCGTCTTCACGGTCGGATTCCGCTGCAGCCTCTGGACCGTCACCAGATTGGAGAAGAACTGCGTCATCTCGTGCAGTTCAGGAATCTGGCTCTGGATAAATATGGTCACTTTTTCGGGGTCAAGACCGCAGGAAAGATAGTCCAGCGCGACCTCGATTATATTCTGCCTGACCTTCTCGGGATTGTCCGCATTGTCCGTAAGCGCCTGAACGTCAGCGATAAAAACGAACATACGCTCATAATTCCCCTCATTCTGAAGGAGAACCCTGTTTCGCAGCGAGCCAACATAATGCCCGAGATGCAGTTTGCCGGTAGGACGGTCGCCAGTCAGTATTATTCTTCCCATAATCTTGTCTTAACTTGCAAAGATACACATTTTTCTCAAGTCTTAACTCTTTCTGCTACACGGTTTGGAATAGTGGTGAATAAGTACAACGTCAAGAGTGTAGCCGCCGCCTATGATAGCCGGTCGGCGACGGTGCCGGGAAAACGGCATTTGGCGGCACGGAGATAAGCGAAACAGCTGGCGGTAAAACCTGTGCCGACACGCGGCAAGACATAACGCCGAGCGGTATGCTGGCCCTGCTGCGAAGCCGGATGGCACAGGGACTTCGGACGGCGTAGCCGCCCGCGGCTTCGTGAGCGGGAGGGGCCCACAAGCGAAGCGCCGTGGGAGGGATAGCCCCGAAGGGGCGTACCGGGCCGAAGTCCCTGTGCCGCAGGCGAAGCAACGGTGACAGCAAGTAGGTGCGCGGCAGAATGGTGGAGCCGAGGGTTCCTGGGCGAAGCCGACCATTTTCCGGTCGGCAAGGCCAGCGGCCCACGGCGCGAAGGCGAATGCCCGGAAGGCACGACAGAAGCACGGGGACGAACAAGCGCGACGTGCGGGTAGGATGGTGGAGCCGAGGGCTCCTGGGCGAAGCCGACCATTTTCCGGTCGGCGAGGCCAGCGGCCCGAAGGCGCGGAGGTCAGAGGCCCGGTGGCGCGAAGGATAAACGGCTGACGACCGAGCCCGAAGGCCCGAAGACCAAGTGCAGAACGAAGCGGAAGCGAATAAAAAAGCGGTACTCGTCCCGAAATCACGGGCGAATACCGCAATGACACAAAAATGGAAGATACTACTCTACCACAGGAGGAAGGACCTTGACGGCGGTGGTGTCCTTGACGGCCTCGACTGCCTCGGTGGTCTCCTTGACAGCCTGCTGCACCGTCTCGGCGGATTCGTCAACCTTCTCGGCGGCGGCCTCAGCCTTTACGGAAGCAGCCTCGGCCTTACGGGCGGCCTCCTCGGCCTCCTTCTGCGCCTTCAGCAGTTCCTTCTGCTGGGCGGCAATCTGCTCCTGAGTCTTCACTTCCTTCTCGGCGGCCTTCACATCCTTCTTGGCTGCAGCGACCTCCTTCTTGGAAGCGGCGATATCCTTCTTGGCATCCTTGATCTTCTTCTGAGCATCCTGATAGGCCTTCTTGCTCTCGTTCACCTTGGCCTGGGCCTCCTTGTACTCCTTCTGCGAAAGCTTCAGCTCAGCCTGCATCTGCTTGATCTGCTGCTCTGCCTCCTTGAGGGCGACTTTGTCGGCGGCGTCGATCTTGCCGTCATCGATCTTGCGGGCCTTCTTCTCAAGTTTGAGAGACTCTTTCTTTGCCTTGATAGCCTTATCCTTGGCTTTCAGGGCATCGTTCATAATGGAGAGAGACTTCTTTCCCTGCTCATACTGGATCTTCGCCAAGTCAGCCTGCTTGGAGAGAATGTCAATCTGCTGGTTAGCTTCACGGGTGTTCTGCTCGTGACGCTGCTGGGCGGCAGCAAGCTCCTTCTGTTTCTGGGCGACCTGATTTTCGGCAGCCTTGATGGCCTCCTTGTTAGTCTGGGCGAGCAAAGGGAGGGAAACGATCGCCGCGAGGGCGAAAAGGACAATCTTTTTCATATCAATAAGTTTTAACATTATCCGTTTATCTTGACAAAAATAATGATTTTCACTTAGAAAACAAACATTACGCCGACCATAGCTTCAGGTTCAGCGAACCATTTGCGGCTTCCGTCGTACATCCACTGCCGTCCTCCCCAGCCTCCGATGCCGAAGTCCAGGTTCAGCCAAGGCCTGAGAATCAGCGAGTAACCTCCTGAAATACCTGCGCCCAAAGCCTCTCCGAGTCCATCATTGCGAAGCGGAATCCCCTGCCGTTTGAAGCACTGGGCCTGGGCTTTGGCTTTCACCCACCATCCCGAATAGATGTACCAGGGCCACCATCTGGCACCCAGCGAGAAAGTCTGCGTCTTGTCAAACAACCCGGACTTCGGCATCCAGGGATTGAACTTGGCCCCTGCGTCCAGAGTCCAGTGACGGGCGATGCCATACTGGATGTCGAGCGAGGCCGTCCCGAGATCGGCAAGGTCCATAAGGTTTACAGTCAGCGCCATATTCCTCTTGCCGCGGGAAGTTGCCTCCTCGGAAGCCGAAGCATCGAATTCCGACTTGCCGATATGATAGGCGACACCCGCGAGGGCCGTTGCCAGATAGCGCTTTCCAAGTGCAATGTCGGACTTGAGATATGTAGCCCTCAGGTCCCCTGTCAGGTCCATCCTGTCGCTGATCCTGACAGCGCCCATAAGTCCAGCGCCGGCGGCGAAATCCCTCTCGCGCATACCCTTGCGGTCGAGATTGTACTCCCGGACCACGCCCATATGGATATATGGAACAAGATGGAACTTGCGCTCAGGCTTGTAGCCCAAGACCGTGGAAGTGAAGTCCCAGAGGAAGTCGCCGTGGAAGTAGTTGAAACCGTATGACGGAGCCTTGGTTCCATGTATGCGGAGTCCCTGCCAGCCGCCACGGGCGCCGAACTCGGGCGAGAACCACTTCATCAGAGAGATGTCGGTGGCAAGCTGGAAAGCCCCGGCATACTGCGCTCCCCCGGCGAGCTGGAGTGACCAATGGTCAAAGAAGCCGTCGGCGAAAACGCCCTTGCCCTGACTGCGCCAGGAAGCCGGGTCGAAGCCATACTGGAAGCCGAGAAGCACGCTCCCGGCTCCTCCGAGGCCGATTCCCTTGTCGATGCTCGCCGCACGGGTAAGTGCCGTGGCACGGATATCCGCCGTAATGGCCACATTCTCGTGGACACGGAAAAGATTCAGGAGGCCGACTCCGGAAGCAAATTCTTTCTCGACGCTCTTGCGGGCGGCGGAATTGACGTCCCATTCATACAGGCCGCCGAAATGCATATAAGGCACGGCCTCCCAGAAGTGAGGCTTGAGGCCGCTGAATGTCCTGGACAGGTTCCACAGTAGGTCGGCGTGCAGATAGCTGTAGCCGGCTTTTTCCCCGTTCATAGCAAGGGAAACGCCCTGATAGGCACCGCGGAAGCCGAAGTCTGGAGATACCCATTTTCCGAGGCTGTACTCTCCCGCGAGAGTCGGTCCGCCGATAAAGCGCACTCCCCTGTATCCGGGATCAAGTCCGAGATTCACGCCTCCGGACACTCCGATGAACCACTGGTCGAAGAATTTCCCGAGAAGAAGCTCTCTATGGGCCCTCGAAGGCTTGGACTCAAGATAAGATTCTCCGGGGAAATCCCATCCCCTGCGGCCGAGGTCAAAGGAAAGCCCGCCCATCGCAGAAGCTGCCAGGACGCGTCCTGAAACCGATTTCCCGGCCAGTCCGGAAGGAAGCAGGGTGCCGCGAAGGTCGAGAACTGCATTCAGCCCTTCCGTGATACGCCACGATCCCATAAGTCCGGGACCGGCGGCATAGGAACGCTCGATGACTTTCTTGCTCCCGAGTTCCTGCTCCTGCATATAGCCCATATGGACATAAGGAACGATGTCCCATCTGCGCTCCCTGGAATAGCCGGCAAAAGTATTCACGGCATTCCAGAGCACGTCCCCGTGGACATAGCCGAAGTCCATCTTCTCCCCGGCGGCGGTCCTGTAGTCAAGCCCCTGCCAGCCCAGACGCAGCCCGAATTCCGGAGACAGCCATTTTCCGAGGGCTAAGTCCAGAGCCGGAGAAATCCTGCCGTCAAAGCCCTTGAGGGCGCCGATAGTATTGATTCCTCCGAGAACGCTGATCCACCAGTTGTCCCCTATTCCGTTGAGAAGGACCCGCCTGTCACGGGCCTTCGAAGCCTCCGTCCAGCCGAAATCGCCGAGAGCGTACTGCACGCCGAGCATAGCCGATAGGGCGAGAGGATGAGTGTCTGTCTTGTCGAGGGCGGCGTTGGCGGTAAGCAGCGAGCCCCTCAAGTCAAGCAGGGCGCCAAGCCTCTCTGTTATCCATAAAGATGCAAGCAGGCCGGCTCCGGCGGCATATTCTCTCTCATAGAGACCGTTCTTTCCCCACTCCGACAGGACACCGAAATGCATATAGGGTGCGAGGTCGAAGGCCCGGCTGAAATCATAGCCATAAAGAGTGTTTACAAGGCTCCAGAGCACGTCGCCGTGGACATAGAGCATACCGACGCTTTCGGCGTAGGCAGGCTTTCCTCTCCACGTCCCCTCTTTTGTCCTGACCTGGTCAGCCGGCCGGCTTCCCCAGGACGAGAGAGAGATTCCCTGCACTCCGAGACGGGCGCCTGCTATGGGCGAGAACCATTTTCCGAAGCCAGCGTCAATGGCGGGCGTAAAACGTCCGTTGAAACGGAGTTTGCGGTGAAGAGCCACGGCGGTATTGACCCCGGCGCCTCCCCAGACAAACCAGTTGTCCTGGAAGCGGTCGCTCTGGTATCTCGTCTTTTCAGAAGGCAGCTGAGGCACGGCTCGCCTCCATCCGCTCGGGTTTATGTCCATCGACAGACCGCCAATAGCCGCGAGACCGAGGGAATGGACACCGCTCTGGGACGCAGCGGCCGTGAGCATCTGGGCACGCAAATCGATGAAGGCATCGACGGGACCGGCGAAATTGAAGCGGTTGACAAGGCCGGCTCCGGCGGCATATTCTCTCTCCAGAGTCTTTCTGTCGGAAGGATTGTACTCCCATATAAAGCCATAATGGACATAAGGGATGAAGGTCCAGAAGCGGTCCAGCTCATCCGGATGGATGCTGTTGGAGATGTTCCAGAGCAGATCCAGATGAGGATAGAGGAAGCCGAAACGCTTTGCCCGGATGCTGTCGTAGCGAAGTCCCTGCACTCCGGCGCGGACGGCCACGGCAGGGCTGATCCACTTCCCGGCAGAGACTTCCGCCGCAGGAGCGAAACGACCCGTCAGGGTGGGATTGTTGAAATCAACCTCGGTAAGGAAGGTAAGTCCAAGTCCGGCAGAAACGAACCAGTCGTTCCAGAAGCCTCCCTGAAGTACTTCCCTGCCCTCGGCCCTGTGCCAGGCGGAAGGGGCGAAATCATAGCGCGCGCCGAGGCTAAGAGCATTCGCGCTTGCCCTTGCAAGGCCCTGCGAGGCCTTTGAATTCAAAAGCATTGTCCTTCCGTCAAGCACGACCGACCAAGGGCCATAGAATCTGTAGCTGGCCTGAAGGCCGACTCCGGCGGCGAATTCACGCTCTATGACGGAACCTCCCCTGCTCTCGAACAGGATGCCGAAATGACCGTAAGGGACAAGGGACCATCTCCTGGCGGAATTATATGGGCCGAAGCGGTCCAAGACATTCCACATCAAGTCGTTATGGACATAGAATATATTGAAGCGTTCGGTGTTCTTATGTCCGAGAGGGCCTGCCTGGAGACCTATGCGGACGCCTAGCTGAGGACTCAGCCATTTGCCGCCGTAGAGATCGAAAGAAGCCGTGGTCAGGCCGCCTCCGATCAGACCCTTATGGGAAATATCAGTCATCCCCTGGATGCCGGCAGCTGCGCCGACAAACCATCCGGTGGAAGGAGACGGGACGGCAAGTGAATCGCTCTGGGAATAAGCCGTCAAGGATACGAAGGCCGCGAGGGCCGTCAAAATAATGCTCTTATTCATTGTCTTCATCCTCCTGACGGTTAAGTCCATAAGTCTTTATGAGCAAGGAGATTTCCGGATCCAGATTGCCTCGGGCGACATAGCTCCGGTCTTCGCGGCAAGCTTCCATATAGCAGTCGACGGCCTCCTGCATCTCCCCGAGCCGGGAATGAAGTATGGCCATCATATAATTGACCTCAGGCGTCCTCGGCTCCTTCTTCAGAATTTCAAGGGCGTTGTAATTGCGGTCCATCGCCAGGAAGGCCACTGCCGCATTATAGTCCTTGTACGGGCCCAGAAGTTCGACCGCCTTTTCGTAGTCGCGGTCCTTGAGGGCCTGGAGACCGTCCATATAGACATCGTCGACGACCGTAGTCTGGACAGTGTCCTTGACCATACCCTTGCGGTGCAGATGGAAGTCGAATACTACCGTGCGAAGCAGAGGATAGAGGGAATCGTGGACTGTCGGATAGAACTTCTCGCGATGCATCAGCCAGTCGCGGCGGTCCGGGTCCTTGATGGAACGGAGCCTGGCGTAAGCCTCTCTGTCAGAGTCGCTGAAACGCTCCGACTCCATCATCCGGTCAAGTCCTTCCCAGTTCTCGCCATTGGAGCGGGAAATGAAGCGGATGGGCTCTACCTTGCCGCTGCTGAGCACTCCTGCCGAATCTACCGCAAGGCCGCGCTCAGTCTCGATGGAATCCCGCACCTGACGCATATAGCGGTCGAAATAGTTCGAAACGGAATTGGCCCTGCGCGCACTCAGATCGGCATTCTTGCGGAACGGTCCGTCAGGAGAAGCGTTGGCCGTGACCATAATGCTGTCGAGGTCAAAGACCTCATTGGCAAGCAGATGGCGCAGGTTTTCCTTGATGGTCCTTATCTCGGAT
>CACZDC010000033.1:11073-32830 GCA_902779785.1 uncultured Bacteroidia bacterium
GTGAACTTCAGGCCGATGGCCGCCGCGATGTCGCCGGAGACCACCACGTCGATCTTGCGGAGCTTCGGACGGGTATTGACTGTCTGGAGATAGGAATAGACAAAGTCTCCGTCGTCCGCTCTCCAGACAGTGTCCAGACGGATGCCCTCGGAGAGGATGGGAGCTTTGACATAGCTGGCAAAACGCTCATCCTTGGATGCCGCCTTCTTCTCATTCCGGCTGCGCATACACTTATTCGTATAGTGTTCGACCGCCTCGTCGTAGGTCACTCCATAGAAGGCCTTGAAAGTCTCGTCGTCAACGTAGGAGGAGTCGCTACGGAACTTGTAGAGCTCCGGGATATTGCGCTCTATGTAGCGTTCCAGCAGGAAGCGGTTGACATAGACGGAAGTGTCTCTCACTATGCTTTCCACATACTTGTTGTAGCGCTCGTAGCCCTTGAGCTGCTTCGAGCGGTGTCCTTTGCCGCTTATTACCACTGCGTCCAGACGTATGCTGTCCTTCTGGATGAACATATCCGGATTGAGAGTCATCTCCCATTTTTCATCCAGCATATTCTCCGGGACCTTGATCAGGAATTCAAGGTCCACTTTGCCGCTGCGCTCGGCCTTGTTGCGGAAACGCGCGGTAATGACCGCCGCCTTGAGGACATCTGTCGCCACCATTTCGCCGGTGGTACTGTCCCGGACGGCTTTAAGCAGTATCACCTTGCTGCCGTCATCCCCCTTGACATAGAGGGTGTCGGCGGGCTTGAAGACTTCTCCGGAGACATTGTCAGGCAGATAATCAGCCTCTTTGGGAAGATTGATCTCCACCTTTTCCTCATCCAGGCGGGCTATCTTGCGCTGTGTGGCGCAGCCTATGGCAAGCAGTGCCAGTACAAGCCCGGCCAGGCTTATTTTCTTATAATTCATTACACGTGTATTAAAACAAGCAAAATTACACAAAAAACTCCGCCCGGGGAAGCCCGGACGGAGATAGTTATTAACAGCGAGCGGTTGATTACTGCTCGTCAGGACCCTGAGGGCCTCCCTGAGGTCCCTGAGGACCGCCCTGGAACGGGCCTTGAGGTCCGAACGGTCCCTGAGGACCGCCCTGGAACGGGCCTTGAGGTCCGAACGGCCCCTGTGGACCGCCCTGAGGGCCACCCTGCTGGGCGCCGGCAGAGGCCTGGTACATCTTCTCGAAGGCCTTGTTCAGCTCTTCGCTGTAACGGTCGATGTCGGCGATGTTCTGGGACTTGACAGCCTCCTTGAGGGCATTGACAGCGGTCTCAACTTCGGTCTTGACCTCTGCGGGGACCTTGTCTCCGTTCTCCTTGAGGAACTTCTCGGCCTGGAAGGTAAGGGCGTCGGCATTGTTGATCTTGTCGATACGCTCCTTCTCGGCCTTGTCGGCGGCTTCGTTGGCCTTGGCCTCGTCCCTCATCCTCTGGATTTCGGCGTCGGAAAGGCCGCTGGAAGCCTCGATGCGGATGTGCTGCTCCTTGCCGGTCGCCTTATCGGTCGCAGAGACGTTCAGGATACCGTTGGCATCGATATCGAAGGTGACCTCGATCTGAGGTATGCCACGGGGTGCCGGAGCGATGCCGTCCAGGTGGAAGATACCGATCTGCTTGTTGTCCTTGGCCATAGGACGCTCGCCCTGAAGGACTACGATCTGTACGCCGGGCTGGTTGTCGGCTGCGGTGGAGAAGATCTGGGACTTCTTGGCCGGGATGGTGGTGTTGGCCTCGATGAGCTTGGTCATCACGCCGCCGAGAGTCTCGATACCGAGGGAAAGCGGGGTGACATCCAGAAGGAGGACATCCTTCACGTCGCCGGCCAGAACGCCGCCCTGGATGGAAGCGCCGATGGCGACTACCTCGTCAGGATTCACGCTCTTGTTGGGTTCCTTGCCGAAGAAGTTCTTCACGAGCTCCTGGACGTAAGGGATACGGGTCGATCCGCCTACGAGGAGGACCTCGTCAATGTCGGAAGGCTGCAGATGAGCGTCCGCAAGGGCCTTGCGGCAAGGCTCGATGCTGCGGCGGAACAGAGCGTCGGAAAGCTGCTCGAACTTAGCGCGGGTAAGGGTCTTCACAAGGTGCTTAGGCACGCCGTCGACCGGCATAATGTACGGAAGGTTGATTTCCGTGGAGGTTTGGCTGGAGAGCTCAATCTTGGCCTTCTCGGCAGCCTCTTTAAGCCTCTGCAGGGCCATAGGGTCCTTCTTGAGGTCCAGTCCGCCGTTCTCGGAGGCGAATTCAGCGGCAAGCCAGTCGATGATGACCTGGTCGAAGTCGTCACCGCCGAGGTGAGTGTCACCGTTGGTGGAGAGAACCTCGAATACGCCGTCACCGAGCTGGAGGATGGAGATATCGAAGGTACCGCCGCCGAGGTCATAGACTGCGACTTTCATATCCTTCTCTTTCTTGTCAAGTCCATAGGCAAGCGCCGCAGCCGTAGGCTCGTTGATGATACGCTTCACATCGAGTCCGGCGATGCGGCCGGCTTCCTTGGTTGCCTGACGCTGAGAGTCGGAGAAATAGGCCGGGACGGTGATGACCGCCTCGGTAACTTCCTGACGCAGATATTCTTCCGCGGTCTTCTTCATCTTCTGGAGAATCATTGCGGAGATCTCCTGAGGAGTGTAGAGTTTACCGGCGATGTCAACACGCGGGGTGTTGTTCTCGCCGCGGACGACGCTGTACGGCATCCTCGCCACCTCAGCGCCTACACGGTCGAAAGTCTCGCCCATGAAACGCTTGATGGAGAAGACGGTGTTCTTAGGATTGGTGATAGCCTGACGCTTTGCCGGAGAGCCGATCTTACGCTCGCCTCCCTCGGTGAAGGCCACTACTGAAGGAGTTGTACGCTGTCCTTCGTTATTGATGATGACGGTCGGCTGGTTGCCTTCCATCACCGCGACGCAGGAATTGGTTGTTCCAAGGTCGATTCCAATGATTTTTCCCATAATATAAAGTTTTTATTTGTTTACTTTTTTCCGCCGCCCGCTCCGGGACGGCGACTGGGAATAATCGAACTTCGTGCCAGCCTGCGACAACTGACAATTTGGCAGATGACAGCCCCCTACTGTGAATCCGGAATTGCCACTATCTGGCTGGCGACGCCGGGCCAAGCCTCTTTGTACAGGTCTACACTCTGCGCCGGGACATATATCGGGCAGTTCAATAGCCCGTTTCGGAAAGCCTAATATCTTATTTACTATTTCTGTATCCCAAAATAGGAGGAAAATACTTGGCAAATAGCTTGATAATCGGAACAAACATGAGAAGGATTAATATGCTCAAAACAAGGGTCAGCATGTCATAAACAAAATGATTGCTGATTCGGGGTTTTGTAAAATATGTTACAAGCAAAACAAACCAGCGTTGAAAACCAAGAATAACAATCATACCTGCATTTAAAACCGGTAATATAACATGTGATTTGGAATATCTTTCCAAATATTTTGAACAGATTGCCAACAATAAAATACCTAAAAGTGCATTAAACAGCATCAATAATATGTAGTTTCCATATTCCAACTTGTAAAAATAAGGAGCACTGTTTATTCCTGACAAGACGTAAAGGGCAACAGTAGCGACAGTAAACACAAACAACAGCCACCAGGAAGGCAACTTCATTATTCTGTCCAACATTTTAGTGTTTTGTCTGCGGCAATATGCACCAAGCGTATAAAAAGGCATGCACAGAAATGTACTGGGGGCTGCCCAACAGCAATCAGATGGTTTTATCAACCAAATAATTAATAGTGCGACAACCGACATAACAGCCATTACTTTAAGATTTGTAAAGCGATGAATAATCTTTAGAATTCCTAAAGCATAGACAAACCACAAGGAACCCACCCCCACCGCAACTTGGCTGGGGAAGCGTTGAATGCCTAAAGGTATGGCGGCCAATGATTGTAAGACCCCTGGTAACGACAAAAAACGACTATGGGAGATAACCAAAGATGCTACTAAGTTTGCTATACAAATCAAAACATACGGAACAACAAGAGATTTCCATATTTTATGAAAAAAGACTCTTTTATCCGTGTCCGTATTTGCAAGGTAACCAGAAGCCCAAAAGAAAACCGGCACACTGAAAGCATAGACAAAATCAGAGAAATAATAAGGAAACATATGCCCCCAAATTATGAGCATCATCCCTATTACCTTGAACCAGTCTATCCAGATTTTTCGATTTGTATTTGTCATTATTTAGGACTGTCAGCCTGTCTGGCGATTACTTAACAAGAATAACAAGATTAAAATAAAACAAATAGTAATTACACAAGTCGCAATTTAAACATTGTTTTAATAAAAAACAAAATATTAGATCCATGATTATACCAAACAAAACAATCTCTCCTTTATATTTATCTTTTTATAGCTAAAAAATGCTATATTTGCGTTCACAATGAGGCGATGAACCCATGAACGGAAGATTCAGAATATCCAAAGAAGCGCTGTACTTCAAGTTTCCCACCCTGCTGGCAGACATTTGCATCCAGTTGGCTGTGCTGTGGGGGATAATGTACGGAACGGATATGATCCGCGAGGGCAATATGCTCATTTACGAGAAATCCGGGACTATCGTGCTTCTCGTCCTGAGCACCGTTCTTTCCGCTTTTATTCTCGGCATCCACCTCAACGAGCGCAACCGTTCTGCGGTTATTGTCGCCGGACAGGCCTTCCTGAATGCAGGCTTGACCTGGGCCCTGTTCAACGGCCTGATGGCCATTATTTACGAGCTGACGCTCCAGGGTAAGGCTCTAGCGCTCCAACTCGCTTCCGTCGCCATACTGACAGCCGCTCTCCACTTGATTATCAGAGGGTTAATCGGATTAATACGAAAGAAAGGGGCCAACCACCATACAGTAATAATGGTCGGAATGGACGAAAATATGCTCGCCATTTACGACTTCATGACTCAAAAAAGGTATAACGACAAAGGATTTAGTGTCTTGGGTTTCTTTGCCGACAGGGAGGAAGGTATTCCGCAAGGGAGCCAGCTTCTCGGAAAAGTTGAAGACGCGTTCGCCTATATCGAGGCCCAGCCACTTGGAAGCTTGAAAGAGGTGTTCTGCTCCCTTAACCCGGCCACCGACTCAGAAACCGTCAACCGCCTGGTGAGCCTTTGTGAGAACAGGCTGTCCCGTTTCACTTTCGTCCCTGACATGAAGGGGTATCCGAAACGCACGCTTCACTTTTCCCGGATCGGCAACGTCAGCGTGATAGCCCTTCATGACGAGCCCCTGAACGATCCGCTTGCAAGCCTCGTAAAGCGTATTTCGGATATACTTCTTTCCGGTTTGTTCCTTTGCACTCTTTATCCATTCATCTGGCTTTTCTGTGCAATAGGGATCAAACTCTCGTCTCCGGGTCCGGTGTATTTCCGTCAGAAACGCACCGGATACGAAGGAAAGGAATTTTACTGTCTGAAGTTCCGATCCATGCATCAGAGCACCGATGCAGACACGAAACAGGCCGTCAAGGGTGACTGCCGCGTGTTCCCGTTCGGGGAATTCCTGCGCAAGACCTCAATTGACGAACTGCCGCAGTTCATCAATGTCTTCAAGGGTGACATGTCCATCATCGGTCCCCGTCCGCACATGCTTCATCATACCGACATTTATTCCGAACTTATCGGGGATTACATGGTCCGGCATTATGCCAAACCCGGCATAACCGGCTGGGCGCAGGTCAACGGAAGCCGCGGCGAAACCAAAGAGGTTTCCGAAATGAAGAAACGCGTCGACCTTGACATCTGGTACATAGAGAACTGGAGTATAGGTCTGGATATCAGCATCTTCTTCATGACCATTTGGCAACTCCTCAAGGGAGGCGGAGAGAAAGCCTATTGATAATGAGAATCAAGCAGTTACGACTTCTTAAAAACAAAGAAGCTCTCAGGAATATCCCTGAGGGCAAATGCTTGATCCAGACAATCAATGCTCATTCTTTCGTCGTAGCCGCTTCAGACGCCGCTTTCGAAGAAGCCTTGCTGGGATCGGACGTCTTGATTCCAGACGGGATCGGGATAGTCAAAGCATGCAAATGGATTAATCCTTCGGAGGCACCTTCGGAAAGAGTTGCCGGTGCAGATCTATTTGCCTTCGAGATGGAAAAACTGGAAAAGCGCGGAGGCAAATGTTTTTTCCTTGGCAGTTCACCTGCTGTTCTGGCAGCCATCACTCAAAAAACGGCCGTTGACTATCCGCATATTCTGACGGAAAGTTATTCTCCACCATACAAGAGTGAATTCTCCGACGAGGAGTCAAAAGCAATGATTGACGCCGTCAACGCATCCGCCCCGGACCTCCTATGGGTAGGAATGACCGCTCCTAAACAAGAAAAATGGCTCCACGCTAACTGGAGCCAATTGGATATCCACTGCCATGCCGGAGCAATAGGAGCCGTGTTTGATTTCTATGCCGGAACTGTCAATCGCGCTCCTGATTGGTGGATAAGGCACAATTTGGAGTGGCTGTACCGGCTTCTTAGCGAGCCGGGAAGAATGTGGCGCCGTTATCTAGTCAACGGACCAAAATTCATCTGGATGGTAATTCGTGAAAAATTGCATCCAGACACTCCCTGAAACTAATAGGGCAAAGTGATTCACGAAGGACGATTTCATCCCTGTACTCAGTCCTGTCTATAAGTTTTCCAAGCGCATCGGTCAATGCTGCCCCGTCCATAGGGTCAAAAACGCAGCCGTTTTCAGCATTTACCAAGGCCCTGGCACCGCAATGCGAGGACACCGCGACAGGACATCCGGCTATCAATGCCTCCCCAACTACGGAGCCGAAGGCCTCCTGGGTACTGGGAAGACAGAAAACGTCCGCAAGTTGGTAGTAGCCCATCAACTCCTCCCCGAAACACTCTCCGGCGAAGAAAGCGCCAAGAGAGAGGGATTCATTAAGTTTCTGCAGTTCAGGCAGTTTTTCTCCTCCGCCCACGATAACGAGCAGAGCCTTGTCTTTCAGTGGCAGACAGGAGCGCATAAGCGTAGGAATATTCTTCAGGCCGACTGCCCGTCCGACAAAAAGTATCACTTTCCTGCCTCCGGTCCCGATGCGCTCACGCAACTCACTGACCCGTCCGGAAGCCGCGGCAAGACGGGAGCGGAAGATTTCTTCATCCGGGATGATAGGAAGAATCTGCCCTTTTCCGAAATGCTCGCGGTACCACTGCGCCGTCTCCCCGCTGTTCAGTATGATATCGTCAAGGAAACGAGGCAGGAACTTTCGGGCCGCGCGGTGAGTCCATTTGAAATCATTCCCCTCAATCATGTTCACGCTATCGTCACACATCGATACCAGCCTGAAGCCGTATTTCCTGCGGAGCTGAAGAAGTTGGATGGCGATCAGTGAAAACTCCTGTACAATCACAATGCGGGGATGCTCCACCGAAACGAGTTCCTCAAGATGCTTTGCGTAATTCTTGCCAAGAATTGATCCTACATCCAGAGCGTTGTTGGTGAAATGGTACTCCTTCGCCCAAGCCAGGGCGTCGCGTGTCGCGATCTCGGGATAATAATGGAAAATCTTGAATCCATAATCCCGGGAAAGAGACTCGCAGAGGTCCTGACGGGCCGATGCCAGATATGTGGATATGAAAAGATTACTCATTTCAGGCTATCCAAATGAATGCTTTTACCTTCTTCGGCGAAACGGTCGCGAATCTTTACTGCGGGATTTCCGCCCCATATTTCGCAGGGCGGGACATCCTTGGTCAGGACCGAGCCCGCAGCAATGATGGACCCTTTCCCTATATGAACACCTGACATAATCACCGCGTGGCTTCCAATCCAGACGTCATCATCGACAAGAGTGAGTCCTCCGTCTCCCCTCTTACCTTCCCACATAGTCTTCCCGGGCTCGTCAAAGCAATGGTCACGCCTCCCGACAAAGGAGACAAAACTGGCGACGAGGATATTATTGCCGAAATGGACATCGGACTCAATGTCGGCATAGCGTCCAAGTTGGACGTTGTCGCCAATTACGACATCCATGTTCTTTGCGATAAAAACGCCCTTCATCACGCGGACAAAGCCCTTATAGCGAACCCAGGGGAAGGAAACATGAAATTTCCACCAAGTCCTGAAGTAGTTCAGAATGTAGCGGATGGCAAAGGCAGTCTTTCCCTCACCCCTTTTTGTGTTTACGTACTGCATATCACTGATCTATATTAAGATAGGCACTCAGATACTGTTCGAAAGACAGGCGCATCAAACTCTTGCGTGAGCCTCCGGAGGCCAGGTGGAAACGCTCTGAAGCACTCTTGATCGCCCGGGCAAAATCTTCCGGATCTTCCGGATTGAAAACGATGCCGTTCTCCTCGTCCAGAAAGTCAAGGGCGCCAATCCTGTCACTGGCCACAACCGGACATCCATAGACAAGGGCCTCATTTACAACCGCGCCGAAAGGCTCCATCCGGCTTGGCAGTATAAAGAAGTCAGCCATGTCGTACCATGCATAAAGCCTGGCACCGAAAAGAAAACCGGTGAATACCACCCTATCCTTAATGCCAAGCGCTTCGGCCTGATTTTCAAGGGCTTCCCTGCACTCTCCCTCGCCGACAAGCACCAACTTTCCGGGCAGATTCGCCCCGGCGAAGGCAGCCAGCAGAAGGTCAAGGCCTTTTACGTGGACAAGCCTTCCTATATATAATATGATTCTCTCGTCCTCCGCTATACCATAGCGTTCCTTTAAATCCGGAATCACAGACGGGAATTCCTCCCGGTAGCGAAGCAGAGTCTCCGGCTTCTGGATATTGGGACAGACAAAACTTCGCAGTGATGGGTAGCGCTCCTTATAATACGCGCGGACTGCCTCACTGTAGAAAATAGCGCCGTCCACTTTCCTGAACACTTTATTCCTGACCATCCTGACAAGGCCGCGGCTTTCTTTTGCCATCTCAAGGTTGTCGGAGGTCGTAAGATACACACGGTAGCCGTAGTTTTTACGCCTGTGCAGCAGTTCAACGGTCACGGGAGAGAACTCATGGACAAAAACCACATCAGGACGATACTTTCCAAGAAGACGTCCTATCCCCTTGCGGAAGGGATGGCCGAAGATCTTTACTCCGCCATCTAGGATTTCCACTCCGACGCCGTCCAGTCGCCGCAGCAGGTCCTCCCGGTCATAGGTGAAGCCGTTGCGGTCTATGTCGAAGAACACGACCGTCAAGTCGTAGTGGGCGGCAATCCCGTTGAAAACGTCAATCTTCCAGGGAGGAAGATACTGGAAGAAATACAAAGCCTTCTTCATAGTCGTCCTCCTCGTCTTTTCCATTTCTCGAGCACTTCCGCTCTGTCATATCCCTCCTCCAAAAAGACATTGTCCCTGATCTCGCTGTCCGGCTCATCCTTCCGCACATACAGCCGGCATTTGGCATCTACGATGTTGGAGACAACCCTGTTATGATGATTTGACTTTGTAGCATAGCTCCCGGGCATCTTTTTCACCTTTTCATATTTTCTGAGGTCTATCGGGTATCCGTTCTCTATGTTGAGTATGAGATTGTTCATCAGACATACATTGTTCACCCCGTCGTCACAGAGAATTCCCCTGTTTCCGTGGTGTCCGCCAATGTCGTGGACATAATTGTCGCAGACCACGAGATTCTTGTTCTGGGTATAGACATATATTGCCCCTCCGTCTATTATGGATCGCATCGGGTGGATCCGGAAAGAGGGCGAATGGCAGATTTCATTATTCCGGACATATCCGGAAGTCATATCGCCGCTGTCGTAAGTATAGTGGGTTCCAACAGATATGGCCGAATAGGTAAAATCCTCGAAATAATTCCCTTCTATAAGCATATCTTCAGCCATACAGAGGACTGTCGGATCATTGGAGAATGAAAGGCCATTGTCGCGAAAATCATTGTCACGGACAATTATATTCGAGCACTTGTAGTCAGCGAAAAACACCCGGCAGTAATTCAGCGTGGCTTCGCAGCCGGAAAAGGAGAAATTGTCGGTGTCGTACAGGGTAAGCGCGTCTCCTTTGATTCCACGGAAACGGCAGTGGGAAACTATGATTGAATCAGCCTCCGTTCCGAAAAAGAACAACATAGACTCGCTCCCCTCGTTTGCCCTGTTCCCGTCGAAATTACAGTTTCGGATACTCACACTTCCAAGTTTGCTATCCCGTATTCGCATAAAACAAGACGCGTCTGAGCGGTATAGGCTATCCTCAGAGTGAAGATGTCCTCCCTTTATGCACGTGGAGCCGTCCGGACGGTTAAGCAGCTGATAACGAGGCAGGCAGCGGCCGAAACGAAGCTCTGTGTACCACTTTGTCGGAGACGCTTCTGTTTCGTGGTAATAAATCCAGCCACGCTTTATCTTGTCCACTTTGAAGACTATTCCCTTATACCACTGAGTAATAATGACATATACATCCTTTGCTTCTTCTTCTGAGAGATCCTTTTCCCTCGTCGGAATGCGGAAAGAAGTACGGGCGAAATTAGTCGGGATCGGATAGAAACGGCAAAGTCCGACCGGTCCTCGCATATCTGTCGGCATCCCCGTGGAGAGATCCGTCCAGCCTGAGCTGAAACTGTACTCCCCTGCCTCCGAGCCCGGGGGACAGAGTTTGCCCTCTCCGATAAAAGACGCCCCGTTGCCGTCAAATGAAATCTTTACTCCGGGTGCATCAACACTGATGATGGATATACAGTTATCCGGGAAATAATATGTTCCCGGTTCAAAACTGACATTGATATCCTTTTCTCCGGCATCGACCTGACGAAGTATTTCCGTCCCAAGAGAAGTCATTTGCTCTGTCCGGCTCAACTTGATGGAGCCGGCATCGAGCATCCACGGGCAGCAGAGCAAAAGCACGAGAAGCAGAAATTTCCCGAGAAAAGAACTGTCACGCATCTTTTTAACGAAGAAGAACAGCGGGAAAGAAAGGTTCAACAACTTCACCAGATATTTTCTTTTACAATTCAAGGACGAATCATCCAGCGGCAGAAGCGTATCAAGGCCAATGTCCTGCTGCAGGCATCTGCGAAGATAGCCGCTTTGATTGGCTGCGTGGCACATTCCCATTATCATTCTCAGACAGACCTCAGAGCGAAGTTCCTGTCTGTCCAGAACGCTTGACGCGCATTTCAATGTCTTCCCCCAAGTCACGAAAAAGTCTTTACCGACACGTTTGGATGCGCTACCCTCACGCTCTACTACCTTGTAAAAAAGCAAATCAAGAAATTCGAGTCTGGCTCCGGCATTCAAACATTCTGAGAAGAACAGGAAATCCTCAGACATAGAAAGCCCTTCCCGGAAACGCAGAGATTTCTCTTCCAGAAAAGCCCGCCTGAAGGCGCATCCGCACACACTGCCCCTCAGATATGTCTGTTCATTCCCCTTCCACGGATAACGCTCTTCATTTCCGCAAAAACTCCTCATTACAATGATATCAGACTGAGGGGATTCCATTTCAGACAGTCGCCTCAATGCTCCGTCTTCCAGATAATCATCTGCATCAACGAATACCAGCCATTCTCCCAGCGCCGCGGCGATCCCGGCATTTCTCGCGGCACTTACACCGGCATTGGGCTGAGAAATCAGACGTAATGCTCTCTCTTCACTCATTCTGGAGCGGACAAGT
The DNA here is from genome assembly GCA_902779785.1 of uncultured Bacteroidia bacterium. Classification (GTDB taxonomy): domain Bacteria; phylum Bacteroidota; class Bacteroidia; order Bacteroidales; family UBA932; genus Cryptobacteroides. Next base: position 22,687 of record CACZDC010000033.1, read on the forward strand.
CCGGCCGTTCCGTCTATGGATCCGTCATCCACAACAATGACTTCAGCTCCCGCATCAAGGACAGAATCCAGACAGCGGGAGAGAAACGGCTCAGCGTTGAACGCAGGAATGACTACTGATATCTTCAAATAAAATGCAGAATAATCCTATGGAAAAAAGAGGCAAGGCGGCAGGAAATAAGACTGTAAGCGCGATACTCTCTATAATAATACACCAGACTGCGCATTTGCAGCAAGGACTGTTCCCTCTTACCATAAAAAGCATTTACAGTAGCACCTTTCTCGTGGAATATGCTAACTGATGGGTCGAAGCGGAAGCACTTGCCTATTATACGCATCCTGTCGGAAAGGATGTTTTCTTCCGCATAGAGGAAAGTATTCTCATCGAACATTCCGGCCTTAAAGAATGATTCAGCGTCTGCAAGCAAGAATGCGGCAGAAATAAAATCGTAAACTCCCTCGGGAGCGGAATCACCTTCATATATGTGGAAAATTTTCTTTTTTCTGCGACGGCTCAGAAAAGGGGTGGACAAATACATCCAAACAAAGCGCTTCCACATCCCCATATAATGTGCCGGCCCTTGCCGATGTCCGTCAGGACCAAGGATTTCCGGTCCGACCGCACCGGCTTCTGGATGCCGAGTCAAAGTCGCGTCCAGAACAGCGATTACATTCGGGGAGACAATATGCAAATCATTGTTACAGAAAAGGATGCGGGTCGGCGCACAGTTATCACGCAGATAGCGGGCTCCCTCATTGCAGGCGTAGGCAAAACCTTTGTTTTCAACGTGCAGCAGATCGGCTCCTTCGATCTCACTCAGCGTTCCCCCGACATCTACGACAACGGTCCTGTGAGGAAGGCCTATCATCGGAAGTTCCTCACGGACAAATCGTTTCGTTCTTTCGTCGCTTTTATAGCTGACTATTACAATTCCTATCATCACCATCAACCTAATGAGCGCTTATAGAACAAACCACGGAATGCACCTCGAATCATAGCTGCGCCATAAGCGAAGGAACCATCCCTCTTGGCGTGGAACAATGCCGAGCGCCAGATGTCAGCGGCGGCTATGATATGGTGAAGAAATACTCTCGCCACCCTCAAGGCGGATTCGTACTTGCTGGCAAGATAAACTGCATTTCGCCCTATATAAAAGGCAGCCATAGAATTTGCGTGCCGTCCGGCAGAAAGCTCTTTGAACTGATGCTGATGCCAGGCAAGGACAAAAGATGTAGCTGCCATTTTCAAGCCCTGAGAGGCGACCCTGATTCCCATATCAATCTCGTCCGCATACATATAGATTGCCTCGTCTTGAAAACCGAGACTTTCATAGTAAGAACGTTTTGCCAGGAAAATGCCGCCGGGCAAGCCGCTTACCATCCTGATTTCGCGAGGCAGGGAATCAAGTTTTTTTCCGGAATCCAACTGGATATACCTGTAGTTCTTCCGATTGATCTCGCAGCCGAAACAGACCACTTTGTCAGAATCCTTCTCAAGCAAGACCGGAGAGACGGCAAATAAGTCCTCCCTGGAATAAAGGGTTTCCCAAAGCAGCGGGATTCCACCTGGTTCTATACGGATATCGTTGACAATCTGTCCGATTGCATCTATTTCGGAATCCTTCAGTATTTCACGGAGAGCGAGATTGTAAGAGTACATCATATTGGGAGACGGACTCTCCAGAATCAACGAATCGGGGAAAGCCTCGCGAAGCGTCGGCGTATCCTTGGGGTCGCCATTGTTCATTATCACGTGCAGGGCTATACCATCCCGGTACTCCGCATAATACTTCTTCCAGGTCTCCAGACGGAAACTCTCATTACAAAACAAAGTAATGGTTGCTATCTTCATAGACTTATCTTGTAAGCGAACGGAATCTGCGCATCGCCCTCTGGGCTACCTCTGCGTCGTGAATCCTCTTGCGGTAATCATAGACCGGATCAATCGAGTACAGATACCAGTAAATGCAGAGCCAGAGTGAATAAGGGAAATCACGGAAATAAGCGATTGTCAGTGAACACAAAAGGATATTCAAGGCATGAGCCCTGACTTCGAATGAACGCAGGGAGGACAGACCCTTGAAACAAACGACCAAGATGGTAATAACCGGAATCAGGCCGAACTGATGCCAGAATCCAATCAGACCAAGGTCGGAATTGAATATTCCTTCTTCGCGAAGCTGCTCCATAATAGGATGCACTTTCCCGGAGATGAAACCATTCCCCCAGAAATATGACATTGTCCCGTTGTCCCCTGACGTAAAATAGATAAAGGCCTTGACCCTGTTATAATCTTCATCGGTAAGTTCATCTATTGTTTCGGTTATCAATAGATCAATGTATTTCCATGTGAAAAATACACCAAGGCAAAGAGCCACGACGAGCAGCGTCCCGATAGTCAGCCGTTGTTTGTGCGAGCGTCCTGCCATCGCCGAAAACACTCCTATCACGAAAGCGGAAAACATGACAGTACGATTCTGTACGAGGAAAATAATCGCCAATATCGAGAACAGTATTGCCAGTGATTTGAATGTAATCTTTTCTTTCCTAATATCATCAAGAGCGAAAATATACGCAATCATCAGGAAATGAAAACCGGGAACAACATGGATGAACTCTCCTTCTGTAATAAATGGCATCTTGCTATCAGGATCGAAATAAACGAAGTCCGGATTAATGAAGGAGCAATAAAAGACACAGACAATATATATGAATGCAAAGAAGTACGACGCCTTCTTGAATTCATAGCGTGTAGGCTGCACCGACAGGAAGAGGAAAAATGCGAAATACCCCAGGAAATGACGGTAGGCCGTAAGAGAGTTGTACAGATGCTGTCCATAATACAGATATGCAGGGATGAACGAAATCAACACCCCTGCAAGCAGCCACCACATAGGCTTCAGTTTCCCGGCAATTCCGGACTTGAATGTGAAGCCCATGTTCCTTATGAATACATAGACCAGCAAAAGCAGGTTGGTCACCACATTCATATTGTTTCTTACCAGAGGCTGGAAAAACTCTATGTCCATGAATCCGCACGAAACTATCATCAACAGCAGTATTTCAATGCTGAGGTGCATGCGATAGCGTTTATTATTAAAGGTCAGGTTCATGGACTATGAACGGGGACGCCGTATAAGGCTCAAAGCTTGTCTTGCAATGAAGGAATCTTTAATGATGACAAAATGGCAAAGCAGGAACCAGATTCCACAAAGCGCAAGTGAGAAAACAATCTTCATCCATATTTGCCCGAAGATGTATGTAACAAAGAGGCATATCGCAAGGTACGGAAGGGACAGAAGCAGGCTGCGGCACAAAGTTTTTACAGGGAAACGGAACAGTCCCTTGGAGAGAGCATACACTAATCCGAAGATATTGCCGAACAACTCTGACAGCAACAGTGTAATGGCCGTTCCAACAGCACCATAAGGACGAATCAGCAAATAAGAGAGAATCACACCACAGACAGCGCCTATTATGGAACCGACCAGAACCACCCAGTCTTTTTTCATCGGGAAAAGGACCTGCATAACCCATATTTGAGCCATTGCACAGATAAAGAGCACCGGCATTACAATCTGCATCGGGACAACGGCAATGCCGAATCCGGGACCGGACATTATACTGATTATCTCAGGGGCGAAAACGTCACAGAAGATGACGATTGGAATGGCAGTGGAAAAAATCAACTCAAAAGACTGGGCTATTTTATTGTTGAACTCTTCTTTGTTGTCATTTGCAAGGAGCGAACTGATCCGCGGGAACATAACTGCGGTAAAAGCAGTGAACGCTCCCAGAATCAGATACATCAGTTTCTTCGCTGCCTGAAATGCGCCTACCTGAGAGTCATCAGCTACGAAACCCAGATACATTGAAGTGAAATAGGTGTACATAGACACCATTATTCCGTAGGCACCGATCAGAAGCATAGGCCTGATGTATTCCTTTATATGGATATTATGGAACGAGAAAGTCGCAAAACTCCGTGAGTAAAGGAGATTGACAGCGGTATTTGCAAACAGCATCAAGGCAGTCAAAGCGAAATAAAGCACAATGTCATCCTGAGTCTTTACGAAAACAAAAACGGCAGATGCGTATATCAGCTTTATCAAAAGAGCACGAATAGTGATGTATTTGAAATTCTCTATTCCCTGGTAGAACCACTCTATGGCAAATGACATTGAAAAGAGAGTGACCGTGCCGATAAGGAAAAGCTCACGATTCTGAATGAAACGAGGAAGAAAAAAGCAACAAAGAAGATATCCCGTCATCACTATGCCCGTGGTAATCATCAGCATTGTCATCAGAGATGAGAATACCTCTGAGCGTTTTTCTCTATTCTCGCCACAGGCTGCAACCTCCCGCACTCCGACTGTGGTTATGCCCAGGACGGCGAAACTCATAAAATAGTGCACACAGTCCGATACAAAGCCTGTCTGTCCCAGTCCATCCACCCCGAGTACCCTGGCCACATAGGGGAATAGAATGAGATTAATGGCATATGACGAAACCGTCAATGCCGCGTTATAGAAATAATTAACAGTCAGTCTGGACATTATACATTTCTTTTATTCCCCCGCCGATTTTCGTCAAAGCGGGGGGATAAAGCCGGTCCGGCGTTTCCTGTCCAGGAAAAAGCCTTGGAACGGCTATATCTCTTCGGCAACTACCGTCATCAGAGGACGGAGGAGCCTTATGCTTTCTTTGTCCAGTTCCTTGGCCGAATACTGGCGATCAAGCACCTTGAAACGGTGACAGTCGGAACCGACAATGCTGTACATACCTTTCTTGAGCAATGCTTTGGAGCGCTCAAGGGCGGAACTTCCATAAAAACCGACAATCGAAGGAAGGTTAAGCTGCAGCTTGCAGCCCATCTGGGAAAGCCTGTCATAATCCGACATAGACATATAACGGTATCTTTCGGGATGGGCTATCAGCGGACGGAAGCCCTTGCACATCATAGACTCGAGTATATCCCAAAGGCCGATAGGAGGGGCTACAGTGGAGGTTTCCACAAGCACGAGAGAACCTCCGTGGTGAAGCAAATCCCCCTGCTCAAGCCTTTTTGCAAAAAGGTTGTCCAGCATATACTCGGCGGCCAGATGAGTTTTGAGGCCACCATTGTAACGGGACAACAGTTCTGCATACCTTGCCTTCAATTCCTCGGTAGTATTCGGGACATCTTCCATAACGTGAGGAGTGAACCAGACCTCACTGAGGCCCAGTTCCTCCATCCACGTCAAGATTGCGGAAGACTCTTCCCAAGTCTTTACCCCGTCGTCCAAGCCATACAGAATATGACTGTGGTTGTCAATTGCGCCTGCAAGCAGGCCGGATTCACAGAGCGATGAACGACGCTTGAAAAGGCCGAACATTATTCGTCGTCCTCGTTGCCGTAGCCATAGCCGTAACCATAGCCGTAACCATAGCCGTAGCCATAGCCGTAACCGCTCTTCTTGCGGGCGTAAGTATCGACGCCGTTGAGAATGATAGCCATACGGTTGTAGCGGCCTTCGGCGTACATCTGGTCGACAGCGGGCAGCGCGCGTTTGTCGAAGAGGCCGGCACGGATGATGAAGATCGTGATGTCCGCCTTCGCGGCGATGATCGACGTATCTGCAACCAGATCGACAGGCGGGCAGTCCATAAAGACATAGTCATATTTGCCCTTGAGCTCGTCAAGCAGACGGTCGAAGCGCTCGGAGACAAGGAGTTCGGCAGGGTTTGCAGGAATGGAACCGACAGTCATCAGGTCGAGATTGTCAGTTATCTTCTGGATATGTTCGAAGACATTGTCATATTTGCCGTTGAGGAAGGCGGATACACCGGTAGAGTTCTTGCCGAGAGCCTTGGACAAGGTAGCCTTGCGGAGGTCGAGGTCAAGGATTATCACCCTGGATCCCTTGAGGGCCATAGAAGCGGCCAGGTTGAGCAGGGTGAAGGTCTTACCGGCGTTAGGATTGAACGAAGTGACCATCACGTTATGGGCTTCGCCAACAGAGTGGGCCATCAGGTCGAGGTTGGTTCTCAGTACACGGAAGGCCTCGTTCATCATATCACGGTGGCCGGGTTCGACCACGATGCGGGTATTGCTATTGTCAAACAGATTGACCCGCATACGATGCCAGTAACCGCCCTTGAGTCCCATCTGGGGAATTTCTGCAAGGAAAGGAATATTGAGCTTGCCAAGGTCGTTGCGGCCCTTGACAGTCGTATCGAGCACCTTCAGCACATAGAATACGGCGAAAGGCAGACCGAAGCCGAGCACCAGGGCGACGAGAAGAATCATCATCTTGTTCGGGGCGATCGGGGAACTGCCGCCGTTAGGCTTCATTATGAGGCGGGTGTTGCCGACGGTAAGGAGGCTCTGAAGTTCATTCTCCTCACGCTTCTGCAGAAGGAAGATGTAGAGCTGCTCCTTGACCTTCTGCTGACGCTCGATAGAAAGCAGTTCAAGCTCCTGGCCGGAAGTGTTGGACACACGTGAGAGGATAGCCTTCTCTTTGTCCTCGATCTTGTTGACCTCGAGCTGAAGGGTTGAAATAAGGTTGTCGATGGAACGGTTGATCGCCAGACGCAGCCTGTCCAGAGTGTTGTTAAGATCCTGGACCAAAGGGTTGTTCTCACTGGAAAGAGCCAGGGCGCGGTCGCGCTCCAGCAGGGCCTTGTTGTATTCAGCAATCTGAGGCTCCACATTGCCGCCTTCAAGGCCGGAATTGGCCGGCATAAGGTCATTGGCGTGCTTGGGATCATTGATGAACTCCTTGATCATCCTCGCTATAGCGAGCTGGTTGGAGGTCGCGAAAGCCTGGGCCGAATAAGTTGAAGACTGCTGCATCAGACCGGTACCGGTAAGCTGGATATTGGCAATCTGGTGACTCTGCTTATAAGACTTCAGGTCATTTTCGATACCGCCGAGTTCCCTCTCGATAACGCCCAGACGGTCATTGATAAAGACCGAAGTATTGCGTACCGAACGGTTGCGGTTCTCCACCCATTCCTCATTGTAAACGTCCAGGAGGGCGGAAAGCACGCTTTCAGCACGGTTCGGGAATACATCTGACATTGTAAGTACCAGGACCGAAGACTGCTTGCTGGAAATAGCGACGCTCAGGCGGCCGCAATATGACTTTGCACGGATAGCGGCACGCACCCAGCTGACAGTTATATCTTTGTTCCAATTGGCAAGAGCGGGAGTCGGCAGGAGACGTAAGGAGCCAATCGGAGTCGAAAGGCTGTCTCCAAGATGACCCGTCACTTTCGGGGCGTCAAGTTCCTTTCCGGCAACCATAAAGTCCTTTAGCACCACCGTGGAATCCCCGGTACGTGAGAGAACGAAGGAGAATGAAGATGTTCCTCCTTCCCCAAGGCGCACCATCTCGACAGGCGTATTCTTGTAGAGTTCACGGGTACGCATAAACTGGTTCTCGACATAGGAGGTTTCAAGTCCGAGACGGGAGACGACTCTCTCCATCAGGTCGGGAGAAGCGAATGCTTCCATCTCGTTGTCCACATTGGTACCGGACTGGAAACGGTAACGGCTGCTTGCGAAAGCAGTGAGGTCGCGCATCATCGAGTTCTGCGTATCCTCATCGACGATTACCTTCAGCACTCGGCTGTAAGTCTTCGGGGTCTTGTAAAGATGGAAGACGGCGAGGAAGAGGAATACCAGTACGGAGAAAACATACCACCACTTATGGTCCCAGATAAGGGTCCACAGGTCGGCAAGCTGGATATTCTGCTCCTCGTCGGACTGTCCCTGCTGAAGAGAAACCGGATTTTGATTAAGTTCTGACATATCTTATCACAAATTATTTACCATAACGGATCAGCGTGGCGACAAGGTTGGTGACGCTGATGGCAATCGAGCCCAGGGACACCCAGAAGGCGCCGGACTTGAAATAGTTCTCATTGATGGTGGACTGGCCGGCACGCACATTGTTCGGCGTCACATAGACCACGTCATTCTGCTGAAGGTAATAAGCAGGAGAAGTGAAAATCTCGCTGTCCCTGAGGTCCAGGACATAAATCTGGCGTTCTCCGTTCTGTTCCCTCACGACACGGACATTATCACGGCAGCCGTAGATGGTGAGGTCACGTGCGAGCGCAAGGGCCTGGAAGACAGTGATTTTGTCACCGGTAATCGTATAAGTTCCGGGAGACACGACCTCACCGAGCACGGAAATACGGAAATTCATAAATTCCACGGTAACGCGGGCGTCGCGAAGCATACCGGTGCTGGCGAGTTCTTCCTCGATTTTATTCTGAAGGTCCCAGCGGTTCATTCCGGCAACCAGGATCTTTCCGAGGGCCGGGAAATTGATATAACCATCATTATCCACGACATAGCCGGTAAGACGCTGCTGGCCGGCACTTGCGGCTATTTCCGAACCGGTGAAATACTGGCTGATGGAATTATTGAACTGAGCTGCCAGCTTCGGGTCACGGCTCGCGACTATGATCGACAGCTGATCCTGAGGCTGGATGATGATACCCTTGTTGATAGCCATATTCATAGTCGTATCCTGGGTGACATCCTGCATATAATTAATCTTCTTATACGTGCTGGGATTACAGGAAACCATCGTGGCCAGCGCCAGGGCAGCAATGACAAAACAAAATCTATTCTTCATAACAAAATAACGAATTATCTGACACGTTGCGTACATAACGCGCACGCAATAGCGTGCAAAATTACTGATAAATTCGTATCTTTGCAAGCAAATGGACAAAAAAAGACCACCCATATTCCTCTACACCGACGGCGCTGCCAGCGGGAACCCCGGTCCGGGAGGCTTCGGAGCCATCCTACAGTGCGCCGGCGCCGAAAAAGTCATATCCAGAGGATTCCGCCTCACCACCAACAACAGGATGGAACTTCTGGCCGTGATAGTCGGGCTGGAAGCCATCAAATGGGAGAACGCCGAGGTCCAGGTCTGGAGCGACTCCTCCTATGTCGTCAAGGCCCTGAACGAAGGATGGCTCGAGAAGTGGAAGCGGACCGGATTCAAAGGCAAGAAGAACGTGGACCTCTGGCTCCGCTTCGACGCAGTCTGTTCCAGGCACAGGGTGGCTTTCAACTGGCTTAAAGGGCACGCCGGGCATCCCCAGAATGAGCGCTGCGACCGTCTTGCGGTAGAAGCGTACCAGCAGGAAAACCTGGCGGAAGACACAGGATATATCGCTGAAAATCAAGGATTGTTATGAATCAGAAAAAACTCGTTGTGGGCATCACCCAGGGTGACAGCAACGGCATCGGATACGAAGTTATAATAAAGGCTCTGGCGGATGAAAGGATATTCGAGTCATTCACCCCGGTCGTCTACGGTTCGTCGAAGCTATTCGGCTTCTACCGCAAGCTCGTCCATAATATCGAGCAGGTCGAGACCAATGTCATCTCTTCCGCCGCCCAGGCCCTGCCCAAACGCATAAACATCGTCAACTGCCTGCCTGAGAACATCTATGCAGAGCCCGGGCAGTCGACTCCGGAATCGGCGAAATCCGCCATCAAATCCCTGGAAGTCGCAATCAGGGACCTTAAGGAAGGTTCTCTGGACGTGCTGGTCACCGCCCCGATAAACAAGAGGGCGATGGTCGCCGAAGGTTTCGGCTATGCCGGTCACACGGAATACCTGCAGAAGGAATTCGGAGCCGGCGAGATAGCAATGATTATGGCGAGCGAGCGCCTGAAAGTCGGAGTTGTCACCGGCCATATTCCCCTTCGCGACGTAGCCAAATCCATAAGCAAGGAGGCCATCCTGGCCAAACTCCGGATAATGAAAGCCTCCCTAGAAAGGGACTTCGGAATCCATAATCCCAAGATCGCCGTGCTGGGCCTCAACCCCCATTGCGGAGACGGCGGACTTCTCGGAGACGAAGAGCAGAGCATCATCCTCCCCTCCGTAATGGCCGCCCAGGAAGAAGGGATTATGGCCTTCGGTCCATACTCCCCCGACGGATTCTTCGGACTCGGGAACTACGGACGCTTCGATGCGACCCTCGCGATGTACCACGACCAGGGACTTGCTCCGTTCAAGGCCCTCGCCTTCGCCGAAGGCGTGAATTTCACCGCCGGCCTGCCCATTGTCAGGACCTCGCCCGACCACGGCGGATACAGGCCGCTCACGAGCTTGGCGATGGTCGAC
>CACZDC010000034.1 GCA_902779785.1 uncultured Bacteroidia bacterium
AGGAATTATGAAACTTAATTTTGCCGGAGCATCATTTCCGAAGAAGATATCTCCGGCATCATTGTATTCCAGTTCGCTGCCAAACTGATTGACAGCAATCTCATCCTTTTCTCCTTTTTCATTACTGAGCACTATCTTTCCGTAGCGGGAGGCAGAAGAGTTCTCCTCGACATTGATCTTGAGAGTCGTCACGCTGCCCTCGTCATTCTCGCTCTCTGAAACTTTACTCACAGTCATCCAGGAAGCTGGCTCACTCTCCCAGGAAACTCCTTTAGGGGTAGTGACCGACAACTGAAGTTCGCCGCCTTTGTTCGGTGAGAGGAACCAGGGCTGACTTACTATGAAGCCGGCGGCATTCTGCTTCACTTCGAGAGTAAAACCACGGAAAGGTCCGGCGACAAAAGTAAGAGTCGCGCTTTCACGCTCGTCGAAAGACTCGTTGGCAACGACATCCACTGTAAAACTGCCCGGGCCACGGTGAGCTTCCTCCCGGACAGTACACCAGTTCCTGTTAGACTCGACTGACCAGACCAGATTCTCATTGTTCACCTTGACATCGACGGTCTTGAACCCAGACTTGGAAGTAAAGCTGAGAACATTGAGCTCAGATCCGTCGATTGCGTAACTGACCTTCAGGTCTTTCGCCTCCGCTGCACGGCTATCGAGAACCTGCTTGTCGGAGAGCTTTTCCTGCTGGCAGGCTCCGATTGCGAGGACGGACAAAACAAATATGCTGATTTTTCTTTTCATAGTAATCTGATTTTATTGTCTTCCTAAGAGTCTCAATGCACGGGATTCAGCAGTGGAAGCCCACCAGACATCGGTCTGAATATTGTTAGTACCTCCAAGCCAACGGTCCAGAGCTTCCTGATGAGTCACGCTGTTGCGGTAGACCTCATCGGAGGGATAACGGAGACGTGTCGGAAGGATTCCCTTGTTCTCCGCGGCGGGACCATTTGTCTTCAGCAGAGGATAACCTGTCCGGCGGTAATCGCACCAGGACTCGATTCCGATGAAGAAGGTAGAAACCCATTTCTGTGTCAAAATAGCCTCAAGGGCATTGTCAGAATTGAACACCTTGCCGCTGAAAAGTTCACCATTATTAATATAGTCCACGAAAGATGTCACTTCGGAATCAGTCGCTTTCAAATCCGGGCGCCACTCGAGGATGCTCTCTGTGATTGCATCTGCGAAAATCTCCTGATAAGAACCTATGACGGAGGCCTCCGGGATATAACCTCGTGCGCCGGCTTCCGCGAAGATGAACAGAAGTTCCGAAAAATTCATCAGAGCATAGTTGTCAGCGTTCTTGAGATTGAATGTCAATCCGGTCAAGGCTGAAGCCTCCTCACCTTTCGTCATCCTGCCGACCCTGGAGTTACCCTGACTCGAGAGGAAGTTGGCAAAGAAAGACTTCTGGTCGGCACTCAGCATCTGGGTAGGCGCAGCGCCAGCCTTGCGGTAGTAGCAATCCCAGCGAGGGTCTATCGGATGCCCACCGCTGTCAGGAGCCTTGTAGGCATAATAATACTGTGTACCGACGATCCCCCACTCCTCCTTCATCAAGTTTTCGGTAGTATCAAGCATCCGCCTCATCAGTACGTCGCAGGCAGCGACCGCGTTCCAGATACCGTTAGTTGTCGAATAGAAAGGGGTATGCATATACTCGTTGTCGTAGTCGAAAGGCACGAGTGCGGCATCGTCGCGGGAGCGCATCACGGGATAGAGCCCGGCTCCGGAAAGATAGCAGGCATAGAGCTCGGCAAGTTTGCCCCGGACATCCACGAATTCCCACTCTTCATCCAGCTCCAACACTCCGCCGTCCTCTTCGACGACCTTCATCGCAATCCGGTTCAGGACCTTTGCGTAAAGGGTGTTTCCGAAACGGCGCCACTTGTCGAGATCTCCCCGGAACGTAAGGTCGCAGATCGGAGAGAAATTAGTTTCCTCGGACTTTGAGAAAAGATCGTTAGCTTCTTCGAGCATTATGATGACCTGACGGTAGATTTCCTTCTGCGGGTCATAGCGGGTAGTATACTTATTAATCTCCGCTCCTTCCAGGGAAATCTGTCCGGCCTCGGTAAAAGGCACATCGCCGTAGGTGTCGGTGATGAGAGTAATCAGCTGGGCCTTGAGGACAAGGGCGACGGCCTGCAGAGAAAGGCTCTTCTCTTTTACTGCCGTCTCATACATCTTGCAGGCATTGCCGTACTGGATGTAGAGCCCTGACCAGATATCGTCAGAAGTGCCTTCCGGGATATTGTAGTTTGCAACAATCTTGGAAGTCACATCGGTGGAAGTCGATACGGAATACTGCATCAGCATAGCCGTAGTCGAACGGAAGACGCTGAGCAGGTTGGACTGTGTCTTGAACAGTATGGGCTGGACGTATGACTCAGCCTTCGCCTGTGAGCTTTCCATTGCATAAGGATTGCGGGAAGCTTTCTCGAATTTATCACAGGAAATAGCGAAAAGCGTTACTGCAAGCAGCAAAAAAACATATCTCGTTTTCATACTCAGAACACAATATTAAGGGTTGCACCGAACTGAGCCGCAGAGGGCATCTGAAGAATTTCGAAGCCGGGAATGACGGCGCTCCCGCGCATTGTCACCCCCTCGGGGTCGAAGCCCGGGAAATCTGTCCAGCAATAGAGATTGTTGCCATAGACGGCCAGCGACAGGGCGCTGATGAATTTCGTCTTTGCAAGAAGTTTCTTGGGGAACTTGTACTCGAGACGGACTTCCCTGAGTTTGAGGAACTGAGTGGAAACAAACTGAGCTTCCGCATTGGTCTGCTCATACAGGGCTCCATAATACGAAGCTATGTTCTTTGCCTCGATCTTGTCAGTATTGATCACATAGTTGCCGTCGTCAGTTTCCTTGACTCCGACGGGGACGAGACCGTTTTCACGGCCTTCCAGGGTAGCGATACCTTTACCGCGGTAGTTCAGCACCCAGTTGGTGTAGGAGAAGACGTGGCCGCCGATCTGGCCGTCAAAGCCTACATAAAGGCTCAGGTCTTTCCACTTGAGAGTGGTGTTGAAGCCGCCCTTGCCGAGAGGCGCACAGTCGCCGAGAAGCTGGAGTTCAGTCCCCGTCTGGGGCATACCCTGACGGTCGAGGACCAGCATTCCGGATACATCGACCATCTTTCCGTTGCTGTCAATGGCAACTGAACCTTCGGGAGCCCTCTTGTAACCCTTGCCGTACATATTGGTAAGGCTGCCGCCCTCGTAGGCGGTCATATAGGCGTGGGTGCTGTAGGAAGCGATGATCCAGGAATCGATACCTTCGCCGAGCGAAAGGACCGTATTCTTGTTCATTGTCCAGTTAGCACCGAGTTTCCACTGGAAGTCCCTGGTTTTGATTACAGTACCATTGATGGAAGCCTCAAAACCGCGGTTGCGGATGGAACCGGCGTTGACATAGATGGAATTGACGCCGTTCGCTATTGAAATAGGCATCTGGGAGATAAGGTCCTTGGTCGTGGAGTCATAGAACGCCACGTCAAAGGAGAGACGGTTCTTGAACATACGGCCCTCAAGACCGACTTCCCACGAAGATACCCTTTCAGGGCGAAGATTGTTGTTGGTACGTGTGGTCGGAAGCTGGACCGTGCCGGGGAATCCGCTGAAGGAGAGGTAATCCATTATGCGGTAAGGCGAGGTGTCGTGTCCGACCTGGGCCCAGGAGCCGCGAATCTTAAGCAGATTGACAAGACCGTTGGTGCGGCCGAAGTCGAAGAGGTCGTTCAGGGCCACGCTGCCGCTCACTGAAGGATAGAAATAGGAATTATTCCCCTTCGCCAGAGTGCTGGACCAGTCGTTACGTCCGGTGAGGTCCAGGAATACCGCGTTCTTCCAGGCGAGGGAGACCATCCCGTAGACTGAATTGGTAATCCACTCGTAGGAGCTGTTTGAGACTTTGATTTCACTGCGCGAGTTCACAAGGGAATAAAAACCGGGGACATTGATAGTTCCCGCTTCCTGAGCGTGTTTGGAATAATTGCGGTCCAGGATGCTGCCGCCAAGGTTTGCAGTCAACTCGAATTCGCCGCGGAATTTCTTGTTGTAACGGAGGAGGATATCAGCCGTGTACTGCTTGTTATCGACATCCTGCTCGCGGTACCATCCCTGGGGACGGGCCTGAGTGGAGGTCGCCTGGGTCTGGGTACGGAAGTCGGAATTCATATCCATACCGGCGCGGGCCATAAGGGTGAGGCCTTTCGCCAGGTCGAAGTCAAACTTGATATTGCCGTAGAGACGGTCGTTGCGCTGGGTGTTGATGCACTCGTAAGCAAGGAAATAGGGGTTGTTCTTACCTCCCGAGGTCGAAGCATCCTGCTGATTGGGAGTAATGTCGGACCAGTATTTCTGCGTCCACTCGGTGTCCACGTTCGGGGCAAGGCACCACAGACCATACATAATTGCCGTGGAACCATAACCCGAAGACGTCGGGATATTGTCCTTGCGGTTGGCCTTGTAATTGACGGAACTCTCGACTGTAAGGAAGCGCGCGAGACGGTTCTTAGTCCTCAGAGTCAGGTAGTTGTAGCGCATCGGAGAGTTCGGGACTATTCCGCTTGAACGGTTGTCCGAGAATCCTACACGGATGGAGTTGTCCTTGTTGAACTTGCCGGAAAGGGTGACGCTGTTCGAGAAAGTAAGCCCCGTCTTGAAATAGCGTTTGAACCAGTCGCCATAGTTGACGAAAGGCGTCTTGTCACGTACAAAGGTCCCGTCCTCTTCAAAATGTCCGCCTATTCCGCGCTCCTTGTCATAGTACTGATAGTACAAGGTGCCGTCCATCTTGGGGCCCCAGGAGGTCATTGACGAAGTGGTACTCTTGTCTGGCTCCGGATTGATTCCGGCCACATCGTCACCCTCCTCGGAGCGGAGGTAGTAGAAGTACGGCTTGTCATCAGAGCCCTGGCCATAGACATACTGGAGGTCCGGCGAGGAAAGGACGCGGTCTGCGGCGAAGCTGGATTTCAGGGAAACCTGGAAATTGGCTTCCTGCCTCTCGGCGGACTTGGTCGTGATGATGATGGCGCCGTTGGAGGCCTGGGAGCCGTAGAGGGCCGTTGCAGCCGCACCTTTCAGCACGGTGACGCTCTCGATGTTGTCCGGGTCGATGTCGGCGGTACCGTTGCCGTAGTCCACTACGAAGGAGGAGCCTTCAGCCTGCTCGGACATAGTCGACGTATTATACATCGGAACGCCGTCCACGACAAAGAGGGCGGTATTGTTCTCAAGGTCGGCGGTGGATTCACCGCGGATGGTCACTCGCATCGAGCCGCCGGCGCCGCTGTTTGTGCGGTCTATGTTGAGACCCGCGACCTGGCCGGAAATGCCGTTCAGCCAGTTGCCGGTAGTACCGGAGTTGGAGAACTTCTCGGCTTCGACCTTCTGGGCGCTGTAGCCGATGGCCTTTTCGTCACGCTTGATACCGAGGGCGGTGACGACCGAGGACTGGAGTACCTGCGCCTCATCTCTCAGGATGATACGCTGAAGGGCAGAACCAGCCTTGACGGTCAGAGTCTCATATCCTAGACACGAGACCTGGATATCTTCTCCCGGACGTGCAGAGATGGAGAATGCGCCTTTAGCATCAGTGATTGCTGCACTTGCGGTATTGCCGACAATAAATACGGCGACACCCGGTACGGGTTCGCCGTTTACATCCACAATGACACCCTCCCATTTACGGGCATCGTTGGCATTCTGTGTCTGATAAAGTGTGCCGGGCTCGGCAGAAGACGCTAACGCATTGATAGATAGGAAGTTACTACCCCCCCCCCACTAGCAAAACAGGGATCAGAATTCTACAGATTGTTTTCATGCAGTTATCCGTTGTGTTACAATTATATGGGCACAAAAATAAATAAAATAATACCATTCTCAAAGAGAATGCCCATTTTTTTCATTTTGCCCAAAAGCCTTTTCTATTTTTCTGAGCGAATTGGTTATCTGTCCATTACAATAATTCCTCACATCGCTCCAGCGATAATATGGTCCTTCGGCCGCAGCGATGGGTATACTTGCTTCCTTTTCGTTCCAAAGGAACTTGACCAGCACGTCCCCGGCTTTGCGGGAACGGTAGAAGATCATCTGGAAACTGCCGCCCATAGGCATTTCCCAGAGCGGGAAGCGTTCGAAAGCCTCCTCGGGGGAAAATACGCTTTCGCCGAAGCCGTTCAGGTTCAGACAGACTACAAAAGGAATGAGGGCGGAATCGTGGCTGAAACGCAGCCGAAGCTGAACATCTCCGGAGGCGATATCCTCGTCCGCCTTGTCCACGATATCCTTCAGAGTGTAGGCAGAGAAATCAGGGAAAAGAGTGCCGGAGTCCTTGTAGTTCAGAAGGAAACGATATATCCTGTACCACGCCGCGCGGGCTAGGGCGACGCGGTCCTCCGCCGTAAAGATACCTTCAAAAAAAGAAGGCTCATCTCCAAGGCATTTTTCTCCTCCGATGATATCGGCAAGATTGCGGAGCAGGAGAATCTCATCTATTTTCAGAGCTTCCACCGCTTCCTTGGGATTGACAAAGATACGAGCGAGAATTCCTTCAATATCAACCGTTTCCTTAAAATATGGAATATAAGGGGCGACTACCTCGTCCATCTTGTCGGGACGGCCGTCCGCAAGGGGGCTGAAATTGGGACGCAGAACAGGTGAATATGCCTCTGAATAGCTCTCATCCACATCGAAACTCTTGTCCACTTCCTGGAGGCCGTCGATGAACGAGGCCATACTCAGGATCACTCTATGGACAGGAGTGGATATTGCCACGGCATTGGTCTCACCTTTAAATACTTCCGGAAAACGGGAGGCCATACGCAAAGCTATGGTCTTCTCCTGCTTGATTCCGATCGGAGTCAGTTCCCCGTCGTGATAAACCGCGCTTTTGAAGAATTCTGAATAGTCTTCCTGAAACTTTTTTCCGCGCTCTGTCAGCATATCCGCCTCGGCGGCGCCACGCAGCACCTTTTCCACCATCTTATACTGTGCGTTCGTGGCATAACGCGCCCCGTGACGGCCGTAATGGCTGATATAGAATGGTTTATATCCCTTCGGAGAAGGAGTGAGGGCAGGGGCGGTCTTGTAGTCATAGACATACATCAGCCCGCCTGCCATATCAGGACGGCGGAGTATCTGCTCCTGAGAGGAGAGTTTTTCCGGCTCTGCGGGGATTTCGGGACTGCGGCCGCCACAGGAAAGAAGCGGCAAAAGCGCAATCAATACGAAACGGTATTTCATTTTTGTTTGATTTTGGCTGCGTCTTTGTCAAAGAATGCGCTGCGTGCAATCAGCAAGGCTACGCTGGCAAGCGCCCATACAGCCCCAAGAGAAGCAATTCCGGCGGAAAGACCCACCGCATCGCTTATCATACCGAGTATCCAGGGGGCCAGGGAGCCGATTCCGAAGCCAAAAAGGATAAGCACCGCAGATGACATCGAATAGTATTTTGGCTCTATCACGTCATAGAGTACAGCATAGGTGCCGGCATCGAAGAAAGCGCGGAAAAAACCGAAGCCTGCAAGGGCTGCACAGACAATGACGAAATTGCCGCTGAGGCCCATCAGGGCTATGCAGGGAGCTGAAAGCAGCAGGCCGGCAGCCTGGAGCAGCAGACGGTTGCGGGCACCGCCCTGGCGCGCAGCCATCCTGTCGGACATAGCTCCGGCTGCGAGGACTCCGAAGAAAGCGGCCGCGTGGGTCCAGAACATAGAATGGAAACCGGCAGACGTGAGGCTCAGGTCAAAGCTCTCCTTAAGGTATTTCGGCATCCAGGTAAGATAGCCGTTCAGACCGAAAATAAGGCCTATATACGCTATAAGCATACATACTGCGGTAGGGACGCTGAAGATTTCAGCTATGGCCTGGAACAGAGTGGGCGCCTTTTCCGTCTTGCCGTCTTCCGCGGCCGGAACTGCGACGGCCTCCTTCGGCTTGTCCTTAAGCCTCCAGGCCAGGACTGCCGTGAACAGTATTCCGATGCCGCCGAAAATGAAGAAGGCATACTGCCAGCCAAGTTTTTCAGCCACCCAGCCCGCCAGGAAGCCGCAGGTAATAACCCCGATATAATAAGAAGTCTGGTGAAGGGACATCGCCCTCGCCCTTGTCTTCGTGTCGTGGTATTCCGCGATGATACCCGTGTAGGTGGGTCCGAACAGCCCCTGGCCGAGTCCCATTCCGAAGCAGCGGAATAGTATGAACCAGAAGATTCCGCCGCTGAGCCCGGTAAAGAATGTCGCCGTAGAGAAAATGAGAGTACTGACCCATATCTGGCGGCTTCGGCTCATCCGGTCGGCGAAATATCCGGCGAACGGAACGGTCAGGGCGTAAAACACATTGAAGAGCATCGCAATGAGACCCATAGTGCTGTCCGAGGCTCCGAGATGCTCCTGAATCTGAGGCAGAACAATGTTGAAAGCCTGCCTGTCCGCCTGGTTGAGGAAGAACGCCACCCAAAGCAGGAGGACCACCTCCCACTTGTAAAACGGTTTGGATGTATTTACTTTCATAGCTTGCAAATATAGGTATTTTTGCTTAATTGCCGTTTGCAATTATATTGTTATATTTGTAGGATTAAAACTGCATATATGATACTTGTTTGTGAAAGCGGCGCGACAAAAGGCGACTGGAGAGCCTGCGAAGGCGGACAGTGCATTTGCCGCGTGCTTACAAAGGGGACGAATGTGTCCACAATGGAGCGTACGGCGATAGAGTCCATAATCTCAGAGGCCGCATCCAGCCTGCCCGACGGTCCATACGAGTCCATCCATTTCTACACCGCCGGAGTAATCACCCCGGAGATAGAAAAATGGGTTCTTGATACCCTCAAAAAGGCTTTCAACTCAGCCAATGCCGAAGTCCAGACAGACCTTGTCGCGGCTGCCAGAGCCGCCTGCGGACACTCGAAGGGAATAGCGGTCATTCTCGGCACCGGATCCAATTCCTGCCAGTGGGACGGAGAAAAGATTGTCAAGCATATCAAGTCCGGCGGCTTCATAATCGGAGATGACGGCAGTGCCTCGGTCATAGGTAAACTTTTCATTTCGGACTACATCAAAGGACTGGTTCCCAAGGAGATAGCAGATGAATTCGACAGAGAGTTCCCCGGTATGGACTATCCCACTGTCGTAAGCAAAGTCTATCATAACCCTGGCTCCCCCTCCGCCTGGCTCGGAAGTTTCTGCCCCTTCATTCTTTCTCACTACGACCATCCTTACATAAAAAAACTCGTCGACGGAAGCCTCCAGGCCTTTATCGACCGAAGCCTGAAACAATATGACTGTGAGGACTCCCCCGTCGGCATCATAGGCGGCTTCGGAAAAGCCCTAGAGGGCATCCTGAGACCGCTGATGGAGAAAAACGGAATCCGGATCAGGGCATTCATCCCCTCCCCGATCGACGAATTAGTAAAGTACCATGGCTGATATAATTCTTGGAATAGAGTCTTCCTGCGACGACACCTCGGCGGCAGTGCTCCGGGACGGTGTACTGCTCTCAAACGTAATCGCCTCGCAACAAGTCCACAAGGACTACGGCGGTGTCGTGCCGGAACTAGCCTCCCGTGCCCACGAGAAAAACATAGTCCCGGTGGTCTCCCAGGCCCTGTCCAAAGCCGGGATAAAGCCTGAGGAACTTAGTGCGATAGCATTCACCAGGGGTCCCGGGCTACTGGGTTCGCTGCTGGTAGGGACCTCCTTCGCCAAGGCGCTCAGCCTGTCCCTAGGCGTCCCTATGGTAATGGTCAATCATCTTCAAGGCCATATACTCGCACCCTTCATCCGCCAGGAAGGAGTCCCCGTCAGGGAGCCGTCCTTCCCCTTCCTCTGCCTGCTGGTGAGCGGCGGCAACTCGCAGATAGTCAAGGTCAATTCGCCCTTGGATTTCGAAATTCTCGGCCAGACTATCGACGACGCGGTCGGAGAGGCATTCGACAAATGCTCGAAAATGATGGGACTGGGCTATCCCGGCGGCCCGGTAATAGACCGTCTTGCCAGACTGGGCGACCCGGAACGTTTCCATTTCGCTATGCCGAACATTCCCGGCTTGGACTACAGCTTCAGCGGCGTCAAGACCTCGCTCCTGTATATGGTCCGGGACGAAATGGCTAAAGACCCTGAATTCCTGGATAATAACAAGGAAGACATCTGCGCAAGTTTCCAAAAGACCCTCATCGACATACTGATGAAAAAACTTATCCGGGCCGCGAAAGAGACCGGTATACGTGAGATTACTATCGGAGGAGGAGTCTCTGCCAACAGCGGACTGCGTGAAAGGATTGTCGCGGAGGGTAAAAAACGCCATTGGAACACCTACCTGCCGGAATTCAAGTTCACTACGGACAATGCCGCGATGATAGCGGTGGCGGGATGGTTCCGTTATCTTGCTGGAGAAAGAGCCCCGCTTGACATAGCACCGGTTTCGAGAATCACAGAGGTATGAAAGAGTTCGAACTCGCCAAGAAAATAGGGCAGGATCTTTCGGAGCAGGAAATGAAGGAGGCTGCCGCAAAGGCTATGGGAATCAAGCCTGGTCTTGTCGGTCACGTGGAGATTGTCCGCCGCTCGGTTGATGCCAGAGGGGATATCCTCTATCGCTACCGCCTTCAAGCCTACCGCGAAACAGAGGCATACGAGCCCTACAGGCTTCCGGAATACAAAGATGTCCACGACGCTGAAAGCGTAATCATAATAGGAGCGGGGCCTGCCGGACTTTTCGCCGCCCTGAAGCTTCTCTCGGGAGGCTTGAAACCGGTAATCCTTGAGCGTGGAAAGGATGTCGAAAGACGTAAGGTCGATATGGCGCTCCTCTCCCGCGAAGGCATAGTGA
The DNA here is from genome assembly GCA_902779785.1 of uncultured Bacteroidia bacterium. Taxonomy (GTDB): domain Bacteria; phylum Bacteroidota; class Bacteroidia; order Bacteroidales; family UBA932; genus Cryptobacteroides. The sequence continues at coordinate 10,848 of CACZDC010000034.1, forward strand.
ACCCTGACTCAAATTACTGCTACGGTGAAGGAGGCGCCGGAGCGTTCTCCGACGGGAAACTGTTCACCCGCTCATCCAAGAGAGGCGATATCCGCGAAGTCCTTCACAGTTTCGTACGCTTCGGAGCCGATCCCGACATACTGATTGACGCCCATCCACACCTTGGCACAGACAGGCTTCCGGCCATTGTTTCGGCAATGCGCAGCGAGATAGAGACCAAGGGCGGAGAGTACCATTTCGACAGCCGCGTGTGCGACATAAGGAAGCTGGACCGCTCTTTCGAAGTCGAGACCACCGACGGACGAATCTTCCGCGCAGGGAAAGTCATTCTCGCCACAGGACATTCAGCAAGAGACATATACGAATTGTTCCAGCGGAAAGGCTGGAGCATAGAGGCCAAGGGATTCGCCCTCGGAGTCCGCGTCGAGCACCCTCAGTGGCTTATAAACCAGATACGCTACCACGGCAAGTACCAGAGTTTTATGCCGAGCGCGGAATACAGCTTTGTCCAGCAGGTTGACGGCCGAGGCGTATTTTCATTCTGTATGTGCCCCGGAGGCATCCTCGTTCCCTCTGCGACCGAGGACGGGACCGTGGTCCTCAACGGAATGTCCAATGCAGCGCGCAATTCCAAATGGGCTAACGCCGGAGTCGTGGTCCAGATCGAGCCCGGCGACCAGGGCGAGGCGTATTCAGGTCCGTTTGCACTGATGGATTTTCAGAGGGACGTGGAAAGGAAGATGTACAAGTGGGCACAGGAACACGGTGCCAGGCATCCCCTCGCGGCCCCTGCCCAGAGGATGAAGGACTTCTGCCGCGGGATTGTTTCGAAAGACCTGCCGAAAACCTCCTATTTCCCGGGAGCGTGGTCCTCTCCTCTGCACGAACTGCTTCCCGAGACTGTCGCTGGCAGGCTAAGGAAAGCTTTCCCTCAGATAGACAGGCAGATGAGGGGCTATTACACAAACGATGCACTGCTTCTCGGGACAGAGTCCAGGACATCTTCAACCATACGCATTCCGCGTGATCCCCAAAGTCTTGAGTCTGTGGATGTTCCGGGGCTGTACCCCTGCGGCGAGGGAGCCGGTTATGCCGGAGGCATAGTCTCTTCCGCTCTGGACGGAATCAATTCAGCGGAAAAAATCTTATCTTTGTAGATTGTGAAAAAGGGGCTGAAAATAAGCGCATATATCCTGGCGGTGCTGTTGCTGGCACTGCTGGGTGCGTTTATAGCGGTCCAGTCACCGGCTGTCCAGACCTATCTGGCCCAAAAAGCGATTGAAAAAACTCAGGATAAGATTGACGGAGAACTGCAGGTCGGGAAAATCACTGTCCAGCCACTCAAGGCCGTATATCTGGAGAACATACTGATTCTGGACAAGCAGCCCTTCCTGGAAGAAGGCCACGCCAAGTTGGACACCATTCTCCAGGCCGGAAGCATAGCGGCCAGATTTTCCCTGAGGGGCTTGATGGAAGGAAGCGGCATCAGGGTAAGCTCCGCCCATTTGAAAGACGTCCGTTTCAACCTGGCTCTGGAACCCGGTGAAGAACACAACACTACCAATATCCAGCGCGTCCTTCGGATGAAACGGACTGAAGACAAGGAAGAGAGCGACTGGGGAAAGATTCTCTATGCGGACAAGATTGACATTGAAGGTTTCCGTTTCCGCCTGCTCAATTTCTCTGCAATCAGACGGAAAGCGGCAGAAGGCCGTCCCCCTGTACCCGAACATATAATTGACTGGAGTGATTTCTCGCTTAGGAGCGACATCCACGCACGGAAACTGAGCATAGCCGACAATTATATCAGCGGCACCGTACAGAAAATGAGCCTCAGCGAGGAAGGAGGCCTGGATGTCGAAGAACTCTCCGGGAGAGTCAAAGTCGGGAAAGGGCTGGCGTCCATCCGCAACCTTCACATCAAAGACAAGATGAGCGACCTCTACCTGAAGTACCTCCGTCTGATTGCTCCGCTTGACGATTATGAATTCTTCGAGGATAAAGTCCGCATCGAGGCCGAAATACTTCCTCCCTCCGTCCTTGCACTGAAGACGATATCGCATTTCTCCCGCGGACTGGACAATTTCAGCTTCCGCGCAGCTCTCAGGGGCAAATACGAAGGCTATGTCAATGATTTTCAGGTTAAGGACATCGTATTTCAGGAAAGCGGCAGCAAGGTGAGCGGAGTCATCAACGGAGGAATGATAGGACTTCCGGATGTCGATCACGCGCTTATGGACTTCAAGCTCAAGGACTTCAGCTTCACTATGGCCGGACTGGAAAGTTTCGTCAAAGGCTGGGCGCCGGGTGTGAGGATGGGCCTGACTGATATGGCCAGGGGAGAACGCTTCGTTTTCAACGGGGGGGCGAAAGGTCCTCTCAACAAAATGGACATAAACGGCAAAGTCAATTCCGGGATCGGCTCGGCTCAAGCCAGGCTGGACCTCAGGAATGTGCTGGACGACAGACGTCCTATGACCATTGGGGGCACCCTTGAGAGCAATAATCTGGATGTCGGCAAACTGCTCGCGATCGACCAGATTGGGGAAGTCACTATGAAAAGCGGCTTGGAGGCCACTTTCGGCGAGGAAGGAATGTCCGTCCGCATAGACTCGCTGCGTGTTGACAGGCTCCACGCGATGGACTATGACTACAGCGGTATTTCCGCGACCGGGACCTATTCCGACAAGGCTTTCGACGGACGCTTCGTCTCCACCGACCCTAACCTGACCTTCCTCTTCCAGGGCACCTTCTCCCTGTCTCCATTGACCAGGAATGCGGACTATGATTTCTATGCGAACCTGGCCTATGCCGACCTGCACGCCCTGCATCTAGACAAGAGAGAGGTCTCCAAGATTTCCTTCGAGACCGTCGCCAGTTTCAACAGTTATTCAGAGAACGAGAGCGAAGGCAATATCAGCATCCGCGGGCTCAATCTGGAATCAGCCGGCGGGAAACACGATTTCGGAGTTATCACCGCCAGAATGGAGACAAAGCCCGACAGACATTCGATACGCTTCAAGGCTCCCTTCGCCGACGGCACTTTCTCCGGGAAGGAGTCGGTAATACGTATGGTCTCAGACCTTAAAGACCTGGTAATCAACGAGGAACTGAGTGCCATTATGGACAAGGGAGATGCCCGCTGGGAAGGAAGTGACTATCATCTCAGTTTCAACTTCCACGACAGCCGGGCCCTGCTGGATTTCATCGCTCCGGGAGCTTATATAGAGAAGAATTCCAAACTGAAGCTCGATGTTGACGAGAACGGTCTGATGCAGGGAACGGTCACTTCAGGACGGCTTGCCTATGACGGCAAATATCTGAAAGACCTGTCTGTCGAATTCGACAACAAGGACAAGGCCCTGAGGGCGGACGCCACCTCGTCCCTGCTTCACCTTGGCGGACTTGAGCTCAAATCCAACAATATCAGCCTGTTTGCCGACAACAACGAGATCGGCGCGGGTTATTCCTTCGACAACGAGACCGCGGCGGCAAACCGCGGCGAACTCTACCTGAGCGGCACTCTGGCCCGCCGGAACGGGAAAGTGGAACTCAGGCTGAAAGCCCTTCCGTCCAACCTCTATTATGAAGGAGAAGGCTGGGGCCTTAGATGCGAAGAAGCTCTGATATACGATGGTTCCTTCTCCCTCAAGGAACTCCTCGCAGAGTGCGACAACCAGCGCCTCAGTCTTGAAGGAGGCTTGTCTCCCGACAAAACCGATACCCTCAGGATACGGATGGAGAGATTAGACCTTTCCCTGCTGAACAAACTTACAGGCGGAGAGCCGGAAATCAAGGGCAGGGCTACGGGAGAAGCCACCGTGCTTTCTCCTTCCTCCCCTATGCCCGGACTTGTGGCAATGATCCACTGTGACTCCACCCACGTCGCCGGCCGTCCTGCCGGAAAGATGCAGATCAAGAGCCTCTACAACAAGGGAGGCAAACGCTTCGACTTTGCGCTCAGCAACGATCTGGGCGGGCGCAAGACAATCGACGTGGAAGGATTCTATTCACCCTCCGGCAAGAAAATCGGGGCTACAGCCATCTTGGACGGCCTTGACCTTGCCTACATAAATCCCTTCCTGGAAGGTATCTTCGACCAGTTCGAAGGCCAGCTTGACGGAACATTGAGACTCGGCGGAAGCCTGGACAAACCCCTGCTGTCCTCCGAGGGGGCACGCATACGGGACGGCCTTGCGAGAGTGGAATTCACCCAGGTTCCCTACCACCTGGACGGTCCGCTCGAAGTCAGCAACAAAGGCTTGTTCTTCAATGACATAGTCCTGAGGGACGACAATGGCGGCAAAGGCGTCCTGAGCGGCGGACTCCCCTGCCGGGACCTGAAGAAATTCACTCTGGACACCCACATCAAGTTCGACGCTATGAGAGTCCTTGCCATAAAGCCGGACAAGAGCAAACTGGTTTACGGCGATGTATACGGAAGCGGACGGCTGGACGTGACCGGCCCCTTCGACCGCATCCTCCTGGACATAGACGCGACGACCGTCAACGACGGAAACCTGCATATTCCGCTTGGCTCTTCATCCTCAGCCAGCATACGTAACATCCTGACATTCAAGGAGCCCGACGTCGCAATCCAACTCGATCCCTACGAACTGATGAGCGGAGAGAGCACTAAAGAAGTCCACCGTTCCGGCAACCTCACCATCAAACTGAATGTCCGGGCGACGCCCGACGTTACAGCATACATCGACATAGGAGAAGGCAACAGCCTCAGCGGCATAGGCAGCGGCACGATAGAAATTGTTTCAAGCAGTTCCGAAAGCATCACGATGGGCGGCGACTACACCCTGTCCAAAGGTAATTTCCATTTCTCCGCGCTGGACATCGTAAGCCGCGATTTCGCCATCCAGGAGGGCTCCACGGTCCGTTTCAACGGAGACGTTATGTCCACCGACCTGGACGTGAACGGTGTCTACACGACCAAGACTTCACTTGCCAACCTGCTGTCCGACTCTACCTCCGTTTCACGGCGCAGCGTAAACTGCGGAATACATATCACCGACAAACTGAGAAACCCTCAGATTGCTTTCTCCATAGATGTCCCGGACCTCGACCCTGCGACACAGTCCCAGGTTGAAAGCGCGCTCAATACCGAAGACAAGATCCAGAAGCAGTTCCTCTATCTGCTGATTACCAACAGTTTCCTTCCGATAGAAGAATCCGGAATCACCAGCGGAGGTTCAAGTATGCTCTATTCCAATGTCACAAGCATTATGGCCGGGCAGTTGAACAACATATTCCAGAAACTGGACATTCCTCTTGACCTCGGTTTGAACTATCAGCCCGGAGAAACCGGCGGAGATATGTTTGACGTAGCCCTGTCCACCCAGTTGTTCAACAACCGGGTGATCGTCAACGGGACTATAGGCAGCCGACGTTACTCCTCCACATCAAACAGCGAGCTCAGCGGCGACCTGGACATCGAAGTAAAGCTGGACAAACCCGGCACGTTCCGGCTGAATCTGTTCTCACATTCTGCCGACCAGTACACTTCCTTCCTGGACAACAGCCAGCGGAACGGCATAGGAATGGCATATCAGCGGGAATTCTCCAAACCCACTACCGGTGAGATTACACTTCAGATAGACTCCACGGGCAAGGCCGTCAGGATTAAAGAAGAAGATGATGAGTAAAGGCTGTTTATATCTCATTCCCACCCCTCTCGGCGCGTATGATCCCGCCGAGGTTCTCCCCCGCACCGTGTTCGAAAGGATTTCAGGGATAAACTGCTTCGTGGTCGAAGAACTCCGCACCGCGAGGCGCTTTCTCTCCGGCGCGGGGCTGAAAGGGCGGATAGAAGGACTTGAGTTCCATACGCTTAACGAACATAGCGACGAAAAGAGCGTAGAAGGTCTCCTGACTCTCTTTGACGACGGCCGTGACGTAGGGCTTCTTTCCGAAGCCGGACTGCCTGCCGTAGCGGATCCGGGCGCGAGGCTCGTGGCGCTATGCCACAGCCACGGCATCAGAGTCGTTCCTCTGGTCGGGCCGTCATCCCTGATGCTTGCCCTGATGGGCTCGGGACTCAACGGCCAGTCTTTCGCCTTCGTCGGTTACATTCCGGTCAAGACGGACGAGAGGCGGTCGGCGCTGAAGGCGCTGGAAAAGCGATCCTCTGCAATGTCTCAGACTCAGATTCTCATCGAAACGCCCTACAGGAATGACTCCCTGTTCGCGGATATGTTATCATCTCTTTCAGACGGGACACGAATCTGCGTCGCGGCGGACCTGACCTGTCCTGACGAGTTCATACTGACGCTCCGCGTCCGGGAATGGAAAAAGCATCCCATAGTTATCGGCAAACGCCCCTGTGTATTTTTGATTCTAGGATGAAAGTAGCTTTCCATACACTTGGCTGCAAGCTTAACTACGCGGAGACTTCGACTTATGAAAGGGGTTTCCTTGAGGGAGGCTGGGAAGTTGTAGGCTGGAACGATGCAGCCGACGTATATGTGGTCAACACCTGCGCTGTGACGGAGACTGCCGAGAAAAAGTCGCGGAATCTCATTCGACGTGCCCATAAGACTGCACCTCAGGCCCATATAGTCGTCACCGGCTGCTATGCCGAACTGCGCAGGGAGCAGCTTCTAGCCCTTGAGGGCGTATGGAAAGTCTATGGAGCCGCTGACAAGGGGCGTCTGGTCCCGGAAATCCTGTCCACTCCCCTTTCAGCTGTCGCCTCAGACACGCTCCCGGCCTATTCCAGCGGAGAAAGGACACGTTCTTTCCTGAAAGTCCAGGACGGATGCGACAACTTCTGCGCCTACTGTACCGTCCCCTTCGCACGCGGACGCAGCCGCAGTCTCAGCATCGCCCAGGTCATTTCTCAGGCACGTGAAATAGCCGCAAAAGACATAAAGGAGATTGTCCTCACAGGAGTGAATACCGGCGATTTCGGACGAAAGAACGGGGAGAGTTTCCTGGACCTGCTGAAGGCTCTGAACGAGGTCGAAGGGATTGAGCGCTACCGGATTTCATCAATTGAGCCCAATCTGATAACTGAAGAAATCGTGGACTGGATTGCCTCCGGGACCAAGTTCCAGCCCCATTTCCATATTCCGCTCCAGAGCGGAAGCGACAGCCTGCTCAAGAGAGTCGGACGCCGTTATGACACCGCCCTTTTCGCCTCCCGCATAGAATATATAAGGAAAGCTATGGAATCAGAAGGAAGCCTGAAGGTCTTTTTCGGGATAGATGTGATAGTCGGCCTGCCAGGAGAGAGCGACGAGCTATTCCTTGAAACCTACAACTTCCTGAAAGAGCGCATCAGGCCTGCCTACATCCACGTATTTCCATATTCCAGACGTCCAGGGACCCTTGCCGCCAGTTGGAAAGACCAGGTCCGGGACAGCGTCAAGACCCAAAGGGTGGCTATGCTGGAAGATCTCTGCAGACAATTGCACGAAGAATTTGTCGAAGCCAACCGGGGGCTCAAGGCTCAGGTCCTCTGGGAATCCTCTGAGAAGAATGGGCTTATGGGCGGCTATACCGGCAACTACATAAGGGTCGAAAGGCCTTTTGACAAGCATAAAATCAATACTTTGGAGGAGATAACGATATGACGAGGCTGACTTTCCTTGGAACCGGGACATCCCAGGGAGTCCCGATCATCGCCTGCCGCTGTCCGGTCTGCCGAAGCAGCGACCGGCGCGACAAGCGTTTCCGCAGCGCCGCCTTCGTCGAATACAATGGACAGAAAATACTTATCGACGCGGGGCCTGATTTCAGAATGCAGATGCTCGGAAACGACATTTCCCATCTCGACGCCATCCTTTTGACTCACAAGCACAAGGACCATACCGGCGGCCTGGACGACGTCCGCTCGCTGAACTACATAGACCACAGGGCAGCAGAGATCTACTGTGAGCAGGAAGTCCTGGACTGCCTCCGCAACGACTACGCCTATGCCTTCGCCGAGCACAAATACCCCGGCTCTCCCGAATGGCATATCCACCTTATAGACGAGCGTCCTTTCAGGATCGTTTCCTCCGACGGAGCTGACGAACTGGTATGGGTCCACGACAAGGGTTATTTCTACCGTCGCCCCGACGGCAGCCTATACCCTTCTGACAATGCCATTACAGAAGCTCCTCACGACTCCCCCGACATAATCCCGATACGAGGTCTCCACGGCCAGATGCCGGTACTTGGATTCCGCTTCGGGAAGATTGCATACATTACCGATATGAGCTTTATTCCGGAGAGTGAATTTCCAAAGCTCGAAGGCCTGGAGCACGTCAGCCTCAACACTGTCTCCTACAAGCCTCACCACTCGCACTTCTCTCTGGATGAAGCACTTGCGCTTGCCGACAGAATAGGCGCACGCCATACCTGGCTCACCCATCTGAGCCACACTTTCCCCGTCCACGAAGAGTTTTGCGAAGCACTCCGCAGACTCTGCCAGGAGCGAGGCCTGTCATCTGATGTTCAACCGGCTTATGACGGACTTGTCATAGAAGCCTAAACCCATATAATTATGACACAAGAAATTGCAGCCCAAATCGATTCCATCCAGGTCAGTCTGAACGCCGGAGGAATGAACACGATCAATATCGTGCTGGCCTTCGTGATGTTTGGAGTGGCACTCGGCATCAAGCCGAAAATGTTCGTAGAAGTGTTCCGCAAGCCGAAATCAGTCCTGCTCGGTATGCTCTGCCAGCTGGTACTGCTGCCGGCGTTCACCTGCGGACTGGCCATACTTATGGGCAGTTGGATTTCTCCGATGATGGGCCTTGGAATGATACTGGTCGCGGCCTGCCCGGGAGGCAACATCTCCAACTTTATGTCCTCGCTCGGCAAAGCCAACATCGAGCTTTCAGTCTCTTTGACGGCCATTTCCACGGCTCTGGCCATACTGATGACCCCCTTCAACTTCTGGCTCTGGGGCAATCTGTATCTCGACAGCGCCGCCGTCGCGGCAGACGTGCCGAAGCTGGTAATCCCGCTCTGGGACGTGTTCAAGACCATCTTCATCCTGCTCGGAATTCCGCTGACCCTGGGCATCCTGACATCTCAGTACCTGCCGAAGGTCGCAGACAAGCTGAAGAAGCCTCTGCAGTGGGCCTCTATCATCTTCTTTATGGCGATGGTCGTGCTCTCGTTCAGCAGCAATATGGCCGCTTTCCTGCAGTGCGTCAAATACATCTTCGTCGTCGTGCTGATCCACAACCTGCTGGCCCTTGGTATAGGCTTCAGCGTAGGTTCAATCGCCCGCCTTCCGTACAAGGACCGCCGGACCCTGACCATCGAGACCGGAATCCAGAATTCAGGCCTCGGACTCGCCCTTATGCTCGGCACTTCCCTATTTGCCAATTTCCCTCCTCACGGAGGAATGCTGGTAATCACCGCCTGGTGGGGAATCTGGCATATCATTGCCGGCCTGAGCGTCGCCACAATATTCAACAGGACCAGGCGAGATGAGTAAAATCTGGGAAAGGAACCACGGCTACACTTTGCTGCGGCCATACGTGGACGCCTGCACGCGGGCAAGCTACCGCAAATGCAGGGTTGAAGGAAGTCTGCCTGACGACGGAGCCGTCCTGATAGCCCCGAACCATACCAATACCCTGATGGATGCGCTAGTAGTTCTGCGCAGCCGGCACAGGGCGACCGTATTCGGCGCCAGGGCGGATATTTTCGAACAGAAGACCGTAGCTGCCATACTGCGTTTCCTGCGCATCCTGCCTATGGTACGCCGCCGCGACGGCATTCGCAATGTACTGCGCAATTACGAGATTTTCGAAGAAGTCGATGACGTGCTCGGGCACAATGTCCCCTTCTGTATGTTCGCGGAGGGACGGCACCGGCCTATGCACTCGCTTCTGCCCATAGGCAAGGGAATAGCTAGGATCGCTTTCGCAAGTGCAGAAAAAAGGCCGACGGTCATCATTCCTACAGGAATCGACTATACGGATTTCTTCCACTATCGCGGGGACGTCGTGCTCCGTTTCGGAGAAGCGCTTGATGTAAATGCATTTTTGGCAGAGCACGCTTCCGACAGCGAAGCGGTCCGCTATCAGGCACTCCGGGACGAGCTTTTCGAGCGCATTCGCGCCCTTATCACCTATCTGCCGGATGATGAAAATTACGAAGCTCGCTGGGCCGAGATCGAGTCTGGCAGGAAGCGAGCGGCGAAGTGGATGAGATATTTCCTGGCCGCGCTTGCCTCCCCGTTTTTCACCCTTTCCGCAGCGCTGACGCTCCCGATGTGGGGACTCGCCGAGTTCCTATGTCATTTCAAGGTTAAGGATGCGGCATTCCGCAACACGGTACGTTTCGGCTGCAAACTGATACTGACCCCGATTATGCTGCTCGTATGGGGGCTGGTTTTCGGGCTGAACCTCCCTTGGTGGGCTGCCCTGGGGCTCTGCCTTTACTTCATTCACTCCTACTCCATTTTTTACGACTGGCTGAATCTGGTGCGGAAGTAGCGCCCGTTTTACTTCCGACGGACAAAAAAATGTCGGTGTGCAAAATTATTACACACCGACATTT
>CACZDC010000035.1 GCA_902779785.1 uncultured Bacteroidia bacterium
CAGCAATGTCACATACAAGCTCGTGAAGCTGACATCAAAGGAGATGGAATGGCAGAAAGAGGGTACGACCTATTCTGTCGGGACCTGGGGCTCTGATTATCGGCACTTTGTGCGGGGAAAATAGATCCTTCGGCTTCGCCTCAGGAGGACAATGAGAACTGCCGTCATCTCGGAGAGAGGGCGGCGGTTTTTTGTGGAAAGATTTGATGGAATAAATATATTTTGTATCCTTGCAGTTAGAAATATACTAACAGTGTGGATACAAAATCTAATAAAACAATTTCTCCTGCAGAGAGCGCTTTCCTCATTCGTTCAAGAGTCTTTCGATTTGCATCCAGTAAAAAAAGGCTTCAGGGCGGAAAGTTTTGATTTTGTTAATGACAGGATTGATGGGAGCTCCCAGTTTGACGGAGCGAAGGTCAACTGCAGGGTCGAAGTGCTTGATTTCGTTTATGCCTTTTCTGAGTAGTACGGAGAGATAGGCCGCCTTGGAGGCATTGACAATGGCGGAATAGTGGTTGTACTTCTCGCTTACAATCAAGTTGCCTATCTGCTTTATGCCTTTGACGAGTTCCTGATATTCAAAGCTTTTGTCATTGGTATAAATTCCCGTGCAGATAATTTCGGCGGTCTTGTAGATGTCATCCAGTATGGGTGTGAGAACACTGCTGTCCATCCGGCGGTAATCCAGCTCGATGGGGGCAATCTTTTCGAAGGTAGTACGTACGGTGCCCAACTCACCTATCCGGTCGAAGAGGGAAGCGATGTCGAAAAGTTGCTTGATGATTTCCATGGAGCAGTGGCGCTCTTCCGGCAGACCAGCCCGGCCAATTACGGTCTTAATAAAGGGAATGCCAGTGGTGTTGGGAGCGAATGCCGTCAGTTTGTCACTCAGCAGGTCGTCTTTGCTGGGGAGGCTGACCGTTAGCGGTTCTCCTGTCATTAGGAGAAATGGGCTGACAACTGGAAGTTGCTCTATACGGGAATACCAATTATCCTCAAACAAAACGTCAAGAAGAATCTTTTCCGTCGTGGTATTGGTGACATAGGACACCTGATAGAAACACTTGGCGTGCGTCTTGGGAACGTTGGTGCGAGAGATCCTGTCAGATGGCCTGATTTCTCCGAAACCGTATTCTTCGGCATAAGGAACCAGATAGGAAATAACATCCGTTCCAGGCGGGCACACGATGTCAATATCTACTTAAAGCCGCTGGGTACAAGCGAGTTGGAGCATCAGGGCACTACCTCCCTTGAAGAGGAAAGGGCAACCGGATTTGGCCAGGGCTTCCAGTAGGGAGAATGCTCTGATGGTCTTTTCCATCAGCGTAGGGTCGCTGACCTTATTGATTTTGCAGGATTCCAGAATTCAATCCAGGGTTCTGCTCTTGGGGTCTATCATAGCATTGTCGATTTTATCAGTTCATCTATCTCTTCTTTCTTGCCACGGCGGGCAGCATAACGGAGCATCGTTTTCTTGCCTATGCGGTACATCTGGTCCGCATTTTCGTAGATGGTGTAGAGTTCCGCTCCCCGGGCGAATTCGAATTCCGGCGAGATGGTGGCATCGATCAGCATCTTCTCCAAAGAGGCCGAGGCAACGCCATTGACATAGATAACAGGCGATTCCGAAATTAAGTCCCTGACCAAAATAGATGGACTCCCGGACGCATAGAGCCTGTATTCCTTCTCGGTGGGACGCAGTAAGGCTGTCCGCTTTTCAGCCATTTGCCGGACATCCTCAAAAACGGCTTCTGCTGCCGTGCGGTCGGTTTCCAATATCAGAACATCTATACTTGGCACATGCTGCATAAAAGAAGACAACGCCCGCGCTTGCCAGATGCATAAGTTCGCGTAGGGGTACATTCCTTTGATACTCCAAAACAACTCCATCATTTCCGAACTGATAACAGGAATGTACGGCGGTTTGACATCTGGACACAGGCGGAACTGCCCGTATCCGGTCCTTTCCAATAGGCCGGATACTACCATCTGCCGCAGCTCAGTATCCATACTCCGGACCGATCCTTCCGGGTGGGCGGATTCAAACCAGGACACGAAATCTTTTCTCACGATGGTTCCACCGTGAGACGCCGCATAATCCAATATAATCTCAACATTAGTCATACGGCATCAAAGATACGATAATTCTGGCAAAAATCAAAAATATTGCCAAAAATATCGTAAATTTTCTTGTTCTATGCTCCTTGTGGAATGGAAAACAAATAGTTCACTGACCTTGCAGTTAAAAACACCCCGTTGTCAGAGCTTCAAAGGCCCTTTCATCAGTAACTTTTCCTGAATGTTGCCGGGGATGATGCGCTTTATGGCATCGACTACGGCGTTTAGTTTGGCCTCGTGAATGTAATCGCTCCGGATGACAAGTGAGACAGTGCGGCCTGGTACCGGGTCCACAATTGGTCGAAGACAGCCCTGCTGGCTGTACAGGATGAGCTTGGAATGTGTTTCGGGGATAATGGTAATGCCCCCATTGTCATTGACTACCTGAATCAGTATGCCCACGTGGCCACCTTCAAAGAAACGATCGTAATTAATCTCACCCGCATCCAGTCCAGATGGGTCCAGTTGCCTCAGGCCGTCGCGGATAATCCATACCGGCTGATCCAATATGGTCTCCATACGGATTTTTTCCTGCGCATAGGCAGGGTTGTTGGGAGAGACGTAGGCGAGAAAGCGTTCGTGGTACAGAGGAATTTCCAGAAGGTCTGCATCCCGTACCGGTCCGACCATTATCCCCATATCCACCTCCGCTTTCCGTAGTTTGTCCTTGATGGTATCGGTGAGCATCTCTTCCGTATGCAGGGATAGGGAAGGGTACTTATCGCCAATGTGTTTGAAAAGGCCCGGCACCAGCACCGGCGCCACCGTCGAAATCAATGCAATTCTCAGAGGTCCGCTCAGCATTTCTTTTTCCGAACTGGTCATTTCGCCAATCTGCTCCACGTTATAAAGGACCACTTTGGCCTGGTCGATGACTTTCCTCCCGATTTCGGTGGGACTTAGCGGATGAGAGTCCCTGTCAAAGAGCCGTACATCCAGTTCGTCTTCCAGTTTCTTGACCATCAGGCTCAGTGTGGACTGGGTAAGACCGCAGGCCTCGGCCGCTTTCCCGAAGTGCCGGTACTCATCGATGGCGATGATATAGCGCAGTTGTTGAAGTGTCATAATTGCTTCTTCGATTGAAAATATCAATGCAAAGATAAAAATAATTGTATTGATAAATGATTTTCGGCGCAATAACTTTGTCCCGTCAAATCATTATGTATGAATTGGAGGATCATTACTTGGTATATCGGCGCCTCGTTGCTCCTGGTAGCAGCGCTGATGGGCGTGTCCGGTATCGTGGCTTGCTGCACAGTCGGTGACGAAAGCCGCATTCCTCTCCTTTTCTCGGCATATCTGACCGCAACTCTTGGTTTCTTCCCGCTGATCTTCGTCCGCAAGGGGCGTCATAGACTGGGGTTCAAGGAGGGAAACTGCATCGTAGTGGGAGCCTGGCTGCTCTCTTGTCTGTTCGGGATGCTGCCATTCCTCTTTTACGGCAGGGAGTTTACGCTCGTCAACGCCCTCTTCGAGAGTGTATCCGGTTTCACTACCACCGGAGCTTCCATTTTGAATGATATCGAGTCACTCCCGCGTGGCCTGCAACTATGGCGCATTTCTACGGCCTGGGTGGGGGGCATAGGCATCGTAACACTATTGTCTATGCTCGCCGGAAGGTCCGACAAAACTGCTTTGTCCGGAGTTGAGATTTCCTCTGTCGCCCGGGAGTCTCTTGCAGGTGAGCAGAATACAATTCTCGCCAGGCGGATGCTCTTCACCTATATCTCCCTTACAGCAGCTACACTTTTTTTACTTAAACTCACCGGAATGGGATGGTTCGATGCCGTCACTAACGCTATGTCTGCCTGCAGCACCTGCGGATTCTGCACCCGGAACAGCAGCATTGCCTTTTATGCCAATCCTGCCGCGGAGATCGTCCTAACCGTCGCGATGCTCTTTGCCGGCATCCATTTCGGAGTCCTCTTTATGGCTGTTTTTAAGGGCAAGCCACGTTATTTCTGGAAGTCCGAGACCATCAAGGTCTTCCTGACTATGGTCGGCATTTCCATTGTCATCGTTACGGCCGACCTTATGCTAAGGGGAAATTACCCGTCTTTCACCCAGGCTCTCCGGGACGCCGCCTTCCAGATCGTATCCATATCGACGACAACGGGCTTCGCCACGCAGGATACGACGCTCTGGCCACCGCTCAGTATGTCGGTGCTTGTCATCTGCTCGCTCGTGTGCGGCTGTTCCGGTTCTACCTCGGGAGGCATCAAAGTGGACCGGGCAATCCTGGCTGCAAAAGGTATCGGCCGTAAAGTGAAACTGACCGTGGATCCCAATCGCGTCTACATTGTCCGCGTGGACGGCAGGGCCCATACGGAAGAGCAGGTGAGCGATGCCTACGGCTACATCTTCTTCTATCTTATACTTATAGTCTTTTTCGCAGCTGTCAACATCGCCTTCGGGCAGGATTTTGCGACCGGTGTCACCGCCTCCATCGCCTGCCTCGGCAACGTCGGTCCCGGTTTCGGCGATGTGGGTTCAATGTCCAATTACGCAAGCTTTCCGCTCATTTTAAAGATAAGTGGAATGATTGAGATGCTCGTAGGACGACTGGAAATCTTCCCGATACTGTATCTTCTTCGCTCCGTACGGACGTCGGCCTGGTGATTACTTGAGGTCGATACCCAGTTCTTTTCCCTCGTACATATAGTCGAACCAGGGGAAGTTCTTCCAGCGGTTGACGTGGTAGCGGTGCATTTCCTCGGTAAGGAGAGTTATCTTGGCCACGCAGCGGCACTCCGTGGGGACGAAATCGTAGTACTCGTCATCCACATAGAGAGAGAAGGTGTCCAGCATAAAGGATGAAGGGTAGGTGAAGATTTGGTTGTAGTCCATATCGAAACCCCATTCCTTTCCGAAGCGTGTCCCCCTGTAATGGACGCCTTTGTGGTCGACCGTATAGATTCCCTCGCCGCAGGGCTCGGAAGTCTTCAGGTCGGTGAGCAGATGGTCATTTGGCATATATCCAAGTTTGACCTTGGCAGAGAAGCTGTACTCGGGATCCTTGCGGATTTCGTCGATAATGACCTGGCGTTCAAGATGTTCCCATTCGGTCGGAGATTCTGGAATGACGCAGTCGGGGGAGGCCTTGTGGAACTCATAGTACTCGTCCATAGTGGCCTTGTTGCCGCAGTGCCGGCACTCGATATAGTCTTTTTCGGCGGTCATCTCGAACTCGGTGCCGCACTTAGGGCAGCGATAGCAGATGTCGGCCAGGTTGGTGCAGATGCCTTCTTTCGACTTGTAGGCGAAGTGGTTCTCCTTGTTCCACTTGAAATCGTCGTGGCGGGATACTTCGTTGATTTTCTCCTCGATCTGCTGCGGAGTCATCTTCTTCAGGTCTTCGGGGGAGAAGAGAAGGCGGAGCTGGGCGCGGAACTTGCCGGGCCGGTCCTCATCGGTGACCTTGCTGGTGGAGAGATAGCCCCCCTGCAGCGAAGCGAAATAGACAGGAATTCCGAACACCTGCAGGAAACGGCCCGTTCCGGGGACGGTAGGCTGGTTGTCGCCGAAAACGGAAGCGAAACCTTCCGGAGCGAAAGCAACCACTCCGTTCTGCTTGATTACATCCCATATTGCCCTGAGGCTCTGCAAATCGTTCGACAGGACCTTCTTGGGGATGATCTTGTTGAGCTTGAACACATAAGAAAGGTGGCTGCGGAAGAAGGAGGCGTGTTCGGCGAGGAAGTTTATCCTCCTGGGCCAGGCCAGGACGGTCAACATAGCGTGGTCGCGCCTGGACTGATGGTTCCATATAAGGAAAGCCGGCCCCTTGCAGTCGGAAAGCTTGTCATAGACTTTGAACTCCGGGTGGAAGGGCCTGGTGATTATAAAGCGGCACGCAAACCAGTAGATGAAGTAAAAGATCCAATTGGGCTTTTTGTATTTGCGCGTGGCAAGCTCAAGCTCGATATTCCTTTCCTTTTTCATCGTTTTGTCGCGTTTTTGTCAAGGTAATCCAGCACGTCCTGGACGGTGACAAAGTGGACTGGCGCATTGAAAGTTACGCCGAATTCTTCTTCCATAGCCATAGAGAGCATCAGCATTCCGATGGAGTCCATCCCCAGGTCGGCGTTGATACGGGACTGCGGAGTGGCCAAAGCGATCTTGTCTTCGGGAAGATACTTTTTGATCAGGTTTAATAGTCTGTCGTACATAACAATGGGTTTATTCGTAGAGCGTCTTGTTGTCTGAAAGATTGGTGAGTATGCGGGCGGCATTCTTGATGGCCGTGCGATTGCTTGATCCGCGGCACTTCATCACGACTTTCTGCGTGCCGAGCATTATGCCGGCGCCGAGAGAGGCAAAGTCGAAGCGGGACATAAGGTAGCCGACGATCTCCTTCGCGGCCGGCACATTATGGGTCTTTCCGTACTTGATTATCTCCGTGATCAGGTTGACGGCCATCCCTTCGGAATTCTTCAGGACCTGATTTCCGGCGAAGCCTTCGCAGACCAGGACATCGCAGAGGCCGGAGAGAGTCTTGTTCCCTTCGATATTGCCTACGAAGTTGATGCCTTCCTCTTTGGCGAGCAGTGCGTGAGTCTCTTTGACAAGTTTGTTGCCCTTGGTGGGTTCAGCTCCGTTGGACAGAAGACCGACGCGAGGGGAGTCCAGCTTGTAGAGCCTGCGCATAAAATCGCTGCCCCGGTGGGCGAAATCCACCAGTTGTGCGCTTCCGCAATCGATTGACGCTCCGGTATCTACGAGGCAGGTGAAGCCGCCCTGCATATTGGGCAGAATTGCGGCGATGCAAGGTCTGACTGTCTTGTCGGAGAGAAGGAAACGGATTGCTCCTGCAAACAGAGCTCCGGTATTGCCGGCACTGACGACTCCTATGACATCGTCGCAGCGCTGAGCTTCTTCCAGAGCCTTGAATACGGAAACCGGCTCTTTGCTGTAGAATGCCTCGATCGGATTGTCCAGATTGGTCACGGTTTTTTCCGCCTCGATGATTCTGTAGCGGCCCTCCGGCAGAGCAGCGGCCTCGATGAGAGCCTTCGGCCCGGCAAGGGCTACAGAGACGTCAGGGGACTCTTCCAGGACCAGCCTGGCACCTTCCAGCATCTCTTCCGGCCCAAGGTCGCTGCCGAGAAGGTCGATGATAATCTCGCGTTTTTCCATATTAACGATGTTTTGAATGGAAGGCTACGCCGACCCCGTTGGGGCCGCAGTGGCTTCCGGCGGTAGGATTCACATAGACATATTCAATGTCCAGGGCTCCGAAGCGCTCGGTCATCATCTTGCCGATCTCCTGAGCAATCTCAGGTGCGTCGGTATGGCCTATGCAGATACGGTATTTGGCTATCTCGTCTCCGATCTCCGCAACCGTGTCAACCAGCCTTTCCATAGCCTTGAAGCGGCCTTTTACGGTCCCGAGTGAGACCATCTTGCCTTCGGCGGACATATGGATTATGGGCCTCAGGCCGATAAGCGTGCCCATAGTCGCGGCCAGTCCGCTGACCCTTCCGCTGCGGCGGAAGAATTTCAGGTCGTCTGCGAAGAAATACATCGCGAAATGCTCGACCTCCGTCTTGGACCATTCCAGGATCTCGTCCAGAGTCTTGCCTTCCTTGACGAGGTCGCCTATGGTGCGGACGAGGATGTAGCTCATCGTGGTAATGCCCTTTGTGTCAATCTCTTCGAAACGTACGCCGGGGTATTTCGCACGGAGTTCGGCGATAGCCTGGTCCATCACGTCGAAGGTGTTGGTCATAGCGCGGGAGAAATGGACATAGAGAATGTCGTTACCCTCCTTGAAATCGGGCTCGAAGTAGTTGATATAGCGCTCTTTGGAGATTGCGCTCGTCGTCGGGAGTACGCCTGTGCGGAGCATATCGTAGAAGGCGTGTCCGTCGAAACGGTCGAAGTCCTCGTAAGGGTAGATGGTCTTGGCATCCACGCTATAGGGCATTGAAATCAGTTTGTAACCGTACTCGGCCGCTACTTCGGGAGTGATGTCGGTGTCGGTGTCAGTAAAGATTCTGAGCATAGTTTTATGGTTTTAGCAAAGAACTAATATATAGTCGTATACGGGCTGTCCTCCGTCGATGAGGATGGTCTCCGTGCGGGGGAAGGCTTTTTCGAGAGCCGACCTCGCAGCTTCGGCTTCTGTGGCAGGCGTGTCGGCTCCTGAAAAGAGTACGGCGACCTTTCCGTCAAGGCCGAGATAGTCTCCCTTGCGGTGCTCTCCACTGTCGCGTATCGCCCTGGAAATCAGGCCGGTAGTCACAGAAGCGGCAGCTTCGCCAAGCACGGCGGTCATCTGCTCGACCGGGAGGCTCGTGTCGAGGTTGGCCATTGCATAATAGCCCTCGCCGAGAGTCTTTGTGGGGATGACAATAATCTTTGCCTTGTCGTAGATTTCGGCGGCCTGGCGGGCTGTGAGGAGTATATTGCTGTTGTTCGGAAATACAATGATGGTCTGCGCGCCGACATTGTCGAAGGCCTTCAGGAAGCGTTCCACCGGCGGATTCATAGTCTGGCCACCCTCGATAACCTCGTCAGCGCCCATCTGCGAGAAGGTTTCGCAGAGTCCGGCTCCAGCAGCGACGCTCACGATTCCGAGTGCTTTGCCCTTGCGCTTGAAACGCTCGTCCATATGGTTCTCGTGGTGCTGGAGCGTCATATTCTCGACCTTTATGGTCAGGAATTCGCCCCACTCCCGGCATTTTGAAAGGACTTTTCCAGGGTCCATAGTATGGACGTGGACCTTGATTATGGAGCCGTCGCGGAAAAAGACCAGGGAGTCGCCGATTCCGGACAGCCAGTCCTTGATGACGCTCTCGTCGAAACTGCCGAGATCCACTTTGGAACTCTGGAGCCTGAGCAGAAACTCGGTGCAGTAGCCGAATTCAAGGACACTGTCCTCGGTGAAGGCATTGAAGTCCACTTTCTGGGCGGTCGGTGCAACTTCTTCTGCGTCAATGCTTTCCCCGCGAAGGACCCCGAGCATTCCTTCAATTATGCAAAGCAGTCCTGCGCCGCCGCTGTCCACTACTCCGGCTTCTTTCAGCACGTCCAGAAGCTCGGGCGTATGCTGGACGGAAATGTCCATCGCCGCCGAACTGCGCTCGAAATACTCTTCCATTTCTTTTGAGCCGTCGGCTGCGGCCACGCCTTCGCGAAGGACGGTAAGTATCGTTCCTTCAACGGGATTCGACACGGCGTGATAGGCCTCGTCGACTCCGCATCGCATCGCCGCGCAGAACTCCTCGATCCCGGCTTCCTGTCTGCCCTCGAGGCCTTTGGCGATACCGGCGAAAATCCTGGAAAGGATGACTCCGGAATTGCCCCTGGCGCCGAGAAGCATACCCCGGGATACGCTGGCGGCCATTTCCCCGAGGCTGGCGCCTTCTGCGTGCGTGCCGGCCTCTATGGTCATATACATATTGTCTCCCGTGTCCCCGTCAGGGATGGGGAAGACATTCAATTCATTGATAATCTGTCTCTTTCTGGAGAGCGCTGCGGCACCGCCGCGGATGAGTTCTAGGTATAGGTCAGAAGTCAGGTTCATTTTTCTATCGTTCAACGCGGAATCTCCGGCGGAAATATGGGATTTTCAGCAGCTGGCGGAAAACGAAGGGCTGCAGGGAATAGGTTATGAGTATGGTCGAGGCCATCCCAATCAGAGTTATCACTCCAATGGAACTGAGGGCCGTATGTGTTGCGAAGATCAGCGAGCAGACTACTATGATGAGTACCAGGGCGGAGAAGAAAATGGCCACCTTGTGGAAGGAGAGCATATCCTTGTCGCCGGTTCTGGCCTCCTTCAGCAAACCTTCCATCACGAAGATGCTGTAGTCCACTCCGATACCGAAGATGAAGGTCGATATGACTATGTTTATCAGGTTGAACTGGAGCCCGAAAATGGCCATATAACCCTGGAGAACGAACCAGCTTATGCCCATCGGCAGGAAGGCCAGAAGGGCGGTGGCAAGGTTCCCGAAGGAGAAGAGTAGCACCAGAAGCACGAAGGCTGATGAAATCCAGAGGGTGGTGTTGAAGTCGTCGTGGACAAGCTGGACCAGGTCTATGCAGTAATAGAACGGATCCAGGACCAGGGTGCGCGGACTCTTGATAACCTCGGCGGTCGCCTTGTTCATATTCTCGGGCAGATAGTCCACCTGGGTGAAGACCATATAGCGTCCGGAAGCCTCTTTCTCTATGAAATTGGACATAAGCTCCGAAGGAAGGACGCCTTCTTCGAAGACATTGCCCGGAGCGTAGTCGGCATCCAGAAGGGCGTAGAAGGGAGTGAAATCTATCTGCCAGTCGTACTTTGAGGCCGAAGCCGCGAGATTGCGCCTCAGTTGAGCCTTCTTCTCGGCGGTCCAGTATTTGTTCCAGGCTTCAATGCGTTCATTCTGAACTCTTTCCGAATGCATCACCGCCGGTATCAGTTTGTCGTAATAACTGATAACACCCTCCTTCTGAAGGGAATCCAGATGCTTGTTCAGCAGCTGGTTGGCATCCAGCGCCTCGTCGAGATTGTCGGAATAATTGGCGAAGAACTGATGGGCGCAGCCGTTCGTGTTCTTCTCGTTGTAGAGTGCTTCACCATCCTTGAGGAACTGGAGGTGATAGTCCAGATTCCTCAGGTCATTGTCAAACTTGACTCTCGGGGAGAAGATTATGCCGACAAGTATGAACACCACAAGAGCGATGAGGAAGGGCTTGTTGCGGTCCCAGGGCAGGGAATTGATGTGCTCGATGAGAGGGAAGCCCTTGGTTTTCTTGAACTTGACCTGGCCTGGTTTGAGGAAGTGGGGCAGGAAGACAAGTGCGAAGAAAGTATTGCCAATGAGGGCGAAGGTCGCGAACATTCCGAAGTCACGGAGCATCTCGCTCTCGGTGAAGAAGAGGCCGGAGAAAGCGCCTATGGTCGTAAGGCAGCCCAGGAAAACCGGCGTGGATTCCTCCCGGAGCATCCTTTCCGCATCCCCGACATAGTAAAAATGTATCAGTACGTGCAGGCAGTAGGATATTGCGACGCCCAGCACTATGGCTCCGAGTCCCAGGGCCATCAGGGACATATAGCTCTTTATCCAGAACATACAGGCGGCCGCGAAGGCTGTCCCGTAGGCTACGGGGACGACCTGCTGCCAGATGAAGGACCAGTCGTGGAAGCAGAGCAGGATGAAAACCAGGATTATTATCAGCGAGAGGCCGACGGTCTTGAACAGGTCGCGTTTCAGGGTTCCGGCATTTGAAGCCCCTCCGAGCGCGTTTCCGAAATAATAGACCTTGACTTCAGGATTCTCGGATTCGAAGGCTTTGGTAGCCTTCTGGAAGGTCTTCAGCAGGCGGGTGGCGCTGCGGGAGTCCATACCGTCGAAATTCGGCGACATAAAGGCAAGGGCGACGCTCTTGTCCTTGCAGAAGAAATGGCCCTCATCTATCACATAGGCGCCCACCGAGCCGTCCGACGGCATTACGCTTCCAAGAAGGACTTCGCGAAGGTTCAGGGGGTCCGTCGCGACCATAGTCGTGGCCGTCCCTTCCTCGTCCTCCATCACGAGCTCATAGTTCTGGGCCATCTGACGGTCCATTTCCTCCAGGCTCATTGCCTTGTCAATGCTCTTGTAAAGGGAAGTGTCCACGAAGGATGGGACGTGGTTGAAAGCATAGTCCATAGCGCCGAGGGCCATATCCGCGTCCAGCTTGTAGAGGATTTCCTTTATCAGATGTGAACTGCTGTCGGCCTCGGAAAGCTGAGAGATGTATTTGTCCATATACTCTCCGAGCTGTTTTGTCGACAGGGAGTCGGCACCCTCGGCGGAGAGCAGCTGGATGAACACCTTGTCCTTGATGGCAACTTCAGTGAAGGCCAGTTCATTGTTGAGGGCGGAGTCCGGAAGGAGCTTGACTATCTCCTCCTTAAGCTGGATCCTCACGCCGAAAATGGTGAAAAAGATGAAACTGCCGAGCATCAGGGCATACATCAGGCCCTTGTGCTTTTGGAAGAAGCGATATATAGGTATAAAGATTCTGTGCATCGTAAAATATTTAATCTCACAAAAATAAGATTTTTTCCTGGAAATACCTATATTTGTCGCTATGGAAGAAAGAAGTATCGACCGGTTGAGCCGGTATATCATTTTTGCAGGGCTGTTCACCATCGTCGCCGCCCTTTGCTGGTATTTCCGCAGCGTGCTTGTCTATATCATCGCCGCATTTGTGGTTTCACTCATCGGAGCTCCGATAGCGAAGCTTCTCAGGCGCATCCGGATCAAGGGCAGATCGGCTCCGGACTGGCTGCTGTCGGTATTGACATTGATATTGATCTTCCTTATACTGGGGCTTGTCATAACGAGGGCGGTCCCTGTCGTGACCGGCATAATCCGGGATGCATCCCTGCTGAATATGTCCGGGGCAGGCGACGGACAGGTCCTCGAAAGGCTGAACAACTATCTGATAGACATTTTCCCCGCTCTTGGACCAGAATTCAATGGCGTGGATTTCATAATGGAGAAGCTCAGCGGCGTCCTGAGCCTTTCTTCGGTATCTTCAGTGATAGGATCCGTAGCCTCGGCTGTGACCTCTCTCGTCATAGGGATTTTTTCCATAGTGTTCATTTCTTTCTTCTTCATCCGGGACGACAGCCTTTTCCGCCGTATCGTCGTTTCTCTGGTTCCGGACAGGCTTGAGGCCCGGGTAGGGAGCGCAGTGGGGGAGATCGAAGGACTTCTGTCACGCTATTTCGTCGGCCTGATAATCGAAATCATAGGGGTGGCGCTGCTGGATTTCCTCGGGCTGTGGCTGATTGCCCGCGTGGGCGTGAACTATGCGATAGGTATTGCCTTCATTGCCGGTATCCTCAATGTGATTCCCTATGTCGGACCTCTGCTGGGCGAGGTCATAGGCGTCGTCCTCTGCCTGATAATCAAGTATGGGACAGGGGCCGGACTGGATGTGAACATCTGGCTCTTCGCCCTGATCGTCTTTGCAATAATGCTAGCGGTCCAGATGGTCGATGTGTTTGTGTATCAGCCGCTTATTTACTCCACCAGCATAAAGGCGAAACCGCTTGAAATCTTTATAGTGCTGCTTGTGGCAGGCCACATCGGCGGCGCCGTCGGGATGTTCGTCGCCATCCCCGCCTACACCGTCATCCGCGTTATCGCCAGCAGCTTCTTCCCCAATCTCAAGCCCATCCGTCGTCTGCTGCAGAGTTGAGCTTGCGGCATTTCCCTGTGGTGGGTGCCGCAGATGTGCCGGGTTTTGTGGTACCTGCAGCAAATGACGTTACACCTGCAACGTCTTTGTGGATATATGCATAGCGATTCGGTGACATAAATGTTAGAATTCCAACTGTATCTGCACTCTGAGGGCGGGGGAGAAGGGTTTACCGTAGCGCGCCATCCCATACGCGCGGAGGTAGCAGCGTAGGGTCATCGGCCTCTGCGCCTTCCCGCTCACTCCCTTCCTGCCGCTCCCTAGGCGTTTCTTCCACCCTGCATAAACAGACACGGCGCCGCCGCGGCCGTAGCAGGCCGGCACGGTGAAATTGCCCGGGGCATCGTGCTCGTAGACATAGATGCGGTCGTCCCAATTGTCAATCCGGAACAGTTCTCCTCTCAGCCAGACCGTCCAGCTCTCATTTTTGTAGCCACCCTCAATGAAGCCCAGGAGTCCGTAAGAGTTGCACAATACGGCATTCATCCGCCCTCGGACCGTCCAGATGCCATTCTCCCAGCTCAAATCCCCGCGCAGGTCGAGCCGGTTGCGTTCGTAGTTCCGCCACCTTTCGTAGGCCCGCAGTCCCAGAGACCATCCTCCGCCGAACGGAATTGTCCATAGTCCATAGGATTTCACTTGCATCCGGCCGCTGTCTTTCCCCGGCACTGGAAGCAGGGAAAACTCTCCCGTCAGCGATGCCTGTTTCCATTGATAGCCGGCGGCAAAGGCATATTCGCCGTTCTTTTTCCCGGAAAAACGGCTTGGAACAGCCCTCAGTTGGAGGGCGAGTTTGTCCGACTCGAAAAGACCAATCCGGCAGCCGATCAGCCCCGCCAAAGCTCCCGCTCCCGCCAAAGCTCCCGCCCCCTCCACTGTCCCTGTCCCCGGAGCCGGAAACCTTGCCGCCCCTTCGCCGAACAGCGTCGCCCTCCCTATGTGCCACCTTCCCTCGATATTTGCCTTCCAGCCCTGAGGCGTCCGGAATAGTCCCGCCCCGCATTCGCCCTTGAGAAACCATCTCCCGGCGTGCAGGCCGAAACTGCCTTCCGAAATACTGCCATCGCCGCCGAGACTTCCGAAAGCACTTATCTGCCAGTTCCCCGGAGTCCATTGCAGCGCCACACCCCGCTGGACACCCTCTCCGCTGACCGACCAGGACGGTACTATCCCTCCCGGATGGAGCATAAAGGCCTCCACGGTCTGCAAGCCGCCCAGACGGAAGCCTGTCCACATTGCCAGCCCTTGCCCGAAACGGGTGTTGAAGTCCCCGGCGATTATCCTCCACCTCGGAAGACAGTACTCCAGATAAAAGGTATAAGCGCCCAGCTCTTTCCCGGAAGCCTGCCCGTCGTTGCTCTTTGCGGAAGCCTGCCCATCCTTCCTTGCGGCCAGACCCTCGTAGTTCAGCCTCCCGGCCACGCCTGCCGTCAGATTCCCGACAGTCAGCCTGTACTTTCCTCTTACCGCCTTCAAGTCCGTGTTGGTCAATAAGTTATGGCGCCATACAAGGCTGTCTTTCTCTCCCGGCCGGAGTGAGGATTCAAGGGAAATGAACGGGGCCATAACCTCCACCCATTCGGCCCCGAACCCGTCGATGAGCGCGAGTTCCGAAAGAGACAGTACGTCCCCGGAAGAAGCCCTGTAATCATTGAGGGTAGCAATCTGGTACTGCGTAATCAGACCTCCGGAAAGCAGTCTGGTCCGAGAATCCCTGTTCAGCCGCAGTGGGCTTTTCTGTACGGCCTCCAACCTGTCGATCAGCCCCTGGTCCACCGACTCGGCATCCGCCGCCCCGCTGAGAAACATAGCCGCTCTCAGCAAAACATCCGCTATGAGATACAAATATTTCATCGGGCCAAGATAGTCATCAAAGTCCGGACAAAAGCCTCATTGTTGATAACTTGTGTTGTTTCACATATCATTTTAATCTTTGGGCTATACTTTTTGATTTTTTCTTGCTAAATTTGCGTGTCATAATCTGGAAGAAATGGAACGGAAAATCAAACTTCACGACAAGTCCTTCAGGCTTTTTATCCCCAATGACGAAATCGAATCGGCCATAGACAAAGTCGCCGCCCGGATGAACGCCGATTTCTCCGGAAAAGAGCAGCCTCCTATCCTGGTCTGCGTCCTGAACGGCTCAATCCTCTATACCGCGGAACTTATGAAGCGTCTGGATTTCGACGCCGAACTGCTCTCGATCCGCCTCTCGTCCTATGAAGGGACGAATTCGACCGGTTTCGTTCGTGAAGTTATGGGCCTTTCCCGCAGCATAGAAGGGAAGGAAGTCATTATCCTTGAGGATATTGTGGATACCGGAGCCACGATTGAGACGCTGGTCTCTATGCTGATGGAAAAAGGCGCCGCCTCGGTCAAAGTCAGCACACTGTTGCTGAAGAAAGAGGTCTATAAAAGGGACATTCCGATAGACTATGTGGCAATTGAAATTCCCACCCGTTTCATAGTCGGCTTCGGCCTCGATTACAATGAACTCGGCCGAAATCTCAAAGACATTTACGTACTCGACGAATAATGAAATACTACATTCTGTTCGGGCCTCCGGGAGCCGGAAAAGGTACCCAGGCCGGTGCTTTGGTTGAAAAATATAATCTCTGTCATATCTCTACGGGAGAATTGCTCCGCAGCGAGATTGCCGCAGGAACGGAACTCGGAAAGAAGGCCGCCGTGCTGATAGACAATGGTTCCCTGGTCCCGGACGAGGTCGTGGAAGATATGATAGAGGCGAAATTCGAATCTGTCAAGGGAGTAAGCGGTTTCCTTCTGGACGGTTTCCCGAGGACAGTCGCCCAGGCCGTCGCCCTGGATGAGATCCTTTCAAGAAGGGGAGAGAGCCTCGGAGGTGTGCTGTCCATTATGATTCCGGACAAACTGGTCCACGAAAGGATCGCCCACCGTGCCCATATCGAAGGCCGCGCCGACGATGCCCGCCCTGAGGTGGTGGATCACAGGATCAAGACTTATCACGAAAAGACGGAGCCGCTGATTGACTTCTACAAGAAGGATGGACGCTATCACGAAATCGACGGCGTAGGCACTGTCGAAGAGGTCCATTCCCGTATCGCCGCTTTGCTGGAAAGCCTGGCTTAACGCCTGATTTTCAGCTTCTGGCCTATACGGATATTGTCACTTTTAAGTTTGTTCCAGCTTTTAAGCTGTTTGACGGTGACGTGGTGTTTTCTGGCGATAGCCCCGAGGGTATCGCCTTTTTTGACAGTATAGGTTCTGCTTCCCCCTCCGCCTGAAGTCTTGCCGGACACGGCCGGACCGGAGGTTTCATTGCGGTATTTGTCCACGTCGACCCCGGAGAACATTTCCGCCGCCTTGTAACGGTAGATCGAATCCTGAAGGTCCATAAAAGCCGCCGTATAATTGTGAGGGATGCAGAAAACCTGAGGTCCGTCCTTCCCGGGGACAATGTCCTTGTAGTACATTGGATTGAGGTCCCTGATCTCGGAAAGGGGGATGCCCACAAGTTCGCTCACCTGCAGGAAATGCATATTCTGCTTAACGTGGAAGGTGTCCACATAGTGCGGCAACTGAACGGCGGTCGCTTCAAGATTATACTCTTTGGCGTACTTGCAGGCATACATCGCGCCCACCATTGCGGGGACATATCCTCGCGTTTCCTTCGGAAGATACTGGTAGATGTTCCAGAAATCGCGTGAGCCCCCGGCCCGCTTTATGGCCTTGTTCACATTCCCGGAACCACAGTTGTATGCGGAAATGGCCAGGCTCCAGTCTCCAAAGGCACGGTAGGCATCCTTAAGGTAACGGGCCGCGGCGTCGGCCGATTTGACGGGGTCCAGGCGCTCGTCGACGTAGGAATTGATCTTGAGCCCGTATATCCGTGCGGTATTGTACATAAACTGCCACATTCCCGTCGCTCCGGCCCAGGAAACGGCCGTGGGGTTGAGTCCGGACTCGATTATGGCCATATACTTGAGTTCGAGGGGAAGGTTGTAGCGCCTGAAGGCCTCTTCGAAAATGGGCATATAATAGCTTGACAGGCCAAGGATGTTGCCCATTTTAACCGGCATCTTTTCCGAGTAGAGGACCATATAGTTCTTGACGGTCTCGTTGTATGGGAGGGTGATGAAAGAATTCATAGCCTCCAGCCTGCGTACCAGGACTGAATCCGGAACGTCCGTCTTGAAGCGGACGCTGTCCATATTCAAACCTTCTCCCTCGCTGCTTTGACGCAGCTGGCGATGGACGTACCATATATTGAGAAGGCTGTCGGTATTGACAATCTCCGCCTCCTTGGTCTTGTTGTCGTTCTCCTCATAGAGGTTGATCAACTCTTCCTGCAGACGTTGTTTTTCGCTCTGTTCGGCGCGGTAGCGGTCAATCTCCTGCTGAAGAGTCTGCACTTTCAGCCGGAGCTGCTCGTTTTCACGTTCCAGTTCCTTGCGCGGCCTGAGATTCAGGATCTGGCCGAAAGAAGTGGCCGCCATCAGCATCAGGCACGCTGTCAGTATTATTCTTTTTCCCATTTCGTCAGAATTTCAGTCCTACTCCTATGCCTACTGCCGGCGGAGCAAAGGCATAGCCGCTGGGAAGCAAGGTCGGGGCAATGTGCATAGACAAGTCGTCATTGACCTCGAAATCAAGCATATACGCAAAGACATTGGCGTCGATTACCTGCAGCAGGTAGAAGCCGGCCGTGAAGAGTATGCAATAGTCTCTCAACCGTCGGGAAGCGTCACGATAATACTTTGCCGCTTCCGCCGTGACAGGAGGTTTCTCCACGGTGGTGTCCTCGCTGGTCGCCTCGTTGTATATGTTTTTGTAACGGATGTAGTTCTTGTGGTTGTAGTCCAGGAAATAGATGCTGCCTGCCATCAGGCTCCAGTAAATCGGAACTTTCCAGGCCTCCCCGTTGTAGATCTGTCCAAGTCCCGGCAGCAGAAGCGAATAAAGGGTCGCTTTCGCCGGGTCGTGGGGCTTGTCGGAACTGTCGTAACAGACGACGCCGTCAAGCAGGGTGCCCCAGTAGAAGAGCCCCGCAGTTGCAAAAGAAATAGTGCTGGCTGTCTTGAAGGCGCTGTCCTCCGTAGTCTTGTAACGGCCGTTGAAATATATGCCCATCCCGACTCCGGCAGCCATCCCGCCATACGCGATCGGCAATTTCCAATACTGCCGGTTGTAGATTTGTTCGCCGCCGAGAAAAACCGTAGAGCCCATAAACATAGTCTTCAGCGAGGCCCGGCGTTTATGGGCAAGTCCTCCGAAATACTCCTTGAAACTGAACAGTTTGGAACTGTCAGCCTTCTCCTTGTCCGTGGAGTCGGCATAGTTCTGCGAGAAGGCCTCCTGACGGAACTGGGCCTTTGCGGCGAACTGCACGCCGAGCAGCAAAAGAAGTATTACGAAAAGCTTTTTCATCAGCGCTGAGCCTCCAAAGCCTTGAGGAAATTCTCCATCTGCCCGTCTGAATCGAAGCGGATGGTGATGCTGCCCTTGCCGCTGTCCGAGCGTTTCAGCGAAATATTGTCTCCAAAGTAGCGGCCTATGTTTTCCAGGACCCTGTAGTACATCTCCGGGAGCTCCTGAGGCGGCTTTTCGGAAGGGGCGCTCTTTGACAGAGCCCTTACCTTTTCTTCCAACTGCCTGACAGACAGTCCGTTCTTGACGATGAGGTCGCAGAGGTACTCTTGCGTCTCGGCATTGTCCACGCCAAGCAGGACCTTCGCGTGACCTACGCTCAGCAGACCGACCTTGAGGTCGTGCTGGACTTTGGCCGGAAGTTTCAGGAGTCGGAGCTGATTGGCCACGGACGCCCTTTTCTTTCCGACTCGGTCGGCCATCTGCTCCTGGGTCAAGGAACACTCGTCCATAAGTCGCTGGAAACTAAGGGCGACCTCGATGGGGTCCAGATTTTCCCTCTGGATATTCTCCACTATGGCCATTTCCAGCATTCCCTGGTCGGAGGCGTCGTGGATATAGGCCGGTATCATATCCATTCCGGCAAGGGTGCAGGCCCGGAAGCGGCGTTCGCCGCTGATTATCTGGTAGCGGCCGTCGCCTTTCTTGCGGACGGTGATAGGCTGGATCAGGCCCAGGGTCCGGATGGACTCGGCGAGTTCGTTCAAGGCCTCTTCGTCGAAGGACATTCTCGGCTGGAAGGGATTCGGGTCGATCAGGCCGGCCGGGATCCTCAACACATCCGAGGTGTCGGGGGCCGGAGTCTCCGAGACTATGGTCTTGTTGATATAGCCGACGGGACGGCGTACCGGGATACCTTCTTCTCCGCCCAGCAGGGCGCTCAGGCCTTTTCCAAGGCCGTGCTGAGTCTTGCTCATAGTTTATGCGTTTTTGTCAAGGACCTCCTTGGCGAGGTTGAGGTAATTGGATGTTCCATTGTTCATTACGTCGTACAGGACGATGGGCTTTCCGTGCGACGGGGCCTCGCTGAGACGTATGGACCTTTGGATGACCGTCTTGAAGACCATATCTTTGAAGTGCTCGCGAAGTTCGGCGACGACCTGGTTATGGACCTTGGTACGCCCGTCGAACATCGTGACCACGAATCCTTCGATGTCAAGCGAGGGATTGATTCCGTTCTGGACAAGGCGGATGGTCTGAAGAAGCTTTGCAAGACCCTCGAGGGCGAAAAACTCCGGCTGGACAGGGATTATGACCGAGTCGGCCGCGGTCAGACAGTTGACGGTGATAAGTCCGAGGGAAGGGGAGCAGTCGATGATGATGTAGTCATAGTCATTGCGTATCGGCTCCAGGGCCTTTTTTAGGACGCTTTCGCGGTCAGGCCAGTCCAGCATCTCGATTTCCGCTCCGACCAGATTGATATGGGAGGGAATCATATGGAGCTTTGCAAGTTCCGTCTGGATCAAGGCGTCCGAGGCGGGAATCTTTCCAATCAGGATTTCATAGAGTGTGCGCTTCTCGTCATTGTCCGGCGAGAAGTTGAGGCCGGAGGTCGTATTGGCCTGAGGATCAGCGTCTATAATCAGGACCTTCTTCTCCAGGACGGCCAGCGAAGCGGCCAGGTTGATGGCGGTCGTAGTCTTTCCCACGCCGCCTTTCTGATTGGCGATTGCGATTACTTTTCCCATTAGTGTCAACTGTCTTGAATATGGCTATGCCATAAGGATTGCAAAAATAATGATTCTCGCCGAGAATAACAAAAAATGTTCCACGAAGTTCCACGCTTTTACACGGGGTCTACGTCAATGGCGATATGGCCGGGGTATTTGCGCTCTTTTTCGAACTTGCTTATTGTTTTAACCAGCATTTCCTTACGCTCGGACAGTCTTTTGTCGCGGGGCAGAATGATGCGGATGTGGCGGATATGCTGGTCGGCTATGCGGTCGACGGCAGGGGAGTATGGCCCTACGACGGAGACGCCTTCGAGGCTGCTCTCCAGCTGTTCTGCAAGTTCCTTTGAAAGATAGTCAATGCGTTTTTCGGAGCCGTCCCTGAAAATCAGTTGAATCATCCTGGAATATGGCGGATATCCGAAGGTCCGGCGTTCTTCCAGTATGGCGGCGGTGTCGTCCTCACCTTTGAGACGTGAGAAAACGTGATGCTTGGGCTCTCGTGTCTGGATTACGAACAGGCCGCCGGAGCCGCGCCGGCCGCTTCGTCCGCGGAACTGTTCGAAGAGCTGGATCGCCCTTTCGTCTGCGCGGAAATCCTGCTGGGCAAGTATACTGTCGGCCTGCAGGACTGCGACAAGGCTCAGCCCGCTGAAGTCAAACCCTTTCGTAACCATCTGAGTGCCAATCAGAATGTCGGTCTCAGCTTTAGCAAAGGATTTAATGATTGCGGCCTCTTCTTTCGGAGGAGTGTCGCTGTCGAGGCGGGCGATTCTCGCCTGGGGGTAAATAGCCTGGAGCTCTTCTGCTATTTTCTGCGTGCCTCCGCCAAGGGGGACGAGTTCGCCTCCGCAATCCGGGCACACGCCGCTGTATTCCTGGGTATGGCCGCAGTAGTGGCAGACCAGACGCTCGGGATTCCTGTGAAGGCTGAGAGACACGTTGCAGTGAGGGCATTTTATGGTTTTGCCGCATTCGGAACACTGGACCGCCGGGGCATAGGAACGCCTCGCCCTCAGCAGGGCGACCTGTTTCCCCTGTTCCAGAGTCTTATGGATTTCAGCGAGAAGTTTAAGTGAAAAACTCCCGGCCATCCCGTTTTTCCGGCGCTCTGCGGCCGTATCGATTATCATCAGTTCCGCCTCTTCTCCTTTATAGAAGCGTTCCTTTAATTCAACCTTTGCAAAACGTCCGGTATCAGCATTGTAGAGAGATTCCAGCGACGGGGTTGCGCTGCCGAGAAGCACCCTGGCGTTCTGGCATATCGCAAGCATTATCGCGGCCTCTCGGGCGTTGTATCTCGGAGCGGGGGAGTCCTGCTTGTAGGAACGGTCGTGCTCTTCATCTACGATGATGAGTCCAAGATTCCGGTGTGGCAGGAAAAGGGCAGAGCGTGTGCCGAGGACGCAGCAGGCGTCTGCCTCCCTGATCCTGTCGGCGACCTCCCGTCTCCGGGCAGCGCTTTCGGCTGAGTGATAGACCATTACCTCCGGCAGAGCCTCTGAAACCCTTTCTTCCAACTGCCGGCTTAGCGCGATTTCCGGCACGAGAAAGAGGACGCTTTTCCCTTCTGCAAGCACCTGGGCGGCAAGGTTAAGGTAGATTTCCGTCTTCCCGGAGCCGGTCACTCCGTGGAGAAGTACGGTTTTTCCCTTGGCAAAAGCTTCTTTTATGCTCTCCAATGCCCTCTGCTGGGCTTCCGAGAGCGATTTCACTTGCGGCGGGCGCTCTTCCCGACGCTGATTCTCCAGCGCCTCCAGCTCAGCCTGGTATCTCTGCCTCGTCCTCTCGAATTTCGCCTTCTCAATCTTTTCCAGAAGACGTTCTTTTCTCTTTTCCAGCTGCTGCCTGATACGGACTTCGGTCTCTTCCTGCCTGATGGCGATGGATGGATAAGCCGCCTTGTAAACCTCTCCGACGGAGCAGAGATAGTAGTACGCCACCTGCCTCCAGAAAGCAATCTCTCTTTCTCCAATGGGCGGCAGCCCGGTTTCGACTCCTTCAATGTCCAGAATCTTGTCCGGAGAACTCGTCGGATGACAGTCGAGCCCGCTCACCACGGCAATGTAGTGCCTATGGGCAAAGACCACCCCGACCCGCTCTCCGACGGACACGCCCATCCCCTCAGGAAGCCTGTAATATGGCTCCCATTCCAGTTTCAGCGGCAGAATCACCTGTATGAACCGATCATTGTCCATCAAGTACAAAGTAACGGAATATTTCCCAAAAACCGAAACCCTTTCCATAGAATTCTCGGCAGAGCTGGAAAAAAGTTTCCGAATAATTTGCAAAGTCCGAAAAAAACCTTACCTTTGCATTCCCTAAACGATGGTGCTGTAGCTCAGATGGTAGAGCAATGGACTGAAAATCCATGTGTCGGCAGTTCGATTCTTCCCAGCACCACAGAAACCCGCTGATTTTCAGCGGGTTTTTATTTTTGTTCACACTTTTGTTCACACTTTTTGGTTTTTATACCCCTTTTGACAGCATTATACTCTGTGCTACTAAATATGGCGTAGAATGCGCTGAAACGGGGTTTTTGAATGGAAACTCCACTACACTATTCCGCTGATTCGAGCCGGTTGTGCCGCTCATTGTGTTTGCTCAAAGTGTGAACAAAAAACGGGCAGAAGTGTGAACAGAAATGGTTATCTGCTTGATTTTTCGTAAATTCGCATATAATTACTTGACCTGCTGAAAACTATGCCGCGATTTACGCCATCCGTACTGATTTCTGATTGTTGGGGCTCTATGGGAGACCTCACCTTCTATCATGTGGACGGGCGCTGCTACTACAAGAACAAATCGCGATGCTCGTTCCCTGGCACTGCGGCTCAGCAGAGTTCGCTTGATGTCCACCGCAGGGCGCTTGCCGCTTGGCGTGAAATCCCCCACGAGACGCAGAAGATCTGGAATTCGTTGGCAGAACCTGTTATCTCGCACAAGCCGCCCTTTGATGGGACCGCGCACATTTCCGGCCAGAATCTCTTTGTTTCGGCCTATCACGGCTTCTTTACACTCAGGATGGAGCAAGTCCCTACCCCGAAGGTTTACGAGGCATTTCCGCCCGTTTCTGTTGATTTCTCTGATGTGACGCTCGCCGATGCGACCTCGCTCCGGCTCCGCTTCAAGACTTTCTTCCCAGAAGGCATCGATGCCAGCCGTTACCAGATTCTGATGAAGATTCAGCTTGCTAAGCCCGGATATGGAAGGAAGCCGGGACTGATGCGTAACTTTCTGGCGGAGGCTCCCTGCTCCAGCGGTGAAGGGACTGCCAGTTTCCTGATAGATGATTATGCCAACCG
This sequence comes from uncultured Bacteroidia bacterium, assembly GCA_902779785.1. Classification (GTDB taxonomy): domain Bacteria; phylum Bacteroidota; class Bacteroidia; order Bacteroidales; family UBA932; genus Cryptobacteroides. The sequence goes on from CACZDC010000035.1 coordinate 23,696, forward strand.
ATGGAAATTGGATCTGGATGAATACCAGGTTCACTGTCGCTATGTTCTTCTTGACCGGTTGACGGGCTATCGAAACATCCACACAGCTTTGTCTTTCCCTATCAAGTTGCGGTAGATTCGCGACGTATGCGCGGGTTCGTTCCGGGGACGTGAAAGATTTTTTCGTCCCTTGTTCCTCCTATTATACTGTAATATACTTAAAGAAATAGTTTAGAAAAATATACGTAAATGCTTGTTTTGTAATTAAATAATAATTACTTATATTTGTGCAGCACAAGGGGTTGTGTGAAGAATTTGAACCTAAACTTAAACCTGATGATTGCACTTCCTTCCATTGCTTTCGGGGGCTTCTCCGGTTCAGCCAAGGGTGTTACGGCCCGCCAAGTCGGCGGCCGTAGCATCCTTTCGGTTAAGGCCTGGCCCACCGGAACTGCGACCTCTGCGCAGGTGGCACGTCGCGCTTCGATGAGCAAAATCACCAAGTCTTACAAGAATCTTACGAATGCCCAGATGATGGATTGGGAGCGCCTGGCAGAACACGCTGCCGGTCAGTCTGTTTTCGGACAGGCTGCCAAGCTCTCAGGGATGAATCTCTATGTACGCCTCAACGCCAACAGAGCAATGGCCGGAGAAACGCTTTTGCATGATGCCCCGATGTTCACTGTGGCCGTTCCGAATGTCTCCTACTCCAATGTTGTAGTGACGCCGCAGCTTATTCTTTTTGGTGGCATCAAGCATGAGACGTCCCCTTACAAACTTGTGGTGAAGATGTCCGGTTCCCAGAGCGCTGGAGTATCCAACGGCTGGAGCAAGACCGTAATCATCTCCTCCGAGGTAGAAGATGACTGGGGCGAAGCCGATGTGACCAAACTATACCTAAAGACCATCGGTGTGGAGCCGACTCCCGGCCAGAAGGTCTTCATCGAGTCCTACTGGCTGGACACCAGCACCGGCTTCACCGGCCAGGAGTTCAAGGATTCCGTCATCGTGACCGGAGAATCCAGCTATCAGACTCGTACACGCGTGACAATGGATAACCTGGACCCTACCGAGGAGCAGCATGTTTCTGCGCTGGATATGGACTATTCCACCAATGCACCGGTCATCTACTTCGATACCGTCTGCCTTGGCCATAGCAATGTCGCTTCCTCCGAGGCAATCCTTGACAAGGAACTCCCTGAGGAACTTATCGGCCTTTCCTATGCACTTGCCCGTGGCATGGGTGAAGAAGGCGATTTGCATCCGCAGTCGTACCAGATCCAGTCAATAGTCTGGCGCCAGAAAACCGAACTCCACTTCATGCACCGTGGCGGCAAGTATGTCAAACCCACCGAGGTCTTCGGCCCGGGCGTTTTCTATCAACAGTAAACCATCTGCGCTATGTTCAACTCTACAGGAAATAATTTCGGAGCTGGCGTGATAGCCTTCAAAGACGTTCAGGAAAGCAACTACATCGTACTGAACGCCAAGTTCACCTGCAACCCGCAAAGCGCAGAGTACCAGGCCGCAGAGGTGCTGGAAATCTTTGTGCCGGCGCTCTCCATCGCACGCAGTACCATTGCCGGTGTTGTGGCCAGGTACAAGGAACGCGGGACTTCCTACGGTTATCCTTACGTCCGTGATGGCGGCACGGTGCTCAAGTCCTGGGTGAAAGATGCCAATACGCTGTGTATTGAGAAACTTAGTTGCTTCGATGACAAGCAGGAAATCATCATCTACATCCAGACGCTCTACTGTATGCTGGGCCAGGGCGGGAACGCCTCCAAGGGAAAGGAGAAACGCATCACCTGCGTATCCGAGGATAGTTACCTCCGGCTGGACACCTCCTACACTTTCTGCGTGGTCTTCCCGAAATGGATCTTCTACCACATGATGTACGGAAGCTGCTCCTGGGCGTACAGGAACCTCGACTGGGAGGCCTTTCTTGATGGGTTGCCGGAAGATGTGACTGCCGATGTCCCCGTTATCGCCTCGTACAACTACGGCAATGACAAGCTGGGCGGCATCACGGAGTCCCGCCTTGAGGGTGGCTACTGGATGCTTCCTAAGGATGAACGTGGGGACGGATTCGAGAACACCGGCAATTATGTGTTCTCCTTCGGTTATCTGGTGCGCGACTATGTTGAGGAGCCCGTGATTCCCGGAAGGCTTCGGATTCAGGAGGAAGAGCTGGACGGCGGCCGCTACAATAAGTTCCGCGGCTTCGATCTGGAATTGATCCCTTCTCCCGCTATGGCGGCCTGTGAAGGCTCCACGGGCATCTACAGTGCCAGCGAATGCACCTTTATCCCGCAGTCCAGGCCCTCGGAGATTCCTGAGTTTGATGCCTACTTCCTCGACACCTTCCATGGTGGTCAGGGACTTTCCATCCAGCTTCTCAAGATGGAGTATCGCGCTGATACTGCTGCCGGTTCCATCAAGATTACCGATGAATCCGGTATGCGGAATCTCGCCTTCAAGATGTATGACACCACTATCGCTATAACTGAATAAACGAGTTCCGGATATGCTTACTATAACTGCAACCAATTTCGGAGTTAATCCCGCTTTACTCCAGATAAACGAGTACCATAGGAACGATTATATGGTACTGGATGGCGATATTCCAGTGGACACAACAGCCGCAGAATATGCCGGTATTCGGCCAATGAAGTTGACTGTAGCAGACCTTCCCTTTGCCAAAAGCCGGGTTTCCACGGCGCTGGTGACTGCTTCCTCCGATGGCGCGAACTACTGCACTCTGGCCAAGGTATGGATAGCCGACAAGAACACCATCTGCATAGGCAAGATTCTGCCATACAAGAGCCTGGGCAGTTACACTATCCATCTGAACACGATATTGATGCCCACGATGGTCACCGGCCCGGTTTCCCTTAGTATCAAGAAAGAACTTACTGTGCAGTTCAATAAAGGTACTGGTGATGGAGTAGAGGCATTTATGGTGGAAGATGACTGCTGGATGATGTTCGTGCTGAAGGCCTCTAATCTGGAGTTTGATTCCGAGGATCAGACGGTTGAGATCTTCCTTCCTGAACTCCCTACCAACATTGCCTTCAATCCGCCCATCATTTATAATGAGTCTCTGTGGAGTAATCTGGGAAGCAAGTATTATCCTGCTTATTACCGGAATGGAATACTGACTATCTCAAAGGCGGATGCCGCTGATGAACCGGACGGAACCGGCACCAAGTTCACCCGCATCATTACCATCACAGGGGGCAGCGGTGGACAAGGAGTCTATACTGATTAAAATGTACTGATTATGTCAGAGAAGAAGAAAATGGAACTCACACGCCTTCAGGGCATCATCGCCATCGCGAGCTTCAGCGCTGGCGTGCTTATCGCGTGCGTGTGCCTTTTCTTCATCGAGCCACTGGGAGAGATAGCCAGTTCAGCCATCAGCATCGTGAGTGAACTTCTGGTCCTATGTGGGGCCATTCTCGGAGTCAAGGCGAGTTATGATATAAAGTTCCGGAAGTTCGAAGCCGAACTGAAGGACGTGATAGAAACTGAAAAGAAAATTGTCGAGAAAACCAACCTATGAGATACCTTCTGCCACTGCTACTCTCGTTTGCTGCTTCTGCCTGCAGTACTGTCCGGACGCTTCCAGTCCAGGACAGTACCCGGGTAGAGGTGCGGACCGAGGTAAAGACAGTCCATGATACCGCCTACATCGAGTTGCCGGTAATCGTAGAGAAGGTAATCACCTTGGATACAGTCTCAACGCTTGAAAACACCTACGCCAAGAGTGAGGCAGTTGTGAGTGCTGGCATCTTGCAGCACAGCCTTGAGACCAAGCCGGTATCGGTGCCTGTTAAGATTGAGAAGAAGGAAATTATGCGGGATTCCATCATCTTCCGTGACAGAATCCAGACGCAGAATATCGAGGTAGAAAAGCCCCTCAACTGGTGGCAACAACTCAGAATGAAAGCGGGTGGACTCTTCCTAATTCTAACTTTAATTGCAATACTATATTTCATTATAAACCACTTGTTTAACCTAAACCTTAAAAAGCTATGAAGTACATTCCTTCCATCGCCTTCGAGGAGATGAGCGGCAGCGCCAAGGGCGTGACCGCTGCGAAAGTGAAGAACCGCAAGTACATCCGCAACCGCGGATACGGCGGCAGTGTCCGGACCTCTGACCAGGCCAAGGTCAAAGGTGTGTTCAAGCGCCTCACCACCATGTGGCGCGGGCTCACCAACGAGCAGATTCTCGCCTGGAACAAGCTGGCCCTCTCTCAGGAGGCCCGCTCGGTTCTGGGAACCAAGGGCAAGATTTCCGGTGCGAACCTCTTCACCCGCCTGAACTACTGGATCGTCGCTTGCGGCGGTTCCGCAGTCACCGCTCCGCCCACCCTCGTGGGTGTCGAGACTCCCGGTGCATGCACCATCGTCTGCACCGGCAGCGCATTCACCTTCAAACTGGATGTGGTCCCGGCCGACGTGACCAACCTCCGACTGGTCATTGAGGCCACCGAAGGTCAGTCCAACGGTGTGAGCCGTGCTCACAGCAAGGCATCCCAGATCAAACTGGTTGCCGCTCCCTCCACTGCAGCCGTGGACATCAAGGCTGACTACGAAGCCAAGAACGGTGTCCTGGGCGCAGGTGCTCCCAAGGTCTTCTTCCGCTACTACTTCGTGAACGCCGTCACCGGTGAGAAGTCTGGCGTGATGCTGGCCGAGGCCATCTGGACCTCCGGTGAGTAGTCCTCCTACGGGCTCATTGCCCGGCTTAACCTAAACCAAACCCTCCGCAGTCGTGAGATTCCGGAGGGTTATTCATATATATACTGTTGAGAGGAAGTCCGGCCGAGCCTCGCATTGGAAGTCTTGGGTTGGGCCGTAGCTCAGAGGGAGTTCAAAGGAAGACTGAATCAATGAAGAAAAAGAGTGGCAGTGGCGTCAGCCGCTGCTCCTCTTGTATATGTATTTATTCCCTATACCGGCCTTCGGCCGTGGTGTAACGCTCGAATCAGCACGGACGCCGGGGCGTATGATTCCCAGGTGGCCTATGTTGCTGTCCGGTCTCTTAGGTGCCGGGATGCTGTCCTTGATATTGGGCACTTCCGCTCCTCCGGCATCTAAGAGTCCGGCAGTGACATAGGGCGCGGAACGAAGTGGAGCGTGGCCGGGGAGGCGGTCTGGCGCGGTGGGGATGGCGGGCTTTGGCGGTGCAAGGGCTGGGAGACCTTAGGCTCCCAGACCCCGACAAAGACCGGCATGGTGCGAAAGGCAGACGGCCTCACCGGCCTGGGCCGGGACGGCCCAAAGGAGTGAGCGCGGCAGAACGGTCGAGCGGGGTACAAGCCCCCACGCTCACGGGCAGTGTCAGCCGAATAGAGGCACTGGGTAACGCCGTTGATGCGTAGAGAACGGTGCTACGAAGTAAGGACGTTGATGGCCGATAGGCCGGGGAAAACGGTGCAACCGCGCAGGGTGTGGCGGACAGCACGCAGGAAGGGCCGGGCCAACGGTCAGGAACTTCCGGCGGGATGACTGACACACGCTGCGCCAACGGCCGGGACGGCCGTGTCCTGGACGCCCGGAAGGCTCTTTGCGGACTGACGCCTTGGCGGCAGGCCCAAAGTGCCTGGAGGAATAGCGGCCAGGTTAAACTCTACCTTGGAGGAACGGCGTCAAAGGCGAGCTGGCGGGCTTGTCCCGACTGCTGGCCTTTGATGACGGGCCGACCCGCAGCTTCGCTGCATAAGGCGGCAGGACGCTCGC
>CACZDC010000036.1 GCA_902779785.1 uncultured Bacteroidia bacterium
CCCTTGTCGAGCTGCTCGCTGATCGCGGTGGTGCGGAAGCTAAACATTGTTTATAATATTGTGGGCCAGATCAATGACCTCCTGGGCAAGTGCCTCGGCCTGTTCCTGACTGGGAGCCTCGGAGTAGATGCGGATAATAGGTTCGGTGTTGGAGCGGCGCAGATGCACCCAGCGGCGGGTAGCCTCGAAGTCGATCTTAACGCCGTCGATAGTATTCACCTTCTCGTTCTTGTAATGCTCCTTCATAGCATCCAGGATGCGGTCGATGAGGGCTTTGTCACTCAGGTCAATGCGGTTCTTGGCAATGAAATATGGAGGCAGGGTCGCCTTGTATGCCGATGCGGAAAGCTTCTTGTGGGCCAGGTTGCTCAGGAACAGAGCCACGCCCACCATAGCGTCACGGCCGCAGTGGGAAGCAGGATAGATTACCCCGCCGTTACCCTCTCCGCCTATAAGCGCTCCGACCTCGTGCATCTTGGTAGTAACGTTCACCTCTCCAACGGCAGCGGCATAATAGGTACCGCCGTGAGCCTCGGTAACGTCACGCAGCGCCCTGCTGGAGCTGAGGTTCGATACTGTAGCAAGGGGTTTGACGCCTTTCTTTACAGCCTCGTCAAGCAGATAGTCCGCAACGCTCACAAGGGTATATTCCTCCACGAAGGGCTCGCCGTTCTCGCAGATAAAGGCAAGACGGTCCACGTCCGGATCGACGCTGATACCCAGATCGGCCTTTTCTTTGACCACGGTCTGGCTCAGTTCGATAAGGTTCTGAGGCAGCGGCTCGGGATTGTGCGCGAAGTCGCCGGTAGGATTGCCGTTAAGGGTTATGCACTTGACGCCGAGCCTCTTAAGCAGGCGGGGCATGATAATACCGCCGACCGAATTGATGGCGTCGAGCACCACCTTAAAGCCGGCGGCCTTTATGGCCTCCACATCAACGGCTTCAAGCTTGAGCACCGCGTCGATATGCTCGTCCGTGAAATCGTGGTCCTCTATGCAGCCGAGCTCGTCCACGGCGGCAAAGTCAAAGTCGCCGCTCTCGGCGCAGTCAAGGATGGCCTGGCCTTGCACAGCTGTAAGGAACTCACCCTTCTCGTTAAGGAGCTTGAGTGCGTTCCACTGACGGGGATTATGGCTGGCGGTTATGATGATTCCACCGTCAGCGCCGGTAAATGTTACCGCAAGTTCGGTGGTGGGGGTGCTGGCAAAGCCGCAGCGTACCACATCGACTCCGCAGGAGATGAGCGTGCCGACTACCAGCTGTTCTACCATCTCGCCGCTGATGCGTGCATCACGGCCCACAACAACCTTGTAACGATCCCCGAAAGGAGCTTTGCGCTCTTTGAGGCATTTGCAGTAAGCATAAGTGAATTTGACAATATCGACAGGAGTCAGATTGTCGCCCGTAGCCCCTCCTATGGTGCCGCGGATACCGGAAATTGATTTAATAAGTGCCATAATGTACAAATTTAATTATTATCTTTACAAAATGAAACAGTACATCGAACAAAATAAAGAAAGGTTCTTCGAAGAGCTTTTCTCCCTGCTGCGGATCCCTTCCGTAAGCGCCAAAGCCGAACACAAACCCGACATGTATGCCTGCGCCGAAAGGCTCTCGCAGCTTCTTGTCGAGGCCGGAGCCGACAGTGCCGGACTATGGGAAACAGACGGCAACCCGGTGGTATTCGGGCAGAAGATATCGGGGCCCGGGTATCCCACCGTGCTGGTGTACGGGCACTACGATGTACAGCCTCCCGAGCCCCTGGAGAAGTGGCGCACCGACCCGTTCGAGCCTGTACTGGGGCCTGACGCCACCGGGCAGGAGGCTATCTGGGGACGAGGCGCCAACGACGACAAGGGCCAGTTGTTCATGCATATCAAAGCATTCGAGTACCTGGTGCGTACAGGGCAGCTCAAGCATAACGTAAAGTTTATATTCGAGGGAGAGGAAGAAATTGGCAGCCCTTCCCTGCCCGCGTGGATCAAGGCTCACAAAAAGATGCTCTCAGCCGACATCTGCCTTGTCAGCGACACCACCATGATAAGCGAAAAGGTACCATCCATCAACTGCGGCATGAGGGGGCTGAGCTACCTGGAGGTCAAAGTCACCGGCCCCAACAAAGACCTGCACAGCGGCCACTACGGCGGGGCCGTGGCCAACCCGATCCAAGTACTCTGTGAGATGATTTCTTCGCTCATAGATTCAGACGGCCGGGTTACCGTACCCGGGTTCTACGACAAGGTGGTTGAGCTATCCAAGGCCGACCGCAGGATGCTTGCCCGTGCCCCTTTCGACCTTAAGGAATACAAGGAGTTTCTGGAGATTGGCGACGTACGGGGCGAAAAAGGTTACACGACCCTCGAGCGCACCGGCATCAGGCCGTGCCTCGATGTATGCGGCATATGGGGCGGCTACACCGGCGAAGGAGCCAAGACCGTGCTTCCCAGCGAGGCTCACGCCAAAATATCAATGCGCCTCGTTCCCAACCAGCGCAGCGCGGAGATCACCAAGCTGTTCGCCAGGCACTTCAAGGCCATTGCGCCCAAGAGCGTCAAGGTAGAAGTTAAGCCTTGCGAGGGTGGAGACGGATTTTTAATCCCCATAAGTTCGAGCGCATATAAAGCAGCAAGCCGCGCTATTTCAGAGGTTTACGGAGTAGAGCCCGTGCCGGCACGCGGAGGCGGCAGCATTGCTGTTCTGGCAGAAGTCCAGAAGATTCTCGGCATCGATCCGCTCCTTATGGGCTTCGGCCTTGAGAGAGACACCATCCACTCCCCCAACGAAAGCTACCTTCTCAAGCAGTTCTTCGTCGGAATGGAAAGCATCGCACTGTTTTATAAATATTGGTAAGAATTAAGCTTCGGTCACAAGCCTCTCAAAATCTTCAGGAGCACAAGCGGCTGCATGACGCATGCGGCTCCTGTGCGTATAAACCGAACTGACTGCACAGTCCAGGAATTCCGCAATCTTGCCGCAATCGGTTATCCCAAGTTTGATTGCGGCAAGTATACGCAACCCGGTGGGAAGCTCTTTCCCCTCCTTGATCTGGAAGCGTGCTTCTTCTTTGAGCAGAGAATTCACATGTGAGACGAAGTCTGGGAAAATGCCCAGGAAAGTTTCGTCAAAAATAGCATAAAATTGTCTGGAATTCAGATTCTTGATTTCATTTTGCCGCAGTTCCTTTTTAAGGCCCTCGATTCCTTCTTCCTTTAGAGTGACACGCAGGCCATGGCGGTAGTCCTCTACCATACGCAAGTATTGGGACGAAAGTATGATGTACCGGAACACATAACCTTCCTTGATTTTACCCGCTTCCTCGAGCCGGTGGTTCATCAAACGTATTTCAGCATCAGCAGCCTTGATCTTCTGAGCCTGCCGTATAGCTACCAGGCCGGTAGCAAAGAATATCAAAGACAGCAAACTGATGACAATAGTAATGATTATCGAGACCTTTTTTTGATGCTTCTCACGCAGCAGCACGGCATTGACAATGCCCAACTGCGAACTGGCAGAATTGATAATCCAAATATTATAATGGCTTTCCAACTCGCTTTCCAGTACGGCCTGGTTATAAGCCAGTGCACGTTTGAGATTCTGATCGTCAAAAAGCATCATAGACAATTCGTAGAGGGCAAGATGCTCACCGGAAGGTCTCAAAATACTTTCAATAGCGCTTTGGGCAAACCAATATTCAGTTTCTTCTCGCATGCCGGCGGCCTGAAATGCCTTTGCCAAGCTATAGCATGCGTGAGCCTTCAGGCCGGGTTCAGAAGTCTCGGCAAGATTCTTAAGAATGGGTATAGCTTCAGTAGCGTTGCCGTCTTCATACATTTGGATCGCCGGTCTGCGGACTGCTTCAAAAGGATCGCCAAGGGAAGAGGCAATATACTGGCGACGCATCTCATAACGCTTTTTTATGCTGTTGTCTCTAACATCCTGCGGGAGCGTTTCATCAATGGCCTCCGTAGCATAGAGGAACATAATTGTTTCGTAGTAGCGATTCTTATCTTTTCCGCTTAATGATGAAGTATCTACACTTGCAAGGAAAGACCTTGCCTCCTGATAGTTACGAGCGGAGATATTAATGGATGCTTCTTCTATTCGGCAAAAAAAACTCTCCTTTGGATGTCCCTCTGAGAGCTGCCTCATCATCCGCAAGTAAAAGCGGGCAGAATCCATCTGGATGCACTTGTAAATAGAATAGATTTCCCTCGCCGCCTCCCACCGGGCAGCATCATTTGTTGCATTTTTCAGACTGTCACGAAAAGGAACTGCACCGGCTTCGAATTTGGCCGTGTAATCCTTACTTTGAGCAAGGAGGTGATCAAGCTCGGCAATTTTGTTTTGCAGCGGAGATTCACTGCACGAGTAAAGCAGTAAAGAGGCCAGAAGCAGCTTATAAAACACCTTCATGAGAGAATAGTTTTTATGGTGCAAATATACAACATAAATACTTTGAAAACAACTTTAATAAAATTTGAAAGCATACATTGATTATCAATTAATTAAGCTAAAATAATCTTGATAGGCACATTGAAAATTGAGCATCTCCATTGTGTGTGTGCGTACTTATATCTATTTTTGGATGCTTTTAAAGGCCATGACAAACTCTAAAAAATGAAAAAACATTTCTTGTTCTTGCTGCTGACGCTCTTATTTTTCTATCAAGCTGAAGCGCAACAAATTCTTCGAGGTACTATTTCCGATTCCGGCGGCGCTCCCCTTCCCGGGGCGGCCATTAAAGTAGCCGGAACTGACAAAGGGTTCATCACTGACGTAAACGGAGTTTATGAAATAAGCGGCATCCGCTTCCCGGCCAGAATCGTAGTTTCATTCATCGGTTATTCGGATACCGAACTGGAATTGACAGGAAACGAGCCGGTCCCCTACAACATCGTGCTTGACGACTCAAAGAATCTGCTCGACGAAGTGGTCGTCGTCGGTTTCGGCACGCAAAAACTCAGCACTCTTTCGGGCTCCGTTGGAGTGATAGACGGGGCAACCCTCAACCAGCGTCCAGTAGTATCCGCTGCAAACGCCCTGCAGGGTGCCGATCCCTCCGTTTACATCACCACGAGCAACGGAAGTGCCAACAGTTCGGCATCAATCAACATCCGAGGCTCCCTCTCGGTCAACGGAGGCAGTCCCCTAGTGTGGATCGACGGGGTGGAAGGCAGCCTTTCCATGTTGAATCCGAACGACATAGAGTCGGTTTCAATACTAAAGGACGCATCGACCTGCGCCATTTACGGTGCCAAGGCATCGGCAGGAGTGGTGCTCGTTACAACCAAACAAGGTTCCACCGGCAGTGCCCGTATTTCCTATGGATTCCGTCAGGGATGGATTCAGCCGACTACCGACATGGACCTGATTACCACGGGCTACGACCATATCTCCATCATCAACTACTTCCAACAGCACTCGTTCCACAGTTCCAGGCTGAACGAATACGACTACACAGTGGCAAACGGCGAATTGCTGAAACTTTTTGAGAGGCGCAACGATGTGGTTGAGAATCCCGCACGTCCATGGGTAGAAGTGGGGGCTGACGGTTATTACCACTATTACGGCAACTTCGACTGGTTCAACTTCTTCTACAACACCAACCGCCCTGTCTCGGAGCACGATTTTTCCGTATCAGGAGGCAACGGCGGAATACGGTACTATGTCGGCGGACGCTACTACAACGAGACCGGATTGCTGAAGGGCAGCCTTAGCGATAAATACAGAAGTTACTCCATACGCAGCAAGGTTTCAGCCCAGGTGAACAAACACATCCGGTATATCAACAATCTCTCCTACGCAAAGAAGAATTACGCTTGGCAAGGTAATTCCGATATGGAATCCACGTTTGAAAACCTATGGCGCTACGGCTCGCCCGCATTTTCGCCATACAATCCAGACGGTTCGCTTGTAAATTTCCCCATAGAACTCTCCGGCGCGGCAAAGACCAACATGATGAACAATTCCGCGACACAGGCTCTTGCGGGGACTAACCACAACAGCAAGGATACCGGCCACTTGACACTTTCAAACAAGTTGGAAATCACGCCTTTGCGTGGTCTTACCATAAGCGGTCAGTATGACTTCCGCCGCATAGATACTTTCAACACCTACCGTACAGGCAAATACTATTGGTCCAATCAACCCGGTATCATCAACGAGATGTCGGGCACCACAAATTCTTACAAAGAGGACCGCGACTGGCGGCAGGTGCATATCGGGACCCTCACCGTTCAGTATGAGAACAATTGGGGCGGCCACTACATGAAGGCCCTTGCCGGAGCTCAGTACGAGACATCGCGGACCTCCGATTTTTCGGTCAAAGGCTCGCCGGTCCTCGTCGAAGGATACGACTCTTTCGCCCTCATAGATCAAAGCGCAGATGAAAACGGATTCCCAAGGGCCTCCTACTCCGTTTCAAGCGGCAATTCAGAATATGCAACGCTAGGCTTCTTCGGCCGGCTGAACTATGACTATAAAGGCATCTACATACTGGAGGCCAGCGCCCGCTACGACGGTACTTCCCGCTTCGGCGAGCGTCACCGCTGGGGCTTCTTCCCCTCCGGGTCAATTGCCTGGAAATTCAGCGAAGAGAAATTCTTCTCTCCTCTCAAAAAAATTGTCTCCAACGGAAAAATACGTTTCTCTGCAGGATCCCTCGGCAACCAGCAGGTTTCGAACTATTACTACATCGAGAGAATCTCCATAGACAATACTCAGGACTATACCTTCGACAACCAGACCAAGTCGCGCTATGCGTCGATCTCGTCGCCTGTTTCCGGGAACCTCACCTGGGAGACCGTAAACACCTATGATGCAGGTCTGGATCTCTCATTCTTCGACAACAAGCTGAAATTCGTCGGAGACTACTACATCAGGGACACCAAAGACATGCTTACCGCTTCAGTTGCGCTCCCGGAAGTATTCGGAGCGACCGAGCCCAAGGAGAATTGTGCAGACCTCCGCACATACGGATGGGAGTTCTCGCTCGGCTGGCACGACGGTTTCATGCTGGCCGGCAGCAGGTTCAACTATTCCGTATCGGGTTTCCTAGGCGACAGGCACACATATTTCACCAAGTATTACAATCCAACCGGCACACTTGACAGCCACTACGTGGGCGAGGAACTCGGCACCATATGGGGGTTCCGCTCTGGCGGCCTTTTCACCTCCGATGAAGAAGCTTGGGAATATACTTCTTCAGTGGACAGCCGCCAGTTCCAGCCGGGATACTATTATCCGGGCGGCGGCGTTTGCGTGGACGGAGAAGGCGCCAAGGCAGGAGACTTCAAGTTGCTTGACATAGGAGGCGGCCCGAACGGAGAGCCTGACGGAATCATCTCCAAAGGAAAAAACACTCTCGACGACCACGGAGACCTTGATGTATTAGGCACGACCCAACCGCACTTCAATTATTCTTTCCGTCTCGACTTTGACTGGAAGGGATTCGACTTCTCCGCATTCTTCCAGGGCATAGGCCATAAGGACTGGTATCCCAAGGGCACATATGGAGGGTATGCTTTCTGGGGCCCTTATTCTTCCACAAGCATAACGTTTATCCATAAGCGTTTTATGGACAATGTCTGGTCGCCGGAGCATACCGACGCGTATTTTCCGCGCCCGCGCGGCTATTCGGCATATACTTCCAACGATTACTATACGGGACTGGGATTCAGCAACGACTATTTTCTCCAAAACATAGGATACCTCAGGCTGAAGAACCTTACCCTCGGCTACACTCTTCCGTCTAAGCTTAGCAGGAAGATTGCCATCGACAAACTGCGTTTCTATGTCAGCGGAGAGAATTTGTTCTATCTCTCCCCTCTCAAGAAGCATACGCTCCTGATCGACCCTGAGTTGGCAAATGCTTCAGGCGTTGCGACAAGCAACACCGGAGTCGGATACTTATACCCTCGCACGATATCAGTCGGAGCCAGCGTAACTTTCTAATATGATGAACGGTATGAAAAGATTACTTTATATTGCCTCACTGACATTGGCACTGGCATCATGCGACAAAATCAATGAAAGCCTTACGCGCCTTCCCATCGACGATGTCAATCCTGATGCATTCTTCACCTCGGAGTCGGAATGCCAGCTATGGCTCAACCGCTGTTACGCAAATTATCTCACGGTGCCGGAATCATCATGCCAGTGGTGTTCAGACGATTGCGTATCAAACAACATGTCCTCCTGGATGCTCGGCACAAGGTTGGCAACTTCGGCAAATACCGGAGAATCTTACTGGGGATGGGATACGATGCGCCGCATTAATCTCTTCCTGGAGCATTCTTCGAACTGCAAAGATGAAGCGGTACGCTTGCACTACGAGGCTGAGGCCCGTTTTTTCAGGGCTTACGGATATTTCCTGAAAGTTAAGCACTTTGGCGATGTTCCTTTCTATGACCACGTAGTTTCTTCCACTGATATGGAAGACCTCTGTCGCCCCCGTGACCCGCGCGGCTACGTCATGCTCCAGATCATGAAAGACCTTGATTTCGCCATAGAGCACCTGCCCGAAAAGAAAGACGTCGCCCGTGTCACCAAGTGGACAGCCCTGGCAATGAAAAGCCGCGCCGCCCTGTTTGAAGGCACCTGGCGCGTCTATCATGACGACGACTGTTTTGCTCCGGCAAATGATCCATCGGAGTTTGACGGCAAGCCTGTACAGCTGAGTGCCAAATACTTTCTTGAACTGGCTGCTGAAGCGGCCGGACAAGTAATTGACGGCGGGAAGTATAACATCTGGTCTAAAGGCAGCCAGCCCTACAGGTCACTGTTCAATGCCGACAACGCTATTGACGAGGAGGTCATACTGGCAAAGATATACAACAACACAACTTCGGAGCTGAAAAATTTTGCCCACAGCCTTCCCTACAACTACGACCAGTACAATCTGAGCGTCCCGAGAAAAATCATCAACATGTATCTGTGCAAGGACGGAAGCCGTTTCACGGACAAGCCCGGCAACGAGAAGATGTGGTTCCTGGACGAAGTTGCGGACCGCGACCCAAGGCTCAGCGAGACCTTCATGTGTCCCGGATACCGCATGGTAGATGCAAAATCTCTGACGCCCAACACCTTCTACAAGACATATACCGGCTATAAACCAATTAAGTTCGCAGCAAAGGAAGAGAATTCCATCATGAACAAAGGGGTATGCGACATGCCGGTGTTCCGCTATGCCGAGGTACTGCTGAATTACGCCGAAGCAAAAGCTGAACTCGGCACCCTCACTCAGGACGATCTGGACAAGTCGGTCAACCTCCTCAGAGGAAGGGTCGGCATGCCGAAGCTGCTGATGGGCGTTTCTTCCGACCCGTACATGGAAAAATGCTATCCTAACTCTGTTAAAACAGCCGGTAACCGTGCCCTCGTTCTGGAAGTGCGCCGCGAGCGTATCCTGGAACTGATATTTGAAGGTTTCCACCGCTATGACGTCCTTCGCTGGCGTGAAGGACTCCAGCAGAACAGCGACAGTTTCAGCCTCTGCGGCCCTGAAAGCTGCGGCTATTATGGAGTATATATTCCCGGCCCCGGCATTTTTGACATGGATGGAGACGGAGTCAAAGACTTCGAGATATACTTGGAAAACAAGACCTCCGGCCCGGAAATTCCTGCCACAAACGCCCGGAAGATTGCCGATCTCTCCCTGGTCGATCCTGACGATCCCTGGAACCCCAATCCCCAGAAAGGATATATGACGGCATACAGAAATGATCCTGCATGCAAGCAATGGAAAGAAACAAGGGATTACCTCTATCCTATCCCTCAAGCACAGATAGACTTGACCAACGAAGCGCTTACCCAGAATCCCGGATGGTAAACAAACAGAGACATATTATGAATATCCACAAACTAATCATATCCCTTACGGTATTAACCGGCATCTCAGCCACGGGCTGCCTGAAGGAAGTTGATACGCAGAATCCCTATGTCCGCAACAAGGGTGAAGCATATATGACGGTCAGCACGGAACGGCTCGATTTTTCCGGTCGAGGCGGTGCGTTGTCTTTCACCGTGGAGACAAACTACGACGCCACATTGGAAGCCCCGGAATGGATTAGCCTGGCATCTGCCGAAGTACCCGGAGACGGTCGCACATACACTCTAACCGCCACTGCCTCAAGGAATAATGAACCTGGAGGAGCGGACAGGACAGGGGTCATAAACATCAAGTCCGGGTCGCTCTCCAAGTCAATTTCGGTAGCCCAGCCTTATTTCGAGCGCCCTGACATTCCCCAGAGCATATCCAATGCCGACGAACTTGTGTATTTCCTGGATACTTGCGCAGCCGTGCTTGAAGAAGGCGAGACCATTTCCTTCTCGAAGGATATCGACATGAAGGGCAAGACCTTTCAGCCAGCCGAGTATTTCAAGGGAGTCATCAACGGCAACGGATTCAGCATCAGGAACCTGTCAGCCTCCACTCCGCTTATCTTACGCAACGAAGGAGTGATAAACAATCTGGTTATAGATGCTTCCGGAGCTTTTGAAATCCAGCCCGAAGACACCGAACAGTACTTCGGCGCCTTCGCGGGTCAGAATTTCGGGAAAGTCGAAGCCTGCGTAAACGAAGCCAGCTTTTTCGTCCGCGGCGCCAGAACTGCCAAACTCTATCTTGGAGGTATCGTCGGTTACCACAACCTGGAGTCATCCTTGCACGGATGCGTGAACAAAGGATCTTTCAACTACTCTCCCGACAGCGCAACCGCCAATGCCTATATGGGCGGCATCGCCGGCTATAGCTACGGCTCCATCGACGCTTGCGAGAATTACGGGCCGTTCAACTGCACACCCATCGAAAACAGCGCGGTGTATTTTATCGGGGGCATCACAGCACGTCAGCAGAACAGTGTCCTGAGCAACTGTATCAACCATCGCGAAGCCCGCATCTCCACCAACAAAGTCAGCGGAAGCGGCAAATCATACATTGGCGGCATCGTAGGCTACGTCGAGGGCACCCCGGCAAGCTCCGGCAACCGGAATTACGCCGACCTCGAAATAAATCTCAAGGCTGAGTCATACATCGGCGGCCTTCAAGGCTGGCAGGCCAAAGTCACCGAAGGCGACGCTGTGCTTTTCGAAAACAGCATCGTCAACTGCAACATTACCGCGCAGACCAAGGCATCCGGCCAATATGGCAACAATCCGTGCAAATCTGCCGGCTTGGTAACCGGAAGGTTCAGTGGCCAGAGCGGTTACAGCACCCTTCACTACGGCACCGCCGACAGCCCGATACGAGTTTCAGGATCAATTACCTGCCTGTCATCCAAAGTCAAGCAGATAGCCCAGCCAAAGGACTATCAAGCTCTGCTGGACGGCGACGGATCAAAGACAAGCGTCAACGGAGGCTCGATTCCGGAGGCCGACTACAATAACATTCTTTATGAGGTATGCGGTGACGGACAGACCGGTGATCCCGAAGATCTGATCGTCAAGACCGACGGTGTAAGGCTCTCGATTCCAGCATCAGGAGGAGAGGCATCGTTCTCAGTGCGAGGCAATTATCCGATGACCATATCCACCGAAGCTGAATGGCTGGAAGTTTCTCCCTCAATGGTCGAAGGCGATGGAGCATATCACGACATCAAGGTATCGGCTGCAGCAAATGAAGGTGCATCCGGGCGCGAAGGCACCGTTCTGGTGACTATGCCAATGGGATCCACCGAAGCCGTCACTATCGTTCAGGAGGGAGTAAATCTGCCCCCCGAGCCGGAGGACAGGACAAAAATAAAAAATGCTGCAGATTTTGAGCAATTCGTCAAAAACGGCAGCAATACGGACCTGTATCCTGCCGGGACCGTTGTCTCCCTTACAGACGATATCGACCTCAAAGATATAGAACTTTCTTCCATAGATGCTTTTGCCGCAACACTGGACGGGCAGGGTCACTCTCTGAAGAATTGGGCGGCCAAGGCCCCCCTGGTGAATGTAAACACCGGAACTCTGAAGAATATTGTAATTGACCAGAGTTGCTCTATGGCTGTCTCGGAGAACATGGCGTTTTTTGCCAAAGAGAACGGCGGCACCATTACCGCCTGCACCAACTTGGCACCGCTCAATTGTTCCGCCAATCCGGGAGCATCGGGGCGCATAGCAGGCATCGCCGCCACAAATAAAGGCCTCATCCAGGGCTGCACAAACCGCGGCGACCTCAGCTTCTCCAGTCCCGAAGACGTAAACGCTATGTATCTGGCAGGAATCGCCGGTTCCTGCGGGACCGGCGCATCAATCGAAGACTGTGAAAACTACGGAAATATAACCTACCATGTCCCGGCCGGCGCCACCCAAACATACAAGCGCCTTGCCGGTATAACCGGCATGGCCGACGTATCCGGCATAAGGATTGCACGCTGCGTCAACCATGGCGCGATTACTATGACCGTCACGCCCGGAACCGCTATCAAAAATATCCGCAACGGAGGAATCGCCGGCGAGACCAAGAACGAGGTTGACATCAACGAATGCAAGAACTACGGCAACCTCAGCTGCGACTTTTCCGGCAGCGCCGTCTATCTTGGCGGCTTGGTCGGATATTTCAACACCATCAAGAGCAACTTCACGACCTTCGCCGGCTGCGTGACTGCCTGCAACATCAGCGGAGCATACGCGGCCACCTCTTCACTCTCGTCCAACCCGCTGGAGTGCTGCGGGCTCGTGTTCGGCAGCAGTGCATCCGCTTCTGGATACGTCCATACCTGCGGCACCGAGTCAGCCCCCATAAAGGTTTCCGGCGCCCTTACCTGCTCAGACAATACCCTCACGCTGACAGAGAGCAACTTCCAGAATGGCCTCAACGGCAACAAATTTGGCAACAATCTCGTGAACGGATCCACCGAGACGGTGTACAATGCGGTCTTTGCCGGCTCTCAGGCAGGGCAAGACAGTCCACTGAAAGGCAAGAAATTCATAGTAATAGCCAATTCAATGGTCTATTACGGAGGCTTTGTCCAGAAAGGCAACCAGGGTAAAGAAGACCCGGGCATGTTCTACAAACTGATGAAAGCACTGGGACATGAGATTAGCGTCATCGACTGCACCCAAGGCGGCCACCACCTCTACGACTACACCGCCGCCGGCTGCAAAACTTCAGGAAGTGACTGCACCGTGGGCGAGGATCTGCTAAAAGGCCTGGACCTGTCATCGTTCGACTACGTAATCCTTTCCGAATCCGGCGACAATAACTCCAATTTCGTCCCGGATGCCCGCGCGATATACAAACGTTTCACTGATGTAAACCCCAATGTAAAAAAGATTTACATCAACCATATTTATAGCGTTTACAAGAATCACACGCGTATTCTTGACAATTTGAAGCTCCTCCACGAAACAGACGGAGTGACCATAATCAACTGCGGGCAATTGGGGTATGATATATACACAGGCGCTGTAAAGGTGCCCGGCGGCAGCCTCAGCTACAGCGACCGCTACACCTTCTGCAACCACAAAAGCAGCGATTCCTACCACCCCAACCCTCTGATGGGCTACATAATGACACAGATGGTTTGCTGCGCACTGACAGGAGAATCAGCCGGCTACCCCGACTATGCTTCCCTTATAAAAGAATGCATGTTTGCTTCCGGAAGCACTACGTACGAGGACTACTATAATGCTTTTTATACTACTCCGGCCGCTCTTCCGTTCATGACCGTCATCGACAACGATGCAGAAATGCGCGGCATACAGCAGCTGATACCAGGATACATCAACAAATACTGAATAATAACCACAAACACACACAAGCAATGAACACAAGACGATTTCTATTAGCAATTGCGGCATTTACCGCCGCGATAATGTCATGTAACAAGCCCGAACCGGAGCCCGAACCGGAACCGGAGCCGGGCAAAGATCCTGAAGCGACTTTCTCCATCGACAAGACAAGCGTATCTTTCGAAGCGAAAGGCGGAACCGCATCCGTGAGCATAACATCCAACACCGAATGGATGGCAGTAGGGCTTGACTGGCTCACCATCGAGCCGTCCAAGGGCAAAGGCAATGCAACCGTGACACTGACTGCAGCAGAAAACACCAAGACCTCCGAGAGGAAAGGAAAGATCACCTTCTCTTATTCGGGAAAAACCGAGGAAATAGCTGTAAATCAAAAAGGTGCAGAGAATTCAGAAGAGCCTCTTCCGTCTAGCGACCCACATTCTGTCGACAAGACATCCATAGTTTCCGGCCAGAGCGTCACCTTGAAATTCGACACTTCGGTATGGACTATGGCCAAGGGAATAAAATGGTCTTGGAAAGAGGGAGAGAAAGAAATAGTTAAAGAAGGAGCCGAAGTCACCACGCCGGTAGAAGTGGATTACCTGACCATAACCGACAATACCCCCGTAGATGTCCCGATCGCCGTCTCCGCCACCGTGAACGGGAAAGAAATGAACTGGGAGTTGAGTCTGAGCGTGAAACCTTATTTGCTCTATTACAACGACTGGGGAGTAACCCCTCAGGCTTTCCGCTATTCCGCCCCCGTCTTTTCGGTCGACAAATCCACTGTTTACGCAGCTACCGACCGCAAGGGAAGCAAACTCTACGCGTTCGATACAGCAAGCGGCACTAAGAAATGGGAGTTCGATCCCGGAGCGGATAAGACCTGCTGCACAACGCCCACCGTCAATCCGGTAAGCGGTGATATCTATTATGTCACCACCACTGCAAAC
Source organism: uncultured Bacteroidia bacterium (assembly GCA_902779785.1). Classification (GTDB taxonomy): domain Bacteria; phylum Bacteroidota; class Bacteroidia; order Bacteroidales; family UBA932; genus Cryptobacteroides. The sequence goes on from CACZDC010000036.1 coordinate 14,674, forward strand.
GATATTTACGCCGTCAAAGCAGACGGAACTATGAAATGGAAATACGAAGGGCTCGAATCGGTCAACAAGAACTCCAGTCCCGTCGTCTCCAAGGACGGTGCATCGGTCTTCTTCTCCGACAGCAAGGGCAATGTGCATGCGGTCAACGCCCTCACGGGAGAAAAGATCTGGGGAGTCAAGCTGAACGCCACCGTACAGGGAATGATCCTCAACGGCAAAGAGCTTTTCTGCGCATGTGACGCCATCACCGAAGGGGCGGTCTTCCTGAACGCCGCCGACGGCAGCACTATCGCCGCGGTCGATCTTTACAAGAACAGCAACGACGCCGCTTCGCTCGTCGTGGATCCGGCAAAGAAAATTGCATACATTCCCTCGAAGGGCAGCAACCAGAGCGCCCCGACGGATCCTTCAGACTACAGTGGTCTCGACCTGACTTCCTGCCTGACAGCCATCGACCTTGCAGGGCATAAGATGATTTCATGCGGCGAAATAGCGACTAACAGCTTCTGGGGAGGGGTCGTCCTTGCCAACGGCGACATAATTATCGCAGACAAGGACGGTTATATCACCAGGCTCGAATCGTCGACTCTCCGGACAGTTTGGAAAAAAGGCTCCTGGAAGCGCAATTCCTACAACTATGGCCAACCTGTTATGGACACCGACGGCAACATATACCTTTCTGCCGGACACTATTCCTTCGACGGTGCGGGACATACCATCAAAATCAGCCCTGACGGAGAAGTGCTCGCAGACTGGGCCAACACAAAGAACCTTGAAGGTCCGATGGCAGGTACAGGACTCTGCAACGGATTGCTGTACATCCTCTGCAACGACACCCAGAACAAGGTGCAGAAGCCTATCATGAGCAAATACGTCGGGAAAGACATTGCCACCTTCGGATGGCCGTGCCACGGCGGAAACCTTCAAGGAACCGGCTGCCTGCAATAGACCGTGAAAATGAAAAAGACATTCCTGCTGTTTGCAGCGTGCACAGCCATTATAATAAATGGCTGCACGCCAGTCGAAATACCCAACGACGAGGGAGGAAAAGAGCCTGAAGAGGAAGTCATAGACGACGGGGACGACGAACCTGCAATACCGGAAGGAATGAACCTTGTCGGCTCGGTTGTCGACGCTTCCGGGAAAGGTATCGAAGGAGTGGTGGTAACTGACGGATTCCAATGTACCGCCACTCAAGCCGACGGCGCCTATTACATGAAAGTGGACGAGTCCGCGGTCAAGTTCATCTATATCAGCACGCCGTCGGGATATGAGCCGCCGGCTTCCAACGGCCTGCCCGCGTTTTACATACCGTTCGCCAGGCTCGCAAAGTCGGAAGGGATATACAAGGCCGAGCCCTTCAAACTGACTGCGGTACAAAACCCGGACAGGGCTACGGTATTGTTTACCGCCGACCCTCAGCCCAGGGCAAGCACGGCAAATTACGACCAGTTCGCTTTCCATTCCCTGGACTGCTGCCATGACCTCTACCGGGACTTGAAGGAAACCGGGGAGAGCATTTCGGGAAGAAGGGTCTTCGGGGTATGTCTCGGCGACATCGTCCATGAAAACATGGATCTTTATTCGGACTACCTTGCAGGGCTAAGTACACTGGGCTATCCCACCTACAATGTAATCGGCAACCATGACAATAATCCTTCGGCGGCAAATGACGAGTCTGCCGCCGAGGATTTCGAATCCCATTTCGGACCGAGAAACTATTCGTTCAATGTGGGCAATATCCACTTTGTAGTTCTTGACAATCTGATAATGAAAGACAAGAACGGACGCCTGACAGGGTACGATCAAGGACTTACCGACAGCATATGGGAATGGCTCCAGGCCGATTTGTCGTATGTGCCGAAAACTGCGACCATTGCTACCTGCACCCATTCACCGATGTTCAAGTTACAGAGCGGGGAACGATCCGGGAAGCACAAGAGCGATTATGCCAACCTCCTCACCACTTACTCGAAGGTTCACGCTTGGGCCGGCCACACCCATGCTACCCACAATTTCGTCTATCCCGCCGGGCATCTGTTCGAAAAAGTGGAAGTCCACACCCTGGCCCGTTCTACCGGCGAACTGTGGACCAATGAATATCTGTCCTACGGAACTCCGCGCGGATATACCATCGCGGAAATCGAAGACGGGGAGTTCAAATCATGGCGTTTTCACCCGGTCAAGTACCAGACAGGCAAGTACCTTGGCGCCGAAAAGGCTCCTTACGACTTCAGGGACTGGGATTATGACCAGTCAGGAGTCGCGGTAATGAAAAACGGTGGCGCAGTACTTGACGAATCCTACCAGATGCATGTCTATCCCCCTGTAGGGACTTACGGCGATTCCAAGGTTTACGTTAACGTATTCCTCTGGGACAGCATGTGGAGCCGTCCGGTATTTACCCTGGACGGCGGGGATCCCGTGGAAATGAAGCCGGTGGAGTCCACGTCCCGCCACGATTTCGCCGAAACGATGTTCAAGACCTTCTACAAGACATACAACACCACACTTAAAGGAGATTCCAGCTACAAGGCGAGCAATACATCCAATCCGAACACCCTCTTCAGCACACCTGTTGACGCGCCTTCCGGTTCAGGAACAGTCAGCGTGACAGACCGGTTCGGTAATGTTTACACACAAAAGACCAGCTGGTAGCAGGCGCTCTTGGACGAAAAGAAAAAACAATTTTAATAACCACATAAACAGTCAATCAATCATGAAAAAAATCCTAATGGCCACGGCCTTCCTTCTGACTGTCCTTTCTATGGCTCCATCTTGCCAGAGGCTAAGGCAGCCGGTAAAGGTTGAAAGCGTGGCTCTCTACACCAAACCGGGAGATCCGGTCAGCTCCGCTGCAGGCACCAAGGGAGTGACGATCAGCGCGACAGGCGACTGGACTGTCTCTTCGAAAGCAGACTGGATTTCCGTGTCCCCTTCTTCAGGATCCAGAGGGATCAATGAAGTTATTCTCAATTACACCGAGAATACCGGTAAGGAACTAAGGACCGGCAGCATAGTATTTACCGCCAAAGGCGGCTACAGCGAAACTTATATTCTAAAACAAAATCCTGCGATATGAAAAAGTTCTCAAGTCTGATTATCGCCCTTGCTGCATGTATTGCAGGATTTGCGCAGAACGCCCGGACCGTTTCCGGTATCGTTACCGAGAGCGACGGTACACCGGTCGTTGCCGCAATGGTAATTGAAAAAGGCACCATGAACGGCGCGTCGACTGATATCGACGGTAAATACTCCATACGCGTTTCCGACAAAGATATCGTCCTCGAAATATCCTGCATCGGATTCGAAACACTTGAAGTGCCTGTTTCCGGCACCCAGGCGATCGCAAATGCTACGCTCAAACAGGACAACTTGCTCATCGATGATGCAATAGTCATCGGATACGGCGTCCAGAACCGGCGCGACGTAACCACGTCGATCGTCTCAATGAAAGCCGAAGACATGACTAACAAGACCAACGCCGACTTCCGCGAAATGATGGCGGCCAAGATGCCCGGCGTGCAAGTCCTCCAACTTGGCGGCCGTCCGGCAGGTAACGTATCGGTGCGCATCCGCGGTATCCAGAGTGCAACGTCCGGCAATGATCCGCTTTATGTCATCGACGGTATCCCCACCGAATCGTCCGTATTCTCGCAGCTCGACGCATCCGACATCGAGAGCATCGAAGTCCTCAAAGATGCATCCGCAGCTGCAATCTACGGATCCAGGGGAAGTTGCGGTGTCATTCTCATCACCACCAAGAGAGGCAACAGTGAGCAGCCGCGCATCACCTACGACGGCTACTACGGAATAGCCCAGGTATCCAAGAAGATCGACCTTCTTGACGCGTGGGAATTTGCGACCATGTTCAAGGAAGCGCGCAACGGATCCTACCTCTACAGCGTTCCCACGGGCTCCATCGGCGACCCGAACAGTGTGCGTCCCGAGGTGTACAACCGCATCCCCGGTGTAGTAGAGACCTATCTCAAGGACACAGGACACACCCTTACCAACACCGACTGGCAGGACGCCATTTTCCGCAACGCCCAGACCACCCGCCACGCAGTTTCGGTCAGCGGAAAGGCCGGCAGCGCCAATTACTACATAGGCGCCAACTATTTATACCGGGAAGGCACTATCATATGCAGCGACTACCAGCGCTACTCCATTCGCGCCAACATCGACGGCAAGAAAGGGCGTCTCAAATACGGTATAAGCGTCAACCCTTCCTACTCCGCCGAGAACTATGTAGATTCCGACTCACAGTACGGAAGTGACGGCGTGATCGCCTCCGCGCTCATGGCTCCTCCCATTTTCCCGGTCAAAAACGCTGATGGCTCTTACAACTGGGACATGAACGGTTATCTCCGGAAGAACCTTGGAGACGGTGTGGGTGACACCCAGACCAATGAAGTGCTCAACCCGGTCGCCCTCGCCAACGAAGTCAAGGACTTCAGGGAGAAGATGAACATCTTAGGCAATGCCTATGCCTCATTCGAGATAATCGACGGACTGGAATACAGGATTACCGCAGGCGGCGACTACTATGGATACGCACGAGACTATTACCGTCCTTCCACCATCCCTCTGAAGGGCAACAAGTACATCGAGCTGGACAGCGATCCGACCATGCCGGCCATTCCCGTCCTGTCACAGCCCAAGTCACGAAACTGGTCTTACCACTATTACCACTGGACCGTCTCCAACCAGCTGTCTTTCAACCGCAAATGGGGAGACCACAGTTTGAGGGCCGTGGCCGCCTACGAAGCCGAAAAGAAAGCTAACAGAACTGCTTCCATCTATGGCGACGGCACCATTGGCGACGACAAGATAAAGACCACCAAGGGAACGACACTGGACATAGACAACACTCTCAACAACCTGACCAACTATACCTTTGATTCCTGGCTCGTTCGCGCCCAGTATTCATACAAGGCACGTTATATGTTGTCCGCATCGATCCGCGGAGACCGCTCATCGCGATTCGGTTCCAACAACCGTCTCGGCATCTTCCCTGCCGCCTCTATCGGCTGGCGCATCAGCGACGAGGATTTCTTCAGAGACGTAAAAGCAGTCTCCGACCTCAAACTCCGCGCATCGGTCGGCCAGACAGGCAATGCCAACATAGGCAATTACGAGTGGCTTGCGCTCTACGGCATTAGCAATATCTATATGGGAGAGGGCAACTCCATAGTAAACCAAGTGTACCCCAGCCAGATCCAGAATGCCGACCTGGGATGGGAAAGGAACACCCAGTACAACATAGGTGTTGACGCCAACCTCTGGAGCGGCTTGCTAGGGTTCAGCGTGGATGCATATTATTCCAGGACAACCGACATGCTCTTCGACGTTCCCGTACCGGCGGCATCCGGCTTCACTTCCTCGAACGTGAATATCGGTTCGATGGAAAACAAGGGTATAGAAATAAGCCTGAACTCCCGCAAGACATTCCCTTCGGGATTCTTCTACGAAGCACGGGGCAACTGGACACTCAACCGCAACAAAGTACTGAGCCTCGGTGACGAAGACGCCCCCATCATCAAGAATTCAAGCTACAGCGGCGCCGCTTACATTACCCAGGTCGGGCAACCGGTCGGCTGCTACTATCTGCTTGTTCAAGACGGCGTATTCCACAATCAGGAAGAACTCGACAGCTATCCACATTTTGAAACCACACAAATCGGCGATTTCAGATTCATCGACGCCGACGGTGACGGAATACTCGAAAAAGACGACGACCGCGTCATAGTGGGCAACTACATGCCTGATTTCTACTACGGCTTCGGATTGAGCATGGGATTCAAGGGCATTGACCTGAGTGCTGATTTCCAGGGCGTTTACGGCAACGAGATTCTCAACCTCGAGCGCCGTTACCTCTGCAACATCGAAGCATCCTCCAACATGATGGACCTTTCCCTGCAGAGATTCCCCTACGGCGAGATCAACCGCGCCACCAGGAAGTCCACCGGAAACAACGGCTCATGCACTTCCACCTTCCACATCGAAGACGGCTCTTATCTCAGGCTTCAGAACCTCGCCCTGGGTTACACTCTGCCCAAGAGCATACTGCGCAGGGCCAAAATCAACAATCTGAGAATCTACCTTCAAGGCTCCAATCTCTTCACCCTGACCAACTACACAGGCTATAACCCTGAGGTGAACAAGAACTCCTCAGATGCCCTTCGTCCCGGCGAAGACTACTGTTCATATCCTCTCCCCCGCACCTACACGGTGGGCGTGAACTTAAATTTCTGATGAATATGAAAAAGATATTATTTATAGTTCTTCGGTCAATACCCGAGCAACAACATCACCGAGGGTAACTTCTATCAGACCGAGAGCGACTTCAACCAGGGAGTCTATTCCTGTTATGCCAAGCTAAAGACAGAGAGCGGATTCTTCATATCGGAACTTGGTTTCCGCAGCGATGAGAGCTACCTTGAATCAATGGCAGTGTCCACCCAGGACCGATACGATCTTGACCACTTTGCGGAAAACGCATCCAACGGCATCCTCAGGGATGTCTGGAATGCATGGTACAACGGCATCTACCGCTGCAATGACGTTCTTGACCATATGCTCACGACGTCCCTTGACACTCAATCCGAGAAGATGAAGCAATACAAGGGTGAGTGCCTGTTCATACGCAGCTGGTACAATATAAACCTGTACAAAACCTTCGGCGTTGTGCCGCTCATCAACAAGGTCGTATCCCCCACCGAGGCTATGACTATCCCCCGATGCACAGACCAGGGCATGCTTGAACGCTTGAAAAAAGACCTCACGGAAGCCATAGAACTTCTTCCCGAAAAACGTCCGGCCGAGAAGGCCAGGGTCAGCAAAATTGCGGCCCGCGCACTGTTAGGCCAGGTCTATCTTACTTTCAAGATGTATCCCGATGCCAAAAAGGTGCTCGCCGATGCGCTTTCCGATGCCGGATACGGGCTTATGGAAAATACCGCTGCCGCATTCAACGTTACCAACAAGATGAACAAAGAAATCATCTTTGCGTTATGCTACAACAAGGGCAACGACTTCGGACATGGCTACTGGTGGAGTTCCAACACAAATGTAGAGGCAGACCGGCACGTCCCTACCGTTCCCACAAAATCGCTTTTCGACACGGAAAAAGACAACCGCTGGCCGCTTATCCACGACTTCATCAAGATTACAAGTTCGGTGTATGCCATGCCCAAATGGTACGACACCTACGATGCGACATACACTACGCAGGTCGGTAACGACTACCCGCTTCTGCGCTATGCAGATGTAGTTCTGATGTACGCCGAAGCCCTGGGACTCGGCGGTGACATAGCCGGAGCGCTTCCGTACATCAATCAGACACGCACTCGCGCCGGACTCAATCCGCTTACCTCGGCTGAAGTAGCCTCTGAAGCAGCTTTCCGCCAGCAACTCGCCGACGAACGCGGCCGTGAATTCGCATACGAGGGCAAACGCTGGTTCGACCTTGTCCGCCTCGGCCTTGCCGTCGATTATTTTACCAAGCTCGGCTACAAAATTGACAACCATGAGCTTGTCCTCCCCATCCCTCAGAACCAGATTGAAATATACAACAACGACGCAGTTCTCTGGCAGAACCCCGGATATTAACAGAAAACACAATGAAAAGATTATTTACATATGCTGTTGGAGTCCTTCTGACACTTGTAGCGGTCTCTGCCTGCTGGAAAGAGCCGCAAATTCAGACTGGAAACGACCTTAAGCTCCGCCATCAGGTCACTGACCTGATGGCCGTGGCCGGCGACGAGGAAGTCCAGCTCAGCTGGAGCATTCCCGAAGGATGGACCCCCACTTCCTACCTGATAACCTACCTGAACACCGAGTGCAAGCAGGAAGAGATTACCGTTGAAGGCGGCACCACTGCTTACACCGTAACAGGCCTTGTAAATGGCGCCAAATATACATTCGGCGTACAGGCCGTCTATGATAAGCTGCTCTCAGGCATCGTATACACGAAGGAGATGCAGCCCACCACCAGCCGCCTTCCCGTAGGCCAGTTGCTTGCCGACGCCGAGAGCGGAAAGGTGACGCTTTATTGGGACAAGCCCTCAACGAGTGTTCAGGGTTACATCATCACCTGCACTCCCGACGGAGGCGAGACCAAGAGTATCGAAATATCTGACGGTAACGCTACTTCCTACGTCCTGGAAGGCCTGACGGACGATATCAACTACACTATCACGATAGTTGCCAAGTACGCCAAAGGCAACTCCTCGGCGGCAAGCGTCAAGGCTATGCCAAGCCAGTCCATTCCATTTTTTGTCAAACGCGACAAGGTCTGCATCGGGCAGCCTGTAGAGCTCTCTTTCAATCGTGAAGACTTCCCCGGAGCCACGGACGTCAAATGGATTTTCCCCGGAGACATAGTAGTTGAAGGCGACACTGCAAAGCAGGGCTTTGCGAGCGCCGGCGAGAAAACAGTCACTCTTTCCGCCAAAGTCAACGGAGTCGAGAAGAACTGGACCATAACCATCGTAGTGCGAGAGTACGCTGTCTATGACAACGATTTCGCATTCGACACAGGCCAGCTCTACAATGGGTTCAAGGGATCCGCGCCCATGTTCTCTCCGGACGGTAACACCATCTACGACCTGACTTTCAACAAAATCACCAACTTGGTCGCATGGGATCTGCAGACCGGAGAAAAGAAATGGACCTACAGAGTAGATCACGGTTCCTACAACGGCCTCACGGTCAATCCTGTCACAGGTGACATTTACTTCGGCACCCAGACCGCAGGCGATTTCTTCGCCGTCACAGCTAACGGAGAACTGAAATGGCAGTTCACGGAAGCCGGCAGCATGCAGAGCGCCAGCCCTGCGGTAAGCAAAGACGGAAATACCGTGTATCTGATTGATGCCAAGGGAGCCACCTTTGCACTTGACGCAGCCACCGGAGCCAAAAAATGGCAAGCTGAACTGGGAGGCAAGGGCGGCGGTCTGCTTGTCAACGGAAACGACCTTGTTGTTGCAGTCAACAGTACTGAAAAAACCATAGTCTGGCTCAACGCACTCACCGGTGAAGAAATCGTCAGTTACGCTCAGGCAGGAAAGGCCAGCGACATAAGCGGAGGCTTTGCCGTATCGCCCGACAAACGCTACGCCTATTATGGACACGCCGAAGGCATGGTATCCAAAATAGACCTCCAGGAAAGGAAGATAGTGGTTGACTGCAAGGTAGTATCAACTGCCGATAAACCGAACATCTGGGGAGTAGTCTCCTCACCTAACGGCGACATACTCGCCCCGAGCAAAGACGGCAACTGTTATCTACTTGACGGATCCACCCTTGAAATCAAGGCCACCCTTGAGTCCGGAAAAGGCGTGAACGCTTTCAATTACGCCAGGGCATGCTCCGATACTGAAGGCAATTTCTACATCACTTCAGGCCAAGTCCAGAACACGGTATGGATTCTCGGACCCGACCTTTCCGTGAAGGACCAGTTTGAGCTGGGAACGAAGAACGATAAGCAGATGGGCGGAAACAACTATCTGGACGGCATTCTGTACTCCGCTTTCATCGGAGCCAAGAACGATAACGGCAAATTCATCGGCAAATACGTAGGCGGTGAAAGGTACGCGGCATATGGAATCGACATCTGCGGCAGCTGCTGCCTGAAATAGCATTGTAGAACATAGATGCATCTTAGCATTATAATAACCTTAATTCTGCTAGCCTCGCTCTCCTGTACGCCAAAAAGTACAGAGAGAGCCGAGGCGATGCGTTTGAGTGCAAGCGTACTTGAATATGCACATTCCAGCCTTGTGCTCACCCAGCGCTATTGGGAGAAAGGCGACAAGTTTGACGCAATATTGACTTCTGACGGATCGCGTACCGTAGTCGAGCCCGCCTCGGACGGCGGCTCGCCCTATGCCGGGTGCTTTGTTGAAGCACCTGCAGGAAAAGCAACCGGAGTTATTGGAGTTTATCCTTCCGGATCAGGTGCAGAATGGCAAAACGGACAGATTTGCTTCGATATCCCGGAGCAGCAGGACGGCAAGCCGGTGACATTGTCGGCAGGTTATGTTGAGGGTTCCCCCGGCGTTTACACCCCATATTCGCTCGAGATGGCGCCTATGTACAGTCTTGTCATGGTATCTCTGGCGCATATGCCATATATGGTCAAGGCATTGACGCTAAGAGCCAGCGACGGCTCAATGCTCAGCGGCCGCTGCACTCTGGACCCATTGGACGGGACCCGCTTGGCCTCGCGGCCTTCGGTGCATGTCTCGTTCCCCGAGCCACTCGACTGCCGGAGCGCCCAGGCAGTTGTGCCGGTGATGATACTGCCCGATCCGTCCGGAATGTCATTCAACGCCGAGCTTGAGGACATAAGCGGCCGGAGCATTGTCATCGAAGACGTCGTAGACTTTTCGAAAGAAATGAACAGGCCTTATACGATAGGAACATCCCTCGCAATCAACCCTAAGCAGGATCTCTCCAATATCCGGAGGATAAAAGACGCCGGAATAGAGTGGATTGAAGTAACCTGCAATTCTTTCCAGAGAAACAAACCTGAGGAGGAATGGGAGCGGGGTGCAGATAATATACGCAGCATTATCGAAAGCCTTGGCCTCAACGTGTGGTCCTGCCATCTTCCTTTCAGCAAGACCCTTGACATCTCTTTGACCGACCCCGAAGCGAGAAGGGAAAGCGTAGAAATACAAAAGCGGATGATCCGCATGTGCGGCGAAAAATTTCATCCCAAAAGACTTGTGCTGCACCCCAGCAGCGAGCCTATTGCCGATTCGGAGCGCAAAGCCCGGCTTGACTGCGCCAGGGAATCAATAAAAGAGCTTCTGCCCCTGGCAAAGGAAATCGGAGCCGTACTCTGTATAGAAAACCTCCCGCGTACATGCCTGGGACGAGTCACAGATGAGCTGAAATACATCCTTGAGCCTTTCCCCGAATTGATGGTCTGCTTCGACACGAACCATCTTCTCATTGAAAGTCACGAAAAGTTCTTCCATGAACTGGGAGACCGGATCGGGACGATACATGTATCTGACTATGACCGCATAGACGAGCGCCACGACCTCCCGGGCAATGGGGTAATTGACTGGCCGGCGTTCCACTACATGTTACGCCAGTGCGGTTATGACGGTATTTTCATGTACGAAGTAAAGTCCTCTAAAGGCACTCCTGCCGATTTGGTACAAGCATATAAAAACACTATCTTTACCGAACCGTGAAAAAGTTCAACCTACCTATCGTTTTATTGGCCGCAGTTTCAGTTCTGTCCTTTACATCCTGCAACGGTAAAGAACAGAGCGGCCCGGCTCAGGTCACCAAGACCAATATAACCTTCCTTAGCGGCCGATATGCCGACGGGCGGCTTAAGCCGGTGGTATTACAGGAATCAGATGAAGTGGCGCTTTTGCATGCCGCATCCGGAGAAAAGAGCGTGAGCACCCCGCTCACCCCTGGCAGCAATTCGTCCCTCTTCCTTTTTAATCTGAAGAAGCCCAAGAAGGGTGATCAGCTTGCTGCCTGGTTCCCTGCAAATTCCGGTTTTACCGTTGACGCTTCCAGCGCCAGCTTTGAATTCCCCGCCCGGCAGGACGGCTCTGAATTTCCCAATGTGTTTTTCGGCTCGACCAAGAACACGGGCGACAATTATGCCGGGAATTCAATCAAACTCAATCCTGTGTGCGCACTTATCCTCGCCAAGGTTTCCAAAGGAGGATACTCTGTAACCCGTGCTGTTTTGAAAGCAAACGGCGGGGAAAACATAGCGGGAACCGTGACGATCAATTTGGAAAGCGGCCAATTCAGCTGCACACAGCCGTCAATAACCATGGAGCCCCCTCAGCAGATCGACTGTTCTGCGGGTAACGGGATCATCCCAATATTTGTTCCTCCGGTAGAGCTTAGCAAGGGTTTCAGCATCGAATTCACGCTATCCACCGGGAAGGTTATAACATATAGCAACGAAGAGTCGCTAAAACTCAGCCCCGGCTCGCTTGTGGATACCGACCCTCTGAGCGCCAACCGCTCGCTTATTGCTTGCGGAAGCAATAAGGTCTATGTCTTCGACGAAGCCCTTGCGAAGAAAAACGGGCGTTACAACAATGCCCTCACCTGGAGTTGGGATGCCAAGGCTGCAGCCGGCACGGTAGGCATGTCTGCAAGCAGGATGGACCATATCGATGATGCCAAGCCGGTGGCGGACGGCAAGAAGTTCCTGGTGACCAGTTCGTACGGTTGGGCACTCCTGCTCAACAAGGATACCAAGACGGTTGAATGGTCGTCAAATGGCACCACAAACGCTCATTCAGCCGAGCTGCTGCCCTCAGAACGCATTGTGGTTGCCTGCTCGGACGGTGGCGACGCCGTCAAACTGTTCAGTTCATCATCCTCTGCCGAGCTGGCCAGTTATCCTCTTCAGTCTGCCCACGGAGTGGTCTGGAGCGAGAAGCACCAGCGTTTGTTTGCAATTGGAGGTACATCTCTGCAAATCTATTCCCTCAAGAATTGGGATAGTGCCAGCCCCTCGCTTTCACTTGAAAGCACCGTTAACACAAAATCGTTCGTCACAGGCCTTCACGATATGACCCTTGCGGATGAAAATACCCTGATTATCGGAGGAAACAAGGCTGCGCTTTACGACATTCCGTCCAAGTCCTTAAAGCAGTTAGGGCACTTCAACAGCTACCAGGGCGTGAAGTCCGTCAACTACAATCCCGATACAGGTGAAGCTTATTATACCTACGCCTGGAAAGGGCATTCTGAAGGAGATTACGACTGGTCAAGCCACAAAGTGCGCTACACCGACGATATCTTCGCCAACGACGGCGGTGTGGACAAGAGCACTATTGAGGTCGCGGACATCAATATGTACAAGGTCCGGGTGCTTAACTGGTAAATCATCTTAGCCAATAAGGATATTGTCCCTTTTTTATTATTTTTGTGGCAGCTAATGACCATATGATGAAAAAGTACTTTCTTTTAGTTTTCCTTGCACTTGCTGCCCTGATTGTGTCCTGTGGTAAGACTCCCGTCTCTGATCCCGTCGAAAAAGAAGATGAAGAGACCGCCACGCCTTCCGCTCCCGCCACTCCGTCCGAGCCCAAGGACTATACGATAAAGGTAATATCATACAATATCCGCGTCCCGAGCAACGAGACGAACCCGGACAACAACTGGCCGGTGCGCAAGCCGGGCACGCCCGCAATGCTGCTGGCCCAGAAGCCCACGGTTTTCGGCCTTCAGGAAGCGGTGACGGAGCAAATCAACTACATAGTCGAAAATGTCCCCGGCTACAGCTATTATGGTGTCGGCCGCGACAACGGCAAGCCAATCCCGGGAGCTTCCGGAGAGATAATGGCGATATTCTGGGACAACAAGCAGGTGGAGGCCGTGGACTGGGGCACTTTCTGGCTTTCCGAGACGCCCGAAAGAGTGTCTCTGGGCTGGGATGCCGCTTGTCGCCGCACGGCCACCTGGGGCATATTCCTGCACAAGGAGTCAGGGCGCAAGTTCTTTTATGTCAATACGCACCTCGACCACAAGGGCGCCACTGCCCGCAAGGAGGGCCTTAAGCTGATTGTCAGCAAGATAGCCGAACTTAACACGGAGAAGCTCCCGGTCATCCTGACCGGAGATTTCAACGTGAAGCCCACCGACGCGAGCGTGAAAGTGTTACGCGGCACCCTTCAGGACGCCAGAGTCGTTGCTCCCGTCACCGACACGGACAACACCTACAATGCCTGGACGGCCAAGGGCAAGAGCATAATCGACTACATCTGGTTCAGCGGCTTCGACGGCATCTTGTATTACCATACCCTGCGCGATGCCTACGGCGGCGTGTCCCTGATTTCAGACCATTACCCTGTCAGCGCAGGCCTGGTGCTGAGAGGCTGACCCCGCCGTGGGCTGCCGGGCAAGGCCTGTGGCTGCCGGGCAAGGCCTGATTATGCTACCGGGCAAGGTCTGTGGCTGCCGGACAAGGTCTGATTATGCTACCGGGCAAGGTCGATTTAGGTGGCCGGGACCTTGCCCGCCAATATGTCTCTCATGCCCCTGCAGACCATCTTCGCGGGCAAGATCCCCCATCAATAATTAGACCTTGCCCGCTGCGCCCCAGTACTTCGTGCCGTGACGGGACTGTGGCGGTGCTGAGAGTCCCGTCGCAGAGCAGGGCGGAAGCCTTTTCCTCAGGGCTGTGCCGGGACTGTGGCGGCGCTGAGAGTCCCGTCGCAAAGCAGGGCGGAAGCCTTTTCGGCGACGACGGTAGCCAGAAGGATTTTCCCGTCGGGGCCTATCACATACAGGGACGGTATCCATTTCACGCCGTAGGCTTCTGCCACGGCAGACTCTTTC
>CACZDC010000037.1 GCA_902779785.1 uncultured Bacteroidia bacterium
GGCCGATACTTGCAGGTAGCACCACAGCTGGCGGCGAATTCGCTGTTCAAGCCGATGACACTATCCATCAGCTCCCGCAAATCCAGCGCCTTGCGGATGGGCTTCGCCACACCCGAGAGTTGCCGGTAAGTCTGCACGAAACCAATCAGGTTCTTGGAGGAGTCGGAGATGGTTTCCAGCCCGGCCTTGATGTCCAGTTCGCTGTGACCGTTCTCATCGACCGACTTGGCCAATGCATCAGACAACGAGGCTATCGGCGATACTGTATTCATAATCTCGTGCGTGAGCACGCGAATTAGCTTTGTCCAGGAATCCTGCTCGTGGGCCTGCCGCTGCTTCTCGAAGATGGTCCGGATACGGTTCAGCGTGCGGTTGAACTTGTTTTTCTCCTGAAAGCGGAAATTCAATTCTCCGTCTTCCAACGCATCCATCATATAGGCCACTTTCTTGATATCCTTGTGCCTGGTCCTAAGCGTTGCAATCACCGCCGCAATGATTGCGACGATGACACAAGCCCCAACGATATGCCAGACGGTGAAGGTCATAGGCCGTATTTCTTCAGTTTTGCATACAGCGTCGGCCGGCTAACGCCCAGCATCTTCGCTGCAGCGGAGATATTGCCGTTCGTCCGGTCCATCGCCTGGCGAATCATCCGTTCCTCCTCGGCCTCACTTACCGCCTTGATGGTGGTGCCGACAGGCTTCGCCGCCTGCTCCAGCTGGATGTCTTTCGCCGTCAGTTCATTGCCATCAGAAAGGATCACCGCCTTCTCGATGCAGTTCTGCAGCTCGCGGATATTGCCGCTCCAACGGCCTTCAGTCAGCATCGCCGCAGCCTCCGGAGCAATCCCAGTCAACGGCCGGTGATACTTCTCGGCAAACCTTTCCAGGAAAATCTGCGCCAGCGGCACGATGTCTTCCTTCCGCTCCCGGAGTGCCGGCAGGGCGATATGCACGGTATTGATGCGGTAGTACAGATCTTCCCGGAACCGGCCTTCCCGGACCAGCTGCTCCAAATTCATATTCGTGGCACAGATGAGCCGAATGTTGATGGGTTTGGCCTCACTGCCACCCACCCGGACGATGCTCCGGTTCTGAATAGCACGAAGCAGTTTGGCCTGCAAATGCAAGGGAATATTGCCGATTTCATCCAGGAACAGAGTGCCGCCATCGGCCTGTTCAAATTTGCCGACATGATCTGTGTGCGCATCCGTGAAAGCGCCCTTCACGTGGCCGAACAACTCACTTTCAAAAAGGGTTTCCGTAATGGCACCCGCATCAACGGCCACCATCGGCTTGCCGCTCCGGAGGCTATGTGTGTGAATCTCCCGCGCCAGCACGTCCTTGCCGGTACCATTCTCACCGGTAATCAGCACGGTGGCATCCGTCGGAGCAATCTTATCCAACGTCTTCCGGATGGACTTCATGGCAGCGGAGGAACCCCAGAACATCGGACTCTCCGCCGTAATGACGGACTCCGACCGGGCATCCCGCTTCATTGCCTTCCGGGCCTTATCCCGGGCTGCAGTGAGCGTTGCCACGAGTTTGTCGTTGTCCCACGGCTTCACAATAAAGTCGAAGGCTCCGCGTTTCATTCCTTCCACCGCCAGGGCAATATCGGCATAAGCCGTAAACAGGACCACTTCCACCTCCGGCACCATCTTTTTGATTTCACCGGCCCAGTACAGCCCTTCATTTCCTGTGTTGATGCTCGTATTGAAGTTCATATCCAGCAGCACCACATCCGGCCGGAACTGCTCCAGCGACGATACAAGGGTGGCCGGCGACGGAATCGTCTTCACCTGAGCAAAATGCATCGGCAACAAGATTTCCAACGCCCGGCGAATCCCCAGGTTGTCATCCACCACCAGTATTTTTCCAACTTTCGAAGCCATAATCCAAAGCCCAAATTTAGTCATTTATTCCCGCACACGCAAAAACAACCCACGTGCCCAACTCGTAAAGAAGCTTATTATTAAATGATTATAAAAATCGTCGATTGTTGTTTGTGTAAAGTTTGTTTCCAATGTTGTAAAGAAACTTTACAAAACAGGAAACATCCCAAAATGGGAAAATAATGGGAAAAGAAAAATAAAAAACCGCATCAGAATTGCTTCTGTTGCGGTTTTTCGTGACTCCTACAGACATTTATTGTCAGTCATATTGAATCTCAGCCGATTTCTATCGTCCGCGAAGAGAATAGTCACTTCTTATAATCTGCGGAATTTGGCAAAAAACAGTAAAAACCGCAGATTATAACTATATTTGAATATAAGGCTCGAAGAGAGAATCCAGCGTGATTATCTTTTGGAATTCGTCGGAATAAGCATTTCGCTTTACACCATTTGCGCTGATGAGTATCTGATGAATGGACTTCGTCGATTTGGTATCCTCTTTAAAGCGGAGAGTCTTATTGAGAACTATATCATAGTACTCTGACGTTACTATATATGGCTCTCTGGAATACTTGATTTCGCACAAATCAACAATGTCATCATTCCTGTCGATGATGAGGTCTATCTGGGCATCTTTATTCCCTCCTTTTCCTAAAGCCTGCCATCCGCATACTCCGCTGATAACACCGGTAATACCCAACGCCTGCTTTATCTGGTTTACATGCAACAGACAAATGCGTTCAAACGCAAGACCGCACCAGTTATTATAGGTTGGCTGATTCTGACTGTGCGACCAAAAGCGTTCGTCTTTCCTGTCATTGGCAAGAATGAACTTGTAATAGAATAGAGTGTATGGATCAATTAATTGAAAAATAGCCTTGTGAGAGGAATATCCGTAAGCGGCGTACTTTCGGATAAAGCCACATTGCTCCAGATCCTCAAGCAATTCTGTTAATTTGCCATTGTCTTTGATACCGGAAGAAATCAGTTCTTCTCTGGTCATTCCAACTTTCCTGGCCCCCAATTGCTCAATTACTTTAATGTATGGTTCCGGATTCTTGAATAAGGACCGATAGAGTTCATTGAATTCGTTATGCAATTCACCATTCTCTTGAAAGAAGAGATCATCTATGTTCTGAGCGAGGCTCTTTTCGCGATCCAGGAGTGACCAGTAATAGGGAATTCCCCCCATAACCATTGAGCACTCGGTCAACTGCCTGCGGTTCATCCCAAGTCTGTAATGAGTAGCAAACTTCTCACATTCCGCAAGTGTGAAAGGATTAATCCTGATTTTTGTGGTTACCCTACCATGGAGGCCTGCTTTATTCCGAATAATCTTGTTGATAATCCACGAGGTGGCTGAACCGCAGACTATCAATGTAATATCCTTTCTGGCAGAGGCCCAACCATTCCAGAAAAACTCAAGTGCTGAGATAAAACCGGACTTGGGCGTATCCATCCATGGCATCTCATCGATGAAGATGACTTTCTTTTTCTTTGGGGATGCAATAATCAATTCCTTCAGTTGATTAAAGGCATCGAGCCAGGTTTTGGGCTTGACTGTATCATATCCGTGAAACTTCATGGAAGTCTGCCACGCCGCCAACTGCTCTTTCATACCAGCCCTGGCCAGGCCGGCATGTTCGAAGGTGAATTTATAATTGAACGTTTCCCGGACAAAGAAGGTCTTTCCGACGCGCCTACGCCCGTAAACGGTTACAAACTGCGAATACTCAGAGTCATTCGCTTTGAGCATCTTCTTCTTTTCTTCAATTCTGCCAATAATCATACTTGCATGTATTTGTCCTTTGCAAAGATAATAAAAAGGATTTTATAATCTGCGGAATTTTCAAAAATATCATAAATTCCGCAGATTATAGTGCACTTTCAAATCCTGATTTTCCTTCCGCTTCTCTTCTTTATCCCGTACTACGGGCTGTTCAAGTGGATGCTCTGGAAATCCCAAAAGCAGTAAGTTCTATGAAAAACACAGTAAGAGTAGAGAGAGCCATCAAAGACATCACCCAGCAGCAACTGGCCGATGCCATTGGCGTGAGCCGCAATACCATCAATTCCATCGAGTCAGGGAAGTATGTGCCTTCAACGGTTCTGGCGCTCAAAATAGCACGATATTTTGACAAGTCCACTGATTCAATCTTTCAATTAGACGAGAACGATTGAACCGTTCGTTGTGCAAACGATGTGCAATTTATAAGAAAAACACCATCTGACGCGCGTCAGATGGTGTTTTGAAGTGACTCCTACAGGACTCAAACCTGTAACCTTTTGATCCGTAGTCAAATGCTCTATTCAATTGAGCTAAGGAGCCGTATGGCTTATTCAGCCTTATTTTCAGCAGTGTAGACTTTCTCGCGGATGCGGGCCTTCTTACCGGTGAGGTTGCGGAGGTAGAAGATACGTGCGCGACGCACTTTACCGTACTTGTTCACCTCGATGCTGTCAATGAACGGAGACTGATAGGGGAAGATTCTTTCGACACCGACACCGCTTGAAATCTTACGAACGGTAAAGGTCCTTGTGAAAGCGTCCATACCGCTGATCTGGATGACGACGCCTCTGAACTTCTGAAGTCTCTCTTTATCTCCTTCCTTGATCCTGTAGGTCACGGTGATAGTGTCACCGGCCTTGAATTCCGGGAAGCTGGCTGCTTTTCCACTCTGGAAAGCCTGCTCTGCAATGTTAATCAAATCCATTTTCTAAAATACTCTAATGCAACGTTGTCCTACGTTCCTGACAAGAGGTTGCGCGTTTTGGGACTGCAAAGATAGAAAGTTTTTTTCAATCCACAAACTTTTTTAGAAAATATTTTTGGTTTTGTCGAAGACAGCCCTGTCATCTCGGCTCAGATCCGGGGTAAAGCTGCTGCTTGAGCGCATCTCCTCCAGTTTTTCTCTCTCACTCCTGGATAGTTTACGCGGCACCCACACCATCAGTTTCACAAACAAGTCTCCCGTTCCGCGACCATATCCCTGGACCGCAGGAAGACCTTTGCCACGTATTCTCTGGACTGTCCCCGACTGTGTGCCTGGCTCTACCTTTATCTTATAGGGTCCATCCAGACTGGGAACAGTAATCTCGCAGCCAAGCATTGCGTCCATCACGGATATCACCTTGGTATAGAAAAGGTTGACACCGTCCCTGAGCAGGTCGGCGTGAGGAGCCTCGCGGATGACCACGAGAAGGTCTCCGTTAGGGCCGCCGTTGGGGTCCGCGTGCCCCTGGTTGGGCACTGTAATCTGCATCCCTTCCTGGACCCCGGCCGGAATCTGGACCGAGACATCCTCTCTGATGCGTTCGAGGCCGGTCCCGTGACAACGACGGCAGGGATTCGAAACCACTTTACCTTTGCCGCCGCACTGGGGACAGGTGGAAATGGAGAAGCTTTGCATACCGAAAATGCCGCGCACGGCCTGACGGACCTGGCCGCTGCCGTGGCAGGTAGGGCAAGTCTTTATGTCTGAAGAGTTCTTGGTCCCCTTTCCGCCGCATTCCGGACAAGGACGGTTGTGCTCGATGGACACCGTCTTGGTGCAACCTTTGGCGATCTCTTCCAGAGTCAGGGTTACTCGCGTGCGGATGTCCTGCCCACGGGTAGAGCGGGAGCCGCCTCCACCGCCGAAGCCGCCAAAATCGAAACCGCCTCCGAAGCCTCCGAAACCGCCGGCGCCGCCAAAGACGCTGCGCAGGATTTCGTTCAAATCGAAACCGCCGAAGTCGAAGCCTCCGCCGCCCATCTGGTCGCCGTCGAAACCGAACTGGTCATAACGCGCCTTCTTCTGCGGGTCGCTCAGTACTGAATATGCCTCGGAAGCCTCCTTGAAATTCTCTTCCGCAGTCTTTTTCTCTGCGTCGGTACCGCTCACCCAGCGGTCCGGATGCCACTTCAATGCAAGCTTCCGGTAAGCTGACTTGATATCCTCAGCAGAAGCGTTTTTCGAAACACCGAGAACCTCGTAGTAATCTCTTTTCTGTGCCATTGCTTATGCCCCCACAATTACTTTTGCATAGCGGAGAACCTTGCCGCCAAGCGTATATCCTGTCTGGACCACGTCTATGACTTTCCCCTTCTGAGCTTCATCAGGGGCCGGGAAGGTCGTGACCGCCTCGTGGAACTCGGTGTCGAAATCCTGGCCCTTTGCTTCAATCCTCTCCAGACCCTTTGACTTGAGATAAGCCATCAGTTTATTGAATATCAGCTGAGTTCCTTCCTTAGCTGCATCGCTGTCAGAGGATTTCTCAAGTTGGGCGAGAGCGATCTCACAGTCGTCGAGGACGGGAAGCAGACCTTTGATTGTCTCCGCGGAAGCGGATGTGACAAGGGAAAGCTTTTCCTCTGCACTGCGGCGGCGGAAGGTGTCAAACTCTGCCATCAGCCTGAGATAATCGTTTTTCTTCGAATCGATTTCGGCTTTCGACTTTGCCAGTTCTTCTTCCAGCTGTTTGATCTTTTCAGTATCAGGATGGGCCTCAGGATGGGTCTCAGGAGCCCCTTTTTTCTTTTTTTCTGCCATAATATTCATTATTTCGTCCGGGATGCCATCAAATTTTCTGCCAATCGCCTCACTCTGCCAATATGTCAGTTTCACTTGTTTTTATGCAGGCGACGTGCAAAAAAATTTGCAAGTATCGAAATTATTCGTACCTTTGCATTCCCAAAGCAAAATGCTGGGTTCGTATAACGGTTAGTACTCGAGATTCTCAATCTCGCAATAGGAGTTCGATTCTCCTACCCAGTACGAAGATGCAGGCGACGGAATTCCGTTGCCTGCTTTGTTTTATTTCGCTTTCCACTCCACCAGACAACGGTCTAGAGAGATACGCTTTACCTGGCCCGCAGCACCTCTTACAGAGTAGTACAGCGCTCCCGGTCCCGGGAAATAGCGGGAAAGAGTCTCAGTCAGTACGGAGACTTTTTCATTGATGGAATTGTCGGCGGGGTCTATAAGACGGTCGATGCTTTTTTCCATATTATCAAGGCTGCCCCTGTTGCTGATAGCTTTATACAGCCGCAGCATTTCTTCCCGATATTTGGACAGCTCGCGGAAGCGTATGCCCTCGGGATGCCGCAGAAAGAGCAGGAAAACGGTTTTGACCAGCGGCCTCATCCTTATTTCCATATCAAAACGATCTGGAATGAGTATGCGGTAATCTTCCGTTACCACGATTTTTTCCGGCAGCCACTTTTCCGCTTCCGCCTCCGTGGAGCCTGTCATCCGAGACAAGCGCCCGGCTATTCGCTGCATCGCCTCAAGGAGGGACGCGGCGTCCATCCGGTCAATGTATTCCGCAAGCAATCCTGCCGCAGGCTCTTCCAGAACCCCACTTTCACCCTCATAAAGCAGTAGAGTAAGAAATGCTTCCCATCCAATCATAGCACATCAGTTTTCGCGAAGATAATCATTTTTTTACAAGCCTTGCAGAAAAAACGACATTACAAGCCTTGCAAACGTGTCGATGCTTTACTCCCGGCGGACGATATTTGCAGAAAAAAAGAACGATATGCCAAACATTACCTGTCCCCTCTCCCGCTGGGAGTCCATTGAAATCCGCTGCGACGGCTTCGAAGTGAGTTCAGACACTCCGGCTTCGGCCGAAGCCGTCATTTCGCACTACGAGAGCAACTTTCGTATGATTTTCAACACGCTGAAAGCCAAGCATCCCTGTCTGGACAGTGTCCGCATCGAGGGCTTGCGCCTGAAACCTCTCGAAGAGTTCTACATAATGGATTTTGCACTTCTAATCCAAGGACATTACATTTATCTCTCCCTTTCCGAAGTCGCGTCCATCGCCGGTACGGCCGGAATACCATATGTCCGCTAAAACAAAGTCAGAACTTGGTCTTTTGGCGGGAAATGATTATTTTTGTAAGTTTTAACGAACTTAAATATGGATAACTTTACACAGAAATACCTCGACCGCTTTATGGCCTGGGTAATTGCCAGAAATCCGGGGGAACCCGAATTCCATCAGGCAGTCCGCGAAGTCGCCGAAAGCGTGGCTCCTTATATCACCGCATACCCTCATCTGATGGAGCAGAAGATTCTTGAGAGAATCGTTGAGCCTGAACGCGTCATAATGTTCCGCGTTCCCTGGATGGACGACAGGGGCGACATTCAGATCAACCGAGGCTACCGCGTCCAGTGTTCCAGCGCCATAGGCCCGTACAAGGGCGGAATCCGCTTCCACGAGAGCGTCAATCTGTCCATAATGAAGTTCCTTGCTTTCGAGCAGACCTTCAAGAACAGCCTCACCACTCTTCCGATGGGAGGCGCCAAAGGCGGTTCCGATTTCTCGCCCAAGGGAAAATCCGACGCCGAAGTGATGAGATTCTGCCAGAGTTTTATGACTGAGCTTCAGAGGCATATAGGCCAGGACACGGATGTCCCTGCCGGAGACATCGGCGTGGGCGGCCGCGAAATCGGTTATCTTTTCGGTCAGTACAAAAGACTCCGTGACGAGTTCTCCGGCACACTTACCGGCAAAGGGCTCGGATGGGGCGGTTCTCTCCTGCGGCCGGAGGCCACGGGATACGGACTCTGCTACTTCACTGAAAAAATGCTTGCCTCGCGCGGAGAGAGTTTCGAGGGCAAGAGGGTTGTCATCTCGGGTGCCGGCAATGTTGCACAGTATGCCGCCCAGAAGGCAATGCGCCTTGGGGCAAAAGTCGTCACTTTGTCAGATTCCAACGGCTTTGTTTACGACCCTGACGGACTTACGGAGGAAAAAATGGCCTATGTGTTCGAGCTCAAGAACATCAGGCGCGGCAGGATCAAGGAGTACGCTGTGAAGTATCCAGGAGCCACTTATTATCCGGACGAGCGTCCCTGGAGGATTCCCTGCGACATCGCACTCCCCTGCGCCACTCAGAATGAAATAGAGAAGGCCGATGCCGAGAACCTGGTCAAAGGCGGATGTTTCTGTGTAGCTGAAGGCGCGAATATGCCGACAACCCCCGAGGCTATCCACATCATACAGGGTGCGGGTATGCTATATGCTCCCGGCAAAGCGGCAAATGCCGGCGGAGTTGCGACTTCCGGGCTGGAGATGAGCCAGAACTCTATGCGCCAGCACTGGACTGCAGAGGAAGTGGACGGATATCTCAGACGCATTATGTCGGACATCCACGAGGCCTGCACGAAGTATGGCACCGAAGAAGACGGCACCGTCAATTATGTCAAGGGAGCCAACATTGCCGCTTTCATCAAGGTTGCCGGAGCTATGGTAGACCAGGGATTAGTTTAGAATGACGGACTCTGCATCGCTGATGGCGAGACGCATCCGGAGGATACTGCTCGTCTGTAACAACTACGACAACTTCTCACTTGAAGAGGATGGCAGGCTGGATGCCCGCATCAGCAGGGAGTACTCCGAGCTGAACCTTAGCAATCCCCCCGTTTTCGAGAGGGTGGAATCCACATCTCAGGCCTTGTCTAAAGTCGAGGCCGGCGAGAGATTCGACCTTGTCATCACGATGTATAATGCCGGAGAGCCAGACGTTTTCGACTTCTCCGCAAAAATGAAGGAATACTGTCCGGATACGCCTATCGTCCTTCTGACCGCTTTTTCAAAGGAGATTTACCGCCGCATCGAAGAGCGCGACAGCAGCAAGATCGACTACTGCTTTTGCTGGAACGGCTCTACCGACCTGATTATAGCCATCATCAAACTCCTGGAAGACAGCATCAATGCAGACGCGGACATCCTTGGCAGCGGAGTGCAGTGTATCCTTCTGGTGGAAGATTCCGTGAGATACTACTCTACTTACCTCCCCCTGCTTTACAAGCTCGTACTTCAGCAGAACGTGGCGGCCCTGAAAGATGCCCTCAACGAAGATCAGCAGTTTTTCCGCAAACGCGCAAGGCCGAAAATCCTGATGGCCACCAATTACGACGATGCCGTACGGCTTTACAGGACTTACAAGGAACAGCTTCTCGGCGTCATTTCGGATATTGGCTTCGTCCTTCACAAGCACGACCGTCCGGAGCAGGAAAAACTGGATGCCGGCGTGGACCTTTGCAAACTGATCCGCAGCGAACTCCCGAAGATGCCTATCCTGATGCAGTCCTCGCAGGAGAGTATGAAGGAGGTAGCCGACACCCTCAAGGCGGGTTTTCTGATGAAGCGGTCCAAAACCCTCACCCACGAACTTTCAGAATATATAGGTCGGGAGTTCGGTTTCGGTGATTTCGTAGCGACCAATGACAGAGGTCACGAATTTGCGCGGGCACAGGACCTCCAGGGGGCGGAACGCATTATCCAGGCCCTTCCGGAGAAGATACTCAACCGGATGATAAGCAAGAACTATGTCTCCAGATGGCTTCTCGCAAGGGGTATTTTCTCTGTGGGCAACAGACTGAAGAACAGTCACTTCGATGATTCCGAGACCTTCCGGAACACCGCTGTGGAACTGATTCACGAATACAGGATTAAACAAGGCCTCGGAGTTACCGCACGCTTTAATCCGGAAAGCTTCAACGACGCAATCTGGTTCTCCCGCTTCGGGGAAGGTTCACTGGGAGGCAAAGGCCGCGGCCTCGCATTCCTCAATCAGATACTCTACAAACACGACCTTTTCAACAGATGGGAGGACGTGCACGTGAGTGTTCCGAGGACACTGATTGTGGCGACGGAATATTTTGACCGCTTCATCCTGGAAAACGGTCTCCAGTATGTAATCAATTCTGACATATCCGACAGCGAAATCCTCTCGGAGTTCGTTTCATCCACCCTGCCCAAGGAACTCACTGACGCACTCCGCGCTTTTATCCGAGTAGTCAGGACTCCCCTTGCCATCCGCTCTTCTTCAAAGCTGGAAGATTCTTATTATCAGCCATTTGCCGGAGTCTATTCCACCTATATGATCCCGGCTACGGAGAACGAGGACCAGCAGCTTCGTCTGCTGTCGAAGGCAATCAAGAGCGTCTATGCCTCGGTATATTTCGCCGCCTCCAAGGGTTATATCACCGCAACCGCCAATGTGATCTCGGAAGAGAAGATGGCTATCATAATCCAGGAGATCTGCGGAAGCGAAGAGGACGGATATTTCTTCCCTACTCTCAGCGGGGTTGCCCGCTCCGTCAATTTCTATCCGATCGGCCATGAAAAGGCGGAAGAGGGAGTCGCCAAACTGGCATTCGGTCTGGGCAAGGCCGTAGTCGACGGAGAACAGGTACTGAGGTTCTCTCCGGCTTACCCCAAACACAGCCTGCAGACCTCCACTCCGGAACTGACGATGAGGGATACCCAGCAAGTCTTCTATGCCCTCAACCTGCAGGTGGAGAAGTTCAAGACCTCGGTTGACGACGCGGTGAACCTGGAACGCATTCCAATAAGCGAATGTCACTTCAAAGCACTGGACAAGGTAGTCTCCACCTATGACTACGAGAATATGAGAATCGTCGATTCTCCTATCCCGAAAGGCCCTAAATTCGTCACATTCGCCCATATCCTGCGTTATAACACCTTCCCCCTGGCGGAAATCGTACGCACGCTGCTCGACATAGCGGCCAGGGAGATGAAATGCAGCGTAGAGATAGAATTCGCAGCGGACCTGGACAGCGGCAGTTTCGTCGTCCTGCAGGTAAGACCGATTTCCTCCGACAGCCTGCACGCGGAAGTGGACTGGAACGGAATCGACTGCTCCGGAGCTATTGTCCATTCGGAGAGCGCTCTGGGAACCGGATGGGCGGAAGGCATACGTGATGTAGTCTATCTCAAGCAGGACAGTTTCGACAAGATGAAGACAGCAGAAATGGCTTCCGAACTGCGGAGAATCAACTCCTCTATGAGAGCCGAGGGGCGGCAATATGTCCTTATAGGATATGGCAGATGGGGCTCCAGCATACCTACGCTTGGGGTTCCAGTCGCCTGGAGCGACATCTCGGAGGCAAAAGCGATAGTGGAGTGCTCGCTCCCCGATTTCCGGGTAGATCCAAGCCAGGGCACGCATTTCTTCCAGAACCTGACTTCGCTTGGGGCGGGATACCTGAACGTGGACCCGTACAGCCGCGAAGGAGACAGCCTGGACCTTAGCGGACTCGACGCACTTCCGGCCCTGGAAGAGACGAAGTGGCTCCGCCACGTGCGCGTCGACACGCCACTTAGTGTATGTATTG
The DNA here is from genome assembly GCA_902779785.1 of uncultured Bacteroidia bacterium. Classification (GTDB taxonomy): domain Bacteria; phylum Bacteroidota; class Bacteroidia; order Bacteroidales; family UBA932; genus Cryptobacteroides. The sequence continues at coordinate 12,031 of CACZDC010000037.1, forward strand.
ACGGCCGGACAGGCCGTGGCTTGATAAAACTAAAGCAATAATGACTATCAATCTTGAAAAGAAACAGGTTCCGGTGCTGCTTGTCACCGGTTATCTTGGAAGCGGCAAGACCACCCTTTTGAACCGCATCCTGTCAAATCGAAAAGGAATTAAATTCGCCGTTGTAGTCAATGACATCGGCGAAGTCAACATAGACGCCGAACTGATTGAAAAGGGCGGCATTGTGGGGCAGAAAGACGATTCTCTGGTAGCCCTTTCCAACGGCTGCATCTGCTGCACCCTGAAGATGGACCTTGTAGCCCAGCTTATGGAGCTGACAGCCAACTCCCGCTTCGATTACATAGTCATCGAGGCCAGCGGAATCTGCGAGCCGGCTCCTATCGCACAGACGATCTCGTCAATGCCGGTGCTTGCTCCGCAGTCCATCAACGATTCCCTCCCCTATGTCGACTGCATCTGCACCGTGGTGGACGCACTGAGGATGAAGGACGAATTCGCCCTCGGCGACGCACTCTCCCGCGAAGACATCGGTGAAGACGATCTGGAAAGGCTTGTCATAGAGCAGATTGAGTTCTGCAATATCGTCCTTCTGAACAAAGCCTCGGAGCTTACTACTGACGAACTTGGAAAGCTGAAGGCTGTCGTAAAGAGTATCAATCCAGGAGCAAAAGTACTCAGCTGTGACTATGGCGATATCGACCTGGACGAGCTGATCTATACGGGGATGTTCGACTTCGATGCCGTCGCGACTTCCGCTGCCTGGATTGCGGCCATCGAAGGCGAAGACGAGGAAGAAGAAGCTGAAGGCGAGGCGCTTGAGTACGGCATTGACACCTATGTCTATTATGAGCGCAAAGCTCTGGACCTCAACAAGTTCGACAACCTTGTCGCAAGGCACTGGCCAAAGGAGATAATCCGCGCCAAGGGTATATGCTACTTCACCGACGACACTGACAAATGCTATCTTTTCGAGCAGGCCGGAAAACAAAAAATGCTCCGGGATGCCGGAGCTTGGTTTGCTACTATGCCTGAAGATGAGCTGGCCGCAATGATAGAGAGAGATTCCAAACTACGTCGAGACTGGGACCCGGTCTATGGCGACAGGATGCAGAAAATCGTATTTATCGGTCAGCATCTGGACAAGGAGGCTCTACGGGAGCTGATGGACGGCTGCCTTCAGCAGTAAACTCATCGAAAGCCTTGACGATCTTCGTCACAAGAGAGTGACGCACGATATCCTCGTTGCGGAACGAAACCACGGCGACGCCCTTCAGTTCCTGCAGTAGACGGATACCGGTAAGAAGGCCTGAATCAGATTTTCTGGGAAGGTCTATCTGGGTGGCATCCCCTGTCACTATGAACTTCGCACTGGAGCCCATACGCGTGAAGAACATCTTCAACTGACCGAGATTGGTATTCTGTGCTTCGTCGAGAATCACGCACGCCCTGTCCAGAGTCCGGCCCCTCATATAGGCCAGAGGGGCGATCTGGATAGTCCCGTCGGCGATGAACTCATTCAGCTTGCGCGAAGGGATCATATCCTCAAGGGCATCGTAAAGCGGCTGGAGATATGGATCCAGTTTCTCTTTCAGGTCACCCGGAAGAAAGCCCAGCCTCTCCCCTGCCTCAACGGCGGGACGGGTAAGGATAATACGCTTAATCTCACGGTTTTTCAGAGCACGCACGGCAAGCGCGATCGCGATGTATGTCTTGCCTGTTCCGGCAGGGCCGACGGCAAATACAAGATCATTGTCCAGATAGGCTTGGACCAGTTCCTGCTGACGCTTATTCCTGGCCTTGATCGGCTTCCCGTCGGTGCCGTGGACAATAGTCGCATCGGCGCTGAAGCGGAAAGCGGCCGCCGACGGACTTCCACAGAAGATGTCCTCCACGTCATAGACATTGAGATTCCTCTTGTGCTGACGCCTTTCGACCAGCTCTCCCATCTTTATTCGGAATTCCGATATGTCGCTCTCTTTTCCCTCAAGGATAAGGTCGCTGCCACGGGCAACGACCTTAAGATGAGGAAAATAGGAGCAGAACTCCTGTAAGATTTTATTCCCGACCCCGTAGATTTCAACCGGGTCGACTGCTTCAAGATGCAGTATTTGCTTCATTATTTATTTCCGTTCAGAATAGCCTCGTATTTCTCGTAAGCGGCCTGATACTTTGGATCAGAATTACGGAGCAGGAAACATACACGCTTGAGATAATCGGCCGCGGCTTCTTTCACCTGGGCATTCTCGGAAATCTCATAGCACTTCTCGAAAACATCCACCGAAGTCTTGTACTGTCCTTCAAGTTTTGCCTGAAGCACATCATACTTCTTGTATTCGCGGACATCAAGATTATTCATTTCCTCAGCGATATCGTCAGCCTCCTTGAGATAGCAGACACCGTCGCCATAGTAAGCCATATCATACTTGGGATCTACCTCGCTTGACTTCGCATAGGCGGCGTGAGCCTTGACATAATTCTTGATGCCGGTGTAGATATTGCCTTCGACATAATAGAGCGAAGGATTGTCGGGCATCTGCTTTTTGGCCTCGTCAAGAAGTTCCACGATCTTTTCGGGATCCTCGTTGATGTTGAGGTAGAGGTTGATAAGGCTGGTCAGGATGCTGGCGTTGTCAGGATACTGCTTCAGACCGTCGACAAGCATAGTCTTTGCGCTGAGGGTATCGCCTTGGGCGAGCTCGACCTGAGAGAGGGAGGCGAAGACTGAGCCGTTGGCAGTATGGCCAAGGGCAAGGCACTTGTTGTAGTATTCTTTTGCAAGAGCGAAGTCTCCGAGGGAGAGAGCGATGTAAGCGGTGTTGTACACTGCATTCGTGTCAATCTTGGAGCAAGGAGCCTGCATTGAAACGTCCGCAGCGCCTTTGAACATCTTCGCCGCCTTATCCATCTGCTTGAAAGAATAGGCCGTGTAAGCGTCGGTCTCATAGCGACCGCAGATATCCTGGAGCTTCTCGTCGACATCCTTCGCCTTCTTTGCGTCACGCTCAAAAGCGGTGATATAGGCCTTGGCAGCCTCGGCGAGGGCGTCACCTGCATAGGAAGGCTTGGTCACCTCAAGGACGACCAGCTGGCCGGTCGCGTTGAAATAGGCATTGTAACGGCTGAGGACCTGCTTCTCGAAAGCCTGGCCGTCCACGTTGACAACCTCCACGGACTTGGGCTTCTCTCCGGCAGCGAGACCGAAGGTAGTCTTGTCCATTCCGTATGCCACTGCGGCGGTAGGATTCTGGTAAGCATTCATATAGGCATCGCCAAGCTTCATCCAGGAAGCTGCCTTCAAGCCCTTCTTGGCATCATTTGCAGTTGCTGAAGCCTTGTCAATCGCCTTCTGGATGTCTGCGTCGGACTTGACAGACTGGGCATAGGCGGCGCTCATCGAGGCAGCCAGTGCAAGTGCAAGAAATAACTTTTTCATTTTCAATAACTTATTGGTTACAAACTATTCTTCATTTAGCGGAGTCTGCGGCAGCTCTTCATTGGATGCGGCCTGCGACTCTTCTTCATCGCTGTGATCGACTACCGAGACGGCGGCGATTGCATCCCCTTCCCTGATCGTGATGAGTCTTACGCCCTGGGTTGCGCGTCCTGCCACCCTGATAGTGGAGACCGGCATACGGATAGTGATTCCGCTTCGGCATATTATCATCAAATCATCAGCATCCGTCACATTCTTGATCGCAACCAGTTTCCCGGTCTTTTCCGTGATGTTCAAGGTGCGGACACCCTTCGCTCCACGGGCGGTCTGGCGGTATTCCTGCGGGTAGGAACGCTTTCCGTAACCGTTCTCCGAGACCACGAGAACCTGATGCTTGTCGGCATCTTCGGCTCCCGGATCCTGGCAGGAAACACCGATCACGTAATCACCTTCATCAAGATTGATGCCACGGACGCCGGTGGAGGTACGGCCGAGCGGTCTGGCCTCGGTCTCGTCGAAGCGCACGCAACGGCCGCGGTTGGCTGCAATCATAATATTGCAGCGGCCGTTGGTGAGCACCGCCTCGAGAAGTTCATCGTCCTCGCGGATGTTGATTGCATTGACTCCGTTGGTCCTCGGACGGGAATAAGCCTCGAGAGTGGTCTTCTTGACTATACCCTTGCGGGTGACCATCATTATATAATTGTTGTTGATGAACTCCTCGTCCTTGAGCGTCTTCACGTTCAAGTAAGCCTTGACCTTGTCGTCCGGTTCTATCATAAGGATATTCTGGATGGCGCGGCCCTTGGAGGCACGGTTGCCTTCCGGAATTTCATAGACCTTCAGCCAGTAGCAGCGGCCCTTCTGCGTAAAGAGAAGCAGGGTCGAGTGCGTGTTGGCGATGTAGATGTGCTCAATGAAGTCCTCGTCGCGCGTTGCGCTGGCCTTGATGCCGACGCCGCCGCGGTTCTGCGTGCGGAATTCAGTGAGGGCGGTACGCTTGATATAGCCCAGATGGGAGATAGTAATGACCTGATCCTCATCGGCATAGAAATCCTCAGGATTGAATTCGTCGTCGGAGAATGTAATCTCGGTACGACGGGGATCGCCATATTTTTCCTTAAGTTCGCGGGTCTCGTCCTTGACGATTCCGAGCTGGAGTTCGACGCTCCCGAGAACCTCCTCGCAGTGGGCGATGAACTTGAGCAGTTCATCATACTCGTTGCGCAGGCGCTCGCGTTCCAGTCCGGCTAGCTGACCGAGGGTAAGGGCGACGATTGCGGCGGCCTGAGGGTCGGTGAAGCTGTAACGCTCCATAAGGATGAGCTTCGCGTCGTCACGGCTCTTGGCCTCGTAACGGATCACGTGGACAATCTCGTCGATAATGTCCATAGCCTTGAGCAAGCCCTCGAGGATATGGGCCCTCTTCTGGGCCTTGTCCAGTTCGAAGCGGGTGCGGCGGACGACGACTTCGTGGCGGAAGTCCACGAAATTGGCCAGGAGTTCCTTGAGCGAAAGCGTGCGCGGACGTCCCTTGACCAGGGCCACATTATTGAAGGAGAAGCTGGACTGCAGCGGAGTGTACTTGAACAAGGTGTTAAGCACCACACCGGAGTTCACGCCCTGTTTCAGACGGATAATGACCCTTATACCCTCGCGGGAGGATTCGTCATTGATATAGGAAATGCCTTCGATCTTCTTGTCCTCGGCCATCTGCGCGATCTTCTCGATCATTTCCCTCTTGTTGACCATATAGGGAATCTCGCTGACGACTATGGTCTCGCGGCCCTTGTCGTCGACTTCGATCTCGGTACGGGAGCGTATCACCACCCTGCCGCGGCCGGTCTCATAGGCTTCCCTGATGCCCTTGACACCCATTATGATGCCGCCGGTCGGGAAGTCGGGACCTTTGATATAGTGCATCAGTTCATCGGTAGTGATCGCGGGATTGTCGATATATGCGCAGATTGCGTCGCAGCATTCGCCCAGGTTGTGAGGCGGCATATTGGTAGCCATACCCACGGCAATGCCGGAGGCTCCGTTGAGCAGCAGCAAGGGTGCCTTGGTCGGAAGGACGGTAGGCTCCTGCAAGCTGTCGTCAAAGTTGGAAGTCATATCCACGGTATCCTTCTCCATATCGGCGAGGACGTCCTCGGACATCTTCTCGAGCTTGGCCTCGGTGTAACGCATTGCGGCCGGAGAGTCGCCGTCCATCGAGCCGAAGTTGCCCTGGCCCCAGACGAGCGGATATCTCTGGTTCCACCACTGGCCCAGACGGACCATAGCATCGTAAACAGAGGAGTCGCCGTGAGGGTGATACTTACCCATCACGTCACCGACGATACGGGCCGACTTCTTGGTCTGTCCCGTATATTTCACGCCCATCTCATTCATCCCGAACAGGACGCGCCGCTGGACGGGCTTCAGTCCGTCCCTTGCATCCGGAAGCGCCCTCGAAACTATGACTGACATTGAATAGTCGATATAGGCAGTGCGCATCTCGTGGTCTATTTCCACCTGCTCGATATAGCCTGTCGACTGCAGTTCTTCGTTAAGATTCTTCTCTTCGTTATTGTCCATTTTTGCTTACAAAATTACCTGTTCTTATAATCACGCAAATTTAATGAATTTTCGCGATAAAAACAAGTACAAATCACGGACAAAGGAACTCATCCATCTTGTTGAGATAGACATTGCCGTAAGAGGCATCGTTGTACAGGCCTGCGTGGGAGGCGGTCGTATGGGTGGCCAGCTCGTAGTAGAGCTGATGAAGGGCTATGGCGGGATTGGCCTTCACCTGGCTGCGGAAGATGCGGGTGAAGCGGTTGGAAAGGTAGATGCCGTCTTCTATCACGTCGGCGTGGGAGGTTTCTCCGCTGCGGGCGGCGCAAAGGAAAAGAATACCTGGAAGGCCCTCGCAATAGCTGCCGACAGAACCGCTGTAGCAGGTTTCCAGAACGGCAAGCATCTTACGGTAATTTCCCGCCGCTCCCTCCAGAATGCCACGGAAGACTTCCGCATCCATTTTTTCATCGGCCCATTTCAGCACATTGTCACGGGCACCGTGGCCGCTCCAGAAAAGAAATACGTTGGTGCCGGGGCTGCCCTTGACAACCTCAGGGGTGCGCTCTGTGACCGTCCCGGAGAAAATGTTCCGGAGGTCTTCAGGCGTTACCAGGCTGGTCTTGTAGTCGATAACGGCACCTGTGCGAAGGTTCTCCCCGCCTACAGTGACGTGGACGTCGGAGCCCAGGTCGTCCTCCAGGATGAGGATGATGTGCTCGTCGTCATAGCCGAAGCCCTTGAGCATCTGGTACTGGGCAAGGGCATCGGCCTGGTGCCGATAGTTGCTGCGTCCGGTAGAGGTGGCAATCACCACGGCATAGTGGTCCTGAAGGTCTGGATAAGGAAGATCTGCGGCCTGCTCGTCAAACCGGTCCTCGATCTGGGTATTGGTCCAGTTCCAAAGGTCTCCGCCTGTGAAATCGCGGGAGAAACGTCCGGTCTCCACAAATTTCCCATCCGTATAGGTCCAGGTGCTGTAGGTGGTGCCCAGCTGGCAGATATGCGTCTGACTTTCAAATTCGAGCGGGCCGGAAACTCCGGTAATGCGCCCGTAATCCTTGTCCCGGACAGCCTGGAAGGCATCCCGCATACCGGAGGCCGTCCAGGGATAGATGGGAGTGGAAGCCTTGTCTCCCGAGGTAAGTTTCACAAGGGCTTCCCGTACCGTTGCGGCATCGCCGCCTTCCACCATAGCCATAGCCATAGCCAGCAGATAAAAGCAGTCATACAGCTGGGCGTAACCGCCGGGAAGGACTGTCCCGTAGCGGCTTTTCCAGGCGACGTTGAAGCCTTCTCCGGGCCTGGAGGAGAGGGCCGTGCCCACATAGTCATAGTTTTTCAACTTTCCTTCCAGGGACAGGTCGTAGGCCATATCCGTGCATACGATGGAAAGGTATTCGCTGTCCTCACTCAGCCTGATTGCCTCGTCAAAATCCAGCATATCCCGGGCGGATGAAGGGACAAAGAAGAGCACGCCGGGGAAGGGCGCGTCCTCTTCGACGGCAATCGCCTTTTTAACGGCTTCTGCCAGTTCTTCCTTGTTTGAATAGAAATAGGTTTCCTCCACATCCATATCCATCTCGCGCGCCATATAGGCGTAGAACTGCTGGAAGGACGCAGCATAGTCATCCTCCTTTCCGTCCCTGGAAATGAGCGAGATACGGGAATAGTTGTTGGCCCGGGCCTTGGAGAGCATAGCCTGGCACTGCGCCATATCGTTCTCGGCCAGGCAGAAGACATTGGGCTCAGTCATATTGCTGCCCGCATAGATGCGCTGGAATTCCGTAGAAGTAACGGAAGGCGCCAGTACCGGAATGCGGTAGGAAAGGCTTTCGCGGGCAAGGGTACGGGCGTTACGACTGTAGCGCGGGCCGATGATAGCCGCATAACTGTCGTCGTGGGTGATACGGATAATCTCGGAGTACACCGAAGGGCCCTCCTCGTCAATCCACTCCAAATCAAGCTCAATCCGGCTTTCCTGCCCCTGCTGTGAGGCTTTTATGCTTTCCTGCGCCCAGTCCACAACCTTGGACAGTTCCGCTTTCTCCACTTCAGGCAGCACCACGGCCACCTTGTAGGATTTCACATCCTGAGCCGTTTCCATCGGGTCTTTCCCGCTGCAGGAAAGTAGCAGGAGCGACAGCAGGGCGGCATTCAGCAGTCTACTCCACCTCATACGCTTTCTCCATTTCTACGGCCTGGGAATAATACTCCTCATACAAGGCGGCCATATCCTTATACTCAACATCGAACTGCTTGTTGGGAACCACCTGGACGTATTCGCTTTCCAGCCCGAGCTCCCGGTGTTCCGGCCAGGGTTTTCCGGCAAGCCAGTCCTCCAGATACATTTTAAGGACCAGATGATTGTTAACGCACAGGGAGTATGGAACAATCCCGGGATTGATGGCCGAGCAGTCCACGTCCATTCCGGCAATTTGGATAAAGCCGTTATATCTGCAAAAGTCAAAAAGGCCGGGCAGGGACCCGCCCAGAAGAGGGAAGAACAGAAGATCGCCAAAGGATTCTTCAGACTCGTAGAACTCCTGGGTCTTCTTATATACAAAACGGTACGTGCTGTCCCTCATAGCAAAGCCCTGTGGGCCGTCGGCAAGGGTCCAGCTGAGCACTTTCATTTCAGAATCCGAGCCGTGGCCGTCTGAAAACCCGCGGGCGCTCTCTTCAATCATATCGTTGCCGTCCATAGCCTTGAAGATGACGCCCACGAACGAGCGGGACATGGCACCGCAGAGCCAGGAGGCGCCGTAGCGGCGGATGATGTAGGAGGAATGCCCCGGGAAAACGTCGTCGGTTTCCAGGATGAGCACGCGGCCGTTTTTGGGGGCCTGCTTTCCACGGAGGATATCCTCGTACGTGTTGCTGGCGAGGATGAGGGCGCGGTCCGCACTTCCTTCCTCCGAGAGCCACG
>CACZDC010000038.1 GCA_902779785.1 uncultured Bacteroidia bacterium
CGGCCGCAAGTTCCTCGCCGCTGACTATATGGTCACGGAGCATTCCCATATCTTCCGGAATCTCCATACCGAAGGTCTCGACCTCCTGCAAGTCTTCATAGCTGAGTTTCAACAATTTAGCAAAAGGCTGAAGCGTAGTTCCCTGAAGTATGAGCGAGAAGAGAGTAATGACGAAAACAATATTGAAAAGGGCCGAGGAGTTTTCAACTCCGGCAAGAACCGGAGTAAGGGCGAAGAGCACAGGACCAGCTCCCTTAAGTCCTACCCAGGATGTAAACAGTTTCCCCTTGAATGAGATATCCCTGAAAGGAATAAGACTGATGAAAACGGCGGCAGGGCGGGCGACAAACATAAGGAAAAGACCTATAAGTATGGCATAGCCCAGGACCGGAAGCATCTGGGACGGTCTGGCGAGAAGCCCAAGCATAAGGAACATAACCAGTTGCATCAGCCAGGTCATACCGTCGAAGAACTTGCTGATATCCTTCTTGTTCGCAAGCTCGACCTTGTTGCCGAGAATCAAAGCCGTAATATAAAGGGAAAGCAGGCCATTTCCGTGAATCAGATGGGAAAGGCCGTTGGACAGGAAAGCTATACTGAGTATCAGTATGGAATACAGCGATACTGAAGACAGCTTTATCTTTTTTATAAGCCATACTGCAGCAAAGCCTATCCCGATACCGACGCCTGCTCCGATTATGATCTGAAGGAAAAAGCTCAGCAAACCCATCCAGCCGGAAACGCTGCTCCCGGACATAAGTTCAACCAGGATAATGGTCAGCATATAGGCCATAGGGTCGTTGCTTCCCGACTCCAGTTCCAGCATAGGGGCAAGATTCTCGCGAAGTTTCATCCGCCTGCTACCCAGAACATAAAAAACTGAAGCAGAATCAGTTGAGCCCATTACCGCAGCAATCAGCAGACAGCTGACAAGCGTTGTCGAACCATCTATGCCTCCGGTAAAATAGATAAACAATCCGGTAAAGAGGACGGTCAGCAGGACTCCCACCGTCGCCAGCGACACGCCACGTCCCAGAATAGGCCTGATCTCCTTGAACGAGGTGCCGAAACCTCCGGAGAACAGTATTATGGTCATTGCAAAATGGCCTATAGACTCGGCAATGTCATACTGCTCGAAACGGACCCCGATGCCATCCTCCCCGAACACCATTCCAAGGATGAGGAAAATGAGCAGAGAGGGCACACCGAGACGCGAACCCAGCTTCGTCAGCAAAACGGCCACGATTATAAGGACCGAGGCTAGCAGAAGCAGGTTCCCGGACAGCAGATCTATGGAAAAGACCGCAAGGGGTATCATTGAATCTCAAACAGGTTCAGGAAGCCGGTCATCATAAAGACATTCCTTATTTCGGAACAGATGTTCCGCACAATGACCTTACCTCCCATTATGGCAGCTTCCTTGCGGAGGGTGAGGAAAATACGAAGGCCGGAACTGGAGATATAGGAAAGCTCCGTACAGTCCAGAATAATGACTCCGGAAGCCTCTTTCTTGAGTTCTTCAACATCCTTTGCAATTTCAAGTGATGAGGGCGTATCCAGACGCCCGATCAGGTGCACGATTACTTCACCAGGTTTTTTAACAGTTTTCAGTTCCATAACTATAATGATTTTTTCAATTTCAATACATTCTTGCCGCCGATTCTTTCGTAGCTCACCTCGTCCATAATATTTCTGACGAGGAAAATCCCCAGCCCCCCTATCTTCCTGTCCTCCAGCGATGCCGTAACATCTGCCGGAGGGATGGAAGTGGGATCGAAGGCCTTGCCGGAATCGCTGATGACGAAGATGAGCGAATCCTCCTCTGACTGGGCTTCAATATCCACATAGCCCTTGGTCCCTTCCGGATAGGCATAAAGGATGACGTTGGTAACGGCCTCCTCTATGGCAAGATTCAGACTCATTGACAAATCCGGAGACAGCTGTTTTGACTCGCAGACGGATTCGACAAATCCTGCCAGCTTCGAAATCTGAGATGTGTCGTTCTGGAGGATGAGATGGCGTGATGAATTACTGTCACTCTTTCCCAGATAGTGGATGAAAAGCATCGTAAGGTCATCACTCTGAGGAGCTTCCCCGACAAAGGCATCGACAGCTCCCCTGATATTTTTCAAATGCTCGTCGGCAGTTTTTCTCCCGTGAAGAATATCTTTCGTCCTCTGCTCACCGAACTGCTCGTGATTGATGTTTTCGGCTTCGGTTAGGCCATCGGTATAAAGGAACAAAGCATCGTCATATTCCAAAGTGACATCCTGCTCGGTGAAGAAGAAATCCGGCAAGACTCCGAGAGGAAGATTCGGCTCGACCTTCAGTTCACGAATGGCATCGGTCAGTATCATCGGCGCGTTGTGCCCGGCATTGCAGAAGCGGAGATGTCCGTTCGAAAGATCCAGTACGCCGAGGAAGAAGGTGACGAACATATTGCTTTCGTTCATATCCGACATCCCCTTGTTCATCCTTGAGACAATGATTCCCGGGCTGGCCTCACGGGAGGCTACGGCCCTGAACATACTTCTTGTGACTGCCATAACGAGGGAGGCAGGGATTCCCTTTCCGCTTACGTCTCCTATGCAGAAATACAACTTCTCCTCCCTGATGAAAAAATCATAAAGGTCGCCGCCTACCTCTTTGGCCGGGACAATCAAGGCCGACATATCCAAATCGTGGCGTTCCGGGAAAGGCGGGAAAGTCTTGGGAACCATCGACATCTGGATGCCGCTTGCAATCTTCAACTCCCCTTCCATTTTCTCCTTCATCTCTGTGAGCTTGCGGTATTTAAGCAGGTTGCTGACAATGAAATAGAGTATTATCGCGAGCATCAGCAGGCCGATAATCTGCATCAGAAGCACATAAAAACCTACCTGGCGTATATCGCCGAATATTTCGTCTTCAGGAATGACTATGGCTATAGACCATCTTGTCTTCTGGACCGGAGCATAATGGACATAGAATTTCTTGCCTTTGTCCTTGACGACTTTACTGCCGGAACGCCCCTCAGTGACTTCCTTGCCTATAAATGAAAGGGTTTTAGTGTCTTCCATTTGAGAGACGATCCCGCTGATGTTCTTCTTCTCAAACAGACTCTTGTCGGAACAGACCATTATTGTTCCGTCACGGCTGAACACCATACTGAAAGCAGTGGGATACACCTGAAGAGAGCCTACAATCTCAGTCATCCAGTCCAGGGACACATCGGCGGTAAGGACAGCGGCCAGATTATCATTCTTGTCCTTGATTGGGACCGAATAGGTAGTCATCAGCATCTCTCCGCCGCCTTCATCCCAGTAAGGCTCTGACCAGTATCCCTCTCCGATCTCTATCGGCATTGTGAACCATTCCTTGGAAGGATAGTAATATTCTTCATTGTCGAGAGAGTGATAAACAAGGCCGTCCGGGCTCCGGTAAACATAGGGACAGAAGAGCTTCTCCCCTTTCTTGGGAACAAGCGCTATGGCTGAACCGGCGACAACGGGGTTGTCGTCCACTACCCTGTAGCACACCCTTTTCAGGCTGTCCGGGACATCCAGGCACCAGCTGGCAATCCAGACACTGTTCCGCACCGCGGCTTCGGCCTGGTCCACCACGTCCATAATCTTGTCGTGGATATTGTCCAACTGGCTCTCAGCCCGCAAGGCAGCCTCTTCCCTGAGTCCCTCACGGGAAAAGTAATATTGGACAAGAGAAGTAGCCTCCAGGACAAGGGTCGCCACTATTATGAGCAGCAGACCGCCACGGAGCGAGTTGCGGACAACGTCACTGAACTTCTTGACTTTAATCATAGGAATCAGAGTATAGAACTTAACGCGGCACGGAATTCAGGCATAGGGCATCGTGTATCACGCTCGATGATAAGGGTTTTCAGTCCGGCATAGGGACGGATCGTTTCCTCGATTTCCTTAAGCGGGATATCCTCGCCGAAATACACTGGAGCAAAGCGGTGCCAGAACTCTATTGCAAGGGACTTGGGCATATGGAAGGTCTCCTTTATGAAATCCTCTCCGCTGAGGCAGCAGCAGACATAGACCATAGCGACGTCGAAAAGATGGTTTCCACGACAGAAATCGCCCAAATCGATAAAGTACCTCTTGTCTCCCGCAAAAATGGCGTTGCTGTACTGAAGGTCTCCGTGAACGGCGGTATCCTCGTCGGGAGTATCGCCTATGAAGCGTGCAATGGCATCTTTCTCCGACTTGGTAAAGAAAGGATTATCCTCCAGCAGACGGTAATAACGGTCCTTCACATTTTCGAAAAGGCCGTCTGCGATGTGAAGGGAGTGAAGTTCACGGCACATCTGAGCGAACTCGGCGGCGAACTCCCCTACCCGCTCCGGCTCGTCACCCGTAGCCCTCGAATAGGATTTCTTACCGACAATGCGGCGGAAACGGATACCGTAGCGACCGTCTTCCGTGACTACATATTCTCCCGGTTCCGGGGTAGGCACTCCAAGTTCATAGACCTTCCTGGCCAGAAGCATCTCGTCCAGAGGCTGCTGAATCTTGCCGGGGAAATACAGTTTCAGCATTACTGAAGGGTCTGTCTTGTGGTCATAGCTCTCACCGTTAGCCCCGCCTCCTGAGAGGACGTAATCATCAAGGGATATTTTAATGGCTTCCATTATGCAAAGACTTGATTTATAAGTGATTCAAATTCCTGAAAGGCAAATGTGTCCGAAAGCTCCCGAAGCGCATCCGCAAGAGTACGGTAATGCCATTCGTGCTCCTTTCGTTCAGTGACGTGGAAAAGATTCCAGAGTTTGTCCCCGGATACAGCATAATCTCTCGCTATAGCCCTCATATTTGACAGTTTGTCCCCGAGCGCGACCATCTTGGTCTCACGGGAGGACTCCATAAGATGGTCCATAGAAGCCTTCTTGCGCTCGTGCCAGGACTCGGCCTCACCCATACCGGGGATCATACGGTCAGTCTCTGAAACCACCAGAGAAGCAACCCTATGGCCGAATTCAGCCTCGATCTCCGCGGCCGTGATATCAGTGTCCTCAAGGGTATCGTGAAGGGCTGCGGCGGCGAGGAGTTCCTGGTCGGAGGTCATTGTAGCGACTATGGATACCGCCTCGAGAGGATGGACGATATAAGGGAAACCCTTGCCTCGCCTTTCGGTACCGGCGTGGGCATTGACGGCGAAGAGAATAGCTCTGTCAAGAAGATCTGTATCAAGAGGATTGTTTGCCATAGCTATTGATTCATAAAGGGCAGTTCAGAGGCCTGGGAAGCCAGGAAGGCCGCCATATCCTCGTGGGATTCATTCTCTCCGTTCAACACATCGAACATCAGTTTCAGTCCGGCACGGCCGCCTCCTTTCTTGAGGATATAGGCCATACACAGGTCCTGGGCGCCGACAGAGGAGGAGAGAATGTCCAGGTCGGTCAGGCTTATCTGGAATGCGGCGATCTGGAAGGCCGCTTCGGAATACTCTTTGATCAGACGGGAGATGTCCCCGAGAGTGGAGAAACCCAGTTTGATGAACAGCGGCAGGAAAGGAAGCATCGAAACTTCCTGGATTTCAGCCTGATTGAGCGAGGCGATGCGCCGGTTGAGCGCGTCGAACGGGCCTATCTTCATAAAACTGCGGAAAGAATCTCCGTCCAGCGGAACCTCATCGAGATTCCCGGAGGCGACGAGATTCTGAACCTTGCGGCGGTATTCGGCGATTTCGGCGCGGATACGGCTGAACTCGTCGTCTGCGAGTTCGAGCATCCCGGCCAGACGGCTCATATTGCGGAGATAAAACTTGGGAATCTCCACTCCGCTTTTGTAGCCCGTATCGTGGCTCATATTCGCCCAGGCGTGCTGGAGGACAGTACGGATCTGGATCTCGAAACGGATCCGGTTCAGTTCGGGATGCTCTGCGTCCTTATACTTGCTCTCCGGGATACGGCAGATGTAATGAACGGAAAGGTAGCCGAAGGAATCGATTTCGTGGAGTTTCCGCTTGTCCACGGAATTCTCCCAGTCGATTTCGAACAGCCTTTCCACAATCGAGGCCACCTTGTCCACGTCATCCGTATAGAAAGTGATCACCCGGAGTCCGACAATGTCGGTAATATCGGTGATGCTGCCGTACTTGTCTCCCTTGAGCTGGAGTTTTCCCTCAAGCGACTCCTCGGTTTTGATCCTGTGTTCGACGGCAGCTACGATTATGCCGGCATCGGAAAAGAACTTCTTGAGTTCCTGAGGGATAAGTTCCGCCATCCTGGTATAGACTGGCATCAGTTCCCGGTACTCGTCAAGGAGCATTTCCGTGTGGATATTATTGGACAGACTCATAGGCACAATACTCTTAAGCTACAAATATAAAAAAAATCGGTGACTTTTCACGCCACCGATTATCCGATTAACCAAAAATGATGATATTAGGCCTCGCTGATAGCCTCGTTCGGGCAGGTACCCTCGCAAGCGCCGCAGTCGATGCACTCGTCGGCGTTGATGACATAGGCGCCCTCGCCTTCAGAAATAGCGCCCACAGGGCAGACATCGGCACAAGAGCCGCAGGAGACACAAAGGTCGGGATTGATTTTTCTTGCCATAGCTTTATCTGATTAAATTTTGTTTCAAATCCACGCCACAAATTTAAGGCATATAATTTGATTTTCAAACAATCTGAAGTAACTTTGTAAGCTATGAAGTCATTATTCCGCATTATAGTATCGGCTCTCCTTGCCATCACGCCGGCCCTGGAACTCTCCGCCGGCGGGCCGACCGTAACTTTTGACCATATGGTCCACGATTTCGGAACCGTCTCGATGAAAGACGGGCCGCTCAGCTGCAGTTTCACCCTGACCAATGTCTCTTCCGAAGACATTATAATCTATGAGGTAGTCTCGTCCTGCGGCTGCACGGACGTGAAATGGCCGCGAACGGCAATCCCGAGCGGCGGCACGGCAAAGATTTCGGCGACCTACAAGAACCAGGACGGTCCCTATCCCTTCGACAAGATGCTGACCGCCTACATCACGGGAATGGATCACCCGGTAATCTTGCGTCTGAGGGGCGTCGTGAAGAAAAAATGATTATATTTGCAAGATATGAACACAGGATATAACGACGATTCAATACAAACCCTTGAATGGCACGAACACATTCGCAGGCGTTCGGGTATGTACATAGGGAGACGCGGCAACGGAGAGCGTCAGGGAGATGGCATCTACGTACTTCTGAAAGAGGTCGTGGACAACTCTGTGGACGAGTTTTCACAGGGTTACGGGAAGCGTATCGACATCACGATTGAAGACAAGACCGTGACAGTCAGGGACTACGGACGCGGAATTCCCCTCGGGAAAGTCGTAGACGCTGTATCCAAGCTGAATACCGGCGGCAAATTCGACACCGCCAATTTCCAGAAATCAGTGGGCATGAACGGCGTGGGCACGAAGGCGGTCAACGCAATGTCATCCGACTTCTACGTCGCTTCCTACCGTGACGGCCAGGTCTCCTTCGCCCATTTCTGCCGCGGCATCCTGCTGGAGAGCGGTCTGGAAGAGAGCAGCGAAAAGAACGGCACCTTCATCCGTTTCACTCCGGACGAGCAGATGTTCGAAGGCTACAGTTTCCATATGGAAATCGTGGAGACTATGGTCAAGAATTACTCCTACCTGAAGAAAGGGCTCACGCTGGTGCTGAACGGGACTCCGTACAAGAGCGAGAACGGACTTCTGGACCTCGTGACGGAGAATATGGACGAGACCCCTCTCTACCCGCTTATCCATCTTGAAGGCGAAGACATAGAGATTGTACTTACCCACGGCAACAGCTACGGCGAGAACATCTCCTCCTTTGTCAATGGCCAGAACACCCGCGACGGCGGCACACACCTCGCTGCCTACCGCGAAGCCATCGCCAAGGCCTTCAAGGATTTCTTCAAGAAGGACTACAAGCCGGAAGATGTCCGCCAGGGCATAGTAGGCGCCATTGCAATCCAGATCCAGGAACCGATTTTCGAAGGCCAGACCAAGACCAAGCTCGGCTCGACCTTTATGTGGGAGACGGAAGTCAAGGGGCCTGACGGTTCCACGACTACCGACCGGGGTCCGACCATCCGCAGTTTCATCAACGACTTCGTGACAAAGAGCCTGGACAACTACCTCCATATGCATATGGAGCTCGCTCCGATCATCGAAGAAAAGATCAAGGCATCCAAGGCAGAGCGCGAAGAGATTGCCGGCGTACAGAAAAAGACCCGGGAGCGCAACAAAAAAGCCAATGTCTATAACAAGAAACTCCGGGACTGCCGCTATCACTTCTGCGACAAGGTCCCCAAAGGGCACGAAGAAGAGCGGGAGAAGACCTCCATCTTCATCACGGAGGGTGATTCCGCTTCCGGAACCATTACCAAGGTCAGGGACGCACTTACGCAGGCTGTATTCTCACTTCGAGGCAAGCCCCTCAACAGTTACAAGGAGAAAAGGAAGAAAGTCGCTGAAAACGAGGAGCTCAATCTGCTCATTTCCGCACTAGGAGTGGAAGACGACCTCGAGAATCTCCGTTACAACAACATTATCATCGCGACCGATGCCGATGATGACGGAATGCATATCAGGATGCTGGTGCTGACCTTCTTTATGAAGTATTATCCGGACCTGATCCGCCGCGGTCACATCCACATCCTCCAGACTCCCCTCTTCCGTGTCCATAACAAGAAGGAGACAGTCTACTGCTATTCCCCGGAAGAAAAGGAAGCGGCCATAGCGAAACTTAAGACGGGCGTCGAGATTACCCGCTTCAAAGGCCTCGGCGAGATTTCCCCGAACGAATTCGTGGATTTCATTGGCGAGAATATGCGGCTTGACCCGGTGAAACTTTCAGAAGAGGAGTCCATCGCCGAGATTATGGACTTCTATATGGGCGACAACACTGTGGAGAGGCAGAACTTCATCCGCCAATTCCTCCGCAGCGAGGAAGAACTCGAAGACGTAAACATTTAGAGCTATGGGCAAAAACAAAGAAAAAGTCAGTCCCGGCTGGGCGAAATTCTGCGGCTGGCTACTGCGCCGTATGGGATGGGAAAGCGTTGGGGGCCCGATGAAAGAGCCCAAGGCCATAGTCCTCGGAGTACCCCATACCAGCGTATGGGACTTTCTGGTGTCATACCTCTTCTACAGCCAGTACGGACACGTGGCCCATATAATGATAAAGAAGGAATTCTTCTTCTGGCCCCTCGGACCGATCCTCCGTGCCTGCGGAGCCGTCCCCGTGGACCGTTCCAACGCTAGCACACTGGTCCGCAGCCTGATCCACGAAATGGAAGGAGCGGAGGTGTTCCACCTTGCAATAGCTCCGGAAGGCACGAGAAAGGCCGCAAAGCGCTGGAAAACCGGCTTTCACCTAATCGCCCGCGAAACCGGCGCGACTGTATATCTCGGCTATTTCGACTGGGGAAGGAAGAGAATCAGCGTCGGAGAGCCGTTCGAACTGACGGAGGACAGCGGCAAGGATATGCAGCGTATCTACGAGCATTACCGACCTCTCGGCCTCGTCGGAAAAAACAAAGATGGTTTCATAGTCCCGTAACAAGAGTTTTATGTCCAGAAAGAATCCATACAAAGCCTGGCGCAAGTACAGGGAAAGAGAGAATATCTGCACCACCCTCCGCAAGGTCTATGACTACTCTACGTCGAAGTATCCGAAACTGACGGCATACCAGTATGTGGACGGGGAGCAGGCCTATACCTATGCTGAATTCCACGCCATCTGCGACCGCCTGTCCCAGAGAATGAGCCGTTTCGGCATTGGAGCCGGTGACAAGGTCGCGATTCTTTCCCAGAATATGCCCAACTGGGTGGTCGCCTTTATGGCCACCGCCGCCTACGGCCGCATCGCCGTGCCCATACTTCCGGACAGTTCCGAGAACGAGGTCACGAATATCCTCACCCACTCCGAATCCAAGGTCATTTTCATATCGAAACGCCTCTCGTCCAAACTGAGCAAGGAATGCTACGAGGCGATGACTTTGGTCGTGGACATAGAAACTTTTGAATTCATCAAGAAGAACAAGGAGGATTTCCGCTGCGACGGATGGGTGGCCGATCCACAGCCTGATGACCTGGCGACTATCATCTACACTTCCGGGACGACCGGAAAGGCCAAGGGCGTTATGCTCTCCCACCGTAACATCTGCCGGAATCTGGCGGCGGCATTCAAGGCCCAGCCGGCCTTCAAGAACGACCGTTTCCTGAGTTTCCTGCCAGCCGCCCACGCATACGAGATGAATGTTTCGACGCTGTATTCATTCTATGTCGGAGCCACCTGCTATTACCTGCAGAAACCGCCCACCCCGTCGATACTTATCCCCGCACTGAAGAAAGTCCATCCTACAATCGTCTGCTCCGTTCCTCTGGTAATAGAGAAGGTCTACAGGAACAGCATAGTCCCCACGGTCCAGAAAAGCCGGGCGCTCAGCTGGCTGCGTGACAAGATGCCCTGGCTCCTGCACCGTCTCATAGGAGCCAAACTGGTGAAGACCTTCGGCGGCAAACTGAAGTTCTTCGGAGTTGGCGGCGCGAAGATGGATCCCGTAGTCGAGAAGTTCCTGAAAGACTGCCACTTCCCTTACGCTGTCGGTTACGGCCTGACCGAGACCGCTCCTCTGGTATGCAACGCTATGGTGAATCAGAAAAAGAAGGTCGGTTCCATCGGCGTCGCCTCCTACAAGGTGGAAATCCGTCTGGACGGAGTGAACCCGGAGACCGGCGAAGGCGAAATAGTCTGCCGGGGCGACAATGTGATGCTGGGCTACTACAAGGACCCCGAGCGTACCCTTCAGGTGCTAGACGACGAGGGCTGGTTCCATACCAACGACATCGCCACGGTGGATGAAGACGGCTACTACTTCATCAAAGGCAGGATGAACAATACCATCCTCGGTCCCTCCGGAGAGAATATCTATCCCGAGGAAATCGAAATGGTGATCAACGACATCGAGGGTGTCAACGAATCCCTGGTGATGGAAAGGGAAGGCAAACTCGTAGCCCTGGTGAAATTCGACGACAATGTTCTGGACTGGAACCAGGAAAGGGAGGACAAGTTCCTCGAAGAACTGGAAGCACGTAAGAAAGCCGTTCTGGACTGGGTCAACAAACGTGTCGGAAAGAGTGCCAGAATCGGCGAGGTCGATGCAATGAAAGAGCCATTCGAGAAGACTGCCACATCCAAGATCCGCCGTTTCCTCTATAAGGACAAGAGCGATAAGGAGGCATAAAGAAAGGGCGGCTCTCGAAGGGCCGCCCAAACACATAAATACACAAGCTGACAGAGTTTGACCAGTTCCTCGCCTACTAGCTTGCAGAGGCGAAAATACAGTTGCACCGCCGCTTGTGCAAATTAACGCGACGGCATTGTCTTTCATCGTAAAGACTTAATACCAAGGCAGATACAAAAAAAGACCGGAAGCGTCAATGACGTTTCCGGTCTTTCGTTTCTCTCAACAGACTTTCGTCCTGAAAGATTATTCAGCGACAACGTTGAACTTGAAGCTGCCCTTGATGCTCTTGTAGAGCTTCACGCTGGCTTCGTATTCGCCAAGTTCCTTGACATCGCCGAGGACAGTGATGTCCTTCTTGTCGATGTTCAGTCCCTTTGCAGCGAGAGCTGCGGCGAGGTCCATCGTAGTGACGGAGCCATAGAGCTTTCCGCTTTCGCTGACCTTTGCCTTGACCTCGACCACCTGGGCGGAGAGAGTAGCGGCAAGAGCCTGGGCATCGGCGACGAGCTTGGCCTCTTTGTGAGCACGCTGACGGAGAGTCTCCTCGTGCTGCTTCTTGACGGAAGGAGTGGCGACGACGGCCATCCCCTGGGGCACGAGATAATTCATTGCATAACCAGCCTTGACCTTTACGATCTCACCTGCGTAGCCGAGATTGGCCACATCTTTCTTCAGCAAAATTTCCATAAGGCAGATTATTTAAGAAGGTCAGTAACATACGGAAGCAGAGCAAGGGAACGGGCACGCTTGATAGCCTGGGAAACCTTGCGCTGGAACTTCAGGGAAGTACCGGTCAGACGGCGAGGGAGAATCTTACCCTGCTCGTTGAGGAACTTCTTGAGGAACTCAGGATCCTTGTAATCAACATACTTGATACCGGCTTTCTTGAAGCGGCAGTACTTCTTCTTGCGAACCTCTACGGTCGGAGGGTTGAGATAGCGGATGGAATTGTTTTCAGTAGCCATAATTTAGTCCTCCAATTTTTCTTCAGCGGCAGCCTCGGCCTCAGGAGCGGTCTTGGCGGCATTCTTGTTGGCGCGGCGCTTTTCAGCGTATGCAACTGCATCCTTGTCCATAGCGACGGTAAGGAAGCGGATGATGCGCTCGTCACGGTGATACTGTGTCTCGAGGGTGGCGACAAACTGTGAGTCGGCCTTGAACTCAATCAGGTAATAAAAACCTGTCGTCTTGTGCTGGATCGGATAAGCGAGCTGGCGCAGTCCCCAATCCTCTTCGTACACGACCTCGCCGCCGTTGTCACGGATCAGCTGGGTGTACTTGGCAACCGCTTCCTTCATCTGGGCCTCAGACAAAACGGGAGTTGCAATGAAAACGGTTTCGTACTGGTTAACCATTGTTAGTTAATTAATTGTTAATAAATATTTTACAGTCCCTTTCAGAGACTTGTTCCCCGAAAAGGACTGCAAAGATAGGAATTTATTTTCTAAAAAACAAGACTACTTCTCAGGAACAGCAGCGAGAACAGCCTTGAGATAGTCCCAGGTACGCTCCACGGAAGCAATGTTCACACGCTCGTCCGGAGAGTGCGGATACTTGATGGTAGGTCCGACGGAGACCATCTCCCAATTGGGATATTTCGCACCGAGAAGAGCGCATTCCAGGCCGCCGTGAGTAGCCATTATCTTCATAGGATGGCCATAGACCTTCTCGAACTGTTCCGTCATCACCTTGTTCATCGGCGTGTCAAGTTTAGGAGTCCATCCGCTGTAGCCGCCATTGAACTCTATCTCGTCGGCCCCGGCAAGCTCGAATATGCATTTCACGCGAATCGCGAGGTCCATCTTTGCGCTGTCCACGGCGCTGCGCATCAGGGAATGGACAGTGATATGGCCCTTCTCTGTACGCACGATGGCCATATTGATGGAGGTTTCCGTCAAGCCTTCCATCGTCCTGGACATACGGATCACTCCGGAAGGACAGGCTATCATAGCCTTGATGGCGCGGAGCATCACGCTCTGCTGGATATACTTGGGCGCGGCTGGGACATCCTCGACAAAGAGCGCGGCGGAAGGATCGCTCTCGGCGAATTCAGCCTTGACCTCGTCGAAGATATTGCCTATGAGTTTCTTGACCGACTCGAGATTCTCGGACGGAACCACAACCTCGGCCTCGGCCTCGAAGGGGATGGCATTGCGGAGCGAGCCACCGGTGAAACTGACGACCTGGACTCCGAAGACCTCCGACAGAGGAAGGAGGATGCGGCAGAGCACCTTGTTGGCATTGGCCCTGTAAAGGGAGATATCCATTCCGGAATGTCCGCCCTGGAGGCCCTTGACCGCGATTTTCAGTCCCTTGTAGTCGGCCTTGGTGTTGTATTTGCGATAGTCGAATGAGGCCGACACGTCAAGGCCGCCTGCGCAGCCAACGCAAAGCTCTCCCTCTTCCTCCGAATCCAGATTGATCAGGATATCGCCCTTCAGGACTCCGGGTTTGAGGCAGTTGGCGCCGGTCATCCCGGTTTCCTCGTCATAGGTGACCAGGACCTCGACGGGGCCGTGCTTGACTGACTTGTCCTCAAGGACTGACAGGGCCATTGCGACGCCGATACCGTTGTCGGCTCCGAGGGTAGTGCGGTCCGCGGTAACCCACTCGCCGTCGATGTAAGCCTTGATGGGATCTTTCAGGAAATCGTGGGTGGAATCTGAGGTCTTCTGCGGGACCATATCCATATGGCCCTGAAGGATGACGCCGCGGCGATTTTCCATCCCCGGAGTGGCCGGGACACGGATGATGATGTTTCCGGTCTCGTCCTTGATGGTTTCGAAGCCGTGGGAAACGCCCCAGTCATAAAGGTACTCGATAACTTTTCCTTCGTGCTTTGAAGGACGGGGGATCTGAGTGAGGCCGTAGAAATTCTTCCATACGACCTGGGGTTTTAATTCGAAGATTTCCATATTATGTGGCATAAATTATTTGTTTGCAAGGGGATACTCCATATCGCGCCCGAGCTGGTAGACGGGGATGCGGGTCTGGAAAAGCACATCCGATCCGTCTTTCAGCCTGACGGAGCATACAGCGGGGATACGGTAATAGACAAATCTTGTCTTTGAATTGAGCTTTGTGGATACGGGAGTCGGGTCCGGGACATCAACGGTCTCGAATTCGAGGTAGAAGGGGCGGCCGGAAAGATTGCTCCCGTCCACAAGTCCCTCCGTATCGGAAAGGCGGAAAGCGATGTAACGCTGGTCACGGGCGGTGGCGGAGGGAGTCACGTCGAAACTCCCCTTCTGCACATCCTTCTGGCTGTAGCCGGTGAAAAGGACCATATATTCCTGCTCCACGCGGTTGAGCTCATCCAGGGCGGCACCCAGGGCAGCTCCGCTGAAGGTCGCGTCGGTATTGCCGGTGGCGATATTGAAACGTTCCGTCCTGGCCTTAAGGATAATCTCCGCAGCCTCGGCGGCACGCTTTTCAAGGCTCTTCTCGACAAGCACTTCCTGCTGGACCGGGACACGGCTGAAAGTAGAATCGGTCCTGACGGTCTTATACAGAATCCGGGTCTCTTTTTCAAAGGCGGAAGTCACTGCCTTGCCGCTGAAATCAGCGTCGGGAAGAGGCTTGAAACGCCAGGTGACTTTTTCCGCGTCAGCCTTTTTGGGGAAGGCGACAAGTCCCTGGGCCGAAAGGGAGAGGAAGGGCTCCCCAAGCCTCGGGTCTATGCTGTAGCGGACGCTCTGGTCCGCCTCCGCCCGGGGAGTCACGTTCACCTGGGAGACATACGCCTCGACCGCATTCTCTTTGCGGACATCTATTCCGAGATACTTCTTGGCAAAAGGGGCATAGGGACCCGCGAAAAAGACCTCGCGGACAGCCTCCACCTCAACCGTGAGCGTCGTGGACGGAAGGCAGTAGGTCACTTCCTGCGAAAAGGCGGGAAGCGAGAGGCAGAACACGCTGAGTATCAGAAGTTTTTTCATTTCTATCTCCATCTTTTATGCGTCCAGAGATAAAGCCAGGGCTGCTCCCTGATATCTTCTTCCAGACGCTTGTAATATATTTCCATAATCTGCTCCGGAGCATATTCGGATGCATTTTCAATCAAAGGGACGAATTCCAGCTTGTAATGACCCCGGGAAGCCTGGCGCCACTTGATATACGCCACCCCCATACCGAGTTTGGAGGCAAGATGGGCTCCGCCGGTCATCACCCAGGTAGGCTGGCTCATAAAAGAAGGCAGGCAGTGGGCATTGGCTCTCCAGTACGGGAACTGGTCCGTATTGAAGACATACAGCCTCTTGTCGCGACGGTGGCTTACCGCATAACGGAGAATCTCCTCGGACTCTATATAATTCTCATAGCCGAGATGCAGCACCGGGGCGCAACGGTTCTCCCCTATCACCTGGTCCCACAGCGCACTGTGAAGCCGTTTGTAGAGTACGACCACAGTCTCGATCCCCCAGTGCGGCGGCTCGGAAAGGCTGTAGTTCAGGAAACCGCCCATCAGTTCCCAGTTTCCTGCGTGGGAGTTGAAAAGCATCACGCTGGGACACTTGTCGTAGAAAGCGTTGATCTCGGCCATATTGGTGATTTCCATCAACTTATGCTCGCGGAGTTTTTTACAGCCGCGCTCTCCCCTGCAGCCGCCGAACCATATCATTTCGGCAAACAGTTCGCCGAGATGGAGATAGAAGCGGTCGAGTATCATCTTGAGCTCGTCATATCTCTTCTCCGGGAAACTCCGGGAGATATTGATCATAGCGACATCCTCTCGGTAATGCAAGACCTTCTGAAGGATCCAGGCCAGCAGTTTTGCCCATTTGTAATGCCAGCTGAGGGGCAGAATAGCCCTAAGCCGCATAAAAGCAAGTACCAAGCGTGCTCCGAATGTCTTTTTCTTTTTCATACAACTTACAAAGATAAGAAAAAAATCAAATCTTTTGCCTCGGGAGCCGAAATCTCGCCAGTCTTGCATTTTTAGCAATATTTTTATTACTTTGCATATTTGGAAAATAACTAAAACCATTAAGATAATGTTCAAAGGACAACCCAAAGGCTTATTCGCGCTGGCTCTCGCCAACACCGGCGAGCGTTTCGGCTACTACACGATGATCGCCGTCTTCGCGCTCTTCCTCCGGGCAAACTTCGGCCTCTCCGCCGGAACTGCCGGAACAATCTACAGTTCTTTCCTGATGCTCGTCTATTTCTTCCCGCTTATAGGAGGTATTCTCGCCGACAAATTCGGCTTCGGGAAGATGGTCACAACGGGCATCATAGTGATGTTCTCCGGCTATCTGCTGCTTTCCGTGCCCCTGGGCAGCGGAACGGTGGCACTGGTGACGATGCTCGCCGCCCTCCTTCTCATAGGCTTCGGAACGGGCTTGTTCAAGGGGAACCTGCAGGTGATGGTCGGCGACCTTTACAACGATCCCAAGTACGCCGCGAAACGCGACTCCGGTTTCTCCCTTTTCTATATGGCCATTAATATCGGCGCGCTCTTCGCCCCTACCGCGGCAATCAAGATCAACGAATGGGCCGAGTTCAGCCTCGGTTTCGACGGCAATGCCGCATACCACTTCTCCTTCGCCGTAGCCTGCGCGTCCCTGATTGTTTCAATCGCGATTTACTACGCCTTCAGGAGCTGGTTCAAACACGTCGAAGGCGGCAGGAAGAAAGACACCAAGCAGGAGATCGTCGACACTCTGACTCCCGAGCAGACCAAAAAGAGGATGGTCGCCCTCTTCCTCGTTTTCGCCGTGGTCATTTTCTTCTGGATGTCCTTCCACCAGAACGGCCTCACACTCACTTACTTCGCCGATGAATTTACGGAGCGCAGCGCCGAAGGCATCGCCTCAATGCCTTTCAACGTATGGAACCTGGTCGCAGTCATAGCCATTGTCTATGCCCTCTTCTCCATATTCGACAAAGAGACCAGCCAGAAAGGGAAATGGATCGGTTGCGGAGTGGTCGTAGCGGCCGTCGCCTTCCTTGTCTTCCAATACGAGCGTATCAGCGGAAGCGTTGAGATCAGCGCCCCTATCTTCCAGCATTTCAATCCTTTCTATGTGGTCGCACTGACGCCGGTCTCGATGGCCATTTTCGGAGCCCTGGCTAAGAAGGGCAAGGAACCGTCCGCACCGAGAAAGATTGCCTACGGAATGTTGGTCGCTGCTATCGCCTTCGGCTTTATGGCCTTTGCGTCCATCGGTCTGAACACGCCTGCCTTCCAGCAGACTGTACGCGGCACTGCCGCCGAAACCCTGGTCTCGCCCTACTGGCTGATCTCGGTATATCTCATCCTTACCTTCGGAGAACTGCTGCTGAGCCCTATGGGCATATCCTTCGTTTCCAAAGTCGCACCTCCGAAGTATAAAGGTATGATGATGGGTATGTGGTTCGTCGCCACCGCCCTCGGCAATTTCCTGGTCCAGGTCGGCGGCCACCTCTGGGGCGGTCTGCCTCTTTGGGTGGTATGGTCCGTATTCCTTGCCGTCTGCGTCATCTCCGCGATATTTATGTTCGCGATGATGAAAAAACTCGAAGCTGCAACTGAATAAGTGCCAAGGCTTTACATCATATCCGGCTGCAACGGTTCCGGGAAGACCACCGCGTCCTACACGCTCCTCCCGGAACTGCTGGACTGCAGCGAATTCGTCAATTCCGACGAGTTCGCAAAGAGCCTTTCGCCCTTCGCTCCGGAGAGCGCCTACATAATGGCCAGCCGCTATATGCTGAAAAAGATCGAGTATCTTTTCGACCGCAGGTCCGACTTCTGTCTGGAAACCACCCTTGCCACCAGGTCCCTGGTCAAAATGGTCAGGAGCGCCCAGGACAAAGGCTATTTCGTGACCGTCATCTATTTCTGGCTCAACTCTCCCGATATGGCCGTGGAACGCGTTGCCAAGAGAGTGGCGGCGGGCGGACACAATATCCCGGAAGACACGATCCGACGACGTTACAATCTCGGTCTGAATTACTTCTTCAACGTATATATGCCGGTCTGCGACAAATGGATCCTGGCCGACAATTCCACCCCTCCCTTCAAGGTAGTGGCGGAAGGCAGCAAAAAGGGGATGCAGATCCGTGAGACGCATCTCTACAACAAAATCCACGCATCCCTGACGGATACTCCCGAACAGCCTGTGCGGGTGATGGACTTCGCCGAACAGGTCGCTACGGCGATAGCGCACGCCCCTATAGCACAGGACGGTATCCCGGCTTTCATAAAAAGCGAGAATGATTCTGACTGAACAATATTATCTGGATCTTTTCCACGTAGACCGCAACATCCTCCGACGCCTTGTCTCCGAGGCGATGAAGGATGGGGCCGACTACGCCGACCTGTATTTCGAGAACACCTCCTACTCTCATCTTGTCCTGCGTGACGGTGCGGTCACCACGGGTGGAAGCCATATCGATTTCGGCGTAGGAATAAGGGCGCTGGCCTCAGACGCAACCGGCTACTGCTACAGCGAAAGCACGGAGCTGGATGATATGCTCAGGGCCGCCCGTGAAGCGGCGCTGATCGGTCACGGCGGAAGCCCGGCACCCGTCGAAAACGCGACCCGGGCGGCAAGCAAAGGAAAGCCGAATCCCGCGGCAGACCGCTATCCGGCCACGATACCCTGGGAAGAAAGCGAGACCAGCGTTTTTCTGGACTTTATGAGAGGGCTGGATTCGGATATCCGGCGAAGGGACGAAAGGATCGTGAAAGTTATCCTGAGCCTTATCTGGACGGTTTCAGACATACTGATGTACAATTCTCTCGACGAACTCAAGTATGACAGCCGTCCGCTCGGAAGTATCTCTGTTTCAGTAATCTACGCCAAGGGTAAACAGATCGAGAACAAATCTGCCTCCCGGAGTTTCCGCTGCGGGGCCGAAATGCTCGGCAAGGCGCTGTCAGACGAAATCGCGTCGGCCGTCACCTCCGGGGTGGACGAAGCCTTTGAAGCCAAGCGTCCCAAGGGAGGAAAGATGAAAGTCGTGATGGCGGCCGGCGCTTCCGGCATCTTGCTCCACGAAGCGATGGGACACGCCTTCGAGGCCGATTTCAACCGCAAGGGGACCTCGGTGTTTGCCGACAAGATGGGCAAGATGATATGCCGGAAGGGAATCAACATCGTCGACGACGGAACGCTGAAAGGCGTGCGCGGGTCGATCAATTTCGACGACGAAGGGGTGAGCGGACAGAAAACCTATATGGTGGAGGACGGAAGGCTGACTTCTTATCTTCACGACAGGATCAGCGCCCGTCATTATGGAGTGGCTCCGACAGGAAACGGGCGCAGGGAATCCTTCCGCTATGCTCCAATCCCGCGTATGAGGACAACCTATATGGAGAGCGGCACGGCAAAGGCCGCCGACCTTATTTCAGAAGTGAGCCAGGGCATTTTCGTCGAGGATTTTTCAAACGGACAGGTCCAGATCGGGAAGGGCGATTTCACCTTCTATGTCAAGTCCGGATTCACGATTGAAAACGGACGTCTGGGTATGCCCATAAAGGATGTCAACATTATAGGAAACGGTCCCAGGGCGCTTCAGGACATAGTTGCGGTTGCCGACGACCTGATAATAGATTCGGGAGCCTGGACCTGCGGCAAAGAGCAGCAAGTGCCCGTATCCTGCGGCATTCCCACGGTGCTTATCAATTCACTGACAGTTGGAGGAGATCAATGATGGACACGAAAGAAATGGTGGATGAACTTTTCTCTCGGGCTTTTCTCTGCGCCGGGAAAGAAGGCGCCGACGCCGTGCGGCTCAGCCTGAATACAAATTATCTGGAGCTGGCTGGGGTTCGGAACGGCAAGATAGACAAATTGAAGACCGCACTTGACCGCAGCCTTCAGCTTTGCCTTTTTGTGGACGGCCGATATGGAACTTTTTCCACGAACTGCACGGAAAAAGGCCCTCTGGAGGATTTCATCAAACATTCCGTCTCTATGGTCAGGATGCTTGAAAAAGACCCGTTCCGCACTCTTCCCAAGGCGGAGCGTCTTGCAAGGGACGCAAGGGACGGGAAAGAGGCAGGAGTGTGGGACCCTTCCTGGGACCACGCTTTGGAAAAGCTTCGCGGACTCGCCCTTGAATCCTGCCTCTGGGAAAGGAAAAGCCTGATAGAGAAAGGGTTCCGTCTCGTTTCAGAAGAGGGCGAACTCTCTGCCAACAGTTGCGTCAACTATGTGAGGGACAGCAATGGCCTGGATGTATGTCATATGGAGAGTTCCTACGAAAGCGGATTTGAAGTTACCGTCGAAACCCCGGACGGCGCTTTGTATGAAGATTACTGGTGGGACAGTTCCCCAAGGCTGGACGCTTTTCTCGCTTCCGTGCACGGGATATCCCAGGAGGCTGTAAGACGGGCTGCGGCCCAGATCGGGCCGAAGGCCTGTCCCGGAGGCCTTTACAATATGGTTGTAGACTGTGAATGCGCGCCGCGGCTCGGTATTTTCGACCGGTCTTTCAGGAACTTTCATAAAGAACAGGCACCGGAACCTGTTTCCGTTGTAAATCAGACTCAAAAGTATGACTGCCAGGCAGAACAGGCTCTGCCTGACAGTCAGGATGGGCAAAGGAGAAGACGATATGCCGCCAAGATTTCCAAA
>CACZDC010000039.1:0-36202 GCA_902779785.1 uncultured Bacteroidia bacterium
TCCGGATGGTCCTTGCAGAAGCCCAGGATGCCCTCCAGCATAGTGTCGTTATAGCTTCCGTCGCCGAAACCATCGGTGCCGATAAGCACCGTAAGCTCCCGCGGCGGAAGGGAATGCTCCTCATCCGGCTGAGTCTTTCCGCAAGAGGCAGAAACGGCCAGGATGAGGAGCAATATAACGCTACTTCGATTCAACTTTACTTCGACAGCTGGGTGCTTATTGCATCGGAATATGCCTTGACAATCTCCTGATGGGCAGGGGCGGTACGATAGTTCATATAGGAAGGCAGACCACCGTTTGCCTTGGCAACGATCTTGTCAGCGATGCCTTTCACATCCTTTGCGGCAATCAGCTGGACCTTGGGAATATAACGGAGCGTATAGGTTTTCCAACTCTCCTCCTCTTCCAGCGGTCCCTTGCTGAGGAAGGTTATGTTGACGGAAACCACCATATCCGGGATGTCCGGGTCCGCAACCACGCGCCTCTCCTCGTTGAAGGGCAGGAAAATCTGCGGATCGGCGACATACTGAACATTATCCACCGTAGAATACGTCGCGTTCTTGTTGCAGAAGAACAGCGAATTGCCATAGTAACGGCGTTCGATATCCCCACCCATAGTCTGCGAACTGAGCCTGGTTGCAATGTCGTCGGGATAGTAGTTGCCGAGCTCCACTTTGAACAAATCTTTGTTGTAGGGCTGCTTGAACACCTTGAAGGGAGCTGCAGCGGCTCCGGGAACGTTTCCGGTGGAAACTTTGCCGGATTTGCGCGCATCAGAGATTGTGAGAGGCGTATACTCCAAGGTTGTCGCCTCACGGAACCAGTCGGTGTAACCGGGATCGGAGTTCGGATAAACACCGTAACTGACCGAGACTGCCATCTTGCTGGGATGACCGAAAAGGCTTTCGTTCAGGACCACATCGCCGATGGAAGTAGGATCAAAGAAGGAAATCAGCCGCATCCCGAGCAGGTGCGGAGACATCGAGACGTCATACTCCGCCTTTTCCTGCCCCGATCTGTACCAGGAAATCGGCGTTCTGGAGTAGTAAGTCGCCTGCGCTTTGTTGGCCCAGTAAGCATCTTTGACAATGTAGACTACGGGATCATTGCTGATGTTCCAGAAGCCTTTCCCGATTTCAAGGTCAGCGTATCCCGACTTGGTATTCACGCTGGCGATATTCTTAAAATAGTCGATGGGTATACGGACCGAGGGAACTTTATGGGAACGCGGGGATTTTATCAATCCTTCCGTGGTCATCGTCGCGTTCAGATCATAGGTAATCTTGGCATCCATCTGCCCCAGTGTTTTCTTGGCATCTTTTTCCGCATCCTCGTCCCCATACGCCTTGACCAGATTTCCGATCAGGGAAACCAGGCAACCGGCGGCAACCATGGCTACTCCGACTCCGGCTGAGACGACACGGTTAGGCCCCCTCCTGGGAGCGGCATTGGCATCACCTCCAGCTCCACCACCGACATCACCGCCTGCACCTCCGCCACCGAAGAAATAATCCAGCACGAACTTGTTTGTCAAAAAAGAAGACAGCGATGATGTAATGGAAGGAACAATCTTCCCCGCGTGACTCGTGGACTTAGGAAGGAGGGCGGAGAGATCCAGATTGCCGGTCAGCGTGCCGTCCAGACCACCCTTGATCAGCGAGTTCAGAATGATGTTCTGCTGGTCAAAGAGATCCATCCCGATGGTTATCTGCTGGTAATTGTCAAAGAACGACTCCTTTCGCATAGCAGATAAGTCCAAATCGAAGGCCCACCAGCCAATCTTGGGGACGATGACGTAATTGTTCGCAGGAGACATCTCTGAAGTCAGCGCAGAGGTGTAGTAGGTGCCTGCCTTTTTCTCAAAAATAGTATAGGCATCTGTTCCGCGCTTCAATTCGTGGTTGATCGGAACGGCGAACTGCGTGGAGTTGTGCTCCGCCTGGGAGCCCTTGAACCTGACATACCACAGATGGTCGTTGGCTCCGGACTCGGGAATCAGCTCCTCCGGCCAGTAGAAGAAGATGCGAAGTGTCGCCGTGTTGATATTGTACAGGCCAAAGTAATTCAGATGGACACAGGAGGGAGTCTTGATGCCGGTGGTATTGAATGCCATAAGCCAGCTTTCCTTATGGTTCATCATTTGCTCCAGCTCTTCGTCCGGCAGATTCTGCTGGAGTCCGGGAGCGGACTGGTTCCACGGGAGAGGGGTCTCCTCCGTGATCGCCTGAGGACGATCGTTGATGGTCTGGACAGAGGTGACAAGCTGGATGAAATTCTCTTTCCACCAGCATTCTTCGAACTTCCTGTTTACCGACGGGGATTCCCCGTCGTTGAATCCTACCGGAAGTCCGGCCCTCTGGGAGAGCGTCAGGACAGCGGTGGCGCCATTTGTCATCTTGATGGTCAGACGAGCCTCGCGGAAATCTTCCAGGGAAGAATCGGACTTCACCGAGACATCAAGGACCATACTTCCGTTCAGCAGAGCCTCCTCACGTTTGATCTCGCTTACCCACGAAGGCTGGTTAAGCACCTCGCTGATCTGCGTATCGCCGATCTTATCCAGTACGGTGGTCGCGGTGTAATCATCATTGGTAAGCTCGAGACTGTATTCCCGGACACTGTCGTCCATTGGTTCAAATTCTTTCTGCGAGCAGGATGCGGCAAAAAGAAGAAGAATGGAGACGAATGCAAATAAATGACGCAATCTCATCTTATTTTACATAAAAGTAATTTCCACGACATATTCACCATCGGACGACCTTTGTATCACGTGGAAGGAATACATATACGCCTCGTAATAATACCAACTGCCGAAGAAATGAAGTTGCTGAAGGCCTTTGTCATCTTTGATATGATAGCGGTAATCCCTGTCATCTCCGTTGTTTTTCTTGCACATAAAATGATGTTGCCAGTCATTCATCCCGGCATCCTTGAGAGCGCTATGGAGCGCAGGCCTGTCAGTCAAAGCGTTATGAATCTTCCTGAGATCCCACTCGTAGGAAGCACGCTTGCGGTGGGTTTCGGAATCAGAACCGTTAGTTATATAATTATGATTAGTGGTCTCGAGTCTGACCAGGATACCGTTCCTTTGTCCGGGTTCATAAGTCTGCAGAACGACAAATTTTCCGGTTCCCCTGTTGAAAACGTTCCCCTCCATAACTGCGAGTTCAGGGAGCTTGCCTTTCTCTAGCGTAACAGCAGAGCCGAGCTGAAAATCATCCAGGGCATCGCAGTTGGAGATGTCAAAATAATCGTCGTTCAGGGGCATCTTGCTCTTGGGAATGAAGCTGACGGATTCCAGCGGACGGGCACAGAGAGGAATCTCGATCTCGGCTACCCGGCCATCTTCCGCGCCGCTGAGCTTTTTGAGCGTAGCCGTTCCCTTGGTGACGCCCAGGGTATCCCTGAGGTTCCAGATGTGATTGTCCCCGTTTTTGAAATGATCGGCATCGCTCGGAATCAAGGAGCTGAAAAACTTCTCGGCTGCTTCAAAGTCTTCTGCGACAAAGGTAATCTGTCCGGGAAAATCCTTATTCAGCTGAAGGCCTTCCGTGCGGATAATCTTTCCTTCTTCGTCAAGGGTTATGATCTGATTTACAAGAAGTTCCACATCATCATTGGGATAGTTTCCAACCGGGTGAGGGTTCTCAACCGGATCCGTGTTTTTCTTTTCGCAGGACACGATTGCGACAGCACCAATAACAAGAAGGGCCGCAGCCATAAATTTAAATTTGTTCATAGTATTAATTATTTTTTGTTCGTTTATTCTTTTATGCATCGTACGGGGGCCGCCATCACTCGGCTTAGGGACGAGATCACATTGGTATAAGTAAAATCTCCATCATCCAGCGCTGAGGCAGATTCTCCCCAAGGAGTTCGTGTCCAGTATGTCCTGCCATAGGAATACAGACCATTATTGGAGATGTAACCCATCTCGTCAAAGTTGTCAGAAAGGAAGTTAAAATCAAAATTGACTTCATCTTCCGACGGCACCCTGTAGCCTTGCGGACAGGGATCCCAGACAGTTTTGGCCCCGTCGGCTCCCCAAAGATGGGAATCCTGACCACTTCCCCCGGCGCTGAACCAGTCTCTTGCACTTACAGTCACGCCATCTTCATCAATGAACTCCGCAGGGTGAGCGATGGAATAGGCCAGGCCTTCAGTCCCCTGATTGGGAGCGTGGTTTGCCGAAGACAGGAGCGGATCTTTCCTTCCCCACTGGAAGTAACAATTCCCGCCCAGAGGCGGCAGCATTTTTCCGCCTCCGGGAAGGGTGGTCTCGGCCGGGGCCGACTCCGTTACCCAAATGAGGTAGGACCAGAGGATAGTGCCGTTCTTTTTGATGGCCACCAGCGCGCTGCCGGGCGTACCGGAGGCAGTGATGGTCAACTTGCCGTCATAGACCGATGCGGAGGCAACGGATTCGTTGCCCCACAGTACCTCCGCCTCATCCGGAACAGAGGCCGATGCAATCAGGCCGCTCCGCTGCCAGCTGCCGTAAATCTTCCGGGGATTCACGTCAAAACTGATGGTCTCACCCGGTCGGATGCAGAAACTGTTTTCCTGGCCGTAATAGACCTGGCCCGAAGGCGCAGCCCACGACATCCTTTCATCCAGATTCCCTGTGATATTCTTGAACTTGCCCGCAGCGAAGCTGACTTCGGAGTCGAAACGAAGCTCACCAACCTGGCTTCCGCTATCGGCCATAAGGGTGAATCCCTTGGAGAAAACCGCAGGAAGGATGACAATATAATAATACGTTCCAACTTCAAAAGTGCTTCCGGACGACGGCTTTAGGCTTACGCATTCCTCCGTACCGGCTTCCGCTACAGGCGTATCTTCCGCGGTAAAGCGGAAGCGAAAATCCCCGGCAATCTTCTCTCCGTTGTTGCCGCGGATGCTCACGGCCTTGATATCGTCCCGGCTTACCATAAAACGGAGGCCGCTGCAGACGTGGTTGAAGGAGATGGTATTGCCGCTGGCGTCGTCGGCGGTAATCAGGCAGCCGTCGGCAAAAGAGCCGGCCTTTCCCAGCTGGTAAGCCGTCAGCGTAGTGGACACATATGTTCCATCATAGCCGGCCGATGAATTATAGGGATAGAGGGCGATGTAGTTGCCAAGGTCCGCAGGGCCCACGCCGGTGAAAACGGCTGAAAAGGCCAGATCATCATTGCCGCCTTGAAACTCGTAATTGCCGCCCCCCGAGAAAATTGAAATCTTTTCACGGGCTGTCCAAAGGACATTCCTGTCATCTGTTACATCCAGTTGAGTACGGGTCTTCAGGGACTCGTCGGAAGGATTGGAAGCATATAAGCTATGCTTCACAAGCTTGTTCACTTCCGGTATTCCCTCACGCCGGCAAGCCGAGAGCGACACAAGAATCAGCAGGATGATCAGCCTATAGATCTTCATACTCGAGTTTCTTTGTAGTACCGCCGATACTTGATTCAAGTATGTTGAACTCCGTCACCGCAATGATGACTTCACAGGCAGGGGCTTCATATTTCATTAATCTGCAGGACAAGGCGGAAACATCTTAATATCACGCAAATATAGTAAAAATAACCTGCCCTTCAATAAAAAATTTTTCTTTTCTTGCACGATTGTTGTTGAATAGGAAAAAGTTTAACTTTGCAAGACAGAACAGAAGCTATATGCAACAACTCCAGGTATCCGACGACCTCAACATAATAATAAGATATGCACGGGAAGAGGCGATGCGTACCGGCAGCTACGGAATAGGCCCCGACCATCTTATGCTCGGCATCATCCGGCACGAAGACAACCACGCCTTCCGGAGCCTCCTTTCGCTTGGCATCGAGCCCGCCGGACTCAAGGCTTTCATAGATGAGAGAATCTCCACCAACGAGACCGTGCCATACGAGGAAATCGAGCACATCAGCTTTTCCCGCCAGGCCCAGAACGTCCTGAGTATCACCGTAATGGAAGCTACAAGGATGAAAAGTCCGGCGGCAGATTCCCATCATCTGCTGCTGGCGCTCTGCCGCACTACGGACTGCTATGGACAGATTTTCCTCCGAAACCACGGGGTGGATTATGGCCGTCTCCTGGCCTATATGGAAGACGAAGGCCTTCTGAGGCCCAAGGACAAAGAGGAAAAGACGCAGGAAGAGGAACAGCCGGCACAGGATGTCAGAGAGGGAGCTGAGCAGAAACTGGACATCGACGAGTATGCCTACGACCTGACGAAGGCCGCGCGGGAAGGGAAACTGGATCCCGTAGTGGGCCGCGACACGGAGATCGCCAGGGTCATCGAAATCCTCGGGCGGCGAAAGAAAAACAACCCTATGCTGATAGGCGAGCCCGGCGTGGGCAAGTCTGCCATAGTGGAAGGAATCGCGCTGAGGATAGCTGCAGGGAACATTTCTCCCGTGCTGGCGAAGAAACGCATCCTCTCTCTTGACATAGCCTCGGTCGTGGCCGGGACCAAGTACAGGGGCGACTTTGAAAAACGCTTGAAATCGATAATCAAGGAGGCTCAGGAAAACCCGGACCTCATCCTCTTTATAGATGAGTTCCATACTATCGTCGGCGCGGGCGGAGCCTCCGGGAGCCTGGACGCCGCGAATATGCTCAAGCCGGCCCTGGCACGCGGAGAGTTCCAGTGCATAGGCGCCACGACAAGGGATGAATTCACCAAGATAGTGGAAAAGGACGGGGCTCTTGACAGGCGTTTCCAGAAAATCGTCGTCGAGCCGACCGACGTTCCCCAGTCCATCGAGATACTCCGTCAGTTGAAGCCCCATTACGAGCAGTTCCATCAGATACAGTACACGGATGACGCGGTCGAGGCCGCGGTGAGACTCACAGACCGCTACATCACTGACAAGTCCCTGCCTGACAAGGCCATAGACGCCCTCGACGAGGCCGGTTCGATGGTGAGGCTGTCGCTCGCCAAGAAACGCGGACGGGAGAAGACCGTCGATGCCGAGGACATAGCCTCGGTGGTCTCCAAGATGACCGGCATCCCGGTGAACAAGGTGGCCGAATCGGAAGGCAACCGTATACTGAAGATGAGGGAACGCCTCAGGCGCAGGATTATCGGCCAGGATGAAGCCATAGATGCCGTGGTAAGGGCGATCCAGCGCAACAGGGCAGGCCTCAAGGATCCTCACCGTCCCATCGGCACCTTCCTTTTCTTCGGGGCCACCGGAGTCGGGAAAACCCAGCTTGCCCGCTCCCTTGCCGAATATCTTTTCGACAGCGAGGATAATATCGTAAGGATAGATATGAGCGAATATATGGAGAAATTCTCCGTATCACGGCTTATCGGCGCGCCTCCGGGCTATGTCGGCTACGAAGAAGGCGGACAGCTCTCGGAAAGGGTGAGGCAGAAGCCCTACTGCGTCGTGCTGCTCGATGAGATAGAGAAGGCCCATCCGGACATCTTCAACCTGCTGCTGCAGGTTCTGGATGAAGGACGGCTGACCGATTCCGTCGGACGGACCGTAGATTTCAAGAACACAATCGTAATTATGACCTCGAACGTGGGCAGCCGGGAGATTGAACAGCACGGAAAGGGAATCGGCTTCGAGACTGCCGGGAAAGACATATCGAAAGACAGGCGCAGCATCCTCGAGAAGGCGGTCAAAAAGGCATTCCCGCCCGAATTCATCAACCGCGTGGATGCGCAGGTCTACTTCAATTCCCTAGGCTACAAAGAAATAGAACAGATTATAGACATAGAACTCAAAGACCTGAGAGAGAGAGCGTTGGAGGCGGGATACAAACTCAACGTCACCCCCGCGGCCAAGCGACTTGTCGCCGACAGCGGCTATGACCCCGCCTATGGTGCCAGACCCTTGAAACGGGCCATCACCCAGCTGATAGAAGACCCCGTTTCAGAGTTCATCATTTCGGACCGGATCCTTCTCTCGAGAGGGAAGAAGCCGAGCGAGTGCAGGATGCTCCGCGTGGGTCTTTCCCCGGACAAGGAAAGCACCGTGGTGGAACTCAAAGAGCCGTAACTTCTTCGAATTCAAGATCGAGGTCCTCGATAAGGCCCTTGAGGGTAGCGAAAGAATCGGAAGAAATGAACTCGCCAAGCTTTTCCATATTGAAATCGTTCTTTTTCATAACGCACTGTTTTTGATTTCTGCTGCAAAGTTAGGCTCCGATTGTACCAAAACACTGCACAAGTAAAAATAATTAGCAAAAAAACTTGTACTTTTGTAAATATGAAGAGAATAGCTATAC
The DNA here is from genome assembly GCA_902779785.1 of uncultured Bacteroidia bacterium. Lineage (GTDB taxonomy): Bacteria > Bacteroidota > Bacteroidia > Bacteroidales > UBA932 > Cryptobacteroides. Next base: position 8,218 of record CACZDC010000039.1, read on the forward strand.
TTTTTACTCTGTTTCTCGCCGGACTCAACGCCCTGGCCGGGAACAATTTCACTCAGACCAAGACAATCAAAGCCTCGGGGAAAAAGATAGTTTCCGAGGGAACATACAGTTTCACCGCTCCGGACCAGCTCGTAATGCAATACAGCAAGCCGGACGGCGACTTTTTCATTATCGACGGTCCGCTGATCCGCTTTGACCTTCGAGGCACTGCGGCGGAACTCGACACAAGCAGCAATCCCCTCGCCCGCGCCCAGCGCAACACCTTGCTGAACAGCCTGACAGGCAATTACAAGGCCATCGCCACGGATATGGACGCCAGCATCAGCGAGGTCCAGAAGGGCGGGGTCAAGACAGTTACCATCACGGCCAACAAAAAGGCGGCCAAGGGTTATTCGAAGCTTGTCCTGACCTACAAGGGAGGGCAGCTTAAGAATATGTTGCTGGAAGAGTTCAACGGCATCACGAACGAGTATGTCCTCAATTGACTGCATACTTCCGGAATCTGTCGGACGCCTCAGTGCAATATTCGCCGGCGGTGGCAGAATAAGCATTCTGGCGCACACTCATCCTGACGGAGATGCACTGGGTTCGACCGGCGCGCTGGTCTCCTACCTTAAAGAAAAGAGAGGAGCCGACGCGCTCGCCATTTTCAGCGATGCAGCTCCGGCCTCCCTGAGTTTCCTGTGCAACGGAGGCGATTTCATCTTCGCCGACTCCGACCCGCAGGCCGCCCTACAGAGGATTTCCCATTCCGATGTCATCATCCTGCTGGACTGCAACGGATTTTCACGCACGGAACAACTCAATGGGCCGCTCTGCGAGAGCAAAGCGGTCAAAGTCTTGATCGACCATCACATAGATCCGGAAAGAGACTTCTTCGACCTGGTGTTTTCCACGGAGGATATCTCCTCCACCTGCGAGCTTCTGTTCTACATCCTGCTTGAGATGGACGACATCAAGGGAGATGCGCGCAAACTGCCTTCCGCCTGCGCCAGGAGCCTGATGGCCGGGATGACCACGGATACCAACAACTTCGCCAATTCGGTTTATCCGTCGACCCTGCGTATGGCCTCCGCCCTGCTGGAAGCTGGTGTGGACAGGGATTCGCTGCTGGACGAACTCTACCACCGCTACAGGGAGAACCGCGTGAGGGTGATGGGCTTCCTTCAGAACGAGGGGATGAGCATTACCGACAAAGGCGTGGCATACATCATAGCGGACAAGGCTGTACTCAAGCGCTTCGACGTGAAGGAAGGAGAGACGGAAAGCCTGGTGAATGTGCCTCTGGCCATAAAAAAAGTCAGGATGAGCATATTCCTGAAAGAAGAGAACGGTCTTTTCCGCGTGTCCATCCGTTCCAAGAAAGGGACCTCGGCCCAGAAACTGGCCGTAAAGTATTTCCACGGAGGCGGGCACGAAAACGCCGCCGGCGGCAAACTGTTCTATCCCGGCGACATCCCCTCTCCCGCCGACGCAGGAGCATTCCTGGAGAGAATAACCAACGAGTATTTCGGATGAAAGAGCGTAGAGTCATAATCGCAGCGGCTGTCATTGCGCTGCTCTCCTCCTGCGACAAGCAGTCGGTGCAGAGTATCTATGACAGGCAGGAAACGACCATAAGCAATTTCGTCGAGGCCCAGTTGAAAGCCGACCCGGACGCTACGGTCACTTACAACGGAGGCTCCGTCCGGATCACGCTGCACGACACGATGTACAAAGGAGTGGAAGGCGCCGATTCCCTCCGCGCCGGAGGCACCGTCTCTTTCTACTATGCCGGATATACCCTCAGCGGGACTTCCCTGAGTTCGGCCAATATGTTCGCCACAAACCGGAAAGAGGCAGCGGAAAGCGCCGGATGGGCCCTTTCGGACGAATCCCAGTTCCACATAGAGACGCTGAGTCTCGACGACGACTTGATAGAAGGGCTCAGAAACGGGCTTGTGGGCGTCCAGAACCAGGACGAATGCATAATCCTCTTCTCCGGGAAATACGGCTTCGGAGCGAAGAAAAAAGGCACGGTTCCCCCACGCTCCGCGCTTGCCTTCCACGTTTGGGTAAACAGTTTTGACAACGAATGATTATGAAAAGACTGCATATTTGTTTATTTGGAATCCTGGCCATCCTCTCTTCCTGCGCAAAGACGGCTGACGTCCCCTTGAACGAGCAGAAAAGGCAATATCTCGAGGACTGGATAAAGCGTTATCCGGACGCGAAAAAAGAAAATGGATGCTATATCCTCGAAGACATTCCCGGAGACGGAGCTGAATATGACGCGTCGGGCAGCGGATATGTCTTTGTGAACACCATAGTCCGCCGGCTTGACGGGACCGTCCTTTCAAACAGCGACGAGCAGATGGCGATGCAGCTCCTGGGGAAAGATTTCTCCGAAGCCGATTATTACGGTCCGAGGGCGCTTGCGATCGGTGAAGGATCAAGCTATGCCGGATTTGATATGATGCTCGGCGGGATGAAAGAGGGAGGACGCAGGACCGCGGTTATTCCTTCCTGGCTGATGACTTTCAGCCGCTTTGGCAGCTCCGAGGAATACTTTGCCAACGAAAGCGACAACGATCCCGGACTCTATACCATCATCTACCACGGGCAGTGCAAAGACATCTCCGAATGGGAGAAGGAGCAGATAAAGGACTATGCCGACAAGAATCTGCCGGGAGCGATCGGCTCAAGTCCAAAAGATGCGGAATTCGACCTCGACCAGTTTCTCTTCCTCCAAAGAAGCCCAGGAGAGAACATAACTATGCCCACAGACACTACCGTATACATCAACTATACGGGCAGACTCCTGAACGGACAGGTATTCGACACGACCGTAGCGGAAATCGCCGCCGAGAACAACATCTACGACAAGTCCAAAACCTACGCGCCCGTCCCCGTAAAATGGGGCTCGCTCTACACGGACCTGTCTATGTCCGGTTCGACAAACCTGATAAAAGGTTTCCAGGCCGCCCTCTATCTGATGCACCCCCACGAGAAAGCCAGCGTGGTCTTCACTTCCACCTACGGCTATTCCTCCTCGGGTTCCGGGACACGCATTCCCGGCTATGCTCCCCTTCACTTCGACATTGAAATCGTAGACAAGCCATGAGTGCGGGCAGCATTCCGACCGAACTCGGAACCAAGCCTGTAGGCCGCCTCCTCCGCGAATACGCCATCCCCGGCATCATTGCGATGACGGCGTCTTCGCTTTACAACATGGTGGACTCCATCTTCATCGGTCATATCCCTGAAGTCGGTTCGCTGGCAATCTCAGGCCTAGCGGTCACCTTCCCCCTGATGAACATCTCCACGGCCTTCGGGACGCTGGTCGGAGTGGGAGCCGCGACAATGATTTCAGTGCTTCTTGGACAGAAGAATTACAGCATTGCCAACAAGGTACTTGCAAACGATGTCACGCTGAACATTCTTACCGGCATCGTCTTCACCTTTGTCACCCTGGTATGGATGGACCCGATACTGCGCTTTTTCGGCGCCAGCGACGCGACTCTGCCTTTTGCTCGGGAGTATATGGCCATAATAGCCATAGGCAATGCCGTAACCCACCTCTATTTCGGCCTTAACTCGATAATACGCTCGTCGGGGAATCCACGGCTGGCGATGGGCCTGACCCTGTTCACGGTTGTCTCAAACGCCATACTCGACCCTATTTTCATCTACACTCTCGGGATGGGCATACAGGGCGCGGCCCTCGCGACTGTCCTCTGCCAGAGTATGTCGCTATGCTATACGATGTACTTCTTCCTGGACCAGAAGAAGTTCCTGCACCTTCCCCGCTCTATGAAGATATTCCGCGTGGACTGGAGGATTGCGAAGGATTCCCTTGCCATAGGTATGGGCCCCTTCCTGATGAATCTCGCAAGCTGCATTATCGTGCTGTTCATAAACCAGCAACTCGTAAAATGGGGCGGCGACCTCTCTCTCGGAGCCTATGGAATAGTAAACCGGCTGTGCTTTTTCTTCGTGATGGTCGTGTTCGGCTTCAACCAGGGAATGCAGCCCATAGCCGGATATAATTACGGCGCCAGGCAATACGGAAGGGTCAAGGAAGTCTATGTCAAGACAGCCGTCTGGGCGACGGTCGTCTGTGTGGTCGGCTTCGTCGTTTCCGAGTTTCTGCCCTCCCCCGCCGTGTCTATGTTTACGAGCGACCCCACTCTCCACGGCAAGGCTGAACGCGGACTGAGGCTTATGAACATCGTATTCCCCATAGTGGGCTTCCAGATGGTCACGACCAACCTATTCCAATGCCTCGGGATGGTCAGAAAATCCATATTCCTCAGTCTTTCACGACAGCTTCTCTTCCTGCTGCCCTGCATCTACATTCTCCCGGAAGTGCTTGAGAGCGAGACCGGTGTATGGTACAGTTTCCCTATTTCAGACACGCTCGCGGCGCTTATTACCGGCGTGATGGCCATAGGGCTCATCCGCAAGCTTTCCGTCCTGAAGGATGGCGATGACCCGGCAATACTTGGCAGTCAAATCTAGTTTCTATGGATCATACAATCATCAACATCGGAAGAAGTTTCGGCAGCGGCGGCGGATTCGTCGCAAAGGCTGTCGGGGAAAAACTCGGAATTGCGGTTTATGACAACGAACTGATATCCCGATACGCCGAAGAAAACGGCTACTCCCGCAGCGTCTTCGCCCAGGGAGAGGAAAAGCCGAGCATCTTCTCGCTTTCCAGTTTCTTCTCCTCCGGGCGACCCAGTTTCGGAGAGGGTTCCGGCTATGTCAATGACAATATGATGTTCAAGATCCAGAGTGAAGTCATACGCAGCATAGCCGACAAGGGCGACGCCATAATCATCGGACGCTGCTCGGACTACATCCTGAGGGAGCGCAGATGCCTGGACGTATTTGTATGCGCACCGGAGCAGTGGAGAATCGAAAGGCTGGCCAAAAATGAAGGTCTGAGCCTGGGCGAGGCCGAGTCCCTTATGAAGCGCAAGGACCGCACCCGCGAGACCTATTATAATTACTATACCTTCGGCTCCTGGGGAGTGGCCTCCAATTACGACCTCTGCGTGGACAGTTCCATCCTGGGCATCGAAGGGACTGCGGATTTCATAATAGAATTCGGACGGCGTGCGGGCATTATCCATTAGCATCCTCATTGCGGTCTGTGCTGCAACAGCCGCCTGCGGCTCGCACGGAGACGGCGGGGAGCAGCATCTCCCGACAATCAACGAGAGGATAAGCAACGAGAATTCCGACTTCCCCGAGCTGAAGCGACTGGACCACGCCGTGGACAGTTTCCTGCAGCAATGGCTGATTGAAGGGGCCTCGCTCGCCATAATGCGGGGCGATTCCCTGGTCTATGCCAAAGGCTACGGCTGGGCGGACAAAGAGGCCGGGAAGCCTATGCAGCCGGGAACGAAACTCCGCCTCGCGTCGGTGTCCAAACTAATTACTGCGACTGGAATAGTCAGGATGCTTGAAGACAGCCTTCTGACGCTTCAGACTCCCGTTTTCGGGCCTGACGGAATCCTTTCGGACTACTCTTACAAGGACAAGAATTACAATCTGATATCTATAGAACATCTGCTCCGGCACCAGGGAGGCTTTTCCATACGCGGAGGCGACCCTCTCTTCCAGACAAAGACTATGATGTACCTCTGGGGACTGGAAGAGCCGCCGACTGGAGAGCAGATAACGGAGAACCTCCTGAAACGCAAGCTCAGCTTCACTCCCGGCAGCGGACAGATGTATTCGAACTTCGGCTATCTTCTTCTGTCACAGTGCATTGAGAAAGTCAGCGGGCTCCCATATGAAGAGTACATCCAGAAAGAAGTCCTGCAAAAAGCCGGCTGTACGGACTTCCACCTGGCCGGGAACTACGAGAAAGACAGGCTGAAGGGAGAAAGCAAGTATTATGTCCAGCCCAATGACGAACTTGTCCCGGCGATAGACAAGCCAGACTCGGTGGTCCGCTGTTACGGCGGCAACGACATACGCGCCCTTTCCGGGGCCGGAGCCTGGGTCGGATCCACGGTGGAACTTGCCCGCTTTGTAGCCTCGATAGACGCCCGTCCCGAGGTGAAGGACATAATATCCAGAGAAAGCGTGGACCTGATGACTTCAGGCTTTTCCCTGGACATCTACCCTCTCGGATGGGTGGAGTGCAACGAAGAAGGCCGATGGACACGCACCGGCTCATTTTCAGGGACTTGCGCCCTGATCAGGCTATATCCCGACGGAGAATGCTGGATTATGGTCACCAACACTTCTTCCTGGAGGGGATACCGTTTCGCCAAGAACATCGCCGGACTGTTCAAAAAATTGAGAGCCCGCTTTTCCGGCAGGCTCCCAAAGCAGAATCTATTCGAGCTTTAACTACTTGACGCTCATTACGGCGGAAGCGATGGAATTGAGCTTCACGTCCACTGAATCGGCGCGGCTTGCGAGCACGCAGGGGGCGGTGGTTCCTACGAGGAAACCGGCCTGACGCACGCCCTTCGCCAGCTTCGAATTGGTCTTCCAGAAGACATTGGCAGACTCGATGTTCGGGAAAAGCAGGCAGTCTGCGTCCCCGGCGACAGGGCTGACAAGCTTCTTGATCTGCACTGACTCCTCGTCTATGGCTACGTCGAGAGCCAGAGGGCCGTCACCGATGCAGGCCTTGATCTGGCCGCGCTCGCACATCTTGGCAAGCATTGCCCCCTCGATGCAGGCAGGCATACTGTCGAGCATCTGCTCGGAAGCGGCGATGAAGGCGATCTTAGGCTTGGCGATGCCGAAGGAACGGGCCACTGTGGTCACATAGCCGGCGAGTTTCACCTTCTGGCGGAAATCCGGAGCCGGAATCACGGCCATATCGGTGATGAAAATGAGCTTGTGGTAATTCGGGTTCTCGATGATACCGACGTGGCTGAGCACTCCCTTGGGAGGAAGAAGTCCGCACTCCTTGTTGAGGATTGCGCGGAGGAACTTGTCGGTCGAGCAGAGGCCCTTCATCAGGATATCCCCTTCCTTGTCGTGGACCATACGAACGGCCTCGTTGACAGCCTTGAGCTCATCCTTGATGTCCACAATCTCGAATTTGGCGATGTCGATATTGTTGTCGGCGCAGACTTTGCCGATAAGGTCGGCGTCACCGACAAGCGTGGCCTTGATGAAACCGGCGTCGCTCGCCAGGGAAGCAGCCTCGATAGTGTGCTCATCGACAGCCCAGGCTGCCACCATCTTTTTGCAGATTCTTTTCGCCTTGAGCTCGGCGGAAAGGTCGTTGAAACTCTTAATCATATATGTAAATTACTGTTTGTCAAGCACAATGTGCATAGTGTCACGGGCGATTACAAGCTCTTCGTTGGTGCAGATAAGCGCAGCCTTGACTGCGGAATCCTCCGTAGTGATAATCGCATCCTCTCCAGAAGCGGTGTTGGCTTCGTAATCCACCTTGAGGCCGAGATAGGAGAAGTTCTCGAGGACGCGGCGGCGCAGACGGCTGTTGTGCTCGCCGATACCGCCGGTGAAGACGATGAGGTCCACGCCGTTCATCGCCGCCACATAGGAGCCTATGTTCTTGATGATGTCGTAGGTGAACTTCTTGAAGACGAGTTTGGCCTTGGGATCGCCGCTGTTGGCCTTTTCATTCAGTTCGCGGGCGTCGGAGCTGTACTGTGACAGGCCGAGGAAGCCGGACTTGCGGTTCAGGATGACTGACATCTCGTCGGGAGTGACGCCGAGTTTATTCTCCAGGTAGATGACGGCGTTGGCGTCGATATTACCGACGCGGGTGCCCATTATCATACCCTCGAGCGGGGAGAAGCCCATCGATGTATCCACGCACTTTCCGTTCTGGATGGCGCAGATGGAACTGCCGGCACCGAGATGGCAGGTAATTATCTTTGAACTCTTTACATCGAGTCCGGCAAGGGCGGCGCCGACTCCGGCCACGAACTGGTGGGAAGTGCCGTGGGCTCCGTAACGGCGCACGCGGTATTTCTCATAATACTCATAAGGAAGGCCGTACATATAGGCATAGGACGGCATAGTCTGATGGAAGGCGGTGTCGAAGGTCACGACCTGAGGCACACTCGGAAGCACTTCCTGCATAGCGTGGATGCCGAGAAGATGGGCAGGATTGTGAAGCGGAGCGAAATCAGAGCAGAAGGCGATCTTTTCAAGGACGTCGTCATTGACGAGGACGGAGCCGCTGAAGAAATCGCCGCCCTGGACGATACGGTGACCGACCGCATCGATGCTCTCCAGAGAATCGAGGACACCCGTTTCCTTGTCGGTGAGGGCCTTGAGAATCAGCTGCATACCGACTTTATGGTCAGGAATGGGGACGTCCGTGACGATTTTTTCCTTTCCCGTTGGAGCGTACTGGAGGATACCTGAAGGGAGACCGATCTTCTCCGCGATACCCTTTGCTATGACATTGAACTGGTCATCGCTCTTCATATCAAGAAGCTGATACTTGATGGAAGAGCTGCCGCAATTGATTACTAAAATTATCATTACTATAATTGGTTATTGTATTTGACAAAACAATTATGCAAAATTAACAAAATATTCAGTATTTTCGCATATTGATTGTAACGAAATGGCCGGGGTGGGTAATATCGAGGCGTTCACAATCCTCTTCACGATTGGAGTCGCGGCCGGGACAGTCCTTGCAGGAATGGTCCCGGGCGTTGGTGCGGCGGCGTTATCGTCGATTCTTCTGCTGCTTCTCGGCCTTCCTTTCGTATTCCGCGAAAGGATTGCAAGTTTCGCTGAGGCGCGGCTCATTCCCCTCCTCTTTACCTGCTTTTTCGCCCTCGGGATGTTCTGCAGCCTGCTTTCCTCTTTCGACTACGTCCATTGCAGCTCGGCCCTGGAAGAACTATCCGCCAGGGCCGTCGAAAGACTCCGTGCCCATATAGACGGCCTCCCCTTCCGCTCGGAGAGTACGGCTCCCCTGCTCAAGGCCTTTCTCAGCGGCGACAGAAGCGGCCTTTCACGCGAGACGGTCGCCGTTTTCCGCTCAAGCGGAGCCTCTCACCTGCTCGCCCTTTCCGGCCTTCATATGGGCATAATCTATCTGATATTCGACAAACTGAGCTACCCGCTCGGACGCTCCCCCTTTGCAAGAAGGCTGCGCTATGCGGTCATAGTCTCCCTCTCCGGTTTCTTCACCCTTATGACTGGAGCCTCTCCGTCCATAGTGAGGGCCTTCCTCTTCATCTTCATAGGAGAGAGCCTGAGGCTTGCCGGGAGAGAAAGAAAGGCCTCCAGAGTGCTCTGCCTCGCCCTTTTCGCCCAGCTCATACTGGATCCGGAAGCAATCCGCAGCGTCGGATTCCAGCTGTCCTACCTGGCTATGGCAGGCATCTTCCTGATCTATCCTTCACTGGAGAGGCTCTACCCGGACGGCATCCGGCACGATCCCTTGAGATGGATATGGAAAAGCGCGGCCCTCACGATTTCCTGCCAGCTTTTCACCGCTCCCCTCTCGTGGTACTATTTCCACAGTTTTCCGCGGCATTTCCTGCTGACTAACCTGCTGGCCCTGCCGCTCACCTCGCTTGTGATCGGTTCGGCTGTACTTTGTCTGAGTTGGAGCGCCATCTTCCCCTGCCCCGCGCTGATTCTGGATGCCACAGACTGGCTCTGCAGCAGCCTCCTATGGGTCCTGCAGATAATCAGCGGGATGTAGGCTTAAGGCTGAAGCCCGGAGACGCCCATTCTTCCATCGCCCCGTCCTCGCCGGCCGAGACCAGATAGCCTTCGAGGGAGTCGTCGGCAAGTATGAGTTCGCGGGCGGCGTCGAGGCCTATGACCATACACCAGGTCGCGAGTGCGTCGGCAGAGGCTGCGTCGGGGGCTACGATGGTGGCGCTCAAGAGGTTATGGTCCACAGGATAGCCGGAGAGCGGGTCTATGGTATGGGCATATTTCTTCCCGTCGCGGATATAGAATTTACGGTAATTGCCGGAGGTCACCACCCCTTCCGCCTTGCCAGAAGAGAGCCAGACGGCGCTCATATCCTTCCCGGGGCTGTCGTTTCCGTCCACGGGCCGGTCGATTCCTATGCTCCAGGGCTTTCCGGAAGGATTCAGGCCCTCGCAGTAGATCTCGCCGATATCCACCAGCATATCCTTGACTCCGATCGAGTGAAGATAGGCGGCCACAAGGTCGCAGCTGTAGCCCTGGGCTATGGCATTGTAATTCAGCTTCGGGAAGCCCAAGGCGGAGGGATCCACAAGCCCTTCGACAAGACTCAGGCTGTCCGGGAGCAGTTTCATCCCGCAGGAGGCCACAATCTCGCCTATCTTCTCTTCGGAGGGCATTTCCCCGCTTTTGAAGCCGAAACCCCAGGCATCGTAAAGCGGTCCCGCGGCAAAGTCCAGGTATCCCCCGGAACGCACGAACCACTGGTAAGAGATGCGGTACATATCCAGGAAGAGCCTGTTCGGACGGATTGCCTCGCCTGCATTGAAACGCGACAGGAGTGAGCCTTTGTTATAGCCAGAAAGCGTAGTGTCTATCAGGTGAAGGATGGAATCTATGCTGTCCTGGATTTCAGCCGGAGTGGCTTTCACCCCCTTGAGATTGCAGCTGACGCCGTATGTGCCGCCCTGGGCATAGCCGGTGATGCGGATATAACGGTCCCTTTCGCTGCAGGAAAAAAGCAGGGAGACAAAGAGCAAAAAAGCGAAGGTTTTTCTCATACTGGCAAAAGATTTGTACAAAAATACAAGATTTTTTACGATATTCGCAGAATAATATGACTGATATGAAATCAAGACTTATCTGTTTCGCCCTTTTCCTTGCCGCGCTTTCAAACGTCGCCTGCAAGAAAGATGACGACAGTTCCGCAACAATAAAGCCCAGCCTCTACGGCGCTTCATTCACGATTGCACCTTTCGGTGCCGTGGGAGAGAGTTTCACGCTGAAAGCCGGAGGAGAGATCGCAGCGTCCAACGGAGATGCATTGGCGAAGAACGAGGTGGGATTCTACTGGCAGGTCGACAACGGAAAGAGGGACACGGTGAACACCTATACCTTCACGCCCACCGAGACGGGCAATTTCACCATCAATCTCGTAGCCTTCTCCCGCAGTTCGTCCTACTACAGCAGCACGGCCTCGAAAGTCATATCCATCATCGACCCCGCCCTCGGAAAGAGCCTGAACGGGACGGGAATCGAGGCTGAGGATGAGCACATCAGCGCCGACGGAGTGGATTACTATTACAAACAGATCGCAGGGAAAGACTGGTTCAGGAACAACCTCGCAAATCCCAATTCCGGCCTGTGCTACGCCAATGCCGCGGTCACCGCGACCGTGCTGGGCAAATTCTACAGCTGGGAAGAGGCCAACGCTGCCTGTCCTGAGGGATGGAGGCTACCTTCCGCAGATGAGTTCAAAGCCCTTGCCGATGCCTTTGAAGGCCGGGCCGGAGCCCTGATGGCCAATGCCAGTTTCAATGGGAAGCTTATGTGGACCTTCACTCCGGGAGTGGAAATTGACAACGCCTCCGGCTTCTCAGCCATCCCTTCAGGCTATGTCAGCAAGGGGGCCGGCAACAGCTACAACGGCCTCAACGAATATGCCGCATTCTGGACTTCCACGGCGGCGGAGGACGACGCCGAAATGGCCGTCTACTATTATCTGAACGTGAATCAGAGCGAAATCTTCTCGCAGAAAGCGGACAAGAAGTCCCTGGCGCTCTCGGTGCGCTGCGTCCGCTAGCGGAGATCGGTTATTACATAGGATTTACCAAGCGACTTTGTGTCCAGCACGAAGTCGCTTTTTCCTTGCTTTTCGAGGAACTTTATGCCGGTAAGGACAAAGCGGGCACGGGTATTCTCGTCAAGGGTAAGCGTCACGTCAAGGGCGTCGGAAGAAGAGCTGTTGACCTTCAGCTTGTCCATATACTGACGGTAAGAACGTATGAAAAGGGCCGGATTGGTAAAGAGATCCTCCTTCTCAACCTTCTCTATTACAACTTCTTCCGCCTCCGGGTCCTTGGACCAGCGGGTGGCGCCGTCGCTTATCACCTCAAGGCCGAGCCCCTGCATACGATATGCATTTGTCCTCGACCACTACATCGCCGTCGGTCACGGCTTCCATAGGCTTGCCGTCCCTGGAAAGGAGGTAGGTATAGTGGAATACGACACGATGGCCCTCGACTTTGTCAAGAAGAGGTATTCCCCCGGAAAAGGCGGTCAGCGACAATACTGAAGCCAAGAGAGTGAGAAGCAGTTTTCGCATACTACTCTTTTTCCATAAAATGTGCCAGAATGCTGTCGAGTTCAGCGAAGTCCTTCACCAGGACCTCACGGGGCTTGGCTCCGTTCTGAGGGCCGACTATGCCGGCGGCCTCAAGCTGGTCCATTACGCGGCCGGCCTTGGCATAGCCCATTCCGAGACGACGCTGAAGGTCAGAGGTGGAACCCCGCTGATTCTGGACGACCATCCTGGCCGCTTCCTCGAAGCGTTCGTCCAGGGCGCGCATATCCACCATACCGCCTTCTCCGCCTCCTTCGCCCTCCTCTTTCGGAGGTTCGGGCAGATAGTAAGGCGTGTTGTAGGACTTCTGGAAGCCGATCTGCGAGCCTATGGAATCCGTCAAAGCCGCGATTTCGTCATTTCCGATGAGGGCGCACTGGATGCGCTCCATTTCCACGCCGCTGTACAGCAGCATATCTCCGCGGCCAATAAGCTTGTCGGCTCCGGGCTGGTCGAGGATGGTGGAGGAATCGATGCGTGAGGTGACGCGGAAAGCGATACGCATCGGGAAGTTGGCCTTGATCAGGCCGGTAATCACATCCACGGTAGGACGCTGTGTGGCCAGGATCACGTGGAGTCCGGCGGCACGGCCCTTCTGGGCAAGACGAATTACCGAGGTGGTGATGCTGCGGGCCATAGCCTTGGACTCAGGTCCCGCGCCGACGGACATAGTGAGGTCGGCATACTCATCTATGACCACGACGATGTAGGGCAGGAAATGGTGGCCCTCGTCGGGACGCAGGCGACGGTCCTTGTACTTCTCGTTGTAGAGCTTGATGTTGTTGACCATCGCATCGGAGAGCAGTTTGTAACGCTCGTCCATCTCCACGCAGAGGGACTGGAGTATCTGGGAGGCGCTCTTGGCGTTCTTCACTATGGCCTGGGCCTTCTCTTCCTCGGCATCGGCGGATGTCGGCAGGACAGCCAGATAGTGGTTGATCAGCTTGCCGTAGGCCGAGAACTCCACCATCTTGGGGTCGATGAAGACAAACTTCAGCTCCGAAGGATGCTTGGCATACAGCAAGGATGAGACTATCACATTGAGTCCCACGGACTTACCCTGCTTGGTGGCGCCGGCCACCAGAAGGTGCGGAGCGTCGGCCAGGTCGAAGACCTTGACCTGCTGCGAGATGGTATAGCCTATGGCAACCGGAAGCTCAGCCTTGGAGTTCCTGAAAGCGTCATTGTTCAGCAGCTGTTTGAGCGGAACTATCGAGGGTTTGTCATTGGCGACCTCTATACCTACGGAATCGCTCAAGGTGGTGATCCTCACGCCCTTGGCATTCAGGGAGATGGCTATATCGTCCTGAAGCTGCTTGATGGCGGAAATCTTGACTCCGGGAGCCGGATAGACCTTGTAAAGGGTGACGGTGGGACCGACTATCGCCGTCACGTCCCTCACCTGGATCTTGTAACTCGCCAGGGTAGCCCTGATCTTGTTATTGTTGCGGGACAGTTCATCCTGGCTCACCTCGTGGCGCGAGGCGGCATAGTCCTCGAGAATGTCCAGCGAAGGGAATTTGTATTTCGGGAGCCCGTCCGGGGGATCCAGCCTGTTCTCGATACGCGGAAGGGGCTTACGGATTTCCTGGTCGAGACTCTCGTCAGTGACCACGTCGAAACTGCCCTCATCCTCTGCCTTGGGCTCCTCTTTGGGCTTGTCGCTAATCTTCGGTTCGCGGGTACGGAGTGGCTTTGTCTTCGGCTGTTTCGCTTCACTTTCCTGTTCAGGCTCGACTGTGGCTGCCACACTCTCAGGCTCTGTGACAGACGCGGGAACTAGCGGTTCGGAAGGAGACTGAGTACCCTCGCCGAGAAGCCAGGCCGAGAAGCGCTCGCTCATAAAAAATCCCCAGAGAATGACTGCCGCAATGAGAATCGCCGCCGTCACCCAGGGGCCGATGCCGCCGATCATCCACGACATAAGAGCCGCGGAGAAACGGCCGCCCGCACCGGCGCCGAAAAGGGTGCCGCTGCCAAAGAGAAGGGAGCCGAAAGCCAGGATCCACGAAAGGATGAAGGTGCCGCTGAAGCAGCCCCAGAACAGTTTTTGGATTGGCCAGGGACAAGCCTTCCAGAAAAGGCTTACGCTCCAGGCACATAGGAACGCCACGAGCACGAGGGCCGCAAGGCCGAAACTCTCGCTGACGAGGAAATGCCCGAGCGAGAAGCCTCCTGAGGAAGCCGCATTGGCCACTTCCCCGCCCTTTGCCCCGAGCAGGCTCTGGTCTGCCTTCCAGGAAAAGATATAAGAAATCACAGAAACCGTCGTCATCACAGTAAGGATGGCGACGATGATTTTTAGGATGAAAAGATAAGCGGAGCGTTTCATTTTCTCTTACCCTTGCTCTTAAATGGACGGCCCTGGCGCGGAGGACGTCCGAAACCGAGATTGATGCCGGGGCGGGAGAAACTGATGTCGGACGAGATCTTTGACAGTTCCATTCCTTCCGGGACCTTCACCTTACCACCGGAAAGACGTTCGATATCCTGGAATATGGTTGCGTCCGCGACGGTATCCTTGTTCCAGATAAGATACTGCTGACGCATATAGATGGCCAGGGAACGGATCATCTCGGTTTTCACCTCGCCCTCCGGTTCTTTGGCGATAAGGTCCAGGATGCTTTCGATATTGCGTCCGTAATGACGCGCCTTTATCGGACGGGTATTCAGAGGAATGGGATCAGGTCGGCTGGCGACGACCTCGGGGAGCGGAGCCGGGAAGGGGCTGTCGATGTCAAGGTCATAGCCAGCGATCATATAAAGATGGTCCCAGAGCTTCTGCATAAAGTTTTCCTGCTGATGGACCTGAGGGTTCAGGCTCTCCATCACCTTGACTATCGCATAGGCCTGCTCGCTTCGCTTCTTCCTGTCGGGAATCTGCTTCATCTGCTCCACCATCTTCAGGACATTGCGCCCATATTCCGGCATCTGAAGTTTCTCGACTTCAGTGTTATAGTATAGTTTAATCGTTCTGTCGTTTGCTTCCATAGACTCTCATATCTCAAGTAAGCGCAAATATAATCATTCTCAGCGGATTTCCAAAATCTCGTCTTCTTCCCCTTCACGGATGAACCAAAGGAATCCTCGGACCCTGGAATAGCCCATACTCAGGAAAAGGTCCATATAACGCCTGACCTGGGAAAGATAAGAGGCCTTCTGGCTTCCGAACTTATAGTCAATCACTTCCACGCTTCCATCGGGATGCAGGACGACCCGGTCGGGCCTGTGGACAAGACCGTCCGTCGAGAATACCGCACTCTCGTTGAGGATTCTGCTCGCATCTTCAGGGAACCATCCCCTGCCGCCGACGGAGTCAATTTCCGAGCGGAGGAATTCGATGGTCCCGTCCCGGTCGGAGGCTTCCAGCTCGCCGGAAAGGATGACTCTGTCCACCGCACGCGGCAGTTCCGACGGCACTCTTACCCCGGAGAAGATTTTGTGCAGGACAAGCCCACGTCGCCTTGCGGAGGCGTGAGGCCCGATGGTCCCGTCCGGGCCGAAATAGTCATAGGCTTCAGGGCTGAAGCGGAGTCGTCCTCTCTCGCTGACCGGGAAGGAGGGGTACTCGGCCTTGATCTGGATTTCGGCTTTCGTCTCTCGCTTAAGCGTATGGAAATCAAAGGGTTTTCCAAAATGCGAGTGCAAGGATTTCACAAAGCCGTAAAGGACCTGGGACATATTCTTCCAGTCGGTATCCCCGTCCAGTTTGTTTTTCGGAGGGACGGCGGCTATCACTTTGAGCCCGTAGACCGGGCGCGTCATAGCGACATAAAAGACATTGATATTGTCGATTGTCTGCTTTTCACGTTCCCTGAGGTAGTCTTCAGAGAAATAAGTCTTCTCGGCGGAGGAGCTGAGGTTGACATTATATATTCCCTCACAGTCAGGGTACAGGGGCGTACCGTCAATCTCCGGGCGGCACCAGTAGGAGGAAGGCTTGAAAAGGTCCACCTTTTCGGCGAAGGGAATGATTACATAATTGAATTCCAGGCCTTTGGACTTATGGATGGTCATAACCCGCACCGAGGACTGGATATCCGGGGAGGCGATCTTCGGGTCGGCGACGGCCCAGTCCTTGAGGAATGCGGCCAGGTCGTTGCCACCCTTGGCCACCCAGTCCTGGAGATAGTCCATAAAGGAACGGATGTAAGGGATTTCGGCCTCGAAGGTCTCGGGATAGACGGCCCTCAGCGAGCGCAGAAGATCCTCTGAAAGATCCAGCAGTGAATGGAAGTTTTCCGGAGCCTTGAGGCCGAGCGTGCGGGCCAGATAGCCGGCGACCAGTTCTTTGTCCTCCCCCTGGATGGACTGGTCGGACAGAGACAGCTGCGATACCAGCCTTCGCACTGTCACAGAGGACTTTACGCAGAGAGAGTCATCGGAGACGACAGGAATTCCGGCGTCCACGAGGGCCTGGGCCACCGCGGAGCCGTCGGAGTTGTTCCTCACCAGGATGCAGATATCCCCGTAGGAGGCTCCCCTGCCGGCGGCTTCTTCTATGCTGTCGAGGATTTCCTTGATCTGGTCGTCGACGAATTTCACCTCTACGCTTCCCGGCTCCTTGCAGCTGAACTTAGCCTTCTGGCACACGTCGGAATAGATTGAAGAAATACCGAGTTCGCCGGCGGCGTAGCTGAAGAATTCATTGTTGAACTTGACTATCTCACTGCAAGTGCGGTAGTTGTTCTCAAGGGACACGATCTCCTCGGGGGGGATGGAAAGCTGCTCCTGGACTTTGGAGCCGAGAAGCTCCCAGTCCGAGCCCCTCCACCTGTAGATGGACTGCTTGACATCCCCGACGATAAGGTCGTCGTGGCCCTCGGCAAGGGAATTCTCGAGAAGAGGCCTGAAGTTGTCCCACTGGATGGTGGAAGTATCCTGGAACTCGTCCAGGAGGAAATTCTCATAGCGGATGCCGGTTTTCTCGTAGATGAAAGGCGCGTCCGTACCGTCGATGATACCCCTGAGAATCGTATTGGAATCATCCAGGGAGAGCACGTTGCGGGACTTCTGGATCTCGGTGAAAGCGTCACGGAGCTCCTTCGCCACTCCGAGTCCGTAAATCTGTTCAAGTATGATCCTGGCCGTGGAATACTGCCTGTATGGCTCGTCGAAAAGGGCGCAGAAGCGCTCCAGCGGTGCTTCCAGAGAGCCCGACAACTTGTCCCGGAGAGCGGCCTTAGCCTTGGCGAACCACTTGTCAGGATCGGAGCAATTGCCACGGAAACTGTCCTGGATACAGTCCACCTTGTCCGAATCTTCCAATCCGGCGTAAGGGACAATCTTTTTCATAAAGCCCCGGCTGAAATCCCCCGGATCCACGCAATTGGCTTCAAGAACGTCCAGGACCTCCTTAGCCGCATCCCTGACGGAGCCTGCGAAAGAGTGGATGATTCCATCCAGCTTTTTCTTGGTCTCAAGCAGATGAGTCTTGTCCCAGGAAGCGGCGGAGGCCTCGGGATAACGTCTCTGCGCCTCGTCGTGGTCCACGGACAAGAGGGACTCCGCGACGGAAAGGAGATTCTGCTCAAGTTTCAGCTTGCCCCCCTTGGCAAGCTCCGAACGGACAGACTCGGTAAGCCAGTTCAGAAGCAGCGTATCTTCCTCTGTAAGAGCATCCAGGATGCGGTCCACGCTTTCCTGCAGCAGGGCCGGCTTGTCAAGGTCCACCTGATACGAAGCGAACTGGCCTATCTCGCGGGAAAAAGCCCGGAGCGTCTGCTGGAAGAACTTGTCTATGGTAGATACCGAGAAAGCCGAATAGTCGTGAAGGATGGACGTCAGCTGCTCGGAGGCCCGTTTCTGCAGAGCGGCGTCATCGGCAATCAGTTCCGGGATAAAGTCCTTGTAGTAGGGCGAAGACGAGGGATCCGTGGAAAGGACGTACAACTCCTTCAGGATACGGCGTTTCATCTCGTCCGTAGCCTTGTTGGTGAAGGTTACGGCAAGTATGTGCCTGTAGGCTGAAGGCTCCTTGGAAAGAAGGAGAAGCCGGATATATTCCTTTGCCAGCGCGTAGGTCTTGCCGGAGCCGGCAGATGCTTTCAAGAGTTTTATCATCGTCCGCAGATTGTTTTAAAGTCACAGTATTCACAGGTCTTGGGCTCGTCCGTATGGCTGAACGGGACATCCGGATCGACCATTTCGGCGAGCATTTCCTTCAGGCGCTCCTTTACGAGGGTGACAAAGAGCGGCGACTGGGCGCAGTCCTTCAGCGGCTTGGCGAAAAGACGCCTGGTGGAGCAGATGGAATTGACGAAATCCTTCCCCTTCAACTCCGGAAGCGTCTCAGCCAGAAGCCCATAGAGAAAGAGCTGCAGGGCGATTTTCGGGCGTCCGGCGTTCGACGGGCCGAAGAGTTTGTCGACGACATCGGCGGCATTCTCATCCCTGATGTCAATATCATTGTCCTCCACATTGCCGGTTTTATAGTCCAGAATCCGCACCTTGCCGGGGATATAGGAATCAATCCTGTCCACGAAACCGTGGAAATGGAAGCCCTCGAAATCACAGTAGAGGTGCTTTTCCAGTCCGAAGATTTCAAATCCACCGGAGCCGGATTCGTCCAGTAGATGCTTGTCGTGGGCAAGGGCGCGGGATACATAGTCCAGGATTATCTCCTCCAGGACAAGGTTGCGGCCGCTGACTTCGAAAGAATGCATCTCCTCCAGGATTTTGCCACGCACTATTTTCTTGAGGTCCTCCTTGTCGTCCATCATCGCCTGGATATCATCTCCGGTGATGAGTCCGGCACGCGAATAGAGTTCCTGCATAGTCTTGTGGAAGACATTCCCTATCATTCCGGCATCCATCGACTCGGCGACTTCATCCTCCGCCTCCAGACGCTTGACCCACTGATAGTAGAACTTGGCGGGACAGGAGAGGTAACTCTGGAGAGACGAAGCGGAGAGCAGGCCGCTGCGGATCTTGTCTATGTCCTCCCGGGTCTTTGAGATGGGCGGCTGCGCAGGAGCCTCGTGGAGTTCGGCGGCGTCGGTCTCACGGATCAGAGGAAGGTTGAAATGGTACTGAAGCTGCTTGATATAGCGGCTCTCCTCTCCCGATTTCATCCCCTCCGTACGGCTGTCATAGACCAGCCAGACCTTCTCCGAACGCTGGATCAGACGATAGAAATAATATGCCCAGACCGCGTCCTGGTATTCATAGGTCGGGAGTCCAAAGCCCTTGCGGAGCTCCGGAGGGATGAAGGACGAGGAGACGCTCCTGCGGGGGAAGACACCCTCGTTCGCAGAGAAAATGACCAGATTCCTAAAGTCCAGGGCACGGGTCTCGAGCGGCCCCATTATCTGAAGTCCCTGCAAGGGCTCTCCGTTGAAAGGCACGGAAACCCCGTCCAGAAGGGAGTCCAGAAGGCTTATCCAAGTCCTCGGAGCGACATTCAGATTGACGCCCCCCAGCACATTCAGGACCATATGATAGCGCTTGGCGTAATCCAGTTCCAGAAGCATATCTTCCTTGTCGCGAAGACGCCAGCCTACATAACTCACTATCGCGGAAAGATACTCGCAGAGGGCAGAATTCATCTCCGGCGAGACCTCCTGGGAAGTGATGACAGGAGTAAAGATGAGGTCCAGGAGTTCTCCTCCGCGCAGGGCCTCGCAGGGGACATAATACCCTGCATCGGAGACAACTGCCCTGACGATTTTTTTCTCCTCCTCCGACAGCAGAGTACGGAAAATGCTGGACGAAAAGATGGCGCGGAGAGGACGGTGGTAGAAATACCACTTCCCGTCCTTTTCCCTCAGGCGCAGCTGAAGCTGTATAATATTGTCCATCAGGACATAGAGCGCGCCGCTTTTCATCGGACAGCCCATAGTCACATTCACGCTGTCCACCTCCTCGGGAAGGGAATTCAGCAGCGGCAGCAGCAGGTTTTCATCCGGGAGCACGAAAGCCGTTTCGACAGGGTCGCCCGGGACGCACTCCGAGAGAATCTTAGGAGCCAGTTTGGCCTGCCCGACCGAGGACGGGACGCTGACCACGTAGACCTCCGGAATCCCGACTTTCTCGAGATCGAAGGCCTGCGGGAAAGCCCTGACGTTGTCCTTCATAAAAAAGGACGACTTGTTCAGAGGATGACGGACCATATCGCCGACATAGTCCCATACGAACTCGGCGAGAGTGGCGTCCCTCATACGGGCGAGAACCGTTTTCTCACATTCGTTCAGCGCATTGAGCCCTACGAAGACGAAACGCGTGCTGTCAGGGAAAGACGGTTTCAGCACGTCCGCGACCGAATCCCCGGACTTCAGGCGCTCCGCAAGGTCGCGATAGACCATTCCCTCGTAGGAAAGGCCTTTGTCCTTCAGGCACTTGCGGTATTCCCTGTACATCGGAGACATCAGGTTCCATATATGCAGGAAACGTCCCTTGACATTCTCGCCTGCGGCCGCATCCGCAGCCAGACGGCCGCTGCGGTCACGGAAATGGGAGATGAACTTTTCAATCGCCTCCCTCTGGTTTTCAGTCAGATAGCTGTATTCATCCTGAATCTCCTTAAGATCCTCAATGTTCCGGAACAGCCCTTCGGCATCCACCAGGTACTTGTCCACATCGTCGAAGTCCGAAAGGATGACATCCCCCCAGAAAACGAATTCGTCCAGAGGCTCGGCCTTGGGATTCAAGCGGCTGTAGACCTCGTAGAGTTCCAGTATGAGAGAGATCCTGTCCGTAACGTCCGCATCATATATATGGTAGAAGAAATCGTTCACGGTCATCATACGGGGAGCGACAAGCGGAGCCGTCCCCCGGGCGGCGACCTCGGCGGAAAGATACTTGCTGAAAAACGCCATTGAACGGCGGTTCGGGAAGATAAAAACTGTCCCGGATATGTCCTCGGCGAAATAATGAGCCGCGACTTGCTGGAGAAATGCTTTCATAACGTGTAAATATACTCACAAAAAAGCAGATTATTACACTAATCTTTCAAATATTTTTTACCTTTGCTGAAACTTGTTTAATCGAAATCCATTTTTATGAAAAAGAAATTCAGATGTCTCGTCTGCGGCTATGTTTACGAAGGTGAAAATCCGCCCGCAGAATGTCCTGTATGCCACGTCAAGGCCGACAAATTCGTCGAAATCAAAGCCGAGGAAGGCGAGCCCGAGTGGGCCTGCGAACACGAACTCGGAGTAGCCAAGGGCTGCGACCCGGAGGTCCTCGCCGGACTGAGGGAGCATTTTGCCGGGGAGTGCTCGGAGGTCGGTATGTACCTCGCGATGAGCCGCCAGGCCGAAAGGGAAGGTTATCCCGAAATTGCCGACGCCTTCAAGCGCTATGCCTTCGAGGAGGCCGACCACGCCGCCCGTATCGCCGAACTTCTCGGCGAGGTCGTATGGGACACCAAGACCAACCTCAAGAAGCGCTATGAGGCCGAGGCCGGCGCCTGCGAAGGCAAACTGGCCATCGCAAAGAAGGCCAAGCAGCTCAATTACGACGCCATCCACGACACCATCCACGAGATGGCACGCGACGAAGCCCGCCACGGAGCAGGTTTCTATGGCCTTTACAAGCGTTATTTCGGGAAATAAACCCTTATAGCGAGTCCCAGAGCTCGTCTATCTCGCGGCGTTCCTTCTTGGTCGGACGGCCGCTCCCGCGGTCCCGCGTGACGAAGAAGGTTTCCACCGGAGCACGAAGCTTAGCCTTTTCGGATTCAGGGGTCAGGTCTTCGGCGAAATCGCCGACAAGCCTGGCCCCTACTCTGTTGGAGAGGGGAAGCAATACCTTATAAGTATAGGTCACCGCGCCCTTGCGTACGGTGATGACATCTCCCGGAGAGACCTCGCGGGAGGGCTTGGCGTTGTCTCCGCCTATCTTGATGCGGCCGCCCTTGCAGGCTTCGGTCGCCTCGGTTCTAGTCTTGAAGGCCCTTATGGCCCACAGGAATTTGTCAATCCTTACCGAGTCCATTGCTTTCGTAGAGACTTTCGAGAATATGTGCGCCGCCTTCCTCCGGCACGATACTTATCTTTCCGTGTTCAGATGGGACCAGGATGACTTCTCCCGCCTTCAGGGGATAGCGCTCACCTTCCTCATTGACGAGAGTAGCCGAGCCCTTTACGCAGCTGAACAGGCGGAAACTGTCCGACAGACCGGGATCTATAGTAAGTTCGTCCTCGAGCGAGAGATCATTGACGGTGAAAAGCTCCGTCTTCGAAGGCAGGCTTTCACAGGCACGGAAATCAATCAGGTCGAAGGCTTCTTCAAGATGATTCTCCCGCTCCGTCGAGCCCCAGTCGTGCAGGCGGAACCAGCACTCGGAGGACTCGGCGATTTCAAGCAGTTTCACCCTGGAGGCGGCGTGGACCAGTCCGGGATGGATCAGGTAGCTCTCCCCCGCCTTTGGCCTGACTATGTTCAAGAGCTCCTCGACGCTGCCGTCCTTGCACTTGCGGTAGAACTCTTCCGCGCTTACATCCCGGCGGAAACCGAGATACAGCTTCGACTCCGCTCCGGCCTCCAGGACGTGCCAGAGGGCGGTTTTGCCGAAAGCATCGTAGCGCTGGGCGGCGGTCTGCTCGTCTGGGTTGACGTGGAGCGAACTGCGGCCCTTGACATCAAGTATCTTGACCATCAGCGGGAACTGAGTCCCATAGTAGTCGAACGCGGCGTCGCCGACCACCCTGTCAAGGTAGGTCTGCATAACGTCGCTGATGGTGTTTCCGCCGAGCCATCCTCCCACTACCGTGGAATCCACCACGCCGAGGTCTGCGAGCAGATAGTCCATACTCCCCCACGGGCGCTCCACCCTTTTCGGGGCGAAGCGCATAGGGGGCAGTTTTCTCTCCGTTGACATTATTTGATCTCTATGGAATAAGGCAGCTGGGCATATGCACCGGAAGGCTGGTCCTCACGGAGGGTCTCGAGGGCGCGTCCGATTGCCTCGAAAGGAGTGCCGGCAAGAATCGAAGGGGCTTCGTTGCTCTTGCCTATAGCCTGCATTATCTGCTCAAGGACGCTGAGCGGCTTAGGATAGGACAGGACGGCATAGTCATCCTCCGAAACGAAGCCGGCAAGGGATGCGGCCTCATTGACGGCGTCCGTGAGGCTTCCGATCTGGTCTACCAGATTGATCCCGAGCGCATCGCTTCCTACCCACACGCGGCCCTGGGCGATTTCATCGACCTTCTCGACAGGGATGTCGCGGCCCTCGGAGACGATTTTGATGAAAGAGCCGTAGATGTCCTCTATGTAGTTCTGCATCACCTCGGTCTCGGTCTTGTCGAAAGGACGGGTAAGGCTGTACATATCGCTGTGCTTGTTGGAAGGTACTGAAACCATATTGACGCCGACTTTCTTCGAAAGGGCGGAGAATTCCGGAATCAGCGAGAATACACCGATGGAACCGGTCAGAGTGGTGGCGTCGGAGAAAATCTTCTGGCAGCCGTTGGAAATCCAGTAACCGCCGGAAGCGGCATAATTGCCATAAGATGCCACGAGCGGCTTCTCGGCCATCAGCAGATTCAGCGCGGTGCGGATCTTCTCGGAAGCGACGACGCTGCCGCCGGGAGAATTCACCCTCAGGACGACGGACTTGACGCTCTCGTCCTTGCGAATCTTGTCGATTTCCTTGACAAAGCGGTCTGCGGCTATTTCTTCGGGCTGGTCACCGTCCACTATGCTGCCGTCGGCGAAAAGTATGGCCACATTGGCCTTGGAAATCTTGGGCACCTTCTTGGCCTCCACATAGTCGGCGAAAGGAATAAGATGCAGGTCATCGGCCTTTTCGACCTGGGCGAGCATACAGAGTTTGGAGACAATCCCCTCGTGGTCAAGGAGTTCGTCCACGAGACCGGCCTGGAGGAAATCTTCCGGGAAGTTCAGCTTCAGATTGTCCACGAGCTCGTTGAGAGTCTCGACGGGAATGCCGCGGGCCTCGGCTATGGTCCCGGAAAGGGTCTTCCAGATACCGTCGATCATAGCCTTGTTCTGGAGGCGGTTCTCCTCGGAGGGGGCGTTCTTTATGTACATTTCACCGGCGGACTTGAACTTTCCGTGGCGGATCAGCTGGTAATTGACTCCGAGTTTGTCGAAAAGGTCCTTGAGGAAAATCATCCTGCCGGATACTCCGATAAAGGTCGGATTGCCGCCGTGGTATGAACTCATATAGATTTTGTCGGCGACCGAGGCCAGATAGAGGGATCCATTGCCGGGATTCTCAGTGTAGGCCACGACACTCTTGCCGCTCTTGCGGAAATCCGAAAGGGCGAGGCGGAACTCCTCGACCGTGGAAATGCCCGCGGCAAGCTCGTCAGCGCGGAGCAGGACGTATTTGACGCCGGGATCGGAAGCGGCGGTCTTGAGGGCGCAGACTGCATCCCAGATACCTACGGAGGCCTTCATTTCCACTCCGGAGGGACTGAAAGCAGGCATCTGCTCCTGGGCCTGTTCCACCAGGGAGATGTCTTTCATATTGATGTCCAGGACACCCTCGCGGGGAAGGACGGTCGAAGAGCCGGCGGCCGCCATCGAACCGATGGAAATCAGGAAAAAGATGACGCCCAGCAGCTGGACGATAAGGATTCCGCAGATGACTGCGAGCAAAGTTTTGCCGAAATCTTTCATTGTCAAGTCTGTTATTGATTCTAATCCGCAAAAATAATAAAATAAGAGAGAAAATGACTACCTTTGCAGGATAAGTTTCAGCACATATGGCACAAAAACCATCAATTCCCAAAGGGACCCGCGATTTCAGCCAGAGTGAAATGGCCGAAAGGAACTATATTTTCGACACTATCAAGGGCGTTTTCCGTTGCTATGGATATACCCAGATCGAGACGCCGGCTATGGAGAACCTCTCCACCCTGCTCGGAAAATACGGCGACGAGGGCGACAAACTCCTCTTCCGCATCCAGAACAGCGGAGAGAAGGCGGCGCTCGCCCCGGAAAAGGGCTTGCGCTATGACCTGACCGTGCCCTTTGCACGCTATGTCGTCCAGCACCAAAGTGAGATTTCCTTCCCCTTCAAGCGCTTCCAGATCCAGCCCGTCTGGAGGGCCGACCGTCCCCAGAAAGGCCGCTACCGCGAGTTTTACCAGTGCGACGTGGATGTGATCGGTTCGCGCTCCCAGGTCAACGAAGTGGAACTGGTCCAGATCGTGGACCGCGTGTTCTCTCTCCTGGGGATAAGGGTTGCCATCAAGATCAACAACCGCAAAGTTCTCACCGGCTTTGCAGAAATTGCCGCCGCCCCGGACAAGGTCGTGGACATTACCGTGGCCATAGACAAGCTGGACAAGATAGGGCTTGAAAAAGTCGAGGAAGAAATGACGGAGAAAGGTATCTCCCCCGAGGGAATCGAAGTCATCCGCGAGATTCTTTCGCTCGAAGGAAGCACTGCGGAGAAGCTCTCCAGGATGAGGGCGCTTTTCTCCGGAGGCAGCGCTTCCGGCATCGTTTCCGAGACCGGGCTAAAGGGCCTGGACGAAGTGGACGAACTCTTCGCCCTGATTGACGCCGTCGGCATTTCGCAGGAAGTCGGGATGGACCTTTCCCTCGCCCGCGGCCTGAACTATTATACCGGCGCCATCTTCGAAGTCAAGGCTCTGGACTGGCCCATCGGAAGTATCTGCGGAGGCGGGCGCTACGACAACCTGACCGGCATTTTCGGCCTTCCGGATATGTCCGGAGTGGGCATTTCCTTCGGGGCCGACAGGATCTACGACGTCCTCAAGGGCCTGGACAAGTTCCCGGCCTCCCTCAGCGGATCGAGTCAGCTTCTGTTCGCCGTGATGGGAGATGCCGAACTCCGCTACGTCCTTCCGATAGCACGGAAACTCCGCAAAAAAGGAATCAGCGTCGAAGTCTATCCCGACCCCGGCAAACTCAAGAAGCAGTTTGACTACGCCCAGAAAAAGGCCATCCCGTTCATTTCCATCAACGGTTCCACCGAAATAGAGGGCGGCACCGTAAATGTGAAAAACCTTGAAACCGGCGAGCAGAAGGCGTTTGAGCTTTCCGACATCTCCGGAATCCTGGGCTTCATTGCCTGATTACCTGTAGGCCGACGGCGACATCCCTGTGTGTGACAGGAAATCCCGGAATACCTCAGGAGGCTCTTCGCTTCCAGCACCACAAAGCCATCTATCCACTCCGGCGCAGAGCGCCCGGATACCTTTTTTATAACCTTTGACAGGTATTTTGGAGAGAGGTTGAGCCTGTCGGCATAATAGCCTACACCCCTTTCCCTTACATGGTGCTTGGAAACCAGGGAGATGAAGGATTCGTAGATGGCGTCTTGCCTGGTGTCACTTTCCCTGGTGCTGTCCCTTATCTCGAATGCCGTGGAAACAACGTGGGTGAAGGAAGAGAGGAGCGGCACAAGGATGTCTTCCTTGTGTTTCCTTCCGGACTTGAGGATATCCCTTGCCAGCTTGAAATATATCTCTGAGATGGAGCAGTCTTCGTCGGAAAGAACAATGGAAAGGTTTCTGAGCACAGAAGAACTCTTGTGGGAAAAGTTGTCCATGGTCAGTTGAAGTTTCCCAAGTATTTCCCCGGAGATAATAAGGAAATATAGCTTTGTCCCGGCCACCTTGCCCTTGTCATAGTCCGATATGTGGATTATGCTTCCGGGATAAGTGACAAGTACGGATTTATCGTGAAGCTCGTACCCCGTGAGGTTGAGCTCCAGGCGTACGTGGCCGTTTCTCAGGAAAAAGAAAGCGTAGCCGTCCAGCCTCACCGGCGACCTCAGGGCATCCAGGATGTCCTGCTCCTTTTCAAGGCGTTCCCCGCACACCTCTCCAAGCACTATGTCTGTTCCAAGCGAAAATTCGTTTACCGCTCCTGTTAGCGCCAGTACGCGGGAAATATTAATGTCCAGTACTTTCCTATTCATGGCGTAAAAATAGGAAAATTCTACCAAAATACCAATAAAGGTTCCTTTTTGGTGCCTGACATCCCCATTTTAGGCAACTTTTTTGCACTATAGCGTGCCGAAAAAATGAATGGTAAAATGAAAAGGTTTTCATTATTTGTAGGACTGATGCTCCTCATGACCCAGGTCTCCCTGGCACAGCGTGTCATCACCCTTGAGGACTGCCGCAGAATGGCAGTGGAGACAAGCCGCCAGCTGGACATGGACAAGGCTGCCGTGGAAATGGCCGGTTGGAAAACAGCAGTCGCAAACTTCTTCCCTAAGGTTACGGCCGTGGGCGGATACATGTATAACAACAGGGACATCGCTCTTGTGAGCGACGACCAGTCGGAGCGGATACGTACCATGGGCTCCACCATAGATGAAAAAATCTGGGACAGGGCCGAACTCAACGCATCTGAGCGCGGCAAGGCTATCCTGGAGTCGCTCAGGACCTCCGGCGCCATGCCCGACATAGCCACTCCGGTGAATGCGATAGGCGAAGAGATAGACGCCGCCCTTCACCCGGACCTCCACAACCTCTTTGGAGGTGCCGTCATTGTTGAACAGCCCGTTTTTGCCGGCGGCAAGATTGTGAACAGCACAATCATGGCATCAAAGGCCGAAAAACTCGCCGAAAGCCGTTACGAGACCAGCCTCCAGGGGATTGTCACCGATGTGGAGAAGGCCTATTGGCAGATTGTCTCCATCTGCGACAAAGAAAAACTTGCCCGCAGCTACTCCGAACTCCTTCATAAAATGGAGAAGGATGTCATTCGCTCTGAGCAAGCCGGCGTGAGCACAATGTCTGATGTCCTTCAGGTAAAGGTGAAGGTTAATGAGGCCGATCTTCTCCTCAGCAAGGC
>CACZDC010000039.1:36224-36915 GCA_902779785.1 uncultured Bacteroidia bacterium
TCTCTCCGGGAAAAGCATTGAAGATGTCTACGACTCCCGCCCGGAAATAAAGAGCCTTACCCTTGCGGCCGACATTTATGACAGGAAGGTTAAGATAGCGGCCGCAGACATGATGCCCGTGGTGGCTCTTGTGGGCGCATGCAGCATTACAAACCCCAACTGCTTCAACGGCTTCCAGAATAATTTCCAGGGATGTGCGCTGTCGGCCGGGGTAATGGTGAAAATACCCATCTGCCATGGCGGAGAAGGCATCTGGAAGGTGAAGAAAGCCAAGGCCGAAGCCCGTCAGTACCGTGACCGCCTCTCCGAGACCAAGGAACTCATCGCCCTGCAGGTGGCCCGTCAGAGAGTCATCGTTCAGGAAGCGAAGGAAAAACTCACGATGACGGAGAGCGCCGTTGAGGTGGCCGAAGAAAACCTTAGGCGGGCCAACATAGGCTTCGAAGCCGGTGTGGTGACAACATCCACCGTGCTTGGAGCGCATACCGCGTGGCTCAGCGCCCACAGCGACTGGATAGATGCCGGAGCGGAACTCCAGTCGGCGGTGTCGGAGCTGAGGAGCGTGGAAGGATACGACAATTTGGAAAAAACACTTTAGAATGAAACAGGAAAAAAGCAATTACAATATCCTCATCGGCGTAACAGCCCTTGTGGTGATAGTTCTCACAGTTTCAGTGGTGGGATATGTGGT
>CACZDC010000040.1 GCA_902779785.1 uncultured Bacteroidia bacterium
TTCGCCGAAGATGCCGCCTGACATCTTCGAAGTGCCGAGTTTGCGGTTGGTGAATACGATGGGCACCTCTTTAAGCTTGAAGCCGAGCTTCCAGGCGGTATATTTCATCTCGATCTGGAAGCCGTAGCCTTTCATCCTAACGTCGTCCAGGTCCATCGTTTCAAGGACGCTGCGCCGGTAGCAGACGAAACCGGCGGTGGTGTCGAAGACTTTCAGTCGCAGGATTACGCGGACATAGGCTGAAGCGAAATAGGACATTATGATGCGGCTCATCGGCCAGTCTACGACGCTGACTCCGTTGCAGTAGCGCGAGCCGACCGCAAGGTCCGCGCCGCCCTCGCTGCAGGCCGCATAAAGGCGAAGGAGGTCGTCAGGATTGTGGGAAAAGTCCGCGTCCATCTCGAAAACATAGTCATATCCGTGCTCAAGGGCCCATTTGAAGCCGGTCAGATAGGCCGTTCCAAGGCCCAGCTTGCCGCTGCGCTCGATTAGGCTCAGGCGCTCCGGGAACTCTGCCTGAAGGCCTTTTACTATGGCTGCGGTGCCGTCCGGCGAGCCGTCGTCGATTACCAGTACGTGGAATTCTCCTTCAAGGGAAAACACTTTGCGGATAATCTCCTCGATGTTTTCCTTTTCGTTGTAGGTCGGAATTATGACTAATTTTCTGTCCATTGTAATTAATTGTTTGACAAGGTGGTGTGTATGCTGGAACCGCCGCTTCGCGGCCCCTCCCATAAATGGGGCCCTCCCTCTTATGATGCCGAGGGTGGCACAGGTTCCAGCATACACACCACCTTGTTATTAATTAGTTTCTTTCAGCATTTCGGTGACGGCGGCTTCGAGCTGGAGGTCGCGGCCTTCGAGCAGCGACGCCGGATCATTGTAAACAAGTATGTCGGGTTCCAGTTGGAAATTCTCGATGTAGCGCCCGTCTTTGACGCCCCAGTTGCCGACCTGAGGTATGCCGAAGATAATCTGCGGATTGATCTGCGTCTCCCACCATACGGCGGTCATCGTCCCCGGGACGGGAGCTCCGATAATCTTCCCGAGACCAAGTGAACGATAGGCATAGGGGAAGCCGCAGGCGTCGGAATAATTGTTCTCGCAGACCAGCACGCAGGAAGGCTTGGTCCATTTGTTAAATGGCTCGTGACCAATGTATTGACCGCGCGGGGTAAAGAGGCAGTACTCCTTTCCGCCGAGGAAGGTCACCAGGTCGTCGTGGAGCCATCCGCCGCCGTTGTTGCGCGTATCCACTATCAGAGCCTGACAGTTCCGGTAGCGTCCGAGGGCCTTGGAATAGACTTCGCGGAAGCTCGGGGAATTCATCCCCTTGACGTGGACATAGCCTATTTTTCCTCCGGAAAGTTTTTCGACCATCTCCTCGCGCTGCCTTACCCATCGGCGGTACATAAGATCGCTTTCCGAGGCCGTGGGAGTCACGATATAGTTCTTTTCCTTGCCGCCGGTCTTTATCTTCAGTACCGTCTTTTTGCCGGCACGCTCGTAGAGAAGCTCCCTCCAGGGCTCTCCGGCCTTGATGGGCTTGCCTTCTATGGACAGGATTATGTCACAGGCCTTGATTCCGGAATCCGTGTTGGAAAGCACTCCGCCGGGCAGGATTTCCGCGATTTTGAGGCCGTCTCCCTCGTATTTCAGGTCGTAGACGGCTCCCAGATGGCCGAGGCGGCGAGGGGACTGGGGATAATAGCGGCCGCCGGTATGGGACCCGTTCAGCTCGCCGAGGAGCTCGCTCAGAAGGTCCTGGAAATCATACCAGTTGTTGATTCCAGGCAGGAAGCGGGCGTAATTCGTGTGATAATAGTCCCAGTCTGCCCCGTGAAGGTCTTCTACGTAGAACTTTTCCTTGACCTGCTTCCAGGCGTGCTCGAAGATATATTCCCTTTCTCCGGCAGGCTTGAATTCGAATTCGCCGCTGAACGAAACGTCGTCGAACTTGTCGCCTGCAAGGCTGAGCTTTTTGAGATTGCCCTTAGACAGGATAAACAGGTATTTGCCGTCAGGGGAGGGGAAGAAATGCCCGGAGACATCCTTGCGGAGCACTTTCACGTCGCCTTTCTCTATGTTCTGGCAGCAAAGGTCGAAAGTCTTTTCCAGCTGCTGGGTGAAATAGAGTTTCTCTCCGTCTGCTGTCAGGAAATGGTCCCCGATACGGTTGGAATGCTTGGTCAGCCGAATGATTCTGTCATCGCGGTTGAGGAGGTCCGGCTCAAGTTTTTCGACTTTCTTAGCGACGCTGTCTTTCTTCTCCTTCTTCTCGGCCTTCTCCGCCGCTTTTTCGCCGAGGAGCATCTTCTCTATGTCCTTTTCTTCCTTGCTCCGGCCGAACTGCGTGTAGGCCTTCCCGTCGAAGAACATTACATATACATCGGTCTCGGCGCCCCAGCTTCCGTGGCTGCGGTATCCGTTCTTGTCTGATTCAAAGCACATTGCCTTGCCGCCCAGGACCCAGCGGAAATTGCTGTCCGAGTAACCGCTGCGGGTAAGGTTGGTGATTTCTCCGCTCTCTATGTCAATGAGGGCTATGTCCTCATTGTTCCATCCGCCGTCAGCCTGATAGTTGCAGAGGATGAAGCGGCTGTCCGGGCTCCATTCGAACTCCTGGTCGCCGTCGGAATAGGAATAATTGGCCCCTTTCAGCAAGGATTTAGGCTTTCCTCCCTTTGTGGGCAGGATTACCACTTCGGTGCGGTCGCGAAGGTATGCCAGCCATTTCCCGTCAGGGGAAACGCTCATCTGAAAGCTGGTCTCGCCCTCTGGGCTGACTCTCTCTTCCTTGAATGATGCCGCATAGGTGAACAGCTGGTCATCTTTTTCCATAAGGGAACTCTTGTAGATGCTCCAGCAACCCTCCCTCTCGGCCGCGTAGAAGAGTTCGCGGCCGTCTTTTGAGAAGGCGACACCCCTTTCCTGCGAGGCTGTATTGGTGATTCTGCGGGTGGTCTTATAGTCCACGCTGGATACGAAAACATCGCCCCGGAGGACTACCGCGACTTCTTTCCCGTTTGGAGAAACAGCCACTGCGGTGGTCTGGGAGAGGTTCAGGCGGGAAACTTCTTTTTCGTCCTCGTCCCTTTCGACGGAGATGTTGATTTTGCCTCCCTGGAGGGTGTAGAGCTCACCGTTGTAGGAATATGCCAGCGTGCCGTTGTCCGAAACGGAGAGGAAACGCACCGGATCCTTCTCGTAAAATGTCAGCTGGACCTGCTCTGAAGGCTTGGAAAGGCTGCTGCGGTAGATGTTGGAAGTCTTGCCGTCCTGCTCGCTGAGAAAGTAGAAACTGTCCCCGTCGGCCGCGAAGACCGGATTCCGGTCCTCGCCCTTGTAGGTTGAAAGTTTCGTGAAAGACTTGCCGCGCCAGAGCCAGATATCCCTCGTCACGGACGAAGTGTGATGCTTTCTCAATGCGTCCTCGTAACCCTTGTAGTCTTCGTATATAATGTCTCCGGCGGAGTTTACGCTCATCGCCGAGATGGTCAGTGAACTGACGAGTTTCGGGGCGGAGCCTTCCAAATCAGTCTCCCATAACTGCTTCCATCCAGGGAAGGCGTTGTAATTGTCCGAGGCTACCGTAGAGTCGTACCACGAAAACCATATCTTTCCTTCGCGGCTTACTGCGAGGGGAATCTCGTTGCCGGGGAGGGTAGTCAGACGGCGCGGAACTCCGCCTTCGGCTTTTGTGAGATAGATATCCTTGCTGTCCTCCCTCGTGGAGGTGAACACTATCTGCCGGCTGTCCCTGGACCACATAGGATCGGATTCATAGGCAGGATTGGAGGTGATCTGACTGGCCTGCCCTCCGCCGACGGGGACAGTGTAGATGTCGCCCTTGTAGGAGAAGGCTATGGTTTTTCCATCCGGAGAGATTGCACTTCGGCGAATCCATATAGGGGTTTCCGCGCAAAGTTCAATGCACAGGAAAAGGGAGAGGACGGCAAGTAGGTTTTTCATAATCAGCTACGTTAATATTCTGCTAAGTTAAGTATTTTCTTGCTTTTATCTAAAATTTATTTTGTCTGCCGTTCCTTGGGCTTTAATTTTTGTAACGTTTCAAATTTTAAAGTCTTGTTTAAGTTGTTGATTGTTGGTCTTTTGCGCTTTCGGGGCGTCGCTTTCTCTCTAAATCTTATTTGTGTTTGTATTAAAAATGAATTAACTTGCAGTCAGATTGTTTTTGATATGAAGCAGTATTTTAAGCTCCTCTTTCAATTGTCTTTGCTAAAGACCCTTAGGTTCAATTTGTTCTACTTCCCTTTGAAGCAGGCCTTGCGCCTTCCGGTCCTGGTCTACAGGGGCTGCTCCTTCCATAAGATGAAGGGTAAGATCCGTCTGGACTGCCCTGTACGGCCTGCTATTTTGAGACTTGGGGAGAATCATCTTTCAATAAGTGATACACGCTTTTCCAGAACAATATGGGATGTTTCAGGAATGTTAGTTTTAAATGGTAAAGCCAGCATCGGCAGCGGAAGTAAAATCAGTATCGGTAAAAATGGCGTCTTAAGTCTCGGAAGTGCCTTTTGCATAAGCGGTGAAACAGAAATAGTTTGTCATAAACATATTTGTTTCGGGGACGATTGCCTGCTTTCCTGGGACTCCCTCGTTATGGATACTGATTTTCATCAAATTGTTGATTCTGAGGGAAATACACTCAATCCTCCCGCTGATGTATCAATTGCTGACCACGTTTGGATAGGCTGCCGTTGCCTTATCTTGAAGGGTGTTTCCATACCAAGTGGCTCGGTTATCGCCGCAGGCTCGGTTATAACGAGTAATTTTGATGAAACTGATACTGTTATTGCCGGGCAGGGCAGTAAGGCCACCGTGATCAAGAGCGGGATAAGATGGATTCCTTAAGCGTTACTTTAGCTTGGAGGAGGTATTTCTCTAATTGTTATGTAAAACCTTGTCATTATGAAAAAAAATTTTTTCCTCTGCTTTGCCGTAGTGATTGCCCTCCTGTCCGTTTCTTGTTCTAAGACATCTTCTGATGCCGGAGATCCCTTCGAGGGTGTCTGGTATATTACGACCATATCCGAGGACCAGGAAATCGTTACCAAAGGCAGCGGAGAGGAATACTGGGATTTTAAAAAGAACGGGACGGTTATTATCCACGATACCTCGATCCCCGAACTTGGCGGAGGCGCCGCCCCAAAACCCTTCTCCTACCAGGCTGAAACCCGACTCCTTACCGTGGACGCCTTTACCTACGAGGTACTCGTCTCCAACTCTTCAGAACTTCGCCTCAAGAGCAGGTTCTCGCCCGAGGTGTGGAGCCGCGACAGCTATATCGTGATTTCCTTCCAGCGCTCCAGGAAGGGACTGTAATAATTTGTTTAATTTAAACGCCTTAAAGAAGTGATTGTCAAGCGTTTTTTTATTCTTGCGGCATTGCTGGCCCTGTCCGCCTGCTCCGGAAACAAGACTGAAGTAGAGTACCTTGGACCCCTGCAGGGGGAAAACAGCGGTCAGCCCGGCTTCGCATACCAGGGTATGGACATTTGCGGGGACTATATGGTCAGTTGCCAGAATCAGGGCATAGCCACCGTGTACCGTCTCTCCGGAGACGCTTTCGAGCCCCAGGGACAGTTCCATCTCGCTTCCTTCCACGAATTCAACCACGCCAACGTGGCCAGTTTCGGGGTGGAGAAGTTTTCGCCGGAGGATCCGTTGCCCGTCCTTTATGTGAGCCAATGCCATAAAAAGTCCTTAGATGGAAAAAAGGATGTGCTTTACGTAGAACGCATAGCTCCGGATTTTTCCGGCTCATCCCTTGTCCAGACAATATTCTATGATGATGTGAACAAGGATTTCGGCTATGCCTTGCAGTGGGTGATAGACCTGGAGAACAAGATGCTCTACGGCTATGGCAACACCATCAGCAACAGCGATCCCTTCAACCGTCACCGCATCATCAAATTCCGTCTCCCGGCGCTGTCGGACGGCCCCTTTGTGGTCCTCCGGAGTGAAGACGCCCTGGAAAACTACCTGATAGAAGACGTGAGCGGCTTCCGTTTCAATCCCATAGGGCAGGGCCTTTACATCCGGAAGAACCTCTTGTATATGCCAACGGGAGTCGGAAAGGCCGAGACCCCGTCCATCCTGTATATCTGGGACCTGAAAAAGCGCAGGATGCGTGCCGTGGACCTGTCCCTTTGTACTACTGGTGAATTCGAAGACATATCCTATTATGAGGGTGCATTCTACATCCAGGGGCAGGACGGCATCTTCAAAGTCCGTCTTGGCCGCAATTCGACCAAGGCCGGTTTTGACTGGAAAGCGATGCTCCCGGTCCCGGTATACGACGCCCGTCCCGAGTATCTGGAACTGTACCAGAAGGCCTGGGAGCTGGCCTACGAGCACATCGACACCCTCCCCGGAATCCCCTCGCCCGTGTATATGGACGAGGCCCATCGTTCCGACAGGATATGGATCTGGGACACTGCGTTTATGGGCCATTTCTGCAAATACTGCCCCTCCGTCTTCCCTGGAGTCAGTTCCCTGGACAATTTTTACAAGATTCTGCTCTCGGATATGACTGCCCCACTTCCCGAGGTCGTTGGGAATGTCTATTGCGGAAAAGACGAGGGGAAAATGCTTAAGTTCCGTATCCATCACGCCGACAATCCGCCCATCCTGGCCTGGACCGAATACGCTTATGCAATGCAGACCGGAAGCAAGAGTCGCTTGAGAAAGCGCCTCCCGTACCTGCAGCGCTGGTTTGAGATGTTCGACTCTTTCGATCCCGCAGTGAAACCCTACGGAGCCAGCCAGAGGGTGATGCTGAAACGCTTCGACGACGGATACGCCTGGGGCGGCTGCCCGAGCGGAATGGACAATTCTCCCAGGGGAAGGACGGAGGCTCCGACTCAAAGGGCCGTCTGTCCGGACAATCCGGAGCTCCGCTGGCTGGACGCTCTGTCTCAGCAGGGTCTTTCGGCCCTGTATATCAGCCGTATCGCCGGAATCCTGGGTAAGGAAGAAGAGCAGCAGCATTGGGCCGAAGTCCACAACTCACTCTCCTCTATGCTCAATGAGCTTTATTGGGACGCGGACGACAGTTTCTACTATGACATCTTCTCCGACGGGAGCAAGTGCAAGGTTCCCACCATCGCTTCCTGGTGGCCTGTGCTGGCGGAAATGGCCGGAGAGGAACGTGCCGGGAGCGTTGTCGCCCGTCTGAAGGATTCCTTGAGTTTCGGTGGATTTGTCCCTACGCCCTCCCTCTCGCGTTCCGATGCGGATTTCATTGAGGACGGAGGCTACTGGAGAGGAAGTGTTTGGCTTCCCACTTCATATATGGCCCTCAAAGCCACGGATATGCTTGGAGAGTACGGTCTCGCCCGGGAAGTGGGTGGCAGGATCTTGGAGCAGATGTACAGGACATACAGAGATTATGCGCCGCACACCATCTGGGAGTGCTACAGCCCCACGGCCTATGAGCCTGCAAGGAACAAAAAAGGGGAGGAGGTTCGCCCTGATTTCTGCGGCTGGTCGGCACTCGGCCCGATTTCCATATTCATCGAAGACCTTATCGGTATCAAAGAGGCCGACGGCTTCGCCAGGAATCTTCTATGCGACTTTGAAAAGCATCCTGCAGGGAAGGTCGGCGTCAGGAACTACCGCTTCGGGGATGTGGTCTGCGATATAATCGCCGGAGAAACGTCCATCGAGGTGGAAGCCAACCGTCCCTTCACGTTATATGCAGATGGCAAATCCTTCAGCGTGGAGGCCGGAAAGAACTCTTTCGCCAGACCTTGACGACAGCGCCGCTACCGTCCGTATCGTCCCACGTTTTGGACCCCTACGGACGCTTGAGCGATTTAGCGCAGCAAATCCGTGAACATAGCACGGATCCTGCCCAGTATGGCCTGCCAGTCTTTCACACTCCCGTCAAGATTGTCGGAAACGGCTTTTATGCAGACGAATGGAAGGCCGTGCATCTTGCAGAACTGCGCTGCAGCATAGGCTTCCATATCAAAGAGATCGTACTTGCCGGAGAGTTCTTTCACCTCTTGGGGGCTGAAGGTCTGCGTACTCATAAAATAATCTCCGGAAAACACGGAGCAGCCCTCGCCCGGGAGGTCGATCCTGTCATAGACCAGTTCGCTGCCGCCATTGATAAAGTGCGTGCAAGTGAGTATGGTCCCGATAGGATATTTCGCAGAACCGGCGGTTCCGATATTCACGATGACGCTCTCTCCGCCCTTGTCCCTCGTTGCATACCATTTGAGCAACGCGCTGAACATCCGCATTTTGCCATATCCGGTATAAACTACAGGATAAGGAACTTCCGACGAGGATATCTCGCCCTCGGCGGCCACGAAAAGGATCACATTCCGCCCCTTGAGTTCTTCCACTAATTCTTTTATTTCCATAGTTTTATAAGCTTGAAAGTAAAGCCTCGGTCGAGCTGAAACTTTCGATGAGATTCCTGTCTTCCAGGGAGAGCATACCCGTCGCTACATAATGGTCCAGAAGGGCGAAGAACGGGTCGAAAAAACCGTCCGGGTTAAAGACGATAATGCGTCCGGGATAGCGTCCGAGTTTTTTCAGGACCTGCGTCTCGATAAGTTCGTCCAGTGTTCCTATGCCGCCGGGAAGCGCGATAGCGGCCACGGTGCCGCGCCTCATCTCCTCTTTTCTCTGAGCCATTGTCTCCGTCCATACGGTCTCCGTAAGCGTCTCATAGACAAGGGATTCCATAAAAGATGGAAGTACTCCCTTGTGATAGCCGCCGCATTTGACCACAGTGTCGGAAACGACGCCCATCGTGCCGCGGAAAGACCCGCCGGAGACAATGCCGTAACCCTTTGCGCACAGTCCGGCGACCAGCTTCGCGGCCTCTTGCTTATAGCTTGCCGGTACCTGGGAACTTGAAGAACAATATATTACAATTTTGTCCATTGTATATCGTGCTGGTTATTGACAATTGTATGATAATATGCAAAGATAGTGAAAATGCCTGATTCAGAAATGGATTACCTCTGCTCGTGTTGGACTTGCGAAATAAAATCCTTCGGACTCATTGTCTGAATGTGGGCAATGGTTGAAGGGAGTCTGAATCCGGAATCATTGGTGATAATGATGTCACAATAGTTTTCTTCAGCAAAGAAGGCCTGGGCGCAGTCTTCAATATCATCAATTTCGGAAGCTTTTATGGCGTCTGAAATGGAGAAGTAGTTGATGCCGTCGACATTGACAAATTTTAAAATAGTGTTTATGCTTTTTCGGAAGGAGGAAATGTCGAAGCCGGGACAGCAGGAAACCACATACGCTGCATCCAGAATGCTCTGTGTCGAGAGATATCCTTCAGTTGAGGTGGTGCGGATAAGCTGGAATATTGTTTGGGACAATTTTGCAGACGGCCTTCCGGGGATAAGGACATCAAGCAGTATATTTGTGTCTAAAAAAACTCTCATACCTTTAAAATGTGTGAAAGCCGTGGATCAGATTCAATTTCCTCTTTAGAGGGCATACCGGTGCAGCAGGCCATAGACCTGATTTCCTTCGATATCTCAAAATCCGGCGGAAACTGTGGCCAGTCCGGTCCGGTGGCTCGTTCCAACACGCTTTCGACAAATCTGTTTACGGAAACGCTTTCTTTTGCCGCTGCCCTTTTAATCCTCGAAATCAGCGATGGCGGGAAACGGAAAGCCGTCTGAACCTTATTTTCAACTGTGGCACTCATAGTTATGTTATCATTTTCTGCAAATGTATAACAAAATATCGGTGCCTGCAAATAATTGGTCGATTCTGTAGTCTTTGTGGCTGGGAGAAAGCGATATAATGCCGCCGCATTTGACCACAGTATCGGAAACGACTAAAATCGGCGGGAATCCAAGCATTGACATAACTTGTTCAGTCCATTATACTTCCAAATGTTTCTTTTTACGGGCAATTATTTTGCAACATTATTATCGGCAGTGTTTTTTTTCGGGATTTTTTGGCATCTTTGTCTAGAATTAAATCAGATTATGAATATGAATAAGATTGTTTCCAAGGATTCGTTCTTGGCGCCCTTCCTTGAAAAACAGACAATAGATGAGACCGATCCTAAGTTGAAGGAGAGGTTTATCGAGATTTACAGGCCGAGATTGGAAAAGCTCTGGCAGGAGTTCCTGACCGATTGCGCAGTGGAAAAAACCGCTGAAAAATATCCCCTGCTCCTGAAAAAGATTGAAGATACACCGCTTTCTGCCAGGGCCAGGAAATGTCTCTTGGACTGCGATGTGTATACTGTCGCTGACCTTGCCGCTCATTCAATACCGGAGCTTAGAATGATCCCGAGCCTGGGAGAGAAGACGGTCAAGGAGATTGAGGCGTATATGAAGGAAGTGCTGAGGAGTTGAAAACTGAGTGAGCGATGGAATACTTGTCAAAACAACGATACGATGCTTTGGCCGCAGAGTTGAAGCATCTTATAGAAGAGGTTTACCCCAGGGTCAGGGACGAACTCGCCGAGGCCAGCGCCCAGGGCGACCGAAGCGATAATGCGGGATACCGTGAAGCGAGGCGGATCCAGGGGAAGACTATCAGCCGTATCCGTTTCCTGCAGAAGGTTTTGGAGAATTCACGTGTGATCAATCCGGACGCGCTTCCCAAGGACAGGGTTTGCCTTTTGAGCAAAGTCGAATTCACGATCCTCTCGACCAATGCCCGTATGAAATTCGAGATTGTCAGCCCCCACGAAATGGACCTCGAGGCCGGCAAAATATCGCTGAAATCCCCGATCGGCGCCGCTCTGATGGACAGGGAGGTCGGCGATATCGTCGAGGCGCAGGTCCCCTCCGGAACCCTGCGCCTCAGAATCGAAAGCATCACGCTCGACGAGGTTTGACCCATTTGCAGTTGTAGATCCTGACTATTACTTCACCGGGATGACAATATAAGCTATAATTAAATAAAGTTTAATATTTAATTTTGCAGTTTATCTGTAATTTATTACATTTGTATCGACAAGTGTTGATACAATATGGACTTAAAGAAATATTCGAATACACAGATTCTGCAGATGCTTGGACTGAGGTTCAAGGATTACAGATTGATGATGAATCTTTCTCAAGGAGAACTTGCCAAGGCAGCCGGAGTTTCCATTTCCACTGTCCACAAGTTCGAGACGGGCACCATTACTAATATGAACATCACCAACCTGATGGCATTGCTCAGGCCGGTCGGCCTGCTTGACCGGTTCGATGACTTGATTCCGGAACAGCCATGGAATCCATACCTGACTGCTCCGGAGCATCAGCAACAAAGAGTCAGGAGGCAGAACAATGGCTAAGAATATAGACAACGGCCGCCTGAGTGTTATGCTCTGGGGGCAGGAGATTGGACAGCTTTGCTGGAATCCGGCAAAGGGCAATTCCTATTTTTTCTTTTCACGTGAATATCTTGCTTCGGGGCCGGATATTGCACCTCTGACGGCTTCGTCGAAGAGTCCTGCAGCCCATTTCGCTATCTATGGCAATACAGACTCCGCAAAGTATCAGAAACTCCCCCCCTTCATCGCTGATTCACTTCCGGATGATTGGGGCAATACCCTCTTTGACCAGTGGTTTGCGGAGCATAACTATCACGAGAAAGACAAAACTCCGCTTGCAAAGCTCTCCTTTGTTGGGAGCCGGGCTATGGGTGCTCTCGAATTCGTCCCGTGTAGCGAGGAAGCCTTCAGCGCCAATGAAAAGCTGCTAATCCCGAATCTTTATGAATTGGCGAAGAAGATTGAGCAGGACCGCGAACAAGCCATCATTTCCCCGGATGAGACACTTACGCAGAAGGCCTTGATGGCAGTCGGGACATCCGCCGGAGGACGCTTCAAGAAGGCTATAATCGCAATGGACGATGAGGGGAACATCTTCTCCGGACAGACCTCGGCAAGAGATGACAGGAAGTATTACATCCTCAAGTTCAATACCCCGGAGTTCTGTCTCTCGGAAATCGAGAAGACCTGGTACGATATGGCCACCCGGGCTGGAATCACGATGATGCCCTCCCGACTAATCGAGGTGGAAGGCATCAGCCATTTTCTGACCGAACGGTTCGACCGCCGTGCTGGTGAGAAGGTGTTTACCCAAACGCTCGCCGCCGTAAATCCGGAAGCATATTGCTATGAGGATCTCTTCTCCACCTGCAGACAACTCTCAATACCACAGGATGAACTGAATGAGCTATACCTGCGGATGGTGTTCAATATCCTCTCCAGTAACACGGATGACCATGCAAAGAATTTTTCCTTCATTATGGAGAAAGACGGTTCCTGGCACCTCACCCCTGCCTACGATCTATGCTTCATCTTGAAAACGGCTGCCGTGCCCGAGAAGCATCATGAGTTTTCCATCCGGGGAAAATATGAAGATATCACCATATCAGACCTCCTGGCTTTCGCAACCCAGAACGATATCAAGACTCCCGCAAAGTACATCGAAAAGGTCAAGGATGCGCTCCGTGACTTCAGAGTGCTGGCGACATCGAATGGTGTCGCTCCCTTCTTCATCGATATCATTGAATCCAGGCTTCGCGAGTTATCACCGGATGTCTTTGCTGCGCCTGCCGTAACTTCAGATCTGATTCGCTTCGAAATGACAGACTCGGGGAACATCCATCTTTATGCGACCATCGATGGACAGGAGAGACGCCGGGTTTTTACGAAGAAAAGCAAACAGTATGATGCCGCACTTGGTATCTTGAAGAAGGTGCTCTCAAAAGACGAGCAGGAAGAGATTCTGGAAAGATATTTCAAGTCAGACGGTATTCCCCTCCCGGCACCTCGGCAATAGAAAAAACACCAGGATGCTGCTGCTCAAGAGGAATTAATGCAATTAACATTTTGTTATTAACATTTTGTTAATTATCTTTACAACAAAAGTGAATACAATGGGTAACCTTAGATTGCTGATTTTTGTTTTCATCTCTCTGACTATATCGTCCTGTGGACAGAAATCTACAGTGCCACAGGATGGCGACATTGTTTTTCACGAATCTACCTCCCGCCAGAGTCCAATCATCAAATTAGCTCAGCATAGTAAATGGACGCATTGTGGTATTGTCTTTCATATTGGCGACAAAGCATATGTGTATGAGGCAGTAGACCCCGTTAGATATACGCCATTAAAAGATTGGGTTGCCAGAGGGAAGGATGGGGTATATTGTGCTAAAAGATTGAAAAGTCCATTATCTGCATCTACAATAGAAAAGATGAAAACTGTCGGTGCTAAATACAAGGGTAAGCACTATGACACATTGTTCCAATGGAGTGACAACCGAATGTACTGCTCGGAACTTATCTGGAAGATTTACTTCGAAGGAGCAGGCATAGAAGTATGCAAGCCTAATCATTTCTCCGATTATTCCATCTCGCTTCCTCGTGTAAAGAAGCTCATCAAAGAGCGATATGGCGACAAGTTCGACCCATCCGAACAAATCGTCTCGCCTCAAGCCATTTTCAAGTCAAAACTACTCAAAGAAGTCCATTACTCTGAGTTCTGACCACAAAAAAAAGGAATAACCAGTTAGATTATTCCTGTTTAGTAGCGGGGGCAGGATTAAGCCGCTGCGCGGCTTTTCCTCCTGGCGCCTCGGCAATGGAAGCAAGCTCCCATTGCTCTCGGCTGCTGCGTCGGTTCGAACCTATCGGTTCTCCTCCTGCCCATTAAAAAACAAACCAACCGATGAACGGCTGGTTTGTTTTTTAGTAGACTACCCCTTCCAATTATCGAACCTGGTGAGGGGGCTGGAGGCGTTGTTGGAGATTGGCTGATTTCCTGTGATTTCGCTTATTTTTCCTGTAACTTCCCTTAAAGTTCTCTTATTATTTAGGCGCCATTCGGGCAATGGGGGTGCGTAGAATGCCATTTTCTGCTATTTCTCTTATGGATTTCTGCACAAAGTTCTCCCTTACATACTCGCGGACACTATCATTAAGGACATCGAATTCATCAGCGATATCTCCATGTCCCATACTCCGAAGCGCGGCAAGGAACCAGTCGGCATCATCAATAAACGAGACAAGAGATGGTGTGCAAATCCGGAAAAGATCACTATCGAAATCCAACTCAGACAAGCCATTGATTGCTTCTGAATATAGAATTGCTCCCGCAACGTCGTGTGGAATCAAGAATTGGTTGTAGGCACAGAATAGCAATGTCTTTCTTCCAGACATTCGCGCTTGCACATCATTTCGGCGGTCTTGAAGAGGGATATCAGCTGGAAATTGTGCTGAATCTCCGGGATTATTTCTATCTTTACACTTACAATCAAAAACACGTGTTATGCGAACCTTACTTAAAAACGCCAAGATTTACGATGGTGGCGACAGCGCCCCTTTCATGGCTGATATCCTGATAGAAGACGAGCGCATTGCCTCCGTCGCCCCTTCAATAGTTGAAACTGCCGACAAGATTATCGATCTGGGAGGCCTGAGCGTCTCCTCCGGCTTCTTTGACGCCCATTCCCACAACGACTGGTTTGCCGTCAAAAAGGAGCCCCTGAAGTATTTTGAACCATTTATCCGTCAGGGAATTACGTCCTTCATTACAGGTAACTGCGGCATGTCTGTCGCAGGCTTTGAAGCGGACACCCCGAATCTCGACAAGATAGGCGCCGGTCTTTTCCGCTGCAACGATGGCAGCTGCACAGGAATCTACCCTACGGTAAGTTCTTTCTTTGAGGCCATAGACCATAATACCCCGTGCAATATCGCCCTTATCGTCGGCCACTGTACGGCCCGCTCGAGCGTTGCCGGATGGGAGAGTCGCGAGCTCAGTCCAGAAGAGAAAAAGCGTATGCTGGACCTTATGGAACAGGGCCTGAAGGAGGGTGCATGCGGTCTTTCGCTTGGCATGATGTATGAGCCCGGGCGCTATACCTCGGTGGCTGAGACCAGGGAAGTGGCCCTATTGGCGGAGAAATACGACCGTCCGCTGACTGTCCATGCCAGGGCCCTCTCGGCCATTACCATGGACTATCCGATGTTTGGCCGTGCCCATAATCTCCGCGCCCTTGACGAACTCGTCGAAATGGCCAAAGGCACTCATCTCAAGTTGCAGTATTCCCATGCGATTTTTGTCGGCACCGGGACTTTCAAGACCAAAGACGAACTGCACCGCATCCTGGATAGCCTCCGGGAGCAGGGCATCGACGCATGGTTCGATATCTACAACGAGACTCTGGGGGTCTCCACGATGACGGTCTTCCTGCCTACTTGGTTCCAGGAACTCTCTCCCGAAGAGCGCCGCAAACCTATGAACCAACTCCGTCTCAGGCTTGTGTTCAACAGTATGATACTGAAGATGTTGGGCTTCGGGTGGAAGGACATCCAGATTGCCTGGCTCGGCCCGGGCCTGGAGAAATATGAGGGCAAATCGGTTTGGCAGATTGCGAAGGAGGAAGGCAAGTCCTACTACGACACTTATATGAAACTGGCCGAACTCTCAAACTTCAAGGGCCGCGCCAATATGGGCCCTTATACTACTCCTGAAATCATACACTGGCAGTCCAAGATGGACAATGTGCTCTATATGACTGATGCTTGGGTGGAGGAGAACGGTATCCAGAATCCGGCCATTTATGACTGCTTCCCGAAGTTTATCCAGGATTCGCTTTTGGGCAAGGGCGATACGATGCCACGCACCGTCCGGAAGATGACGGGGGCTGTTGCCGACCGCTTCTCCATTCCGGAGCGCGGCTACCTCAAGCCGGGTTATTTTGCCGATCTGACCATATTCGACGAGGCTGAAATGGCCTCCGCGACGCCGGATCAGGAGCGTGCCTTCGGCATCCGCCGCGTCTTTATCAATGGTCATGAAGTCCTGTCCGAGGGCGTACTCGACACCGAGGCCCTCAAGACCTCCGGTCAGGCCCTGAGGACGGCGTAAATGATCAGTATTCCAAACGATGCTCTTTGTCACTGGCGTCCGTATAGACGAAACAGTTTGCTTCCGAATCCCAGTCCAGGCTCAAGTATGTTGGCTTTAGCTTCCACTGGCCCTTGCGGTTGATGAGACCCCATTTGCCGGTTTTGG
Source organism: uncultured Bacteroidia bacterium (assembly GCA_902779785.1). Taxonomy (GTDB): domain Bacteria; phylum Bacteroidota; class Bacteroidia; order Bacteroidales; family UBA932; genus Cryptobacteroides. The sequence goes on from CACZDC010000040.1 coordinate 16,041, forward strand.
TATCACGGGCCGGGGCGACTTCTCCTTTGTCCGTCTGCTGAAAGATAATCTGCGGACGATTCCCGAAGCGGAATTGCACCGGAACGCGCACGGTCCCGGTCGTGTCTATCATGCCGACCAGATTGCCCCTGCGTACCGATGTCCATGGCCGATAGTCTTCATCCTCGGGATTGTCATAGACGTTCACTTTATAATAGCGGTGGTTATTGAAGTTGAAGACATCGTTCCACACGCAGGGAATGACCAGCCGCCCTTTCCTGTTCACGAAGCCCCAGCGGTCCCCAAAGTCTTTGTCAGATGTATAACCCACAGCGGCGAATCCGTTCCGGAAGTCGCGAACCCGGTCAAAACCCCATATCTTATGGCCAATCACGTATTTTCGTAGACTCTTTTTGATGGTAAGCAGCCGCTCGTCGGAAAAGTCTGAGGTATTTGCACTGCCATTCCCGGCCCTTGCCGCATCCGCCTGGTTACGAACAGTAGCCTGTACCTGATTTCTGCTTTCAGCCTTGTATTTATCTATTTCAGCCATTTGCCGGCGAATCTCAGTCTTCTCCTCTTCGCTGATATCCTGCTTCAGCATATTCTGGTAGGTTTTCCGGAGTTCTTCCCAGTATGCGTCGTTTTCGTCAAGCGTCTTGTCCAGCTCCGCTTCCATACCGATAACCGTCTGATTTCCGCCGTATTGCAGCCGCAGCGCCCAAAGTTCCGTGTACAGCTGTTCCAACTGCAAGGCCCGCTTCCCGTCCTCGGTCCATGTGTCGGCCCAGCACCAGCGTAAAGTATCGGTCTGGTTGACCAGTCCGAGTTCAATGGTATGGTATCTGCCTTCTTCCTGTGCCTTGAGCGTGAAAATGGCCAGGCAGGCAAATACAGACAGGAGTCCCCGTTTAAGCGTTCTGCTGTTCATGTCGAACATAAGATTTGTTAATAAGTCATGAAAGGAGTCTTATTTCTCAAAGTATCTGAAGAACTTGTTCATCAGGATGTACATGTTGTCGTCCATGCTTCCGCTACTGTTGGAGTTGTACGCGCGTGAGTTGCATAAAAAGGCACCGCTCATTTTCTGTTGGGTGCATCCCACCCAAAGTGTGGCGGTCCCTGGCAGATTGCCGCCGTGATAGTGCGCATCATTAAAAAGTGATAAATAGTTCAGTTTCCATCCCAGGCCATAGCCGTGATAGTCTCCGTTCCCGGCATAACTGTAAGGCGAGTACATCTCGTCCAGGGTTTCATGGCTTAATATGTCCGGGACTTCATCATTTCTGTCAATGAAACTTAGCAACTTCATCATCTGCTTGGTGGAGGTGATTACTCCCTCCGCACCAGCCAGTTCCCGAAGCGGATGCACATAGCCGTCGAAGCCGTCTTGAGAATAGTACACACATTCATTGGACCGGCGCTCATCCCGGTAACCACCGATGTGCGTGTCGGTGATGCCCATCGGCTCCATGACATCCTCTTTGAGGAAACTTTCATAATCCTTTCCGCTCACCTCCTCCACAATCCTGTGAAGAATGCAGAACCCCACGTCGCTGTAATCGTAGCCCATGCCGGCGCTCCAAATCATTGTCCCGTCATTATAGGGCTCTTGACGGGCGTTAAGCGTGCGTTGGATCAGGGTGTCTGTGGGAACCGGAACGGATGTGTCGGCATAGCGGCGATAAGAATCATTGAAGGCAGGGTCGCTCAAACCTTTGGTGATGCCGCTACTATGACTCAGCAGATGCCTTACCGTGATGCTTTCATGGTAGGGCGTAACGTCTTTGATAACATTCTTAAGAATTCCGTTCTCTCCAAATACCTGCTGGTCCAATTCGAGCCGTCCCTGTTCCTTAAGCACCATGATGCACAGGGTGCAGAACTGCATGGAGATGCCGCTCACCCGGAAGAGATGGTCCGGGGTAGTGAGCGTTCTCGCTTCCTCATCGGCAAAACCATATCCGCTGGAATAAATCACCTCGGAATCTTTCATGATGCTGATGGACACGCCAGGCACGTGGAAATCGTTCATAAAGGAATATACCTGGTTGTCTATGTAGGGATCACCTTTCTTTACCAAAAGCGGATATTTCGCCATGCGTCCTTCGGCTTCTGATATGACCGTCAAAAAATGCATGCCTTCGGAAAAATCGTACGCCGTTCCGGGCGTGTATGGAATGCCGTCAATAAAAACAGCGGCCCCGGAGGAACACTGGATAATCGGCACAATCTGTGTCAGGTCCTGTCCGTCGGGAACCGTAATACAGTAGTAGTCGTTGCAGACGACCGCATTGGTGCTGGTGGAGAGACCCGGGTTATCGTCCGGCGAAAAGGCAAACCATTCCAGGACTGCATAATTGCCACCATCTGCACCGGGAGCAAGGTCTGTTTGGGTGCAGGCGGCGAATCCCTGCATAAGGAAAAAGGTCACAAACAATTTGAGAGTTATCCGATTCATGAAAGCAATTGTATAGGACCATTTAAGTCATTCATTATACAAAGATATACAAAATGGCTTAAAAATGTGCTTGTTATCTACTCTCGAGCCTCCTAAAGGTTTTTCGGATGGTGGATACGTATGCGGATAGTGTCGAGCCCAAGGTCTCTGGGAAGAAATCGCAATAAATGGGGATTTCCCGCAAGAGGTAAGCTCCGTAACTTTGTAGTCGAGTAACAATAATTGTAAAGCTATGGAAAAGAAAAATAGAATCATCATCTTCGGGGTCCTCATGGCAGTTGCTTATCTAGTAACGTTCATCCTCGGTGCCGCCAGTGGTGCAATTCATCCCGCATGCTATGCCTATGCAGGCGCCGTTCTGCCGCTGATCTTCGCGTTCATCTATATCTATACCTGCTCCATTATCCGAGGATTCGGAGCCGCGACGGCACTGAACGGGTTTATCCTGGTCCTGTTCTTGATTGCAGGCGAGGCAGATTTACCGTATATCATCGGTACCGTAGTCCTGACGGCTCTTGCGGAGATTCTCAGAAAGGTTTTCGGCTATGATACGATTAAGGGAGTCCGCTGGAGTTTCATCCCCTTTGCTTTCTCATTCTTCGCCTACACCTCCCACTGGTGGTTTGATACGGAAGTATCCCTGGCCGCGGCTGTCGAGGAAATGCCGGCCGGATATGACCAACTGATGATTCCCGTCATCAACAATATCCCTGTGATGAGTCTCGTCCGAAGACATAATCTCCAACTACCAGTAAGGAATCTACATTATGGACAATCGTTTCATTGTCTTCGTTCTCGATATACTCATAATCAGGAGAATTGATAACAATTACTTTTAGTTTATTCGGAACGGGGACTTCGTAATAAATCCCAATAATATTATTAGGGAAGAGGAGCAGGTCCGAAAGAATTAGCCAAGCAACACAAAGAATTGCAGAAAGGGGAATAAAGCACAATGCGGCAAAAAGGAGGCGCTTCATGGCTAAGACAAATGGATTACACTTCAAAGTTGCCGAACTGTTTGCAAATACCATTCCACCATTAGGTGCAATTTCGAACTCAAACCTATGCGAAATACTCCTTTCTGTTTCATTATAAAGATTTTGACAGTGAAGGAGAAGCCGATGGAAAGGTTCTCTTTAGGCCTTAAGGTCAGAGCAGAGGTGTCATGTACAAAGGAAGATAGGTCAATCCATCTTTTTGCTCTACATCATTGGTGTGGAGGACATAGGGTGTGGATAGATATGGGCCGAACTTCCTGATACACTTTTTGATGGAGGTGAGCGTATAGTTGGTGCTGCTTTTTACCTCTATGGGCGAAATATTATGCCGGGAGGTGACAATCTCCTTTTGGATGAGGAAATCTATTTGCATTCGGTTCTCCGCTTCTTCCTTATCATAGTTGTTGTAGAAGAAGAGTTTGCTTCCGGCAGTCTTGAGCATCTGGGCGACAATGTTTTCAACCAGCATCCCTTCGTCAATTTCCAGTTTGTCAAACAGGAGTTTCTGGCAAATCTCGTTGGTGACGATACCACGCGCACTGAATGCCATGGATATTAGCAGGCCGGTGTCGCAGAAGTAGCACTTGAGCGTAGTGCGGTCTTCGTTGAGATGGAGGCCGATATTAGGGGCTGTCGTATTATAGCAAATATTCACGAGTTTGGCATCATCCAACCAGAAGAAGGCGCTGTCGTATTCACGCATACGGGCTTCGTCCTTGAGGGCTGAAAGCGTGAACTGCTTCTCTTTCTTCTGGAGCTGCCCGGGAATG
>CACZDC010000041.1 GCA_902779785.1 uncultured Bacteroidia bacterium
CTTTCCGTCCAGGCCTATGTCCTGAACCGTCGGAGCGAAGCCCCGGCTGCTGACGAGAAGGGGATGATCCGTTTCTATGACGACCAGCACCGCCTCCGGCTAGTCTCGGCGGTGGATGCCGTACTTTTCATCGAAGCAGAGGATAATTATGTCCACGTGTGGCATCAGCAAGGGGGTAAGGTCCGTGATTTCGTCCTGCGCTCGTCTATGAGAGCTCTGGACGAGGTGGTTCTCAGGCACGGCCTGGTCCGCTGTCACCGCTCTTTTTTCGTGAATCCTTCACATATTGTCCTTGTCCGTAAAGACCAGAAGGCGGGCTACGCATTCGCTGAACTGGACCGCCCTGGCCTCAGGACCATTCCCGTTTCCAAGAGCTATTACGAGACTCTTTCAAAAATGCTGTAAATGCTCTTTCATATATTGGAAAAAAGTAGTAAATTTGCACGATTTAGAGCAAACTATTACTAACTTTATACTTATATGAAAGAAATCAAGAAAAGAGTCTATCGCTTCGGTGCGAAGAAAGCCGAAGGCGACGGCACAATGAGGGAACTCCTCGGCGGCAAAGGTGCAAACCTGGCTGAAATGAACCTTCTCGGTATGCCTGTTCCGGCCGGATTTACAATCACGACCGAATGTTGCACCGAGTATTATCAGCTCGGCGGCGGTTACACCCCCGAACTCAAGAAAGAGGTTGCCGAAGCCCTCGAAGCGACGGAGGCGATTATGGGCAAGCGTTTCGGTGACGAAAACGACCCTCTGCTCGTCAGCTGCCGCTCCGGCGCCCGTTCTTCTATGCCCGGAATGATGGACACCATCCTCAATATCGGTCTTTGCTCGAAGACCATCCCCGGCCTTATCAAGAAGACCGGCAACCCCAGGTTCGTCTATGACGCATATCGTCGCCTCATTATGATGTACTCCGACGTCGTTATGGAGAAGGCCGAGGGGATCGAGCCCGCAGACGGTCAGGGTATCCGCCAGCAGCTGGACCGTATGATGCAGGATGTCAAGGACGCACGCGGCTACAAGAGCGACACCGAGCTCACTGCCGACGAACTGAAGGACCTCGCCGAGGCTTTCAAAGTCCGTATCAAGGAGGTTCTCGGAGTTGAATTCCCGGACGATGCAAAGGCCCAGCTCTGGGGCTCCATCGGCGGCGTCTTCAAGTCCTGGAACGGCAAGAGGGCCATCCGCTACCGTCAGATCGAGCATATTCCGGATGACTGGGGCACGGCCGTGAACGTCCAGTCTATGGTCTTCGGAAATATGGGCGACACTTCCGCCACCGGCGTCGCCTTCTCCCGCAACCCTGCCAACGGTGACAACAAGTTCTATGGTGAGTGGCTCATCAACGCCCAGGGCGAAGATGTGGTCGCCGGTATCCGTACCCCGAACCCTCTGAACGAGGCCACCAAGAGCGAGAAGAACAAAGCCCTTGCTTCCCTCGAGACCGCTATGCCCGAGGTTTACAAGGAGCTCGATGATATCCGCAAGCGCCTCGAAGATCACTTCCAGGATATGCAGGACATCGAATTCACCATCCAGGAAGGCAAGCTCTGGATGCTGCAGTGCCGTATCGGCAAGCGCACCGGCCTGGCCGCCCTGCAGATGGCCGTCGATATGGTCGAAGAAGGTCTGATCGACGAGAAGACCGCCGTGATGAGGGTCGCTCCCGCCCAGTTGGACGAGGTGCTCCACCCGATTCTCGACCCCGCTTCCGAGAAGAAGGCCGCTGTCCTGGCACAGGGTCTCCCGGCATCTCCGGGCGGCGCCGTCGGACAGATTGTCTTCACTTCCGAGGACGCTATCGAATATGCCAAGGCCGGCCGCAAGTGCATCCTCGTCCGTGAGGAGACCTCTCCTGAGGACATCGACGGTATGCACGCTTCCGTAGGTATCCTGACCGAGCGCGGCGGTATGACCTCCCACGCAGCCCTCGTGGCCCGCGGATGGGGCAAGTGCTGCATCGTCGGCTGCGACGCCCTGAAGATCAACTTCAAGGACAAGACCGTGAAGTTTGCAGGCATCGACAAATGCTTCAAGGAAGGTGAGTGGCTCAGCCTCAACGGAGCCAAGGGACTCGTTTACGAAGGCGCCATCGACACTATGGACGCTTCCGAGAACCCGCTCTTCGCCAAATTTATGGCCCTCTGCGACAAGTTCCGCAAGCTTGGTGTCCGCACCAACGCCGACACCCCTGAAGATGCCGCCCGCGCCCTCAAGTTCGGTGCCCAGGGTATCGGCCTCTTCCGTATCGAGCATATGTTCTATGGCCGCAACTCCGAAATTCCTCTCGGCAAGCTCCGCAAGATGATCCTTTGCGACACCGACGATGAGCGCAAGAAAGCCCTCGCCGAGCTCGAGCCTTATATGAAGGCCGCCGTCAAGGAAACCCTCCGCGTGATGGACGGCAAGCCGGTCGTGTTCCGTCTGCTTGACCCGCCTCTCCACGAGTTCGTGCCTAAGGGTGAGGACAAGAAGAAAGAGCTCGCCGCCGAACTTGGCGTCTCCGTCAAGGAGATCGAGAAGAGGGGTGAGAGCCTCCACGAGGTCAACCCGATGATGGGCCACCGCGGCGTGCGTCTCCACGTGAGCTTCCCGCTCATCGCCGAGACCCAGTACCGTGCCATCTTCACCGCCACTGCAGAACTCCAGAAGGAAGGCCTGCATCCGCACCCGGAAATTATGATCCCTGTGACCATTTCCGCCCGTGAGCTCAGCTTCCAGAAGGCAATCTGCGACCGTATCAAGGCAGAGGTCGAGGCCCGCAGCGGCCAGCTGATCGACTATCAGTTCGGTACGATGATCGAGATCCCTCGCGCCGCACTGACCGCCGACCGTATGGCCCGTGCAGCCCAGTTCTTCAGCTTCGGCACCAACGACCTCACCCAGATGACCTTCGGCTTCAGCCGTGATGATATCGGAACCTTTATGGGCGACTATCTCGGCAACAAGATCCTCGACAGCGATCCGTTCCAGACCATCGATGTCAAGGCTGTCGGCCAGCTGGTGAAACTCGGCGTCGAGAAGGGACGCAGCTGCCGTCCTGACCTGCTCTGCGGCATCTGCGGCGAGCACGGCGGCGATCCCAAGTCCATCGAGTTCTTCAACACGATCGGAATCAACTACGTCTCCTGTTCTCCTTTCCGTGTGCCTATCGCCCGCCTTGCAGCGGCCCAGGCCGAAATCAGACAGGCGAAGTAGTCCTACTCCGCCCTAAAGAACAAGCGGTGCGCAAAAACTTGCGCACCGCTTTGTTTTACAGTAACTTGGCCGCTATTTCGCTGAGGGCCGAGCGTTCGCCCTTCCGCAGGAAGACGTGTTCGAAGAGAGCCTGGCCGGACATCTTCTCTCCGAGATGCGTAAGGCCGTTGGACCACTGGTCCAGATAGGGCTGGTCGATCTGGAAGATATCACCGGTAAAGACCATCTTGGTTCCTTCACCGGCACGTGTAATGATTGTCTTGACCTCGTGCGGTGTGAGATTCTGGGCCTCATCCACAATGAAATACACCTTCCCGAGAGAACGGCCGCGGATATAGGCAAGGGGCGAAATTACAAGTTTCTCTTCCTTGAGCATTGCATCTATCTTGGTCGCCTGTTTGGATCCGGGCTTGAAACAGTGCCTGATGACGTCCAGATTGTCCATAAGCGGCTGGATGTAGGGGCTCATCTTGCTCTTCTGGTCGCCGGGAAGGAAACCGATGTCCTGCCCGCCAAGGACCACGGTAGGTCTCGAAAGGATAATCTGGTCATAGTCCGAAGCCTGCTCCAGTGCCGACGCAAGGGCGATCAAAGTTTTCCCGGTGCCCGCCCCGCCGGTAAGCGACACGAGCGGAATCTCCGGATTGAGACAGGCGTCCATCGCGAAAGCCTGCTCGTCGTTGCGGGGCCTGATACCATAGGCCCCGAGCGCCCTGACGTGGACAATATGGCCCTTGGCCTTGTCGTAGCGGCCGAGAACGGTGCCGTCTCCGAACTTGAACTGATAGAGCTGGTTCGGCCTCGGCTCTTTGGACGAAACCTCCTTCCATTGAAGGAAATTATCCGGCCCGTAAGCTAGCTTCTGCGCAAGTTCAGGGCTTATTTCCGGGTAGAGTACCTCCTTCTCGATATTCTCCATCGCCTCGTCGTCCACACGGCCTCTCAGGTAGTCCTGGGCGGGCATTCCGGCAGCCTTTGCCTTGAGCCGAAGGTTGATGTCCTTGGTCACAAGGGCCACGAAACGATTCGGATTCTGCTTGCGGACCCAGAGGGCCGTCGCCAGGATGCGGTGGTCCTGGATATCGTCTTTGAACAGATCCTTGAATTCTTCGTCGAAAGGATGGTTCGGCTCAATCTTTATGCGTCCCAGTTTCCCTCCGAGCGGGATGCCCTCGGGCCCGAACTCCCGCTTGTCGGTGAGTTTGTTGATCTCCCGCATAAAGGCGCGGGCATTGAAGGAAAGGGCATCATTGCCCTTTTTGAACTTGTCCAGTTCCTCGATTACGGCGATAGGGATCACGAGGTCGTTGTCCTGGAACTGACGGATGGACTTGTAGTCGTGAAGGATGATGTTGGTGTCAAGAATGAATATTTTGCTCATATCAGTCTTCTCCTTCCAGAGTGTTAAGCAAAGATTCGAGTATTCCGTTTATCCCGCTTGCGTCTGAAGAAAGGACGCTTACGCTTTTGGATCCCGGAGCAGGATGGCCGAGAGGGAAGTATGCCACGTCCTGGAGCAGCAGTTCCGCATCCAGGTAATCATAGTCAAGGTCGGCTATCTGCAGGATAACCCCGGGGACCTCGCTGAAAAGCACCCTCAGCCTGGTTTCGCCGCCGTAGGCCCGGCAGATGTCGCCTATGGAAATGTCCGCCCCGCAGTTTCCGGCCATATTTTTCAGCGTGGTCAGAAGCCCGCCGTCCCCGACCGTCGCTCCGGCCTTCACAATCCCGTCTTCCACCAGCTCTCGCACAACTTCGTAACAGTCAATGAAATAGTCGGCGTCGCCGATGTCCGGGGCCGTCGGATGGTTCCCGCTGATCTGGGCAAGCGCCGAGCCGCCGAGGCGGAAGTCACAGGAGTCGAAGGGAATGTAGATAAGCCAGTCTGAGGTCTCCGGTAGAATGGATGCGGAACATTTGCGCCGCGTCGAGATGCGGGGGTTGGCGGTGCGGAACGGAAGTTCCCTGAAAAGGACTTCTTCATCCTCCGGATCTTCGTCCTCGGAGGTCGTATAGGCCTTGAAATGCACTGAAGGAGTCCCTGAGGCAAACTGAAGCTGGCTGAATTTCAGACCGAGCGCGTCCATATACTCTCCCGCCTTCTCCACCGAGGCATAGAATGCCGCCGCCAGGCCCATAGCCTTGTCGTTCCATTTCCATTCGCCCTTGAGGTTGAGGTCGCCGAGCCGGAAATGCCCTCCCATCCAGATTGCGTCCAGAAGGGCGCGGGCTATCATCCCTGCCGTATATTGGGCGGCAAAGTGCAGGGGGAGCGGCCTTTTTCCAAGGGTGGTCAGCTGCTCGGACAGGGCGTCCACGTCGCTGTCGGGAAGGTTTTCTCCTTCAGGGTAAAAGTCGGAAGTCTCGTCGGCCAGAGTGCCGCCGAGCCCGTTCCCGCCGGGGACTGTCCCGGGGAGGGAACACTCTTGGAGAATCTGCGCCGGAGTGAGCTCCTGCTCTTTCCCGTCTATGATGTAGATGCTATGAAGAATTCTGTCCATAGTCTTTTATCCGGCTTCAAATATAATCATTTTATTTTGTACATTTGCAGTATGGAAGCAAAGTTTTCCCACGCGGCTTACTCCGCGGCCGTATCTGAATTGTTCGTGCGTTTCCCCTCCGTGCAGAATCAAGGATTCGCCCTTGCGTACAAGCCCGGGCTTGAGAGGATGGAGAGTTTCGACGGACTCCTCGGCAATCCGTCCCGTTCTTTTCGTGCCATCCACGTCGCCGGCACGAACGGAAAGGGCTCCGTGGCCAATATGCTTGCTTCGGCCCTTTCTGCAATCGGCTTGAAGACAGGACTTTACACTTCGCCCCACATTCTGGATTTCAGGGAGAGGATGCGTGTGCGGGATGCAGAAGGACTCCGCCTTGTGAGCGAGGAGTATGTTTTCAACTTCCTTAAAGAGTGGGAGAGCAGTTTCACTGAGCTGAAGCTCTCCTTTTTTGAAATCACGACCGCCCTGGCATTCAAATGGTTCGCCGATGAGGGTGTGGATGTCGCGGTGATAGAAACCGGCCTCGGCGGCCGTCTGGACGCGACGAATATAATCACTCCCGTCCTGTCCATAATAACGACCATCGGCCTTGACCATTGTGAACTTCTCGGAAACAGTCTGGCTGAGATAGCCGCGGAAAAGGCCGGAATAATCAAGCCCGGGGTGCCCGCGCTTATCGGAAAGACCCAGGAAGAGACTGCCCTTGTCTTTGAAGAAAAGTCCTGGATGGTCTCTCCTCTTTATTTCGCCGATAGGATGAATCCCGGCCTGTGGCATCGGCGCAAGGAAATCCTCAAGGCTATGGACCTTCAGTCCGAGGTCCAGTCCGAGAACCTCCGTACCGTGCTCGCGGCGCTGGATCTCCTGAGGGACCTGCCCCTTTTCAGCGGCCTTTCCGACAGTGAAACAATAGTCCCCGCCCTTGTCCATACGGCCGCAAGAATGGGCTTCCACGGCCGCTGGGAGCGTCTTTCCTCCAATCCCTATGTCCTTTGCGACATCGGCCACAACGCCCAGGCCCTCTCGCATAATTTCGCCCAGCTCCGCGGCCTTGTCGAAAGCGGCCGCTTTTCCTCCCTTATAATAGTGTACGGAGTGATGGCGGACAAGGATCTGGACTCTATAATTCCGCTTATGCCCAATGACGCGATCTACATTTTCGTGTCCCCCCAGACTCCAAGGGCTATGCCTGCCGCCGAAATTCAGCGCCGCTGCGCCCGCCAGCGCTCTTTCGTGGTCCCTTCAGTCAGGCAGGGCGTCCAGATGGCCGTAGCGTTGGCACAGAACTTGTCCGAACAGACCAGCCGAAGCGCTTCTGCTGAAAGCGTAGTGCCGCCGCTCGTTTATATAGGCGGTTCCACCTTTGTGGTCGCAGAAGCCATACCTTTGTTTCACCCTAACTTTTAGGCTTATGAAACGTTTGTTTTTTATAAGTGCATTGATGATGATTTCACTACTGTCCAAGGCTGCAGATGACGGCCGCACCCTGACCGGTCTATGGAAGCAGTATTATGAGGCTTCCAAGGCTGACCGTCCACAGAAAGAGGCTGAAATACTTCAGAAAATCCGTGAAGAGGCCCTCGTCAAGCGCCTTCCCGTAGATTTCTACGATGCGGGGAAGGAGTATGTCTCAGTGGTGGAACGCCGTGACTGGAAAAAGAGCAGCCAGCTTAGGCTGGAGTTCGGCGAGCTGGTCAAAAAGTTTGATTATCCGATAGTTACATATACCTGGATGAAGGAGTTCGGCGGCAGTTCCGCCGATACGCGCCTGGAATTTGTCCGCTCGCGCCTGAGCGACTTCCGGGACCGCCATCCGCAGTTTTACAGGGACATAGACTATCAGATGGGCGGAAATCTCAAGGGTTTCATCCAGGACGACAGGGAATATGTACTGTGGGACCTTCTCGTCAACCGTTATTATTATAATGAAGAGGACAGTGAGGTTTACCGCGAGCTGAACAAACTGCTTGGCAAGCGCTATCCCAACGCCGCCTATCTCGAGTACTATATAATCTGCCGCAAAAACAAGAGTGTCGGCACCCCGCTTCTGGAAGGCTTCGTGGAGAAATACAAGGGTCGCGGCATCTCGTTCTGGGCCCGTCAGGTCCTGATTATGAACGAGTTCGACCGGCTGAAGCCGGACAAGAATCCGGACAGCGACTACAGGGCCATATACGAAAAGTGCAAGCTGTTTGAAAAGGAGCGCAAGGCTCTCCGTGGCACGGAAGCCAAGGTTGCGGAGGGCTGCGAAAGGCCGAAAGACTTGATGGAACAGCTGACAGGAAAGTCCCTGGGGGTAAGCGTGAGAAACGAAAAGATCGAAGTGACAATGCAGAATCTCGAGACTGCGGACGTGAGCCTCAGCCAAGGGAAAAACACGCTCCATAAATGGGTCGCCACTGACAGCCGCAAGAGTTTCTACCTCTCCGATACGGTACGCCTCGCCCTGCCGAAACTTGCCGACGGTACATATATCATCCGCGCCAAGAAGGGAAAGCTGGAAGATTACTGCGAGTTCGAGCAGTACACCCTTTCTCTGGCTACCCGTCAGGACAAGGAAGGACTGTCGGTCTATGTCGCTGATTACAAGAGCGGTGAGCCGCTTACGAGCGCCAAGTTCTCGCTGATCCGCTCCGGCAAGGAAATCGCCTCCACCGTTATGAAACTAGGTCCCGGCTTCACCCTTCTGCCGGAGGCCTTCCAGATGCAGTTCAGCGCGGGCAGGTATTTCGATATCGTAGCCTCCAGCGGCGAGCGCAAAAGCAAAGAGTCAAGCCTTTACCGCGAAAGCTGGAGCGAGGACAACACTGTCCGCGACGGTACCTATTGTAATATATATAAGGATAGGGGCGCCTACAATCCCGGCGATGAAGTGAAGTTCAAGGCGGTGGTCTGCCGCGGCAACCTCGTGGACAAGATTGCCGTGGTTAAGGACCTGCCGCTGAGTGCCGTCCTGATCAATGCCCAGAACAAAGAGATTGGCCGCATCGAGCTGAAAACCAACGAGTTCGGCTCGGTAAGCGGCAGCTTCGCCCTGCCGAAGGACCAGCGTAACGGGCGTTTTACCCTGAATATACTCTCTGAGGGACGTACTCTCAAGTCCGACACTTTCCAGGTGGACGAATTCATTCTCCCGACCTATACTCTCGAATTTGAAAAGGTGGAGAAGCTCTGCCTGCCCGGCGAGGAAGTCACCGTGCGGGGAAAGCTCAAGTCCTATTCCGGCCACAGCCTCGTCGGAGCCAGATTGGAAACGGTCGTGGAACGCTATGGACACAGGGTGTACGAGGCAAGCCTCAGTCCGGAGAAGGACGGCGGCTTCGAAGTGAAATTCATTCCCGCGGACAGCGGATATCACAATGTCCAGGTCACAGTGGTCGATGCCACCGGAGAGACCTCAGAATTCAATACCGGCGTCTATGTGGCCAATTCCATAAATCTGTCGCTCTATGTCCATAATTCGGCCGACGCCGACTTCGATACGGAGACCAGCCCGCTCCGAAAGGGCGGAAGACCTTATCATTATGGACCTTCGGGCTATATCGTGACCGAAGGCGAAGCTGAAGTGGAACTGACCGTACGCAACAGCGACGGCAAAAAAGTTCCTCTCCCGATCCAATGGACGCTGAGCGATGAGGGAGGGAAGATGGTCTCGGAAGGAAAGGTCGAAAGCGGCACGACGATGCGTCTTTCGCTTCCTTCTCCCGGACTCTATACCCTCAAGGCCGTTTCCACGGTCGAAGACAAGGGCATCAAGGACGAGGAGCAGATACGGATTCTCCGCATAGACACGGCTTCCAAGACTTTGCCTTGCTCCCTTTCCAAAGTCTTGATTTCCGGCAAGCTGGATGTGGAGCAGGGGAGTGATATCGAGTTTTTCGCCGGAGCTTCGGACGGCCCGCTATGGGCAGTGGCCACCCTCTATGGCAAGGATCGTAAGCCGCTGGACTTCAAGACTATAGCCCTTGACGGAAAGGACAGGAGTCTTGAGAGGATAGCCTTCCCTTATCTGGAAGAGTATCCCGACGCGGTGCGCCTTGTGCTCTTCTATTTCCGCGACGGCGGAGCTGTCGTTTTCGAAAGGGAGTTCTCCAGGGTGAGGACCAGGCTGACCCTGCCCCTGAAAGTCACTTCCTTCCGCGAGGCGGCATTCCCGGGGACGCAGTACAGTTTCGTCTGGCAGACCGATCCGGGGGTCGAGGCCGTGGCCTCCGTCTATGACAAGAGCATTGACGCAATCCAGTCCAATGTATGGAACATAGTCACACTCAGGGAATTCTCTGTCCCGTACGTGGGCGTGAATTCTGTCTGCGGCAATGTCGGTATGGTCATACAGCATATATTGTATAAGGCGGCGGGCCGCTCCAAGTCTGTGGCGATGGGTGCGGCCGTGGCGGAGGAAATGGTTCTTATGGCCGAGCCTATGATGGACAGGATGGCCGTCAATGATACGAAGGCCTCGGCGGCTGAGGCGGGCGCTCCGGACGATGTTCCGGTGAGGGAGAATTTCGAGGCCGCGCTTGCCTTCGAGCCGCATCTTCTGAGCGGCAAGGACGGCAAGATCAGGCTCAAATTCACCACATCGGACAAGCTCTCGACCTATTATGTCGCTCTCTATGCCCACGACCGGTCGATGCGCAACGCCTTATACAAAGGCGAGATGGTCGTCTCTGTGCCCGTCAAGGTTTCGCTCGTCCAGCCTCAGTTCCTCTATGACGGCGACAGTTATGAGGCCGCGGTCACAGTCTCAAGCAATTCCGAGCGGCCCGTCAAGGGACAGCTCTATCTATATGTCTATCCTACAGATACTTACAAGGGTGTTGAGGCCGTCTCGGTCCAGCGGATTCCGCTCACTGTGCCTGCCGGCGGGGTGAAGGCCGCTTCCTTCACGGTCAAGGCCTCCGGCAAGGCCATCGGCCTGAAGGCTGTCTTCGTAGCCGACGACTTCTCTGACGCTGTCTTCGTGCCCATTCCCGTCAAGCCCGCCGTCCAGTCCCTTACCGAGGCCCATTCGGCCGTCTGGCGTTCCGGAATGGACAGGGACCAGCTCATAAAGACCCTCCGCAAGCGCTTTGTCAATGTCCCCGGCTCAAAGGCCGAGCTTAAGGAAATATCCATCATCGATATGGTCAGGGAGGCCATCCCGTCCAAGATCCAGCCTTCCGGCAAGGACGTCCTGTCCCTCTCCGAGGCCTGGTATGTCCGCAAGATGGCCGAGCGCATCGGCAAGGTTGAGCCTGAGGAGGAAGAGCTTCTGACCAAGATACTTGCCTGCCGCAATGCGGACGGCGGTTTCGGCTGGTTCGAGGGGATGCATTCCTCTGCGATGATCACCGCCGTAATGCTTGAGCGCTTCGCCAAACTCCGCGACCGCGGGGTTCCCGTGCCGGATATGGCCAGGACAGTGCAGTGGCTGGACAAATATCAGTTCGATATCGTAAAGCCGCTCTGGTGCGGCTGGGTGACTGACGCACAGTATATGTACGTCCGCTCTCTCTACAGCTCGGTGCCTTTCGAGATCAAGCCCGAAATCAAGGAGCAGAGAGAGAGGATGTCGGATTTCAAGAAATACGCCAAGGAGTATCTGGTCCCCTCCGACGAGCGCGGACTAAAGGGGCAGATCCTTGCCAAGGCACGCAGGATCAAGACTTTGCTCCAGCTCTCATCCTCCGACGAAGGGATTGCCCTCGCTAAGAAATGGGGTGTGACGATTGCCGCCAGGACCAGGCTCGAGAAGTCCCTGGACGCCGATATCCTCTCGCTCGTCGAATATGCTGTGGAGCACAGGGACGGCGGCTGGTACTATCCCAACGCTGTTATGCCCTGGCGCGGATTGCTTGAGAGCGAGGCCTATGCCCATTCGATGCTCTGCGACCTTCTGACCGAGGTGAAGCATCCTGAGATTTCCGACGGTATCCGTATCTGGCTGATGCTGCAGAAAGAGACTCAGAAGTGGGATGAGGAGCCGGCTTTCGTGGACGCACTGACTTCGATCCTGGACGGCAGCGAGGATGTCCTTCAGACCAAGGTAATCGCCCTGAGCGCTACCTATTCTATGCCCTTCCCGAAGATCAAGGCCTCCGGCAACGGTTTCAAGATTTCCCGCGAGTTCTACCGCGACGGGGAAGTCCAGGAGACCGTCAAGCCCGGCGATCCGGTCAAAGTCGGAGAGAAGATCATAGTGAAGTACAGGATATGGAACCAGGAGAACCGCAGCTTCGTCAAGCTCGACGCCTTCCGCGAGGCTTCGCTGCGTCCTGTGGACCAGCTTTCCGGCCATATCGGCTGGCGCTTCCGCCCGATGTACTATGGCTCCTGGTCATTCTCGCCGCAGGGCTACCGCAATGTCAAGTCCGACAGGACCGAGTACTTCTTCGACTCCTACCCCGAGGAGGATACCGTCATTACCGAGGAACTCTTCGTCACCCAGAGCGGTTCGTTTACCGCCCCTGTCGTGACCATAGAATCTCTCTACGCCCCCCACTACCGCGCCAACGACGCCTTCCACGGCGTCCTGCGCAGCAAGTAGTCAGGAACAGCTAGACTGTTTGTTTTGTAAAGCGCTGATTATCAGCGCTTTTTTTCTTTTCGTGAATTCAATTTGGCGGAAAAGGCGTAAACAAAGGAAGAATCCTTGCAATAATAATAAATAGGAATAGTGATTTTTGTGTCGTTAATTGACTAATAATCAAAAACGATAGCAAAATGAAAAAAACACCAATCCGTTCCGAATACCTTTCGCCGCAGACGAAAGTGCTGTTCATTTCGGTCGAATGCTCGATCACGGCATCGTATCAAGGCGGTGCCACTACAGAGGACTATGAATCCGAAGATTTGTTTGAGTAAAAAAATACTGGCTATGAAACAGACAAGAATATTTGCAATGATTGCCTTCGCGGTAGTTGCCGCGGCTTGCGCAAAAGAAAAAGACATCCCTACCCCTGCCGAAAAGGTGAACCCGGACGGGACAAGGACCATCGTGTTCACCGCCCAGGCTCCGACCAGGACGACCATCGACTCAAACGACCAGGTTGTCAGCTGGTCCGCCGGAGACGAGGTGAAGTTTGTCTGGGCCGGCGGAAGCGCCACTGCGACCGCATCTGAGACGGGTTCCAGCACGAATTTCTCCGTGACCGTTCCTGACGGTGTGACTGAAATCTATGCCGTGTATCCCGCTGCCGCAGGCGGCTCATACGACAACGGTAATGTTAATGTTCATTTCAACGGTTCCCGTACCGACGGTTCTTTCGCGGCGAACGACATCAGCGTTGCAAAAGCCACGAAGTCCGGTGACACCTGGAGTAGCACCATCGCTTTCAAGAATGTCGCGTGCATCCTTAAGGTCGGCGTCAGCACCAGTGATATTGTCAGGTTGCAGGTGAAGGGACTCAACGACGAGGTCGTTTCCGGCCTGTTGCCCGTGAACATTGACAATGGCACGGTTACTTTCGGAACGCCCGCATCCACCGGCACCTCCATGAACATGACCGTTTCCGGCCCGGGTAATTATTACATCCCTGTTCTTCCGGGAGTTACCTTCTCAGATGGTTTCCGCGTGAACCTTTTCACCGATGATGAAAACCAGGGTACCCCGTTCTACTACAAAGGCAGTTTCACCACTGCGAAGGGTAAGATTATCAAGCTTGACGATATTGAAAGCCATGCCGGACATTACTATGTCACACCCAACGGCGCCGGTTCCTATGCCGGTCAGAGCTGGAACAACGCAATGTCCGCCGCCCAATTCAAGGAGTTTGTGGAGAACCAGGACAACTTCTTCCTCCTCAAGGGTTCCACCTTCCATTTCTCAGCGGAAGAGTTCTCTTTCGGAGACGACTATGTAAAGCCCAGCTATCCTGATCACGGAAATGTTAATTTCACCATCGAAGGCACTATCACCCCCACGGACACCACCACCTTCCTGGGTCGCACCAATACTACTGATACCGGAAACAACGTTAAGGCCGGTGTGCTGTGGCCCCAGTACAGCACCTATCTTACCGTAAAGAATGTCAAGTTCACGGGCACCAACGGCGCCTCCAACGCCTCGGTCATCCGAATCAACAACAGTGCAAAGGAAGTGAATCTGGACCACTGCTATTTCAGAAATAACAGCACTACCGGCAACGGCGGCGCGATTTCCCTGTTCAACTCCGCCACTTTGAACATTACTAACTGCTCGTTTTCCAATGGCACCTGTGCCGGCGGAATCGTACATGTCAACAATGGCAGTGCGGTGGTAAACATCACGGACAGCGAAGCCAAGTATTTCACCAAGAATGCCATTTATGCCCAGAATTGCGCATCACTGACTGCGACTAGGGTAACGTTCAGGGATAATAACGACGCCGGTGAATATGGTGCCGCCGCTTATGTTACTGGAAGCGGAACCGTTACTTTCAACGATTGCGACTTTATCCGGAATCACTCCACAGTTCAGGGCGGAGCCATCTGCGTCAACGGCACCAGCGTCACCACCACTTTCATAGACTGCGATTTCATTGGTAACTCGTGTGATGCGAAAGGCGGCGCTATAATGATTGAAAGCGGCAATGCCAATACCACGTTCACAGGCGGTAAGTTCCAGGGAAATCATGCTGATGGTGCCCATAATACAAATGCTGCCGGAGCAGCTATTTATGCGACAGGCTCCGGTGTGAAGGTCCGCTGTACGAATGTTCTGTTCAAAGAGAATTACAATTATATCGGGACAAACACCTATTCCGGCGGTATTCTCCGTAT
The DNA here is from genome assembly GCA_902779785.1 of uncultured Bacteroidia bacterium. Lineage (GTDB taxonomy): Bacteria > Bacteroidota > Bacteroidia > Bacteroidales > UBA932 > Cryptobacteroides. The sequence continues at coordinate 14,451 of CACZDC010000041.1, forward strand.
CCAGCAGGAAGGCGGCGAAGGGTACTTCAACGGCTGCGTGTTCGACGGCAACTGGACAAACCGCGAGAACTCCGCCAACAACCCTTGCGCTGCTATCGTCAATTGCCGCGTAGGTGACGTCAAGTATTATTTCAACGCCTGCGAATTCAAGGAGAACACTTCCGGAGTAAGCAACGATGCCGGCAGATATGGCGGTTTGAGGGGAACGGTCTTCGCCACTTTGGCCGGAAGCACCTTTGCCTTCAACAACTGCTCTTTCCACGATAACTACGGCGGACGAAATTCCGACGATATTTCATGGATTGGCATGGACAACACAAGCAGCACGCTCATTCTTGCAAATACCACAATCGCCGGCGACAATTACCGCGCTCCCGAAACCGGAGCTGGAAGAAAGAACAACTGGGGCGTCATCAAGTTCCAGAATACCGGCAACTACTATTTCCTCAACAGCATTGTCTGCTCACTGGATCCTGTCGGTAACAGTTTCTGGGTTAACGGAGACATTATGGTTGATGGGACAACCAAGATAAGTGCTGGAGGACCGAAACTTCCTGTGTACTGCTGGTACAGCAAGATTTCCAAGGAAGGGGACAACCGTACCGCCTGGACAGAAGACACCGGTTCCGGCCATGACTACTATGCCACCAATGCCAGCTTCGGTTCCTGGACCATGCCTTACACCTGGAACGGTACGCTCACAGGCACGAACAGCAATATGCTGGCTGCTACGGCGGATGTCAACACCGAAATCCAAAATGCTGACGCCGACTTCTACTCCTGGCTGAACAGCATCGGAGCACTTGGCAAGGATATCAACGGCCGCGACCGCGGCGCCACCTCCTGGCCCGGCTGCTACCAGAACTAGTCCGGACGATTACATTTTCAAGCCAAGCGGTCCGAGCCTCCAGCCCGGGCCGCTTTATTGATACACAACACCGTGTTACACAAGTTTGTGTTACACAGGTTTGTGTATTAAAAATAAAATGGCTACTTTTGCCTGCAGGAGTGAGTATGATTTCTATAATACATTTTCTTCTGAAATCCTGAAGCAGACATCATCCAAAATTGACGAATGGAAGGAACTGGCCGCCGGGTTCATTGAGAGGCTTATGCCAAAGATTGCCCTGTCTCCGGCTCCGGGAGTGGAGTATTCACTTTCTTTAGGGATTACCCCCAAAACCCATTCTCCGGAAGAAGTGCTTTCTCTTCCTCAAAAAATAGCTGAAAGGAAAAAATGCCAGCTGATTATTTGCATCGACGAATTCCAACAGGTAGGGGATTTCCCGAACTCACTGGAAGTCCAGAAACGGTTCCGTGGGGTGTGGCAGCATCAGAAGGATGTGTCATATTGCTTGTACGGCAGCAAATTACATATGATGACGCGTCTGTTCTTGAAAAAGAGTTATCCATTCTACCGCTTCGGAGAAGTCTTGAATATGAAGCCGATCCCGTTCTGAAACTATGGCTTTCCGATAAGCTGATTTAAAATTAAAAATCCTTGTAAATTTTGGTCGAATCGATATAATAAAACGGGATACAAGAAATTTATTTTTGTATATTAATGTCAGAGTATGAAAACATCCGCCTTCTTTCTTGCCGTTTCCTTGACTTGCACCCTCGCGTCTTGTGCCCAGGAGGAAATCCCCACCCCGGTTTTTGACGCCCGTCCGGAATATGTGGACCTCTACAGGACGGCCTGGAAGCAGGCGGAGGAGCATATCAAATACCAGCCTGGGCTGCCGCAGCCGAGGTATATGGATGAGGGATTCAGGGACGAGGCGATATGGATCTGGGATTCGGAATTTATGGTGATGTTCTGCAAGTATGCGCCAGGGCTTTTTCCGGGCATCGAGACGCTGGACAATTTCTACTATACCCTTCACGAAAACGCCGGCTCGCCGCTGAGCGTCTGGCATCCGGACAATCCGCCATTTTTCGCCTGGGTGGAAAGCGATTACTACAAATTCACCGGCGACAAGGCCCATATCGAGGAACTCATCACGCAAAAACGCTTCCTGCAGAAGCATTTCGAGCTTTTCAACACGATGGACCACGATACCAAGTTCCCTTTCCAGATAAGCAACGACGGCATCAGAATCAAATACAAGGGGATCGGATACAACTGGCAGAGCTGGCAAAGCGGAATGGACAATACTCCTCGCAAGCGGGTGAAGCCGCTGTTCTGGATAGATGCCATCTCCCAGCAGGCCCTTTCCGCGCTATATATCACCCGGCTCGCAAAGCTGGCCGGAGACAGCGCCACTGAGCAGGAATTCAAGGCCAAATACGAGGAGTTGAAGGAGAAGGTGAACAAGTACTACTGGGATGAGGAGGACGGTTGTTATTACGATATCAGGGAGGACGACCTGTCCAAAACCCATATCCTTACCCCCGCTTCTTTCTGGCCTATGCTGGCGGAGATTCCCTCGCAGGAGCAGGCTGAAAGAATGGTCCGTTTCGCCCTGCAGGATGACAAACTCGGCGGAATCGTTCCCTGGGTTTCCGTCTCGAGGGACGACCCGGACTTTGATCCGGATGGGAACTATTGGAAGGGCTCAATATGGCTTCCGACGGCCTATATGGGCATAAAGGCGCTGGAAAAATATGGATTCTTCGAAGAGGCAGACCGGACGGCGGAGGCAATTCTCGAGCATATGTGGCAGACCTACTCGCAGTATGAGCCGCACACAATCTGGGAATGCTACAATCCGACAAAGCCGGAACCCGCAAGCAAAAAGGAAGGCACCAAGAACGTGAAGTCCGTCAAGGCCGATTTCTGCGGCTGGTCGGCTCTCGGGCCCATTTCTCTCTTTATAGAGAACGTACTTGGCTTCTATGATGTGGACGCCGGAGAAAAGACCGTCCGCTGGAACCTGCACCAGAATTGCCGCCACGGTATAAAGGGCTTGAGCTTCGGGAATATAACGACCGACATCCTGTATGAAGACGGTAAAGTCAGTGCCGTCAGCAATAGACCCTATACTCTGTATATCAATGGTGCCGCCTACCCCGTCCGTCGCGGCAGGAGTTCTATTCCGATTCCTGAAATAAAAGATTAAATTTGCAGATAGGTAATAATCCGATTTGATATGAAACGTCGCAACTTTCTAAAAGGAGTAACGCTCCTTGCCGCCGGAGGAGCTCTGTCGGGCCCTGTGGCCGGCGCCGCCGGAATCATTCCCTCTCCCTTCGATGCCGCTCCCGCCTCCGGGCAGGATGGAATTGAGCCTCTCAAGGGGCTGAGTCCCGTGCGTTCGCTGACGCCGGAGGTAAGCCGCCCTATAAGCGTGATCGTCATAGGCTGCGGCAATCGCGGCAGGACCTATGCCGGCTACGCCAGGAAATTCCCCGCCGGGATGAAGGTCGTTGGTGTGTCTGACATTCTTGAGCACCGCGCAAGATATCTCGGCGACCAGCACAACGTGCCTGCCGAGATGCGTTTCGGACATTTCCGGGAAGTGTTTGCCGGCGGAAAGAAACTCGCCGACGCCGTCGTCATCGCGACTCCTGACGACAGACATTACGAGCCCTGTATGAAGGCTCTTGAACTCGGCTACGACGTCCTCCTGGAAAAGCCCGTCGCCCCGACAAAGAAGGAGTGCGAGAACATCAGGGATATGGTGAAGAAAACCGGACGCATAGTGGCATTATGCCACGTCCTGCGCTATGCTCCCTATTTTATGGCCCTCCGCGAAGTGGTTAAGAGTGGAGTTATCGGCGACGTCGTCAATATCCAGCATCAGGAGCCTATCCAATATGCCCATATGGCCCATTCTTACGTCCGAGGCAACTGGCGCCGGGAGGATGAGACCACCCCGATCATCCTCGCCAAGTCCTGCCACGACCTGGATATCCTCCGCTGGATCATAGACAAGCCCTGCAAATACATCGCCGCCGCCGGAAGCCTTAGTTTCTTCAAGGCGGAGAATGCCCCGGAGGGCGCTCCACGCTACTGCACGGACGGCTGCCCCCATCAGAAAGAATGCCCCTATGACGCTGTGGATATCTACACCCGCCAGAAAAAGCACATCGGAGTCTTCGACCTTGAAGGAAGCCGCGATGCCGCGCTTATCCTCAGCCGCCTGAAGGACCCTCGCTATAAGAGTTACGCCCGCTGCGTCTTCCACTGCGACAACGACCAGCCCGACCACTATGTGGCCATAATGGGCTTCGAAGACGGCGTCACGGCTTCTTTCTCGATGGACGCTTTCGTTCCCAGCGGGGGACGCCGCACAAAGATAATGGGTACCCTGGGCTACATCGAAGGTGACGGTAAGTCGTTCACTGTCACTGATTTTCTTACGCGGACTCCGAAGCTGTGGAACCACGAAGTAGCCGAAATCGGCGAATACGCCCAATCCGGCCACGGCGGCGGTGACCTCCGTCTGGTCCGCGACTGGCTCGAGGCTATAGACCGTCGCGACCCGGATCACCTTTCCAGTAGCATAGACGTGGCTTTCGAGAGCCATATGATGGGCTTTGCGGCAGAGCGCTCCCGCCGCAGCGGGAATAAAGAAAAGATCAAGTAGCGTGGATAACAAACGGCTTCTTTCGATAGACGCCCTCAGGGGATTCGATATGATGTTCATAATGGGCTTTTCTGCCATTGTGAGCGCAACTTGTGCCTTGTTCCCGGGCGGGGAAGACTGTTGGCTCAACGTACAGATGTCCCACGTGGCGTGGAACGGGCTCCGTCATCACGACACGATCTTTCCGCTATTCCTGTTCATCTCGGGAATGACATTCCCCTTCTCGCTCGCCTCAAGCAAGGCTAAAGGGTCGTCAGGCTGGCGTATCTTCTGGAAAACACTGCTTCGTGGACTTGTGCTGTGCCTGCTGGGCCTTGTCTATAATAGGATTTTCGACTTGAATCCGCATTTCCGGATACCGAGCGTACTTGCTAGAATCGGCCTGGCGTGGATGTTCGCCGCCTGGATCTATATGGCCTGCGGCTGGAAGTGGCGCTCGGTAATCGCTGCCGCAATACTCATAGGCTACAATCTCCTGCTGTTGATCCCAGCACCGGATGCTGCCGGGGCAGGCAGCCTGACGCTGGAAGGGAATATCGTAGGATATGTGGACCGCCTCCTGATGCCGAATCACCTTCTGAAGCCGGGACTTTTCGATCCTGAAGGGCTCCTGAGTACCCTTCCGGCCATAGTGACAGCAATGCTCGGCCAGTTTACGGGAGAGTTCGTCAAAGACTCCGACCGGAAGAATAAGACTTTGTGGATGACAGGCGCGGCGGCAGCCCTTCTTGTCGCCGGACTTATATGGAGCCTGTGGCTGCCCGTCAACAAGAAACTATGGACCAGTAGTTTCGTCCTGGTCGTCGGGGCGTATTCTCTTGCTCTTTTCTCCCTTTTCCACTGGCTCATAGATGTCAAGGGATGGAAGAAGTGGACGACGTTTTTCACGGTGATTGGAATGAACTCCATCACTATCTATATGCTCCAGAAGATTGTCTCCTTCAAGGATATCACTGCGTTCTTTTTGGGCGGTACCGCCGCCAGGATGCCGGAGGCGTGGGGCTCCTGGCTTCTCGCAATCGGCTATTTCGCCATCTGCTGGCTCCTGCTATGGTTCCTCTACAGGAAGAAAGTCTTTCTGAAAGTCTGAATTACATTGCCCGTGAAATGCAAGTATTTGATTTGTAGGTATTTACTAAAAATCGTCTATGTAAAACAAGGTTCTTCGTCACTTTTGGTGCAATTTAGCCTGTTTTGGAGAGTGACATTTTAAGCATTAGGAGACGGTAGTCGGCCCTTCCGTACATCTGCCTTTTG
>CACZDC010000042.1 GCA_902779785.1 uncultured Bacteroidia bacterium
AGGGCTGTGTGAAACGGCTGCGTGTCGGTCCCGGCGAAACCCGCTCCATCCGCCTTCGCGGTTTCCGTCCCTCGGATTGGAAACAAATGCCGGGGGAAATCTGCCTGAATCTTTCTCTGACGCTTAAGCGTCCTGAAGGCTTGCTGGACAAGGGTACGGAACTGTCCTGGGGGCAGGTGATTCTGCGGGAGGCCCGCCCGGATTTTGAAGAATTGGCTCCGGAGGCTAAGGCGCCCTGGGAACTTTGCTTCCGCAAGGCAGACGGCTTTCTCAGTTCTTGGACCATCGCGGGAAAGGAACTTCTTTCGGAGCAGCTGATGCCCTGTTTCGGCCGCGCGGTTACGGAAAACGATTTCGGGGCGCAGCTTGAGCAGACTATGGCCTTTTGGCTCTATCCGCAGTTTAAACTCGTCAATATGGATTATGACGGAAACCTGCACGAATGCGGAGAAGAACTGGTCTGTAGTAGCGGCCCTGCAAAGCTGGAGACGGAATATGATCTGGGGGACGATGTCCGGGTCAGGATGGAATACCGGATTTCAGAAACCGGAGAGTTGGATGTCGATACGCATCTGGATGCCCCAGAGACGGTGCCCGATCTTTTCCGCTTAGGCCTTGCCTTTGCGATGAACGGTCGTTTCGATAATCTGGAGTTTTACGGCCTCGGCCCCTTTGAAAACTATGCGGACCGCAAGGCTGCCGCCCGTTTGGGGTATTACGCTCAGAAAGTGGCGGACCAGTACCATTGGGGCTATGTCCGTCCCCAGGAATCCGGGAATCACGAGGAATTGCGCTGGATGCGTATAAGCGATGCGCAGGGGTACGGCCTTTTTGCCTGCTCCGATTCGCTCTTTTCCGGCTCGGCCCTGCCGCTTTCGCGCGAGATGCTGGACATGAGCATCCATGAGCCGGGCAATGTGCACTATCCTGTCCCGTTGACCTGGCAGAAGCATTACCATTCGTACGAACTGCTGCCCCTGGCCTCTCTGGATGATCGTTCCATGGGGAATACCTGGATTCATCTGGACGCGCGCCAGATGGGTGTCGGTGGAATCAATACCTGGGGAGAATTGCCGCTGGAGGAATATCGTATCCATGCCGGCAGTTATGACTTCCATTTCAAACTTATACCTTTTAATATATGAAAAGCATACTCGCTTTTGTAGCCCTTCTGGGCAGTCTGCTTCTTCATGCGGAGACCATCCCTTATCCCGCCGTCCCCGGCCTTCGCAGCAGTGAAGTCTATAGTGTTTCGGTGTCCGGGAAACCGCTGTGGGTGGAAGCCGTGGGGAGCGGGGGAATGGAAGATCTTCACGTTGCCCGTTGGGCGGCTGATGGTCTGCAGGAGGTTAGCATTTCTGTGGACAGCCCGGTGACTTCCTGGACTGTACAGCCCCAAAGTGCCGGCATTCGTGCCCGGGCCGAGGGGAATGTCCTCCATTTTAACTTTGACGGCCCCGGAAAATACTATGTTCAGATTGGAGACCTCCCGTTTCTGGCCTTGTTGGCCGATACTCCTGCAACGAATGCTCCGTCCCCGAAGGACAAGTCCGTTGATTACTTTGGTCCTGGCCTGCATCGAGTCGGGGAAATCTCTCTGAAGGACAACCAGACCATATATCTCTCCCCCGGTGCGCACCTTATCGCCGATTTCGTCGGTTCCGCCAGGAACGTGCATATATTCGGACCGGGAAGCGTGGATGGCCGAATCCGCGTGGAACGTTGCGAGGGTCTCTGCGTAGAGGATATCTTCATCCGGGATACCCGTCACTGGGTCAATCGTGTCATCGGATCAGAACACACGGTTTTCCGTAATGTCAAAGTTTTTTCTCATACGGCCGTATGGGGGCTTGACGGCATCGACCCGGTCTCGTGTCGGGATTTCCTGATAGAGGACTGTTTCATCCGGACGCGTGATGATTGTATCTCCATCAAATCAAAGGTCCTGGAGGGCTATGATGATCCTTCTAGCCGTGACATTACCGTACGAGGCTGCCTGCTGGTAGGTTGGGACCACGCCGACGGCGTCACGCTCGGATTTGAACTGAACGGCGGGGCGGTAGAAAATATCCTCGTGCAGAATTGCGATATCCTCCGCGCTCGCGGCTCCGGCCGTACCGGCGGACACTCTGCTTTCAGCATTGTCTGTGACGGCGCTTCCGACGTGCGGAATATCAGCTTCGAAGATATCCGTGTCGAGTCGGATATTGAATACAAAAACCTGGAGATTATCCTCACGGAAGCCCAGCGCTATGGAAACGGAGAGATGGGCTCCATCAAGGGGGTGCTCCTAAAAGACATCAACTGGGAGAATCCAGACCGCCCGTTCCTGATTGTCGGCCATCCCCGTGGCGGCAATGTGGAAGATGTTACTTTTGTCAACTGCCGTGTAGCAGGAAAACTGCTGACAGGCCCGCAGGATGCTGATTTTAAGATGGAATTCACTAGCGGTATCCGTTTTGTTCCCGGCGGGGAAGTCCGTTATGAGCGTTATCCGGAGCGGTTGCATTCTGTTGATAATTGATTGTTTTGAGTTAGAACTTCTGTAGGGAAGCGGGTAACTTTGCTTATCTGATAATTCTTTAACAAATAACCATAAACGCCATGTTTAAACAAAAACCAAAGTATGAAAAACCCGACGCCCGGCAACAATGGGTCGGGGTTGAAAATGTTTTTACCGCATCTCAGGTGCCGTTCAATTCCGGAAGCGTTTCTGCAGAATCGTTTACTCAAGACGATGACCTGATTTATTTTTAATCCGCGAGAACTATGAAAAATACATTCAGATTTTTCGCATTGGCCGCTGTTGTTGCTGCCTTTGCTTCCTGCGACAAAATTCAGGACGAAGTCCCTGCCGTAAAAGAGGGTAGGACCATTTCACTTACTGTCGGAACCGAGACCAAGACGATTCTTAAAACCAGCGGAGCTATCTGGTGGCTTTCCACGGACCGTCTGTGCGTGTTTGACAATACTGCCGCACCATTCCAGTTTACGTTTACCGGAGACTCGAACACTTCTGCATCGGCAACATTTGTGAATGATAACTATACGGGCTCCACACCGATATATGCCGTGCATTTTGACCGCAATTCCATCGAACAAGCTAGTTATGACGGGACAAAGCTTATCACCGGACAAGTGAAAGCTTCCCAGAATATTATGAACAAGAAGTCTTTCTCCAAGGATGCTTCATTCTCCATCGGCAAAATTGTTCAAAACGGTGATAACTACAGTGTTGAGACGATGAAGAACTGTTTCTCACTGATTAAATTTCAATTGAATGCTTCGGATATTGATACTATTTTCGTAAAGGGACTCGGTAATGAGATTCTTGCGGGATGGGTCAATGTGGATGGTGATAAACTCGCCGCCGATGAGGCCGGTTGGTGGACGGCCAATACAACGAAGGGCGCCGCTACCGAAATCAAGTTGTTTACGTCCGGGTCCGGCGCTACCAACGGCCATTTTGCCGCGAGTATGGAATACTATATAGCCGTATTGCCCCAGACCCTTTCCGGCCTTGAAATCAAGCTGAAAAAGAGCAATGGAAGCATCGCTACACGAACAATCAATAGTTCCATTGTGCTTAACCGCTCAAAGATCAAGGCATTTGAAAATTCGTTGGACAAGGATCTTACATTTGAGACTACACACGAGCCTATCATCCTTGACTGCACGAATGCTTCCAACTTCGTATGGGCATCTTCAGATCCTTTCCCTACACGTACTAACAAAGCTTCGGCGGCATTCGATTTCTGGTTAAATGGCCATACGGAATATGTCTTCAATGGGAATGTATATAATTGGAGCAACCATTTGGGGGCGGCAAACGGCAGTAATATACAACTTCCTAATATCACCGGTTACGAGTTGAGTGAGCTGACAATTACGTCTCAGTATAATTCAAAGCAGCCTACTTATACCTTGACGGATGGAACCAATAACCTGGTCTCCTTCCAGGTGCTCTACGATGATGTCAACAAGACGACTACGAACCTTCCGCATACGATGACTATCCCCACCGCCTCTACATCTTCGGAGCGCCCTAATCGTTACATCCACGCGACCGGAGAAATGAACATCAAGTTCACCCTCCGTTACGATTACGTTTCCAACTAATGAAGAGAACCCTCATATCCCTGACCTTCCTCTGCCTGCTTTGCGCCTGTTCGGCGGACAAGGTCGACCTTGCCCGGACGGCCGCTGCCGTAGCGCAGCGGGCAGAGAATTACACGGACCCGCGTCATTACTCCGGCACCGTGTACACTCAGGCTATGGCGGAATTGTACAATACCACCGGCGACGCCTTCTGGCGGGAGCGGACCTGTGCGGTTCTGGATAAGTTTGCCTCCGGGCAGTGGCAGGGATTCGGGTCCTACATCAGCTACAAGATAGGGGGCACCGCAGCCCCCGAGATGGTTCGGTACGGATTTGAAGCGTACCGGGAAATGGCTCTGGCAGCGGCGGACAGCATGTTTATCCACCAGCCGCGCAATGCGGACGGAATCATGCTGCCGCCCTGGCCGGCGGCCATCGAGAAGAACGGGGTCTTTATGGACCCTGTTTTTGCCGTGACGCCCTATCTGCTCTATGCCGGTCTTGTGGCGGACAAGCAGGAATGGATCGATTACGCTGCATGGATGACACTCAGGACCTTCAGCGACCTTGCCGACTCCGCTTCCGGACTTGTCCATCAGGCCCGGGGCATCAACAGTATGGCGGAAGGACAAGTTACCGGCGACTGTTGGAGCCGCGGCAACGGCTGGGGTGCAATGGCCCTGGCCGCCCTGATGCGCGACCTCCCACGGGACAATCGGTATTACGGGGAGGTCTGCGAGCTGGCGCGCCGCTACTTCGAAGCGGTGCTGAAGTATCAGGACGAGCAAGGCCTCTGGCATCAGGAAATGACCTGGCCCGAGAGTTTTACGGAGATTTCCGGCTCGGCCCTTCTGCTCTATGGCCTTGGTTCCGGCATTGAGGCCGGGGTGCTGCCCGGGGAGTGGCGCGAGGCTTTCGAAAAAGGTATCGCGGGGCTTCTGCAGTATATTGACGAGCGGGGCAATGTAGCCAACACCTGTTCCGGTTGCCTTGCCTACAAAGACGGCAGCAAGCAGGCCTATGCTTCGCACGCGTACTACTGCAACGAAAGGCACTCATTCGGCCCTGCGCTTCTGGCGCTCGGACAGGCCCTGCGGCTCGGCATCCGGAAAGTGAAAGCGCCGCTCGGAGCCGCGATGAAGGAAACGACGCCTCTCTGCGTGGTCTTCTGCGCCGAAGACCGGAAAGCGGACATCGCCTGGGAAAACGACTTCTCGGCTTTCCGCATCTATTCCCAGCAGGTCAAGAACAAGGTGAGCAGCGGCGTGGACTATTGGGCCAAACGGGTGGACTATCCGATCCTCAGGCGCTGGTATGCCAAAGACGCCGCCGGCGGCAGTTACCATGTGGACGAGGGCGAGGGCTGCGATTTTTACGCCGTGGGAAAGAACCGCGGCATCGGCGGTATCGGCATTTGGGCGCAGGACGCGCTTCTCGTGCCCGAACCGTATGAATCTTACTGCATTGACTACTGTACGCCGGATTCCCTGCAATTCAGCGTGGTGTATCCGGCTATCGTGACGGAGCGGGACAGTGTTGTCCTCGCCCAGACCATCAGTATGAAACTGGGGTCTTACTATTACAAGGCTTCCGTGAGCGCCCGTACGGCTTCCGGCAAGGGCGTTACGCTCGCCGCCGGACTGACTACTTTCGGCGCGCCCCAAATCTGCAGGGATGAAACCCACGGCAGCCTGAATGTCGTTGAAATGAACGAGGAGATCGGCGAGAGCGTGGGTTCATCGCTCGTCGTGGACAAGGCCTGCTTCAAGGGCTTTGCCCGCTTTGCCCAGGACGAACTTGTGCTGATGGACCTGCCGGAGGGTTCCTGTGCGGAATTTTTTGCCGGAGCCGCCTGGGGCCGGGATTCCCGATTTGAACCCTTCTCCCGGAAGTGGCCACGCATAAGTGCCGAGACCACGTTCGAAAGCTTACTTGGACAATGAAGAAAATATTGAAGCCGGCGGCGCTTTTGGCGCTACTTTTCGCTGCCTGGACACTGGCGCAGGGACAGGAGGTCCCAAAAACCGCAAAGAACGGATTCCAAATTTATAACGATGTCTCCATTCCGCGTCCGGACAAGCCCACGGCAGTCACGGAGGCGGATTTCCGCCTGACGGACAAGTACCTGGACCTGTACCCAGAAGGCATCCCAGAGGCGGACCCGGAAACCTTGAAGAAACTCTATAAATTCTTCAAGAACGACCCGGACGGCAAGGAAGAGTGGAAGCGGATACAGAAAAAAGCGGTCAAGGTCGTGTCGGTCTGGGATATGCGCCAGCTTTCAAAGCGCAGATATGTGTACACCCTGGGAGACCAACTCAGACAACTCTCCAAGGTGTATGTGTTTACAGGGAACGAGCTGCTTTCCGATTTTATTCGGGGCCATCTGGCCAAGGCGGCCACTATGCCCATTGATTTCTGGGTTCATTCGGAACTGCGCAATCTTATTCCGGAGAAGCCTCTTGGCTATATCGAGACGGCCTATCTCAACCAGTCGCTCGGGACGGCCATTACCGCCGTCCGCCGCAATATGAGCGAAGAGGAAATCGCCACCATCGAGAAGGCCTGGTACGAAAAGGGCTATATTCCGGCGCTGAACTGGCTGGATGCCAATACGGAGTTTTCCGGAAACTTCCAGGCGGTGATTTCGGTGGGCGTCCTGTATGCTTCCAAGTATTTCAAGGATCCCGAAGGATGGGGAAAGGCCTTCCGGGGATTGAAGTTCTATGTGGACAACGCTATTCTTCCGGACGGTTCCAATTATGAGGGCTACGGCTATTTCAACTACCCTGTCACTACGATTCTCCGGGGGACCTCCGTTATGACTGCGGAACAGATCACTGAACTGTTTGCGGATTCCGGACTGGGGAAATCCCAGCAATGGCGTGTGGCCGGAATGCTCTTGGGCAAAGATTCCAAGGGCCGTCCCGGGAATTTCCGGATTACCTATGGCGACAACCCCAGTGCGGCCAAGATGTGGGGTGTCACGGACGAGCCGGTGTTGCTGGCTTTGGCCGTTTGCCGGGATCCTCTCTCTGCCTGGGTGCACGAGACCTGGGAGCAGCCGAGCACCCAGTATGCCTTCCTTCTCCAGCAGAAATTCCCCGGCAGGCCGGTGAAGCCGCTTCCGCCAGATGAAGCCGGCGTCCCTCTGATGACTACTTTCCAGAGCGGCGACTGTTATCTGCGCAGCGGTTGGGGAGAGGAGGATGTCGTTCTGTCCCTGAAGGCGATGAACGGGAATTATGAAAAGCAGATTTATATCCATAGCCGCCCCGAAATCAATTCCGTCAACCTCGGGGCCTTCGGAGAGTATCTGATCTGCAACGCCGCGTCTGCCTCCTACCGCAGTCCCATCCGTTTCGATCACGACCTGCGTACCTGGCGGGCGAACGTGGTCCAGGTGGACGGCAAGGACCAGCTGTACCCGAACAAGTTTTTTGAGAAAGAGGGCAGCTTTGGCTACCCGCACGCGGAGATTGTCCGCAAGGAGGTACTCCGTGACGGGGGCTTTATCCTGAGCAACGAGGCGGCGGGCGCCTATGCCACGCCGATGAAGCAGGCCACGCGTACCGTCCGCTATGTTCCCAAGGGGAAATTCTTCATCATCAAGGACGAACTGGTTCCTGAAGACGGCTCTACACACCATTTTGACCATCGTTTCTTCATCTTCAACCATGATTTCAACACGAGGATTGAGAAAAAGGGGGACATGATCAGTGTCTTCCGTCCGAAGGCGGAACTCTACATCGCCGTAAGCGCCTCTTCTCCGATGAACTTTGCTTTCCGCGACGCTTATATTCACGGACTGGACGGACGGGACTATGATCCCGACGGTCCAAAACAGGGCAAGCCAGGTAGCGCCAAGGGCCTGCAGTGGAGTTGTGACGCCAATACGCTGACGGTCATCTCCGTCCTTTGCCCCAAAGCGCCGGGCAGCGCCGCTCCAAAGATTTCTTTCGGAAAGAACTACGTCAAGGTAAACCGTGTCAAGGTTGAAATCTAAATAAAGCATAACGATATGAGAATCCGTATTGTTCCGCTGGTACTGGCTGCGCTTTTCGCTTTCCAGTCCTGCCTGGTAGAGGATATGCGAGCGCCGCAATTCGTGTTCGAAGCCTCGGACGTGACAGTGCCCGCAGACGTGACAGCTCCTTACGGTACGCTCGTGAGGAGAGTAACGGCGCTGGTCCCGGTAAGATGTACCGAGAACTGGTCAGCCGTCATCGTGGATGCGGAAGCGGCGCCCTGGCTGTCCATCGCTGCCCAGCAGGGGGCGAATCCCCTCGGCGCCGATGTCAGCGGCAAACTTGAACTTTCCTGTGATTTCAACGATGACTATGCGCCTCGCAGCGCAAAGCTGCGTCTAGTGAGCGCAAGCGGAGAGAAGCGGGAAGTGAAAGTTACGCAGGAAGCCAAGTCCGACCGTGTCACCATAGACGGCGAGACCGAGTTCACGCTCTCCGCTGAATCGGAAGCGGAAATCAAGGTCAAACTCCTGAGCAACCGGGACTGGACGGCCGAGGTGGCGGAAGAGCAGGCGACGGTCAGCCCCGCAGAGGGTAACGGAGACGCTATCGTGACCATCAAGGCAAAACCGAATTACAGTTGCGAGCAAGCTTCCGTCGCCAAGGTGACTTTCCGTGCCGGGGAGAAGAGCGTTGAGGTGACAATCACGCGTCCGGCGGATGTCCCCTTCATAGCCGCCAATACGGTGGATATCCATAGGAATTACCTGCCTTCCGTTACCGAAGGTGTCCTGCGTTTCAACTGCAACCAGCCCTGGAAGGCGGAGGTCCTCAGCAGCAACATCCGGGATTTCAAACTGACGGCGCTTGAAGGCAAAGGCGGAATGGAAACGGAAATACCCTTTACGATGTCGCCTAACGAGGCTCAGGAAAGCCTCACGGCTGAGGTCAGGCTGTCTCTGGTTTCCGATCCTGGGAAATATGTCGTGATGACCGTGAACCAATGGACAGGCTTCACCGTCGAGGTGGATTTCCACGGAGTGACGAGTGAGGAGGAATGTCCCCTGCAGCCGGTGGATGAGTCCGTGCCGAAGCTCCCCTTTACTTCCGTGGACGCGAAGTGCCTGAACAGCGGAGGCCGGCAGTATGATTACAAACTTGCGGGGACGCCTTATGTTTTCGGCATCAGGGGAGACCGTCTCAATGTGCAGAACGGCTATATGCGCTTCAATCTCAGCACTTCCACGCCTTCCTACATCAAGTTCCCCGCAGTCGAGGGTTACCGTCTGGCCTATGTGGAAATCACCGCTGCTGCGACTAACAAGAACTTCTCCGTGGCGCAGACCCCGGATGGTTCGGTAATTGTCGGTGCCAGGAAAACCCTTGCCAAGGACGCTAAGGGAAGCTGGGAACTCAATGAGACCGAGTATAACACTTCTTATTATTTAATCATCAGTTCCGGTAGCTCAAGATTGAGCGATTGGGTGCTCCTGTACGTGAAATAAAGTTATGAAACGAGATATGACCCTCCGATTGAATATCCTGTTGACGGCACTGCTGTCCTTTTCGGCGGCATCGGTCTCCGCATTTGCCCAGCCCTCGAAGGTCGTGCCCGACTCGCTTGGCGCGAAACAGGCGGCCGCCCATAGCCTAGCGGAACTGCTGGAAGGGGAAGTGGCCGGTGTCCGCGTAAGCCGCAACGGGGCCTCTCCGCTCTCTCCAGTCAGTGTGGATATCCGGGGAACTAGTACCCTGCGCGGGGACGACCAGCCACTTTGGATTGTGGATGGAGCTGTCATCGAGAATTCTTCCGGCCTAAACCTGAATCCGTTTTGGAACTATTCCGACCTTGGCCGGATTTCTGCCGTCAATACTTTTTTCCATTTGTCTCCGGATGATGTAGAGAGCATCGAGGTGCTCAAGGATGCCAGCGCTACCGCCCTGTACGGTTCACGCGGCGCGGCCGGCGTGATTATCGTCAAGACAAAGCTCGCACCGGATCGCGGTCGCGAGAAAGGTGTGCAGTTGAAATCTAACCTGGGTTATGCGCTGGATGGAGGTTTCTTCCATAATTACTATTTGAACGCCGGAATGTCCAAGCGTAGTACCTCTTTCAATTCTTCGCTGTCCTACCGGAGTTTCGCCAGCGGTGCGGACGGTATCGGCGCCAACGAGCTGAGTTTCCGTTCCTCTCTTGAGACGCGTGCGGCCAAAGTAATGTGGTTCGGCGTCAATTTTATGGGCGGCATCGGCAGTTTTGACAACAGCGGTACTTCTCTGGAGGATTTCCAGGACGATGGCAAGCGCTACGGGGCTACGGCTTCCGCCTGGCTGCGCTTCAACCTGTTCCCGGGCCTTGACTGGACCACTACGGCCGGCGGAGATTACCGGAGCGTAAACCGTTTCATCTGGTATGGAACCAAGACCCCGGTGGGCGCTGCCTATAATGGCCTGGCGGGCATCACAAACAATACCGCGCTCTCCTACAATGTGAACAGCGCACTTAATTTTAAACGTTATTTTGCAGTCAAACACGGGGTGGAGGCGCAGCTGGGCGTGGATTTCTACGGCGTGCACAACCTGTACAATTCGCTCGCTGCGAACGACTACCTTGCCGAAGAGTTGAAGGCCCGCGGCATTTCCATCTCCAATGGTACGCGTCCGACCTGGCTCTATACCGAGAGCCTCGGGCATTATGCGCTCTTCGCCCGCGTCGGCTACAATTTTGACGATATCTTCGGCCTGAATGCCTCCTACCGGGCAGATAAGACCTTCACCGCGTACGACGGCCGCTTCGACCAGTATCCTGCGGTCGATGCCCGCCTTGATCTTCGGAAGATCTTCTTTGCCAGCTCGAAAGCCATTTCCACGCTTAGTCTGGAAGGGGGCTTCGGTTTCAGCGGAAACGAGAAGAATCTGCTCTATCCTTTCCTGGACACCGCCGTGGACAGCGTCCCGGAGGTGGAGAAGGCCCGCCGAGGCTATATCAACGCCCGTTCCCTGCAGCGGCTGAAGGAATGGACCCTCGGTCTCAGGGCGGGCTTCATTTCGCAGCGCATTGTCCTGGAAGGCAAGTATTTCAACCGTGTCGTCAACGATAGTTTCGACATCTTCGATTCAGCGGTGATGGATACTGACGAAAAGTGGCAGAAGGGTACGCCGGTGCTTATGTCGGCGAGCACTTCCTCCTTCACGGCCCGCGGCTTCGAGTTGAGCCTGTCCGCCTCCGTTATCCGGACGCGCAATCTCGAATGGACGCTCAGGGGCAATTTTACGAGGGCAAGGACACAGGTCGTCCGCGTGGACGGAGCAGACAGCAGGTTCAATCCCGGCTATGTCGGCAGCGGCTACTTCGCGGCTAATGTCACCGGTGCGCCGGTCGGGGCAATTATGGGCTTTGAAGTGGACTCCGACGGGCATTACAAGGACAATGTCCCGGACGGGGTCATCAACGAATCGGACTGCGTGATGCTCGGAAATCTGCTGCCGGAGATGTACGGTGGATTCGGGACCACGCTGCGACTATACGGATTCACGCTGGATATGGCCGCCGATTATGCGGCTGCGTTCAATCTGATTGACGGTGCGTCGATGCGGGCGGAGAACCGCACGATGTTGACGGCCCGTTATGTCTCCCGGGGAGATTACCTGCGCCTTAGCCGCGTTGCGCTCTCTTATGACATCCCGCTTCCGGAATCTGCGGTGAAGAGTCTTTCACTGAGCCTTTCCGGCCATAATCTCTTTACCCTCAGTCGCTTTGCGGGTGCATATCCGGACGCGTCCCCCTTCGGACTCCAACCGCTGGCCAGGGGCAACGACTGGGAGGGCCGGCCCCTCCATCCTTCCGTCATCCTTGGTCTGGGCATTAAATTTTAGGAGGACAGCAGTATGAAACAGTTTTTTCATCATATACTTATAGCAGCAGGTATTCTGATGGCGGCTCCCTCCATCTTTGCCGCAGGGGATGGCCTTACAGTCTCCGGTGTCGTTCTGGATGGCAAGAAAGAGCCGGTAATCGGGGCGATGGTGATTCTACAGGGTAGCACTACAGTGCACGCCATTACTGATGTGGACGGTAAATACAGTATCAAGGTCCCCGACGGGAAGGCGGTGCTGGAATTCTCCTGCCTGAACTACAAGAGCGTGTCGGTCCAGGTGAACGGCCGCAGCAAGATAGACGTTATTCTGGAAGAGGACGCCCAGCTTCTGGACGAAATCGTGGTCGTGGGTTACGGTGCGATGAGGCGTTCGGACCTCACCGGCTCGGTGGGTTCCGTCAAGGTGGACGAGGATGACGCTGCACGCAGTACCTCAATCGACCAGCTCCTCGCCGGCCGCGTTTCCGGCGTACAGGTCCTCAGCAACGGCGCTTCTCCGGACGGCGGCGTGAGTATCCGCGTTCGAGGTCTGAGTTCCTTCAATGGCAGCACCGAGCCGCTGTATGTCGTTGACGGCATCATCATCAATGGCGCATCCGATGCGATGGGCGGCTTTACCCAGGGCGGGGGCGATTCCGGAACCGCCGAGGAAACCAATGGTCTGAACGGTATCAATCCGCAGGATATTGCTTCGATGGAAATTCTCAAGGATGCCTCTGCAACTGCCATCTACGGTTCCCAGGGAGCCAACGGCGTAGTGCTTATCACCACCAAGGCCGCCAAGCGGGAGAGAATGACCGTCAATTTCAATGCCGGCGTAAGCGTATCCACTGTCAACAAGCGGATCGAGATGTTGCAGTTCGACGATTATGTGCGATACTTAAACGACAACAACTGCGTGACTGCGCTCGGAAAAATCTATGATGCCTCGACTGGCAACCTGAAGGTGACGCCAGTGGACTGGCAGGATTATTCTTTCCGGACGGCCGTAGCCCAGCGCTACTATTTCTCCATCTCCGGACGGCCGGAGAGCGTGAGGTATATGTTCTCGCTCGGTTATAACAATACCCAGGGTGCGGTTAAGAAAACCGGATTTGAACAGTATACGATGCGTCTGAATCTGGACAAGAAACTCTTCCGCACCATCACCGTCGGTACAAAGGTCAATATCGGCTATTCCATTTCCGAGCTTTCGCAGGGCGCCAACTCCTCCAAGGTGACCGCCCAGGGAAGCTGGATGCGGAGTATCCTGACCTTCCATCCCTATTCGGATTACGATTTGTTCGAGTTGGATGACGACGACGAAAATATCTCTGCAGGCCCCGACCGTTGGCTCAAGTATTTTGCCAGCACCAAGAAGGAACTGCGCGTGAATCCCAGTATGTATTTCCAGTGGGACATCGCTCCCTGGATTTCATTTAAGACCACGGCTGGCGGCGACTGGCGCAGTTCCCGTATGGAACGCTATAAGGGCAACCAGATCAGCCGTCTGGTGGGAACCCTGGCCAACAGTACCGGAATGGATTACCTTAACTGGAACTGGGACAATCTCTTCCTGCTGAAGAAGAATTTCTCCGGCGGCCACAGTCTTTCCGGAACGCTTGGTATGACGATGTCCGGGAACTACCGCAATACGGTCTATAACGAGGGTTGGTGGCTTGACCAGGATGGCGCCGGAGCCGCTTCCATCAGCAATGCGCAGCCGCTGTACAGTACCTTCAGGTATACGGAGACGGCCTTCCAGCTCCTTTCCTTCTATGCCAGGGCGATTTACAGTTGGAAAGACCGCTACGTCCTGACTGCGACGGCGCGCGCCGACGGCTCCAGCCACTTCCAGGGAAAGAACAAGTGGGGCATCTTCCCTTCCTTCGCCTTTGCCTGGCGCATCAATGAGGAAAGGTGGTTCAATGTCCCTGCGATTTCGCAGTTGAAATTGCGTGTTGGCTGGGGACTCGTAGGTAACCAGAAGATGTCTTCCTATGCTACGATTCCTACTTTCAGCAGTACCCGCGTGGCGGATCACAGCATTGGCAGCGATTCCCATTCGCAGGTGGGTGTGTTCCTTGACGGCATCGCCAATCCGAATCTCCGCTGGGAGACGACGGATCAGGCCAATGCCGGTCTGGATGTGGGCTTATTCAAGGGCCGTATATCCTTCAGCCTGGATTTTTACAACAAGTTGACAAGAGACCTGCTGCAGCAGAAGCAGATTGCCCGCTCCAGCGGCTTTTCCACAATGTGGGTCAACCAGGGCACAATCCGCAACCGCGGTTTTGAGTTCTCGTTCAATGCGGTGCCGGTCAAGACAGGCGATTTTGAATGGGCGCTCGGTGGCAACATTTCCGTGAACCGCAACCTGATTACCTCCATCGGACAGGACCTCCAGCGTGGAGACATCTATCTCACGCCTGACAACAAGCAGGATGTTAATTATTTCTGGGGTAGCACTCTGCGCGCCTCCACATCCAGCATCGCTATCCTTAACATTTTCATCGAAGGTCAGCCCCTCGGTCAGTTCTACGGCCTCAAATCCGCCGGCATCGTTCAGCAGGGTGAAGACTGGCCCGGATTCGGCGACGGGAACAAGGCGGCTCCCGGAGATGTAAAGTACCTTGATATCAACGGAAACGGTTGTATCGACGATGACGACCGTACCATCATCGGTGACCCCAACCCGGATTTCACCTTCGGCTTCAATACCTCCTTGACCTGGAAGGGATTCACCTTGAGCGCCGACTTCAACGGCTCCTTCGGCAACGACATTTACAACAACAACCTCAGCGCCGACCTTGCCACCAATGTCTCCTCGTCGTCCACCCTGGTGAACAACATACGTGCAGACGCCTACCGCAATGCCTGGTCTCAGCGCAACCCGTCCGGAACGTCCCCAAGGCTGGGATATTCCGCAGACCAGAATTACATCACGGACCGTTATGTGGAAAACGGCTCCTATCTGCGGCTCGCCCATCTGTCCATCTCATACAAGATTCCGATGAAGAAGAAAAAGACCTCCTTCTTGAAGGGTTTCTCCGCAGGCCTTTCCTGCGGCAATGTCTTCGTGGCTACTGCTTACAGCGGCTGGGATCCGGAGGTTAACAGTTTCGGTGCGGATATACGGAGAATGGGAGTGGATGTGGGTTCCTATCCCAATACCCGTTCCTTCACCGCGGACCTCAAGTTTACCTTCTAAATCCGTATGGCAATGAAAAGAATCATCATAATCCTGTTTTCGGCGCTTACGCTTACTGCCTGCTCGTTCCTTGATGAGCAGGCTACTACCTCCCTTTCTTCCGCCTATTCGACGGAAGCGGCGCTGGAGGCCAATATCCGTGGCATACAGTCGGGCTTGAGCTTCTTTACCCGTGACTATCTGGAGAATCTGGAGTCCTGTTCCGGCCTGGTGCATTTCGGCAGTGCCCTCTCTCGCGTGGAGGACAACCGCTGGAAGTGCATCCTTACCAATATGACTTATACGTCAATGAGCTTGAACATCGATCTCTACGGGAATATCTATTCAGCAATCAATAACTGTAACGTGCTGCTGAGCCATCTTCCGGACAGCCCGGTGGATGCGTCCTACAAGCGAGAGATTGAGGCGGAGTGCAAGATGTACCGTGCGCTGCTGTATCTGACGGCTGTGCGTCTGTACGGCGATGTCCCTCTGGCCCTCTCCGCGTATGAGACTTCCTTCGATGCGATTCCGCGTACGCCTTATTATAAGGTATATGACCAGATTGTGAAGGATTTGAAGGATGCTTTTGACGGTATGCGTACGCCCGGGCGGGTGGCGCAGTTGACGCCCACCCAGGGACGCTCCAACAAATGGGCGGCAAAGGCCCTGCTTTCCGCAGCCTATCTGCAGATGGCCTCCCTGCTGAGTGTACACGCGAACTCTCCGGACGACAACTTTTACGACGCCGCCAAACAGGGGCGCAGCCCGTTGTTCGAGTCCGACGGAATAGGCACCGATCCCGCCAAGGCCTGGAAACTTTGCTACGACACGGCTGTCGATGTGATTGAAAACGGTCCTTATGTCCTGGCTCACAAATACTCCGACCTTTACACTTGGGATGCGGACTTCCGCGATGTGCGTGGCAGGGACAGCTGGAACCTGGACGAGCGGATTATCACCGTGCAGACCGAGGTTTTCAATTCAAACAACTATTCGGCGACGCGCACTCTTCCTACCTTCCCGCCCAAGCCGGAAGGAAGCAAGGTGGAAATCAACTGGAACTATGTCTCCCGTGCGGGCAATATCCGTCCCAGCCGTTTCTTCTTCAATGAATGGTGCCGCCGCTATGCCTGGGACAAGGATTGCAAGAAGGATTCCTTGTACAAGGTCTGCCACGATCCCCGCATTGACGTGGCACTTATCCATACCTCTTATACCCCTTGCAATACCGACAAGGCGACGACTATCTATCCGAATTCGTTCAGGGGCACTTCCGCATCCAACTATATGCCATATTTCCGGAAGTACAATACTCCTACCTATCAGGGCAAGCCGGACGTGGCGGATTTCTATTATATGCGTCTGGCCGAGGTCTATTACATTGCCGCCGAAGCCGCGATGCATACGGGGGCAGGTGAAGGCGTGGCCCGTGACCTGGTGAACGAGGTGCACAAGCGCGCCGGCACGCCCGGCTGGGAGACTCCCGTCACGGTGGATGACATCGTATGGGACAAACTCTTTGAACTCTGCGGCGAGGGGCACGCCTATTATGAGGTTCGCCGGCTCGGGGCCCGCTGGTTCAACGACAACATCCTCAAAGCCCGTAACTTCTTCTTTGATACGATGGGCGAAGAAGGGGAGAGTTATATGAGCGTCTATTTCGGGCGCAGTGACTTTCGTTACGATTTTGAGGGGGATATGACCAAGGTCCGCGGGGCGTTGCTCTGTGAATTCCCCAAGGAAGAACTTACCGCCAATCCGGCGATGAGTACGGCTGACAAAAATGACTTTTCGAGAGAATAAACCTATGAAGAGATTGCTTACCCTGGTGCTTTGTACGGCCTCCCTGATGGCGGCGCTTTCCTGTGTCAAGGATCGTCCTAAAGACAGTACCATCAAGGCCAAAACTTATAATTATTTCGAGGCGGTCTCTTCAGCTGCTTCCATATCGGCTGATGCAGGAATCGTCACGCTTGATATTAGCACGAATGTTCCCTGGACCCTTAAGGCGGACGAAGGGCTTGTTCCCGACGTGACCCAGGGGACCGGCAACGCTTCCGTGAAGATTGCCGTGCCGGAGAACCTCTCATTTTCCGCCCGCAGTTTTTCCTGGTCGGTATCCACCGAGGCAGAATTGGACGTAGATGAGCCGGGGAAGTGGACGGTTTTCGGGCGCACGCTGGATTTCACTCTGACACAGGATGGAATTCTGCCGAAACTTTCTGTGGACGAATCCGATTTGAAGCTGCCCGCTTCGGCCGTTTCCGCCATCGTGACGCTGAGCGCAAATATCGAGTATTCCATCGAATGCAAAAGCGAAAAACTAACTTGCAGCGTTGAGGTAGATGAAGACAATCCTTTCCGTCATTACCTGAGCTTCTCCTTCCCGGCCAACGAGTCTGCGGAGGCGGTGGAATACCGGGCAGAGATAATCCCGTCGCGGACTGACATCCCCGGTGTCGCCCCCATCGAAATTGTCATCCGTCAGGCTGCGCTCAAGCTATTCCGTCTGGATTGTACGGACGCGTCCCTCTTCCGCTACAGTGACGGTGATGCCGCGCTTGCGACTCGTACATCGTCCATATACAACACTGTGACGGCCCCCTTCGACTTCTATATCGAGCAGGGCGGAGTGAAGTATCCTTTCTATGGACAGGTCTCCTGCTGGACGGTTTCCGGGAGCACCGCCTGCCTTAGCAACAAGTCCTCCACTACGGTGAAACTGCCGTCCATCGAAGGATATATCCTGCAGGAAGTAGAGGTAACCTATTCGCATTCCACGACGATGATTACCTATTCCGTGACGGATGGCAAGGATGTCTTGGGCAGCTGCAACCGCGTCCGCTCCACGACGGAGAAGACGATTATTGATCTCTCGGGTGTTGAATCCACTTCGGACGAGCGTTTCCTGAAGGCATCCCGGGAAATGTGCGTGAAATTTATTTTAACCTATAGCGGCGTTGAATAGAACTAGTATATTGCTATTGGCGTCAGCCTGCGTGTTGCTATCCGCCTGTAAGCACGAGGAGCCTTCGGAGTGCCGTCAGATTAGTCTGTCCTTTCGTGAGACGGAGGTGAAAACCAGCCTGAATCCTTCTCGGACATCTCTTCAGTGGAGCGATGGCGATGCCATTTCCGTCTATAACAACTACGACTCATCCATTGCCGGCGCGACCTACTCGGCCGGGACTGCCATCAAGGTTTTGGTCCCTGTTGACGCGACTGAGGTCAAGGCCACCTTCCCCGAGACTACAGGCAGTTACGCCGCCCCTGCTTTTGTTTTTCCGGAAGTTCAGGAGCAGGCGGCTGCCGGAGTTCTCAACGGCAGCTGCTATCCTCTTGTCGCGGAGGCTGCGATTGTGCAGGAAGCGGCTGAGCTGCATTTTGAGACGGTGGGTTCCGCTTTTGCGCTGAACGTG
>CACZDC010000043.1 GCA_902779785.1 uncultured Bacteroidia bacterium
CATTCAATTATCCAGCAATTCCCTCGTGGGGCACAAAAAAGCACCGCCGTCAGGCGATGCTCTGTAGCCCCACGAGGAATCGAACCTCGATTTAAAGTTTAGGAAACTTCCGTTCTATCCGTTGAACTATGAGGCCGATCCTGGCACCAGGAGGTGGTGCCGTGTACTAGCGCACTTTACTCAGCGTCCTTGACGATGATCTGACGGCCGCGATAGTAACCGCACTCAGGGCATACACGGTGATACATTACGGTAGCACCGCAGTTAGGGCAGACACTGAGTGTAGGAACTGCAGCGTGATCGTGCGTTCTTCTCTTGTCGCGTCTCTGTTTGGAGACTTTGTGTTTCGGATGAGCCATTGTTTATCTTTTTTAATTGTTATTATTCTTTAAAAAGTCCTTTCAGAGCGGCAAACGGGCTGTTTGCAGCAGCCTCCTCGTCATTCACTCCCTGACCCAGGAACCTGACCGTATCGGGGTCGCACTCCCCCTCCGCGTGGACCTTCTGCAAGGGCAGGGACAGACACACATAGTCATAGATCACCTGCCTGAGATCCACCTCGCAGTCGGAGGCTTCCGGGACAATCATCTCCCTTTCCCCATCTTCAGCCGCCGGCGAAGCAACTTCGGCCCCGAGCACTATGCTCAGCGGCGTCTGCACTTCGACAGTCAATTCCAGCTCCCCTAGGCAGCGGTCACACCTGACCTTGACAAAACCCCGGATTCCGAGATCTGTATCAATGGAACCATCCTTCCGTACGGCCACCGCATCAATTACGATGCCGGCGCCCAGAAATTCCTGATTGTCAAACTGTTGAAAGAACTCAATACCGGCCTCCCAGCGGAACACCTTCCGCTCTGAAGCCGCCCATCCATTCAAAGGTATGACGTAATCCATAGCCTGAAAACAGATTAAGGGATGCAAAGGTAAGAAAAATTTTCAGAAAATCAATCGTCTGAGCCGGAATTTCTCTTCCTGTCAAGAGGATCGAGCAAAATCTTGCGCATACGCATATGGTTCGGAGTGATCTCCACGACCTCATCCTCCTGGATGTACTCCAGAGCTTCCTCAAGGGAGAATTTGATGGCCGGAGGCAGGATCACCTTCTCGTCAGACCCCGACGCACGCACGTTGGTAAGCTTTTTCGTCTTGCAGATATTGATGTTCAGATCCCTCTCGCGGGTGTGCTCTCCTACGACCTGTCCGCCATAGATCTCCTCGCCGGGTTCGACAAAGAAACGGCCGCGGTCAAGAAGCTTGTTCATAGAATAGGCGACAGCCTCACCCGTCTCAAGCGAGACAAGTGAGCCATTGGTCCTCATCTCGATCTCGCCCTTGTACGGCTGGTATTCCTTGAAGCGATGGGCCACAACGGCCTCTCCCTGAGTGGCCGTAAGGAGATTGGAACGCAGCCCCATCAGGCCACGGGTAGGAATCTCAAACTCAAGCAGGGTACGGTCGCCTCGCGGTTCCATCCTCAAAAGGGCGCCCTTACGACGGGTTGAGAGCTCGATTGCGGCACCGACGAACTGCTCCGGCACCTCTATGGACAATTCCTCGACAGGCTCGCAGCGCTTGCCGCCTATGGTCTTGTCCAAGACTTTCGGCTGGCCGACCTGGAGTTCGAAGCCCTCGCGGCGCATAGTCTCGATAAGAACTGAAAGGTGAAGCACGCCGCGTCCATAGACTATGAATGAATCGGCATTGACACCGGGTTTCACCCTGAGAGCCAGATTCTTCTCCAGTTCCCTCTCAAGGCGGTCCTTCAGGTGACGTGAGGTCACGAACTTGCCGTCCTTGCCGAAGAAAGGAGAGTTGTTGATCATAAAGAGCATCGACATCGTGGGCTCGTCCACGGCGATGGGCGGGAGGGCCTCCGGATTCTCGAGGTCCGCGATAGTGTCTCCGATCTCGAAGCCTTCTATACCGACGACCGCACAGATGTCCCCGCACTGGACCTCGTCCACATTGGCCTTACCAAGGCCTTCGAAGACCATCAACTGCTTGATTTTGGACTTCTCCACCCTGTCATAGCGCTTGCAGAGGGAAACACCCATACCGCTTTTCAAGCTGCCACGGGTAACGCGACCGACAGCGATACGTCCAACATAAGGAGAATATTCCAGCGAAGAAACCAGCATCTGGGGCGTACCCTCGACGACGGGAGGTGCAGGGATCTCTTCGAGGATAGTGTCCAGAAGAGCGGTAATGTCGTTTGTGGGCTTTTTCCAGTCCGTGGACATCCATCCCTGCTTGGCGCTGCCGTAGATAGTCTTGAACTCAAGCTGATCCTCGCTCGCGCCCAGGTTGAACATAAGTTCGAAAACCTCCTCCTGGACCTCGTCCGGACGACAGTTCGGCTTGTCGACCTTATTGATGACCACGATAGGTTTCTTGCCCATATCAATGGCCTTGTTCAGTACGAAACGGGTCTGCGGCATACAACCCTCGAAAGCGTCCACCAGCAGGAGCACACCGTCGGCCATATTCAGCACCCTCTCGACCTCTCCGCCGAAGTCACTGTGGCCGGGAGTATCAATAATATTGATTTTCACACCCTTGTACGTCACGGACACATTCTTGGCGAGAATGGTGATACCCCTCTCACGCTCAAGGTCGTTGTTGTCAAGGATAAGATTGCCAAGGTCCTCCGGACGACGGACCAGATTGGCCTGGTAGATCATCCTGTCCACGAGAGTCGTCTTTCCGTGGTCGACGTGGGCGATAATGGCGATATTCCTGATTTCCTGCATAGTTTACACTTCTAACAATCCTGCAAATTTAAGCATTTTCCCGGAAACTATTGCACGAAGAAGGGTAAAAAAACGACGCAGGGGTCAGAGGGAGTGCAATTCCGGCGTCAGCGATAGTGATTGACCGCCTCCCGGACAGAGCCATAAGAGAGGAGCATCATTTTGGCCTTTTCATAGTCCTGCTCCCCGGTTTCCGTCATAATCATCCGCGTGCCGCGGTCCACGAGTTTCTTGTTGGTCAGTTGCATATCCACCATATGGTTGCCCTTGACGTGGCCCAGGCGGATCATCACCGAGGTGGATATCATATTCAGGATGAGCTTCGCGGCGGTTCCGGATTTCATCCGGGTACTACCGGTGACGAACTCCGGCCCGACGACGGCAATGATGGGGACGTCCGAAACCTTCGCCACGGCAGAATCTTCGTTGCAGGAAATGCTTGCCGTGAGAATACCCATCTCTTTGGCTTTTTTGATGGCACCAATCACATAAGGCGCACCGCCCGAGGCGGTTATGCCTACCAGGCTGTCTTCCGGCCTGGGATTATAGGCAAGGATGTCCTTCCAGCCCTGCTCGGGGTCGTCTTCAGCGCCTTCAATCGCGTTCCGGATCGCGGTGTCACCGCCGGCGATGATGCCGATGAAAGCATCTTTCACCCCATAAGTCGGAGGAATCTCCGAAGCGTCGGTAATGCCCAGACGGCCGCTGGTGCCGGCACCGATGTAAAACACACGGCCGCCGCGCTTCATCCTTTCCACCACAGCGTCCACAAAACAGGAGATCTGTGGGATGCACCCGGCAACGACATCCGGGACCTTGCGGTCCTCCGTATTGATGCCCTGCAGCAATTCCACCGTGGTCATCTTGTCCAAGGCTTCGTAGAACGAATTCTGTTCAGTCTGCTTCATTTCTTTATTTTCTCTGCATCTTTATCAAAAAACAGCACGCGCGCAATCAAAAGGGCCATGCTGCCGACGACCCACACAGCTCCCAGCGAAGCGATTCCCGCTGAAAGGCCGATGTGGTCCGATATCATGCCCAAGATCCACGGCGCCAGGGCCCCGATGCCAAAACCAAAGAGAATCAGCACCGCCGAGGAGGTCGAATAATACTTGGGTTCAATCACATCGTACAGGACGGCAAAAGTACCGGCGTCGAAGAAGGCGCGGAAAAAGCCGAATCCGGAGAGCGCCGCACAGACGGTGACAAACGTTCCGGAAACGCCCATCAGCACGATACAGGGTGCGGCAAGAAGAAGCCCTGCCGCCTGAAGCAGAAGCCTGTTTCCGCCGCCATGATTCCGGGAGGCCATCTTGTCCGAAAGCCATCCGGCAACCAGAACGCCCACAAATGCAGCGGCATGTGTCCAGAACATGGAATGGAACCCGGCCGAAGAGAGACTCAGATCAAACGTCTCTTTCATGTATTTCGGCATCCAGGTCAGATAGCCGTTGAGCCCGAAAATCAATGTACAATACGCCACAACCATACAAACGGCCGTGGGAATCTTGAAAATGGCGGCGATGGCCCCGGGCAGTGAAACGGTCTCAGACGGACTATAAGGACCTGTGGGAGGGGGAACTTCTACTTTGTCTCTCAATCTGGCAATCAGCACAAGTGTGAAAAGGATACCCGCCCCGCCAAAGAGATAGAACGCCCACTGCCAGCCCAGCGTTTCGGCCACTTTGCCGGCAAGGAACCCACAGGCAATCACGCCAATATAATAGGAAGTCTGATGGAGGGACATGGCTCGGGCACGGGTGCGGGAATCATGATACTGCGCAATGATTCCAGTATATGTGGGGCCGAACATGCCCTGACCGACACCCATTCCCAGACAGCGGAAAAGGATGAACCAGAAAATTCCGCCGGAAAGCCCCGTAAAGAGGGTCGCCGTCGAGAAGATAAGGGTACTCACCCAAATCTGACGGCTGCGGCTCAAACGGTCGGCATAATACCCGGCAAAAGGCACCGTGATGGCATAGAAAACATTGAACAGCATGGCCAGAAGGCCCATCGTACTGTCCGAGGCTCCCAGGTGCTCCTGTATCTGCGGAAGCACGATATTGAAAGCCTGGCGGTCCGCCTGGTTCAAGAAAAACGCCACCCAGAGCAGGAGAACAACCTCCCACTTATAAAACCTTGCCTCAGTATTAACAGCCATGTCTTTCAGTTAGATACACATTTCCCGATTCAAAGATAATGATTGCTTGTAGAATAAGACAAAAGCACACAAAAGTTTTTCACTGTTGTGTACTTTTGCAGAAAAAATACTAACTTTGTCCCGAACCAATTATTCGTTGAGGATCATGCTATATCCAATCGGCATACAGGACTTTGAGAAAATCCGCAGAGACGGGTTTGTCTATGTAGATAAGACGGCATTGATTTACAAACTCACGCACGGAAGCGGACGATACTGCTTTCTCAGCCGCCCGCGCCGTTTTGGGAAAAGTCTGCTGGTCTCAACGATGGAAGCTTATTTCCGGGGGAGAAAAGACCTGTTCGAGGGTCTCGCCGTGGCATCCCTGGAGAAAGAATGGAAAGAGTATCCGGTGCTGAGGCTGGACCTCAGCGGAAAGAGTTATGATGCGCCGAATGTCCTCCTGGAAGTATTCGACGACTGCTTGTCCAAATGGGAGAAGCAGTATGGCGCGGAGAAGCGGTCCGACGTCCCAGGGCTCCGGTTCGGAAATGTCATTGAGGCGGCCTACACCAAGACCGGTCTTCCCGTAGTCATCCTCATCGACGAATACGACAAGCCCATTGTCGACAATCTCGGCAACGAAGCTCTCGCCGATGTTTTCCGCAGCCAGCTCCAAGGCTTCTACAGCGTAATGAAGTCCAAGGACGGCTTCATCCGGTTCGGTTTCCTGACAGGGGTCTCCAAGATAGGAAAACTTTCTGTCTTCAGCGGGCTCAACAACCTGATCGACATCTCGTTGGATACTCCCTATGCAGATATCTGCGGGATTTCCGAGGCTGAAATCAGAACCTACTTTGCAGAAAGCGTCATAACTCTTGCTGAGGCCAACGGGTTGTCGGAGGAGGCTTGTTACCAAAAGCTGGCCCTGTGGTATGATGGATATCACTTTTCCGAAGAATCAAACGGGGTCTACAATCCGTTCAGTCTGCTCAACACCTTCTCATCGCTCCGTTTCCGTGAGTATTGGTTCCAGACCGGCACCCCTTCTTTCCTGGTCCGCTACCTTTCAAACGGAGACTATGACCTGAACGATGTCTCCGGAGTCAAGGCTTCGTCATTCGACCTTTCCGGGGTCAATGCCGTCCGCCCCAATGTCATTTCTCTCCTCTACCAGACCGGCTATCTTACCATTCAGGACTACGACAGCCGCATTGACCGATATACGCTGGCATATCCCAACAAAGAGGTCGAGGATGGTTTCCTGGATGCCTTGAGCGAGTATTTTACTCCTGTCGTAAAGAGCAAGTCCAGCCTCTCGGTAGATAAATTCATCGAAGACATCCGCAGCGGAGCCGTCGAGATGCTGATGCGCCGTTTCACGGTTTTCTTTGCCGACATGGACTACCAGATCATGGGCGACGACGAGCTCTATTTCCAAAACACGATGTATGTGATGCTCAAGCTGATGGGCCAGCAGGTCGAAGTGGAGCGGCACACATCCAACGGCCGCATCGACGCGCTCATCCAGACAGACAAGTACGTCTATATCCTGGAACTCAAGCGGGACAAGAATCCCGATGACGCCCTGGACCAGATTGACGAGAAGGGTTACGACTGGTCCTTCGCTGCTGACCAGCGCAAAGTTTTCAAAATCGGAGCGAACTTCTCCACCCGGACCCACCGCCTGGAGAACTGGAAAGTCTCTAAATAATATGGACAGTAATAAGCGTTTTAGCTCCGGGAGTTTCACTCCGCTCTACAGGCAGTTCATGGACTATGTGAAAAGCCGGATCCGGAGCGGAGAATTCACGCCTCAGACCGCTCTTCCGTCCATTCACGGGATGGTGATACGGACGGGTATATCCCGTGAAACCATCGTGAAAGGCTATGCCGAATTGTGCCGCGAAGGGGTGCTGGTATCAAAAAAAGGGAAAGGATACTTCGTGAAAGACAGCTATCTCACCGGCATTGAGTCCATTATGGTCTTTATGGACAAAATGAGCCAGCACCAGCAGGATGTTATGGACGGGTTCATAGCCACGCTAGGAAGCCGGACGGACATCACCATCCGGATGCACTACCAGAACCCGCAATGGTTTTCACAGGCGCAGGAATCGTCTCTGGACCGTTACGACTGGTATATTCTCTTTCCGCATTTTCCACAGGACGAGGCCACTCAGAAGACCGTCACTCGCCTTATCGGGAAGATTCCTCCCGAAAAGCTGATATTTATGGACCATCTCCCTGCTGGCGCTCCGGAAGAGTCCGGGGCCTGTTTCCAGTCCATTGAAGAGGATGTTCCCCGTGCCTTGGAATCGGTCATTGAGGATATCCGCTCTTTCTCCAGACTCCGCTACATTTCACTCTCCGTGAGTTTGTACGGCAATATGGTTGCTGAAACCATCGGGAAATTCGGAGAGAAAAACAAAGTTTCAGTGGAAAAACTGGGAGACATTCCTGAGACCATCGAGCGGGGAGACCTTTTCTTCGTTTCAGGATCCCGCCTGGACAGGAGGCTGTCTGAACTGCTGAAACGATTCACCGCCTCCGGCCTTGTTCCCGGTAAGGAGGTGGGGCTGATCTGTTACAACGACTTCCCCCTGAATGAGTTCATCTTCGGTGGACTTACCACCCTCTCCGTAGATTTCAAGGAGATGGGGCGGGTCGCCGGAGAAATGGTCCTCAGCGGCAGTCTGTCCAAAGTACAATGCCACGCCTCGCTCATCCGGCGGCGGACATTCTGATGCAAGCCATATAAAATAAAAAAGGATGACTTCAAAAGCCATCCTTCGTGCGCGAAATCAGAGTCGAACTGACACGTCCTTTCGGACACTACCTCCTGAGAGTAGCGCGTCTACCAATTCCGCCATCCGCGCATCAAAGATACAAAGTTTTTTTGAAAGTCCAAAAAAATCAAAAAGAATCAGCAGCCCGGCTAATTACAACTCAGATCTCAATATCCAGGAGAACTTCCTCTGTCCAGAGGTCAGGATCGAGAGTGATGTCGGTCAGGGAGAGGCTTAGGAGGAGTTCGCGGTCTTGAAGCTCGGGCTCGCTCCAGTCGTAGCCACTGCGCGAGAGGGCTGTGCCAAGGGCAAAACTGCGGACAATACGGTCCGAAAAGAGGATGTCCATCCGGAGGGATTCGTCCCGCTGGCGAGGCAGACGGACGGTAAAACTGCCGTCCGATTCCGGCACGCAGCGGTAGGAAAAGGGGCCTTCGATCAGTGTACCGTTCCGTTCCCATCCACTCACGTTCCCTTTGAATTCCACCCAATAGGGTTCTCCCCCGCCCGGCGGTCCGTCGCAGACTACAGTCAGGGCACAATAGGACTTGTGAGGCCTGAGAGTCGCGTCTGCAGACTCGGAATCCGTATCGACACTGCAGGCATCGAAGTAAAGCGGCGGACTGTCATAAGCATAAGCTATCCTAACGCTTCCGTCCGGAAAGAATTCCGCCCCCCTGAGGGCAGATATCTCCACCCCGCTCCGGGGCACTTTCAACTGTAGAAGCGTATCACGAGGGCAATTCCACATTTGCAGAAAACCCTCCCCCTCGACACGCAGAGTCGCCGGGGCCGATTCTAACTTAATTGACAGAAGGCAAGGGCACTGCGAACGTTTTTCTTTCACCGAGCAGGCCGGCAGGAGCAGAAGCACAAGCGCGATTTTCAACCGCTCAGAAGACATACGAAAAGGCGAAAATGATGTCATTAGGAAGAAAAAACATCTTTGAGCCCTGCTCCAGCGTCAGCCCGCAAACGGGGCAGGAATAGGCCGTATACCTGCCCCAGCCTCCCCAGAATCCAATCCCGACATCAAGATTGAGATTCGGCAGAAGCATATACGAATATCCCCCTGACAGACCTGCACCGAAACGGTCCCCCTCCTCTGTCCTTTCAGAGCGGATTCCGCCGCGGTTGTATTCCTGATATTGCATCTTGGCTCCAAGCCACCAGCCGGAATAAACGTGCCAGGGCCAGAAACGACTTCCCAGGGAAAAGAGGCGCTGCCGGGCGGAGAGCGGCGCTCCGCCGCGGGAGAACAAATATGGATTGTATTTTACGTCTGCCCCAAGACTCCATTGCTTGCTGACAGATACCGTTCCGGAAATGTTCAGAGTCCCGAAATCTGCGTAATCCGCCAGATTTGTCCCGAGGGAAAAACGCTGGGCGTGGAGAGTGCCGGCGAGAAGAATGCCCAGCAAAAAAACGATAATCTTTTTCATCACTGACGGCTGTAACGTTCAAAAACCTGGCAAATCATACTCTCCCTTTCAGGATAAAGACGGATCAATTCCGCCATAAGGGCATCCCGTCCCGTCACATTGCTCTTGAGAGCTCGGTAGATCTCGCTGCAAGTCATTCCCCTGTCATACAGATATCTGAAAATCTGGGGATAGAACCAGAATGAGGTGCCAAAGGCTGGGACTTCACCGCCATAACGGTCCTTATACAGGACACTTTCCATAAAATATCCCCACATTTCCCCGACCTCGCAATAACCGGCATCTTTCAGAGTTCCTGTCCCATAAGCCTCACGACCTTCCCGGAGATAAGACGAAACTATATATCCTATATATGGATTCCAGAATGTGTTCCCGACCTGGGCATAATGGCTGCTATGGGCCAGTTCGTGGACCGTGGAGGAATAAATGGAAGCATAACTTGACTTATCTTTTGTCCCGATGGTTATATCAGGCAGGAAGATCTTTATGAGTATGGCATATTCACCTAGATACTTGGAAATCAATTCATTCTCAACCAGCGCACCCTGCCTCATCATTACACTGCTGCTGCAGTCAAGTTTCTTGAAAATCCATATCCTCAGGTTTTTGGGCGGGGCAAGAATATCCAGATCAGACTCGTTGCAGCGGGAAATATAGTCATACGCAGCATTGTTCACCACAGCCCTGGTCCATATCGTCTCGTCAGAGTCCGGGGTGATATGATAGTCTATTCCACCCGGTTCACCCTTGCCCAGAGTCGAAACCGAACCAGGCACAAAGATAAGGTTGAAGCCCAGGGAGAAGCCCTCGGCATTGTCAAATATCAGTCGGTACCTCGGTTTAGACGAAAACTGCTTCGGCATCTCATAATAGCCGTCCCTGTCGGTATAGCAATGGGCGAATTTGACAAAAACATTGCAGGACACCCTTACTCCGGCCAGCCCAAAGGGTTTTCCACCGCTCCAGTCTGCGTCTTCTATGGTAATACGGCCCTTCGGAGTCTCTTTCCCTGCCTTTGTCCGGGGAACGTACAGATCCTCGTTCCCCGTCAGACGGAAGGCTTCTTTTTCCACAGCGTCCCAGTCGACATCGGACAACGCCGACCTTGTATAAACGTCATTCTCAGAGAGATAGCACTCATCCAAAAGCTCATACCTCACGCCCTCAGGGAATACGAAATCTTTCGGGACAACGGCATACTGCCAAGTTATCTTCCCGTCCGCGATGGAAGGATCGTGATAATAGTCCCCCTCCCTGACAATCCTGTAATCCACCGGATGGTCCAGGAGATAAGCCCCGGTTTCCCTGACCTTGTCAAATTCCTCCTCTGACTGGGGCAGGAAACGCACGTACAGGTCCGTGGCGGATATTTCCACCCGGTCCGCCTTGGTCGGATCCACATTGGCAAGGGCGGCCCTTATGTTTTCGACGGTGTAAGGGTCGTTCAACTTCTCGCCGAGTTCGATCATACCGTGGTAGACCTCATCCTCCACTTGACGGGAATTCCCCGCCGGTTCATTCCGCTCACATCCGACGAGGGCTGAGAGCAAGATCATCGTTATTACCCAACTTTGCTTCATAGTACAATATTTTTCTTGGCTGCAAAGCTGAGAAAACTTATCCGTTTTATTGGAATATTAAACGTTTAATTTAAAAAACGGCCTTGCAACGCACTGCAGGGCCGAATCATATCGCACGCGATATTAAAAAATCCCGGATTTTGCGAATATTTCAAATTTATCCAAGCACGAAAAAGGCCTCCCAGTGCGCTGGAAGGCCGAAAACAAAAAATCAGACAAAAAACTAAAAATACGAAACAGTCTTTTGTCCGACCGCGCTCAGAAGCTGGTTTGCGAGGCGGCTCACACCGAAACGGAAGAGTTCCTTGTTGAGCCATTCCTGGCCGAGGAGGGTGCTTACTATCGAATAGTAGCATACTGCATCCATAGCGGAAGAAATGCCGCCGGCAGCCTTGAAACCAACTTTTTTGCCAGTTCTCTTGTAGAAGGCACGGATGCATTCGCACATTATCCAAGCAGCCCTCGGAGTAGCGTTGACCTCGATTTTTCCTGTAGAAGTCTTGATGAAATCCGCGCCGTTCTCCATAGAAAGGAAGGATGCGTCGGCAATCTTCTCGGCCGTCGTGAGCAAACCGGTCTCTAGGATGACCTTCAGGACAAGTTTCCGTCCCAACGAAGAGGACAGAGAATCCATCTTCTCGCGGATCTCACGAATCTCACGTCCCGCCCTTTCGTAATCGCCGTCCAGGAAAGCATTGAGTGCGAGAACGATATCTATCTCGTCGGCGCCTGCACGGACAGCCATCTCTACCTCCTGAATTTTAATTTCGAGGAAACTCTGGGAAGCCGGGAAACAGCCTGCGACCGTGGTCACGTGCAACTGGGCCGTAGAACGTTCAGAGGCAACGACTTCCGCAAAATTGGGATAGACGCAGACCGATGCGGGAAGCGGCCAGTCCGGATAGTCTTTCGCAAAGGAGTTCACCTTTGCCACCAGTTTCTTCACCGAGGTCGGAGTATCCTTCGGAGAAAGTGTCGTAAGGTCCATAATGGAAAAACACTGCTTGAAAACCTCCGGGGTCACAACCTTCTCCAAACCCTGGGCAATGAGTTCCAACTGGCGGCTGATAGCCTCTTCATCAGGCGTATAGCCATACTTTTTGAATAATTCTGACATATATTTATCCTTTGATTTGTATCTTGAATCCTTCGTCCAAAAGCGGGCGGACAAGCTCTGTCATCTCGTCCACGCTAAATTTCAAGAGCCCCTTCTGCGGGGTTTCACGGTCAATCGTATAGACCATAACCTCCCTCGGCCTGAGCCTCCTGACTATGTCCATCCATCCGTCCACCCAGTCCGCACCGGACCAGCCGTCCCCCTTCAGAAACATTGTCTGAAGGACAAAATGCCCATTGAAACGTTCCAGGGACCTGATGACCTTGTCCAGAGAGTATTCCCCAACCGGACGGTTGATCTTTGCCACGCCCTCGTCCGTCGGAGCATCGATCTTCATAATCGGATTGTCAACCTTGGAGAGAGCCATAAAAACCTCATCCTTCCAGGCTGTCGTAGCATTGGAGAGGACGGATATCTTCGCATCCGGGTAATACTCGTCACGGAGCGACACGGTCAAGTCCACAATGGCAGGGAAATCCGGATTGAGCGTAGGCTCACCGTCTCCGCTGAAGGTAATCGAATCGATGGAGGTACCGGCCTCTGCGCAGGCGGAAAGTTTGGCTTCCAGTGCTTCCCGGACCTCTTCAGCCGTAGGCAGGCGACGGTCTCCCAGTCCATCCTTGTTCCATCCGCATTCGCAGTAGATACAGTCGAAATTGCACACTTTCCCCTCCTGCGGCAAAAGGTTGATGCCGAGGGAACTGCCGAGACGCCGCGAGAATATCGGGCCGAAAACTGTCGCTTCACGCATCATAGGCGTCGGGATGAACTCTTTGCGGTCAGACGACCGTCAACTATATTGTCTATAAAGACCACTCCGGGTGTCTTGCCCGGCTCAAAGGTCCCGAAAATCTTGTCCTTAGCAAGGAACTCCGCTCCGTTCCGACAGGCCCAGGTCAAGAGTTCGCCAAGGGGAATGTCCGGAAAATTGGACTGGAGACAGAAAAGTTCCCGGACCATATTCAGTTCATCATTGGAAGAGAGCGAATCAGTACCGATGCATAATTTCAAGCCCTCTTCCATCATCATCTTCACCGGCGGTAAAAGATTATGGATAAAGAGGTTGGACTTAGGGCAAAGGCAAACGAAAAGCCGCTTGGCCTTGGCCTTGGCTTCACGCGCGCCCTCCGCGCTCATACAACATTCGTGGACAAGCAGCAGATTGCTCTCCAACGGAAGCGAAACGCTCTTTGCGAGCTGGGAGAAAAAGTAAGACAGCGAACTCGAACCGCTCACGGGCGGCACGCTCATTCCCGCCCTCCGGCGGTTTTCCCACATAGGGCCGCTTCCGCAGCGGATCATTTCGTCCTCCTCGGGGGATTCTTCGCTGTGATACGAAAGGAATCCGGATTCCAGTCCTGCAACGCTTGCGGCACGAAGCAGTTCCGGGCTCATTGTATAGCAGGCGTGAGGCGTCGGAGCGGCGTCAAGGCCATACTCTTCGGCCTTCTTTTTCAAGGCCGCGACGGAGGCCATTACCGCAGGGCAATCCTCCTTTTCCGTTCCGAAGACCTCCAGGAAAGTCCTGGTGTACATCGGATGGACGGCTTTTATCGGGAAGGAATCCGCGCAGTTGGAGATATCCGCCATTGCGACCACTCCCTGCTCCCACATTCCGTCGATCGCAGCCTTCAGGTCACTGACTTTCTCTTCATAGCTCTTATTGTCCCTGAGCTCATTGATCTGGTCTATGAAGCCGGCCATCCCGCTCCCCTTTCGGAACTGGCCTTTCATATAAGAGAGTTCCGAGTGGCAGTGGGCATTGACGAAGCCGGGGACAAGCGCCCCCTCGTAGAAGACCTCCTCCACGGAGGGGTCTTCCACCTTTCCCGTACGGATTACGGTCCCTTCGTCAGTGAGCTCGACGAAGCCGCAGTGAATCGGCTCCGGGCTCGTCAGCGGGAAGAGATATCTTGCTGCTATCCGCCTCATATTTTAAACTGTCAACTTTCAAACTATCAAGTTTCAAACTGTCTATGGCAAGGCTGTCCACCTTGAGACTGTCCACCTTGAGGCTGTCCACCGCCGAAGTATCTTTCAGAAGCGGGACCAGCCTCAGGAAATACTGCATTACGCTGTCCTTTTCGAAACGCACTGCTCCAGCCCATATAGAATCCTTGCAGAAAGGCAGCAGCATAGAATCAAGTGGAAAGCCTTTTACATTACGGTAACGCTCAAGCCTCTCCTGCGCCTTGATTTCCTTATCTACTTCCTTTGAACGCCGTTCAAGTTCGTCCGAAACCTGCTTGAGCATCTTGGCGAAACGTTCAGGGTCCTTCAGATAATGAGCAACGCTGTGCAGGTAATCGTCAGTGTCATACCCATAGGCCTCGAGGACCCCCTCATAGACAAGCATAGTGTCGGCGTGACGTTTCAGCGCCCTGTCATCCTTGAGCTGCTGGTCCAGGATGAACATATCGATATATATATCCTTCATCTCGGACTTGGATATAAGCTTAGGCCCGCGACAGGACCATACAGCCCCAAAAAGGAGCAGTACGAAGGCGATATGGACAGCCCGACGCATTATCTGAGTTCTGCACCGAACTGGCTGCGGAGAGTGCCCAGGACCTTGTCCATTACAGACTCCACCTCATTGTCGGTAAGCGTCCTCTCGGCATCCTGGAGGACGAAATTGAGGGCGTACTGCTTTTTTCCCTGCGGGATCTTGTCTCCGCGGTACACATCGAAGAGAGTGACACTCTTGATGAGTTTCTTGCCGCAGCGGAGGGCCGCCGTCCTTAGATCGGCATAACTGACGCTCTCATCCAGAAGCACAGCGAGGTCCCGACGCACTTCGGGGAACTTCGGAAGTTCCTTGAAACTGAACTTGTCACGCTTTACAAGAGTGAACATCGCCGGCCAGGAAATCTCAGCCGCGAAGACGCTCTGACGAATGCCGAAACGTTTGCAAAGGACAGGATTCACCGTTCCCAGGCACGCGAGCTGAACCGGCTCCTTCCCCGGCAGGGAGTAAACTATGCCTTCGGAGAAGATGTCCGAGGGAGCGGCGGAGCACAGAAGTGTGGAAACATCCACGCGGTAGCGCTCAAGCAGCAGTTCCACATAGCCTTTGAGCTGGAAGAAATCACTCTTTGCAGCCGGATTACGCCAGGCTTTGTCCGGAGTACCGCTCAGGAAGAGCGCAAAATTCTGATGCTCCTCGTAGCCTTCGAGTTTAGTCCCGTCCTTCTCCGGAAGTCTCTGATACACAGATCCATACTCAAAGAAACGGAGAGAAGTCTGCTGGCGGTTGATATTATAGGAGATTACCTCCAGTCCGTTAAGAATCAGAGTCTGGCGCATCACGTTCAGATCCTGGCTCAACGGATTCACCACCCTGACACAGCGCTCTGCCGGGAAGGTCTCGAGAGAAGTGTAGTAATCCAGTTTCGTGAGGGAATTGTTCATTGTCTCCACGAAACCGTTGGCAGCGAGGAAGTTGGAAATACTGTTACGAGTCGCCTCCGGGTCGGGAGTACTTGAGGGGTTCACGCTCATCCTCAAAGTATCGGGAAGCTCGATATTGTTATAGCCGTAAATCCTGAGAATCTCCTCGACGACATCGCACTCACGGGTGACATCCACCAAATATGTAGGAGCTGCGACCACGGCTCCGCCCGGCTGTTTGCTTACAAAGCGGTAATTCAGGGCATAGAGTATCTTTTCGATGGTTCCATGGCCGATGCGCTTGCCTATGAAGCGCTCGATACGGTCATAGTCCAATTCAATCTCCTTGCGTCCGATTACAGACGGATAGCACTCCCTGACCTTGCCGACGATCCGGCCTCCCGCAATCTCGACGATAAGAAGCGCAGCCCGCTTCGCGGCATATAATGCAGCCTCGGGATCGGCTCCCCTCTCGAAACGGAAGGAAGCATCTGTCGAGAGCTGCTCGCGCTTGGCCGTGCGGCGGATGGACACGGGGTCGAAATAGGCGCCCTCGATAAAGACATCGACGGTATCGGAACTGACGCCGGAATCTTCACCACCGAACACACCGGCTAGACACATAGGTCCGTCGCTGTCTGCTATGACCATATCGCAGGCAGAGAGTTTGCGCTCCACTCCGTCGAGGGTCTTCAGGATTTCTCCTTCGGCAGCACGGCGCACAATCACCTTTCCTCCCCGGACTTTGCCGGCATCGAAAGTATGCAGGGGCTGCCCAGTTTCGAAGAGGACGAAGTTACTGATATCCACCACATTGTCTATCGGCCTCAGACCAATGGACAGGAGTTTTTTTTGCAGCCATTCCGGGGAAGGGCCTACCTTGACGCCCTTGACGGTGATACCGACATAACGCGGAGCACCTTCGCTGTCAAGGACCTCGACCGGTACGGATTCGCCGGTTCCTTCCTTGAATGCCTCTACAGAAGGAAGGCAGAGTTCGCAGGGGATGTCACGGCTCTTCAGATAGCCGTACAGGTCACGGGCGACGCCGATGTGCGAGGCCGCGTCTATACGGTTTGCGGTAATCTCGTATTCGATGACCGACTCTTCCTTGAGATGCAGGAAATCCTTGGCAGGAGTGCCGGGGACGGCATCCTGGGGAAGAACCATTATACCTTCGTGGCTGGCCCCTATGCCAAGTTCGTCCTCGGCGCAGATCATACCGAAGGACTCGACTCCGCGGATCTTGGACTTCTTGATCTTGAAATCTCCGGGGAGGACGGTTCCGATGCGGGCGAAGAGGACCTTCTGCCCGGCGGCGACGTTGGGCGCCCCGCAAACGACAGTCAAGGGCTCGGGAGTCCCGTCATTTACCGTGGTGATATGCAGATGGTCGGAATCAGGATGTTCCACGCAAGTCAGGACCTCGGCCACGACCACTCCGGCAAGGCCGCCGGGGATCTCTTCCTGAGTTTCAACACTGTCCACTTCAATCCCGATGGAGGTCATTGCATCCGCAACCTCCTGCACAGAAAGATCACACTTCAGATAATCCTTCAACCAATTGTACGAAAGCTTCATAAATAATTAATTTTCAATATCTTCTTTATTGAACAAGGACTCCACGAATGCCTTTTTGTCAAAGACCTTCAAGTCGTCCACTCCCTCCCCTATTCCGAGGAATTTGATCGGGAAACGGAACTGGTCCACTATTCCGACCACCACACCGCCCTTCGCCGAGCCGTCCAGTTTGGTCACCGCGAGAGCCGTGACATCGGTAGCCCTGGAGAACTCCTTGGCCTGGACAAAGGCATTCTGCCCGGTCGAGCCGTCAAGGACCAGAAGCACCTCGTGAGGTCCGTCCGGGACGACCCGGCGCACGACATTGCGGATCTTGGTGAGTTCGTTCATAAGGTCCACGCGGTTGTGGAGACGCCCTGCAGTGTCTATGAGAACCACGTCCGCGCCCTTTGCAACGGCGGATTTGACGGTATCGAAAGCAACGGAAGCAGGATCGGAGCCCATAGCCTGCTTGACTATGTCAGCGCCGGAACGCTCCGCCCAGATGGTGAGCTGCTCAACCGCCGCGGCGCGGAAAGTGTCAGCCGCCCCCAGGACGACCTTCTTCCCTTGAGCTCGAAGCATTGAGGCGAGTTTGCCTATGGTCGTAGTCTTCCCG
This sequence comes from uncultured Bacteroidia bacterium, assembly GCA_902779785.1. Lineage (GTDB taxonomy): Bacteria > Bacteroidota > Bacteroidia > Bacteroidales > UBA932 > Cryptobacteroides. Next base: position 17,394 of record CACZDC010000043.1, read on the forward strand.
ACACCGTTGACCCCGACGACGAGCACCACGTATGGTTTCTTACTGAAATCGAAAGGCTGTATCTCTTTCTGAGGGCCGTCGATGTCAAGGAGTTTGCCGATCTCGTCCCTGATGATGTCCACGAGCTCGTCCATCCCGACATACTTGTCCTTCTCCACCCGATCTTCCAGATTGTCGATGAGTTTCAGAGTAGTGTCCACGCCCATATCGGAAGAGAGCAGAGCCTCTTCCAGAGCATCCAGCACGTCATCGTCTACGCGGGATTTGCCAACGATGGCGCGGCCGAGCTTCTGGAAAAAGTTCAGGTTTGTCTTCTTGACGCCTTTGTCGAATATACCCATACGTGCAGATTAAAAATCTTAATCTGCAAATATAGTCATAATTTTGGGAATTCTCAAGCAAGGAGAGCCTTGGCGTTGGCGATTGCAGCTTCCGTGATTACAGAGCCGGAAAGCATACGTGCAAGTTCCCCCACACGGCCATCTTCGTCAAGACGGGAAATGGATGTCACGTCGTCCGACTTCGTCACTAGATAATGGGCCTTGCCCTTCGCCGCGACCTGCGGCAGGTGAGTTATCGCAAAGACCTGCATATCGGCTCCAAGTTCGCAGATCATACTGCCCATCTTGTCTGCGGCGCTGCCGGAAACTCCGGTGTCGATTTCGTCGAAAACCATAGTGGGCATTGCCATATTTCTGGCCATTACCGCCTTGAGACAGAGCATTATACGGGAAAGTTCGCCACCGGAAGCGCATTTGGACACATCTACCGGAGAATGGCCGCCCGAGGAGAAGAGCAGCCGGACTGCATCGGTCCCTTTCGGTCCCTCAGGAGCCGCAGTGAGTTCGACGGAGAAAAGCGCCTTTTCAAGTTCCAGGAAGCGGAGGCCGGACATTATGGACTCGGCGAGCGGCTTGCAGGCTTTGAGACGGGATTCGTGCAGACTTGCCGAAGCTTTGTCGTAAACTTGCCTCGCCTTTGAAATACTCTTGTCCAAGTCCTCCAGCCTGTCCCGGAGTGCGGATTCATCGAAAAGTTCCGAGGAGAGGGCGTCACGTTCGGCTATGAGTTCTCCGATGGTCCTGACATCGAAGCGTTTCATAAGGTCATAGAGCACGGAAAGCCGGTCCTCGACAGCCTGGAGCCGCTCGGGCGACACTGAGACTTTAGAGGACTGTGCGCTGATTTCTTCCTGAATATCCTCGAGTTCAAGGCGTGCCGAAGACAGTCGTGCGGACAGTTCCTCGAGGGAAGGGATGAATGAAGACGCCTTCAAAAGCTGCTTTTCCGCGTCCTTCAGGCTGGCGACGAGGGAGAATTCCTCCGAATCGAAGGCCTGTTCGGCAGCATAGAGATGAGTCTTGATATCTTCGGCGTGGGCCAGGCGTTTCTGCTCTTCCTCAAGTTCTTCAAGTTCTCCTTCCTTCAGACCAGCCTCATCGAGACGGCGGAAACGGGCTTCGCTGTATTCCCTTTCGAGGGAAAGCCTGGAGAGTTTCGAAGCGAGTTCTTCTCTCTGCCTGACAAGCCCCTGAAGTTCTTCCCAGGCCGATCCCGCAGCTGAAAGCAGCTCGGCATTCCCGGCGAAAGTATCCAGTATCCGGAGACGGAAAGACGGATCGGAAAGGGAGAGAGTCTGATTCTGGGAATGGATGTCCACAAGATGACCGGCCAGTTCCTGAAGGACTCCGAGGGTTACCGGCTCATCATTTATGAAACTCCTGGAACGGCCGCTGCGGCCAAGGACTCGGCGGATCGTCAGTTTCTCAGAAACTTCCAGGTCATTGGAAAGCAGGATGGATCGGATTTCATCGTCGGAAGCGACACTGAAGACTCCTTCCACCACACAATTCTCCCCTTTGGGGCCGACCATCGAAGCGTCGGCCTTACCGCCGAGCAGCAGAGAGAGGGCTCCGAGAAGGATGGATTTACCCGCTCCGGTCTGCCCGGTAATAATGATTAAACCCTCCGGAAAACTTGTTTCCAGAGAGTCAATCAATACATAATTAACAACCTGAAGGCTGAGCAGCATTACTTGGCCTTCCTGTAGACCAGTTCCCCGGCCTCAAACTCGGCGATTGCCACGAGGTCCGGTTTGGGCTGACGCTCGTAGTACTTGGAGATCTCGATCTGCTCCTTGTTTTCGAAGACCTCGTCCATAGTGTCGCGGTCGTTACGGAAATCCTCGAGCTTCTTCATAAGCTCCTTTTTCTCGGCGATAGCTATCTGGTTTGCCCTCTTGGCAAGGATTACCACTGATTCATAAATGTTGCCCGTAGGTTCGGCGAGCGTCCTGATATCCCTTGTTATGGTATTTGTAGGGATTTTCTTTTTCGATTCCATTTCTGTTTTATTTATTCACTACTAATAATACTACGGCACCACTTTTCATTTGGTTTCATTTTTTTTCGACACTTTTTCCGCAGCCTTTCTTTCCTTTTCGAAATCCTTGGCCTTCAGTTTCAAGTCCTCATCCGTGCCGGCATAGCGGCCGAGTGCGCGTTGCGACCTTTTATACATCACATCGAGTTCCCTGCGGTATTTCGACTCCGGATATTCGCTGACGAAATTCAGGTAATCGTCTGAAAAGACCAGATAACGTTCTTTCTGTTTTGCAGAGACGCTGAGACGGGCATAGTGATAGGAAGACATCGCCGTGTAGTATAGTATGTCCTCACGGTACTGGTTTTCCGAATTGTCCTTCAACACATTGCGAAGGGCCACACGGGCAGCGAGGTAATCCTCCATCTTATAATAGAGTTTCGCACCCTCGTAAGCCTTCCTGTCCAGCCTTTCGTGGAGGTCTGCCTTCATAGCCTGGCAGGCGTTCACGTGAGGAGTGTCGCCGGAATAGGCCCTCTCATACTCAGCGATGGCGGCAAGGCAGGTACGGGTCGGCGCCTGGTCCAGTTCGTAACGGTAGGTTCCGCGGTACATACAGTCGAGTTGCAGGAAACGGGCGTCCTCGGCGAAAGGGCTCTGCGGGAAATTCTCAAGGAAACGCTTGAAATTCGATTCCGCGGTATAATAATCTTTATAACGGTAGTTTGAAAGCCCCCAGTAGTACTGGACAGTGTCGTCTCTTTCCGTGCCGCTGGTCAGCACGCTCATTGACTCGAAAAGCTGGGCGGCCTTCTGGTATTTCTTGTTCTGGAAAAAATCCATCGCAGCCGCGTACTTCGCATCCACGTCATTGGAAGAGAGCAGAGTTTCGTAGCGAGAGGAACAGGCCGCAACGGCCAGAAGTCCCAATAATATCGTAATCTTTTTCATTCTCAGTTATTCTCCAGCAAGTATTGTTCTGCGTCCCGTGCGGCCATACAGCCCGAGGCCGCAGCCGTCACTGCCTGACGGTAACGCGGGTCCTGCACGTCCCCCGCCGCAAAAACGCCCTCTACACTCGTACAGGAGGTCTTTCCCTTCGTTACGATGTAACCGGCCGGGTCAGTTTCCAACCACTGGGCGAAAAGCCCGGAGGCGGGAGAATGGCCTATGGCCAGGAAAAAACCGTCGATGTCGATATCAAAGACAGTGCCATCCTTTCTCAAAAGACGGGCTCCCGTCACGGAAAATCCATCTCCGAGCACTTCCTGCGTATTGCAGTTCCACAGGATTTCGATGTTTTCCTTCTCCATCACCCTCGCCGCCATAGCCTTGGAGGCACGCAGGACGTCCCTGCGGACTATCATATATACTTTATTCGCTATTCCCGAAAGGTACAGGGCCTCCTCACAGGCCGTATCTCCCCCGCCGACCACGGCAACGGTACGATTACGGTAGAAGAAACCATCACAGGTAGCGCAGGCGGAGACTCCGCCGCCGCGGTATTTCATCTCGGAGGAAAGGCCAAGATACTTCGCCTCAGCCCCGGTGGCTATTATCACGGTATCGGCTTCCAGAACCGTAGCGCCATCGATCGTAACCCTCAGCGGGCGACTCCCGAAATCCACCGCCGAAGCACTCCCGGAACGGATATCGACACCGAAAGACCTGGCCTGCTCACGCATACTGTCCATCAGGGTATTGGCATCCACTCCCCCGGGGAAGCCGGGAAAGTTCTCTACAATGGTGGTCGTGGTCAGCTGCCCGCCGGGCTGGATCCCTTCATAGAGAATCGGGGACAGGTTGGCGCGGGAAGCGTAAATCGCAGCCGTAAAACCAGCAGGACCTCCTCCAAGTATGAGACATTTTGTCCTTTCTGCCATAGTCAATGCATTTTTATAACTTGCAAATATACGGTTTTTCAGGAAAAAACAGTAAATTTGTCTCAACTATGGCAAGTACTCTCACACAAGTTCCGACTCTTCAGGAATTCCGCACTATGCTCAAGCGGCACAACCTGAAGGCGACCAGACAAAGGCTGGCCGTCCACGAGGTTATGGCCGACCTTGTCCACGCCTCCGCGGATATGGTCAAGGAGGAACTGGAGAAAAGGGGCTCGGGGAAGGTGACGCTCGGCAGCGTGTACAATATCCTGTCACAACTATCTGACTGTCATATCTATGTAAGGAGACTCTCGGTATCGAACAAAATGTTTTTCGATGCCATAAACAGTCCCCACATCCACCTCTACGACAGGGAGAACGACACCTACCGCGATCTCGTGAACGACGACCTTCAGGAACTTGTGGCGACTCACCTGAGACGCCGCCGTTTCAAGGGATATACACTGGAAGGCGTTGACATTCAGTTTATTGCCAGGCCATCAAACCGCAAAAACAAGAATTTATGAAACGCTTCATCATCCTGATGGTCTCGGCCATCATCTTCACAGTTTCCTGCAAGGACAAGGAAAGCAGATACTACGTTTTCCAAGGCGCCGAAATGGGCACCATCGAAAATGCCGTATTCACAACCGACAACGGGGTAAGATTGATTGTCAAATCGGCCCCGGACGGCTGTGACATCAACACGAAAAGGCGCGTTATGCTCTACTATATCCTTGAAACGGAGGGGCAGCAGAACATATACTATGACATCTCCGTTTCCGCAATTGCAGAGACGGCGCTGGTCGAGCCGCAGCCTTCGGAGAACGCCGAGGAGACAGCCGAAGGTGACCCGATGGACATAGTACAGGGGTGGTTCAGCGGTGGGTATCTCAACGTCCAGGTTATGTACTATGTCGATCCGGAGAAGGAAACTCCCCAGACGTTTTCAGCCAATTATACCTGCAAGAAAAGCCTGAGCAGCATAGCCATACGAAGGGACGGACAGGGCGAAGGTTATTTCTCAGTCGAGAACCCGGACGAATGCCATTCCTTCATCTGCATCCCTATGAAAAGAATCTGGGATGACTTCTGCGTCTTCCTCAACGAAGGAGGAGACGTTATCTACATTCCTGAAGACCGCACTATGCCGGTCAGCCTAAACTGGAGATGGTACGCCGATTCCGACGGAAATCTGCTCTCGGACACGGTGTCCAAGAACACAAACGGACTATACAAGGCCGATGAATAAAGAAAAATTGGGCAGAAATTTTGGATACAAGGAAATTATTTGTATCTTTGCGGTCCCAACACGGTGGATGTAGTTCAGTTGGTAGAGCATCGGATTGTGGTTCCGAGTGTCGTGGGTTCGAGCCCCATCATCCACCCCATCAAATGCAAAAAGAGCAGGCTTCCCTCGTGGATGCCTGCTCTTATAATCTAAACAAGTTTTTTACAAACAATCAGCACCCGGCCGGAGGAAGTGGCCGCCGCGAAAATATGGATATTTCCGCCCGAAGTGCATCCCAATCTTCGACGCAGCTCGTCCGAACTCACGGGGACGTTCCGTGCACTTACCTCGGCACGCGGATACGCCTCTCCAACTTCTTTTATCGAACGCTTGTCCAGATGATGCACGGCCTCGATCCTGAACCATTTCCCATAGGGGCTGAGCGGTCGTACAATGCCTTCCGAGGCATAGAGATGGGTACTGTGAGCCAATTTTTTGACAGGATAGACACAGGGATATGAGAACTCCCCGGATTTTGCCAGGGCGTGGCCGGGCTCAAAGAGATAAGACCCGGCGGAAAGCAGCGGATCATCCTCTCCCTCGACATATTTTACGGCATTCTTACAGAACGGGAGGATAAGTTTTTCGCCGTTTTCCACTATGGTTACGACCTCAGGAGCGATCCATTCCCTGTCCAGAAGGAAAAGAAGCTCCTTGCACTCGCCCCCGGCCGCTACTATATATATATCCCTGATATGCGGAAGCTGTTTTGTGAGCAAGCTTATATCGGCCATAGGAGAAAGCTTCAGCAAAACTAAACGGCAGATATCAAACATTTCCGGCAAAAGCGGCACCACATCAGGAGAGCAATCCTCCAGAAGGAAAACTTTACGCCCGTCCGAGGCCCTTCTTGCAGGATCCATATAGATCAGGTCGGGGACGAAATCACCTAGTATGTCAGCGACCTTCCCTTTCTCCAGACATTTGTTTTCAAAGCTGACATTGTCAATTCCCAACTCCTTGAAATTGTGCCTTACAGCCTCATAGAGACGAGTATCCTTCTCGTTGTACAACACTTCCCCCGCCACTTTCGAAAAGGCCCAGCTGTCCACCCCCAGTCCTCCCGTAAGGTCAGCTATCCGCCGCAGGCCTGCGACGATGTCAGCTTTGAAGCGGGCGGTTACGGAAGAGCTGCACTGCTCGGCGCAGAGTCTGGAGGGGAACCATAGAGACGGAACAGCGTACCACTCAGGGATTTTGGCCTTCAGCTGCCGTCTGGCCTCTATCGTAGAGACCGCAAGTTCCAAGTCAATTTCCGGATAGCGCTTCCGGGAAAGCAAGAGGCGGACCGGATCGTCCTCTCCGTGGGCAAGTATGAATTCTGTAAAAGTCATTTTTCAATTGCAAAAATACATATTTATATTTATTTTTGTGGAATGGGAAACACTAATAACCTCAAGAATATGAAAGACTATATGGCCACAGCTGAACAATGGCTCAGCGGCAACTTCGATGAAGAGACCAAGGCGGAAGTAAGGCTGCTTATGGACACGGACCGCGTCGCGCTTGAAGACGCTTTCTACAAGACGCTGGAATTCGGCACCGGCGGACTCCGCGGCATTATGGGCGCAGGCACCAACAGGATGAACAAGTACACGGTCGGAATGGCCACCCAAGGCCTTGCAAACTACATCAAGGCCCACGTGGACGGTCCCAAGAGCGTCTGCATCTCCTACGACGCCCGCAACAATTCAGCCCTCTTCGGCCGAATCAGCGCGGACGTGCTGGCCAACAATGGCATCAAAGTCTGGCTTTTCGATGCGCTACGCCCCACACCGGAACTGAGTTATTCCATCCGGATGAAAGGAGCGACGGCCGGAATAATGGTCACGGCCTCCCATAATCCCAAGGAGTACAACGGCTACAAGGTCTTCTGGTCCGACGGAGGTCAGATCACCTCGCCCGTGGACAAGGACATCGTCGCCGAGGTCGCCAAGATTACCGACCCTTCGGATGTGCGATTCTCTCCCGTTGACGGTGAAAAACCGGCTGAAATCGAAATGATGGGCGCAGAGGTCGACGAAGCATATCTGAGGGACATCACTTCCCTGATGCTAAGCCCGGAGGCCGTCGCCCGCCACAAGGATATGAAGATTGTCTATACTCCGCTGCACGGCTGCGGTGTACGCCTGATGCCCGAGGCCCTTCGCCGCATAGGTTTCACCAACATCATCCACGTTCCGGAACAGGACGTGAACGACGGAAACTTCCCGACCGTGGTATCGCCTAATCCCGAAGAACCGGCGGCAATGAAAATGGCTCTGGAAAAGGCTGAAGAGACTGGCGCCGACCTTGTTCTCGCCACCGACCCTGACGCCGACCGGCTGGGCATCGCAGTTCGCGACAACGAAGGCAAGATGGTTCAGCTTACCGGCAACCAGACCTGGTCCTTCCTCACCTATTACATCCTTACCCGCTGGAAAGAACTCGGCAAGCTGGACGGCCGCCAGTACTGTGTCAAGACCATAGTCACCAGTGAACTGATCGCTGCCATCTGCAAACGTTTCGGTGTGAAATGCTACAATGTCCTCACCGGCTTCAAATACATTGCAGAAATAGTCAAGGAGCAGGAAGGCAAGGGAGAATTCATCTGCGGCGGTGAAGAAAGCTATGGCTTCAACCTCGGAGAATTCGTAAGGGACAAGTGCGCCCAGGTCGCAGGCTGCGCAGTAGCCGAATGTGCCGCCTGGGCAGCCGAACAAGGGCTTACCCTGTATCAGCTGCTCCAGAAAGTGTACGGAGAATTCGGACGCTATGAGGAAAAGATGGTGTATATCGTCCGCAAGGGAAAGAGCGGAGCGGAAGAAATTCAGAAAATAATGGCTGATTACCGCGCCTGCCCGCCGAAGGAGATCGCCGGCAGCCCGCTTGCTAAAGTCATCGAT
>CACZDC010000044.1 GCA_902779785.1 uncultured Bacteroidia bacterium
CCAATGATAAGACATATACCTGGTCATCTTCCGATAGTGCCATTGCTTCTGTTGACAATAGCGGCAAGGTGACGGCAAAGGCTAAAGGTAAGGCAACTATCAAAGCGACAGCAAATGACGGCAGCGGAGTATTTGTCTCTTGCTCGGTTGAGGTTTGTAGAATCGATGTTCCTCAGGCTGTCGATATGGGGACTGTAGTTGATGGAAAGAACATCAAGTGGGCATCATTCAACATTGGCGCTTCTTCTCCTGAGGAGTACGGTCTTTATTACGCCTGGGGCGAGACGGCGCCAAAGGAGAATTACTCTGCGTCCTCATACAAATGGTACAACGAATATAGTACCACGAAGTACAACACCGGTAGTAGTTCTTCTGGTGTTGTATATGGTATTGTAGATAATAAGACGGTATTGGAACCTGTGGATGATGTTGCCAGCGTAAAGCTCGGCGGGAAGTGGCGTATTCCGACGGATGCAGAGTGGACAGAGTTAAGAACCAAGTGTACCTGGACCTGGAAGACGAACTACAATGGGTCCGGAATCAACGGAAGATTGGTGACAGCAAGCAACGGCAACAGTATCTTCCTTCCTGCTGCCGGTATCCGGGAAGACACGAGTCTCTACAATGCCGGTTCCTGCGGCGGCTACTGGTCTTCGTCTCTCTTTACGGACCTCTCGTACTACGCGTGGTACGTGTACTTCGGTTCCGACGGTGTCAGCGGGTACGGCCTCGACCGTTACTACGGGCAATCTGTGCGTCCAGTCACAGAATAATAGGACGGCCAGGGCATTGCCCAGCCGTCCTGCTGATTGCGTATGCGAATTAATGAAGCTGAGTGCTATTCTGAACCCGGCGGCCTTTAAAGCCGGGCAAATTCATTCTGAAGGCAAAATTGTATTCAATGATGATGTTGCTCAGAACATCCCGGAATTTATAAAAATTGTGAACGATTAACTGATAGTCCATTGCCTTTTTCTGTCGCAGCTGTGCCAAAAAGTGTTACATCTGCGACGCATTTCGGCATTGCAGGGCCATCTGGTGCTGCAGCTGTGCCAGGTTTTGTTACACCTGCGACGGTTGTTTGCGCCGCCAGCCGCCTCGGCGCCTGCATCTCCTCGCCCCGCCTCGCCCTCAGCGCCTCTCCTCTCCTCTCCTCGCCGCGCCCTTACCGCCTTGCCTTGCCCCAGGCGTCGTAGTAGAGGTCGATCCCGGCGCGGTGGCAGCGGAAGATGCCGTTGGGCATCGCTTCGATGAAGTCTCCCCAGAGATTGTCGATGCGCTCGCCGGTCGGGGAGCAGATGTACCAGAAGTTGCCGTTCCTGGTCTTGTACAGGCCGGAAGGCAGAAGGATGACTTCGTCAGCCCAGATCAGCCTGTCACCGCTTTGGGTGAGGATGGAGATCCTGTCCAGGCTAATCCGGACGTGGCAGCCGTTCCACAGCTCCTGCCAGTCGCGATTGCAGTAGATTTCGGGATTCTTCCGTATGTGGCGGCCTTTCTTGTGGAGCCCGTGCCGGTGGCTTTTGTCTTTCTTCATTGCCCGGCCGGAATGCCTTGAAGAGTGCCTGTGACTCTGATGGACGCTCTGGTGATGGCCGGAACGATGGCCTGAGTACTGCGCCGGGGCCGAGACGGCCGCGAGCAGCATTGCCAATATCAATAGGAACTTTTTCATAATAACCTCCTTTTTGCCCACCCTTCACAACTACCGTGCCATCAGGTAGTTATGAAACTTCTATGCCCCCTGCTCTTCTTTCTCCAGCACGGTGTAGGCCACTTTCCCGACGAGGGTTGTAGGAAGGCTGTCGCGCAACTCGATTTCTGAGGGCAGGGCGTACTTGGCGATGTTGGCCCGGCAGTGTTCCATTATGCTTTCCTTCATCCACTCGTCCTTGGGGCAGTTGTCCTTCAGGACGATGAAAGCCTTGACTCTCTGCATCTTGAGCGCGTCTTTCACGCCTATGACGCAGCAGCGCTGAACGGCCGGATGACCCTCGATGATGTTTTCAAGCTGGGAGGGATAGACATTGTATCCGCTTGTCACGATCATACGCTTGATCCGCTGGCGGAAGTAGATGAATCCTTCGCTGTCCATCACTCCGAGGTCGCCGGTATGGAGCCATACGTGGCCGTCGGGATGGGTTTGCAGAGTCTGGCGGTTCTCCTCTTCGTGGCCTATGTAGCCGAGCATCATAGACGGTCCGGTGAGGCAGATTTCTCCCTCCTCGCCGTAGGGCACTTCCTCGGTGCTGCCGCTCTTGCAGATCTTGAAATAGGTGTCCGGGAAGGGGATGCCTATGGAACCTTCCTTTTCCTTATTGTAAGGGGTCAGGCAGCAGGCAGTGACGCATTCCGTTGTCCCGTAGCCCTCTCGGACGCGCACCGATGCGTTGTGCTCTGCCAAGAAAGCGTCGAACTTTTTCTTAAGTTCTATGGTCAGAGAGTCGCCTCCGGAGAACACTCCGCGAAGGCACGAAAGGTCGGCCCCGTCGAGGTAACGGTTACGCGTAATCGCCTCAAACAGAGTGGGTACGCCGGCTATGAAGTTCGGCTTCGTCTTGCGGATGAGCTTGGCGTAGCTCTTGACATTGAAGCGGGGGACTAGTATGGACGTGCCGCCGATGAACATCATCGTGTGGATGCAGACTCCGAGGCCGAAGCCGTGGAAGACCGGCATAGCGGCCAGCATCTTGGAATGATGGACTTCGCGATTGGCCATATTGGCCGTCTGCCAGGCCAGGGCGTTGAAATTGAGGTCGCTGAGCATTATACCCTTGGTCGTCCCGGTCGTGCCGCCGGAGAAGAGTACGACCGCCTCGCTCCGGTAGTCTTTATCTGCGATATATGATTCGCTGACTCCGTCGCCCATAGCGATGAAATCCGCCCAGTCGAGATCTCCCTGCAGTTTGGGGAACTTTCTCTCGCTGAACCACTTCTGAGCGATTGACAGAGGGAAGGGGAGTTCGTCGGAAACGTGGCAGACAATCAGTTTGCCGATCGGCCGCTGTTTCTTGACTTCGAGAAATTTCCCGTAGAACTGGTCCAGGGTTACGGCGACCTGGCAGGAGGCTTCGTTAAGGTAGAACACCAGTTCAGACACCGCCGAAAGGGGATGGACCATAGTCGGGACCGCGCCGAGACGGTTGAGGCCGTAGAGGCAGAAAACGGCCTGCGGCACGTTCGGGAGGCATACCAGCACCCTCATTCCGGGCCGGACACCCAGGGCGTGGAAACTCCTGGCGACACGGTCGATTTCCTCGGCAAGCCGCTTGTAGGAGCTCTCTTTGCCCATAAAACTCAGGGCAGGGAACTCTCCCTCCCGGGCTGCGGTCTCAAGGACTGCTTCGGATATGGTCTTTTCGCTGTAATCCAGATTGGGGGCCACTTCGCCATAGCTATCCAGCCACGGCGCGGCGACATTGTCAAGCTTGTATCTCATCTTCTCTAGTCGGTCTCAATCAGTTCAGCGGCAGGACGGTCCAGCAGCTCGGGCTGAGCGAAAAACTTGCGGAGAATCCGTAGGGTCTTCGCGAAATAATAGCCGTCAGCGATGCGCTCGTCCACGGTCAGGCCGAGCTTGATAGTGTTGCGCAGTTCGTAGCTTCCGTCCTCTTTGAAGAAGGGCCTCAGTTTCTTCTCACCTATGGTCACAAAGAAGGAGATGGTCCCGCAGTTGAAGAGGTGATGGTAGTCGGCGTTCATCTTTATGGAGCCGAGGTTGGTCAGGTAGGCGCTGGAATAGGTGGGGTCGTCCTTGGCCAGGCTCTTGGGATAGAGGCCGTAGTACTCCAGTTTGCGGAGGGTCCACATCATTATCCTCCAGGCAAAGCGGGGGAAGTGGCTGATAAACTTGAGAGCATCGTCTACTCCGACTCCGGAAGCATCGGAACGGACTTTGGTGACGAACTTATGGACATAGTCGTGGACTTGCTCCAGGGGGGATCCGCCCTCGGGGTCCAGGACGAACTTGGCCATCGCCTCTTCGCCTTCGTCGGAGAATTGGCGCTTGACATTGAAGGCTATCTCTATCTGCTTGCGCTCGAAATAATGCCCACCGGCGATGAAATAGTTCATCTTTGGCCTCAGAAGTATGGTCTTTGCGATTGCGGCCGCGATGAAATGGAACCAGGTATATTTGAATTCAGGATTTCCGGCGTTCTTTGCGGCGAGATACTTGTCCACTTCCGTCAGGTCCAGGACTTCGCCGAGAACGGCTTCGTTTTCAATTCGTGAGCCGAACATATACGGCATCATCACGTGGACGGGGTCAAGGCCGCGGATGCGGTATCCGTCCCAGCGGTCAGCCCAGCTTTTCTTTCGTTTTTCCATTTCAGGTTCAGGTTTTAAATATCTATAAACTTTGTTCGTATTCTTTAAGCGCCTTTATTGCCTTGGGGCAGAGCAGCAGTATGGAAATGACTGTCACCCAAGCCATAAGGCCCACTCCGATGTCGCCCAGCTGCCATATCATATCGGCCTCCTTGACCGCACCGAACACAACGGCTCCGAGCATTAGGGCCTGGAGGATGCGTATGGCGATCTTTTCCTTCCGGCTCCCTTTGCCGCCGAAGAGGTAGATAATGCTGGTTTCAGCGTAGAAGTAATAGGCCATTATCGTCGTGAAGACGAAAAAGGCCATCGCGACGCTTACGAATCTCCCGCCGAAGCCGCTGAAAACCGAATCCACGGCGCTCTGAGTGTAGTTGACATAGTTGTTGGCGAGCTCCGGTGCTCCGGCGTAGAGCATCTGTCCGTCGGCTCCGAGGATGTTGAATGTGCCGGAGCAGAGAATCATCAGGGCGGTCGCCGTGCAGACCAGGATGGTGTCCACATAGACCGAGAAGGCCTGGGCGAGTCCCTGCTGGGCAGGATGGTCGACGTCCGTCGCGGCCGAGACTATGGCCCCGGTTCCCTGGCCGGCCTCGTTGGAAAAGATTCCTCTCTTGACGCCCATTGCTATGGTCGAGCCAATGATGCCGCCGCATATCGGGTTGATTCCGAAGGCATTGGTGAATATGGACACAAACACGGCCGGGACCTTGTCAATATGGAAACCGATGACTACGAGTGACATTATTATATATCCTATGGCCATAAACGGCGTCACATAGGACGCGACATTGGCGATACGCTTGACTCCGCCTACTATGACCAGGCCGAGGACCGCCGCAAGGACGAGGCCGGACACCAGGGGAGAGACGCTGAAGGCGTTGTTGATTGCGGAGGACACTCCGTTGGACTGGACCGTGCAGAGGAAGATGCCGCAGGAGAGGATAGTGATGACGGCGAAGACGACACCAATCCATTTCTTCCCCAGGCCTTTCTCTATGAAGGAAAAGGGGCCGCCCCGGTATCCGCTTTCGTGGGGGAATTTGTAGATCTGGGCCAGGGTGGACTCCACAAAGGCCGTCGATGCCCCGAAGAAGGCGACCACCCACATCCAGAAGACCGCGCCCGGGCCGCCGAAGGCAATGGCGGTGGCCACGCCCACTATATTGCCGGTCCCGACTCTGCCGGAAAGGGCGAGGCAGAAGGCTTCGAAGGAAGTGATGCCCCGGCTGTCTTTCTTTTTGCTGAAGAGGTTCTTTATCATCAAGCCGAACCTTCTGACCTGGACGAAGCGGGTGCGGAAGGAGAAGTAGAGACCGGCGGCGATAAGAAGGACCACGAGGCCCGGATTCCACACGATTTCGTTCGCTTTGGTGATAATTCTCTCAAGCATAGTGCAAATATACGTAAAAACTGGCTAATATTTGAAATATTGATAATAATCCGTAACTTCGTAGGCTGAAATCATAATTAGAAATAATAGTAATGTTCATCAATTCACCCGATGCCCTTGAGAGCATCCGACAGGAAGCTGTTAAAGCATTGTCCTTGAGGGAGAAGAGCAACAGCTCAATCTCAGCGGAAGCCGCCGGACTCGAGAAAGGGACGCCCCATATGCAGATTCTCTGCTGCGGCGGTACCGGCTGCAAGGCCTCTGAAAGTGCAAAGATAGTCGAGAATTTCCACGCCTCGCTCGAGGCGCACGGTATTGCGGACAAGGTTGATGTCGTGGTCCCAGGCTGCTTCGGCTTCTGCGAAAAAGGCCCCATCGTCAAGATAGTCCCTGACAATACCTTCTATACTTCAGTGCGTCCTTCGGATGTCGAGGAAATAGTCACATCCCATATAATCGCCGGAGTGAAGGTCGAGCGCCTGCTCTATCAGGATCCCGGCAGCGGAGAGCACATCAGCGACTCCAAGCATATGAATTTCTACCGCAAGCAGCTGCGTATCGCGCTGCGTAACTGCGGTTTCATCAATCCGGAAGATATCCGCGAATATATCGCCCGCGACGGCTATAAGGCTCTTGCCGACAGCCTGAAGCGCGACAGCGCGGATGTCCTGGCCGACATCAAGGCTTCGGGACTCCGAGGCCGTGGCGGCGCAGGTTTCCCCACCGGTGTGAAATGGGATATTGCCCGCAAGTTCGACGCACCAGACAAGTATGTGGTCTGCAACGCCGACGAGGGTGACCCGGGTGCCTTTATGGACCGTTCCATTATGGAAGGCGACCCTAATTCGGTACTCGAAGCAATGATGATCTGCGGATATTGCATCAATGCCCATCACGGTCTGATCTATATCCGTGCCGAATATCCTCTCGCCGTCCACCGTCTGCAGGTTGCTATCGCCCAGGCCCGCGAATGCGGCCTTCTCGGGAAGAATATACTCGGGACCTGCTTCGATTTCGATATCGAGATCCGCTATGGCGCCGGAGCCTTCGTCTGCGGCGAGGAGACAGCCCTCATCCATTCTATGGAAGGAAAGAGGGGAGAGCCGACTCTCAAACCTCCGTTCCCTGCCGAGGCCGGCTATTTCGGCCGTCCGACCAATGTTAACAATGTGGAAACGCTTGCCAATGTGCCGGTTATCCTCACCAAGGGGCCGCAGTGGTTCGCTTCCATCGGTACGGAGAAGTCCAAGGGTACCAAGGTTTTCGCCCTTGCCGGAAAGATCAACAATGTCGGCCTCATCGAAGTTCCGATGGGCACGACCCTGCGCGAAATCATCTATGACATCGGCGGCGGAGTCAAGAACGGCAAGAAGTTCAAGGCCGTCCAGACCGGAGGTCCTTCCGGCGGCTGCCTGACTGAGAAGCACCTGGATATTCCCATTGATTATGAGAGCCTTGCGGCTGCCGGCTCGATGATGGGTTCCGGCGGTATGATAGTTATGGACGAGGATGACTGTATGGTTTCCGTGGCCAAGTTCTTCCTGGAATTCACTGTCGGCGAGTCCTGTGGAAAGTGTACCCCCTGCCGTATCGGAAACAAGAGGATGCTCGAAATCCTGGACCGCATCACCGACGGCCGCGGCACTATGGAAGACCTCGACACCCTCGAGAATCTTGCCAAGGTCATCAAGGACACCGCCCTCTGCGGTCTCGGCCAGACCTCTCCAAACCCGGTCCTGTCGACTCTCGCCAATTTCCGTGAGGAGTATGAGGAGCACGTCCGCGACCACGTCTGCCGTGCCCATAAATGCAAGTCCCTGCTGACCTATTCCATCGATCCCGTCCTCTGTAAAGGCTGCAGCGCCTGTGCTCGCGGCTGCCCTGCCGAGGCCATCGTCGGAGAGGTCCGCAAGCCTTTCGTCATCAATCCTGAAAAGTGCATCCGCTGCGGAATGTGTATCTCCCGCTGCAAGTTCGGAGCTATCAACGTCATCTAAAGCTGCGCGAAATGGAAAATATGATTACTCTTACTATAGATAACAGGGCCGTAAGCGTGCCCAAGGGAACTACCGTGCTGGATGCTGCCGCTTCTATCGGCATCAACATTCCGGCGCTCTGCCATATGGACCTGAAGGGGACCTGCGTGAAGAACGCTCCGGCTTCCTGCCGTATCTGTGTGGTCGAGATCGAGGGAAGGCGCAATCTGGCGCCGTCCTGCGCGACTATGGTCACGGAAGGGATGATTGTCCGCACCAACTCGGCCCGCGTTGTGCGTGCCCGCAAGACCGTCGCCGAACTTATCCTTTCGGACCATCCTAACGACTGCCTGACCTGCCCCAAGTGCAATGACTGCGAGCTTCAGAAGCTTGTCACCCGTTTCAATATCCGCCGTATGACCTACAAGGGCGAACAGTCCACCCGCAAGAAGGAAGAGACCGTCGCCATCGTCCGCAATATGGACAAGTGCATCCTCTGCCGCCGCTGCGAGACTGTGTGCAACCAGGTCCAGACCGTGGGCGTCCTGGGTGCTGTGCGCCGTGGTTTCGAAACGACGATCGCTCCGACCTTCGACCGTATGTTCAAGGATACTGACTGCTCCTACTGCGGTCAGTGCGTGGCTGTCTGTCCGACCGGCGCCCTGATGGAAAGGGACAATACGGACCGTCTCCTCGACGACCTCTGCAATCCCGACAAAATTGTCATTGCCCAGCCCGCTCCGGCGGTCCGCGTCGCTCTCGGCGAGGAATTCGGAATGGAGCCCGGGACCATAGTGACCGGCAAACTGGCCACATCCTTGAGGTATCTCGGCTTTGACCACGTCTTCGACACGGACTTCGCCGCCGACCTTACAATTATGGAAGAGGGTGCCGAAATCCTGCATCGCCTCAAGGCGTTCCTCGGCGGGGACAAGAGCGTCAAACTTCCGATTATGACCTCCTGCTGCCCGGCCTGGGTCAATTTCTACGAGCACAATTATCCGGACCTGCTGGAGTATCCTTCCTCGGCGAAGTCTCCCGCCCAGATGTTCGGCGCCATCGCCAAGACCTACTGGGCCCAGAAGATGGGCATCCCTCGCGAAAAGCTTGTCGTCGTGTCCATAATGCCTTGTCTTGCAAAGAAATTCGAGTGCGAGAGGGAGGAATTCTCGGTGGACGGCAATCCCGATGTGGACTACAGCATCTCCACCCGTGAGCTTGCCCGCCTGATCAAGCGCTCCAACATTGATTTCAAGTCTCTCCCGGACAGCGACTTTGATTCTCCTCTCGGCGAATCCTCCGGCGCCGGCGCCATCTTCGGTGCAACCGGCGGCGTGATGGAGGCTGCCCTCAGGACCGTCTATGAGGTTTATACCGGCAAGACCCTGCCTCGTCTGGAATTCACGGATGTCCGTGGTCTGGACGGCATCAAGGAAGCGACTATCGACCTTGCGGGCTTCCCTCTGAAGGTCTGCGTCGCCCATACCCTCGGTAACGCCCGTATCCTTATGGACAAACTCCGCGCAGGGGAACTGGACTATCACGTGGTCGAGGTTATGGCCTGTCCCGGCGGCTGCATCGGCGGCGCCGGCCAGCCTTACCACCACGGCAACGTGGAGGTCCTCAAGGCCCGTGCCCGTGCCATCTACCGTGAGGACGAGGGCAAACCCATCCGCAAGAGCCACGAGAATCCCGATATCCAGAAGCTCTACAGGGAGTTCCTCGGGGAGCCTCTGGGTGAACGTAGCGAGAAACTACTCCATACCAAATATTTCAATAAAGCCAAGTAGTTATGAAAGTATCCTGTGAGGCTCTTCGCAAAGTCGAAGAGATTTGCAAAAAGTTCAATAATGATCCGGGAGAATTGATCACCATTCTCCACGAATGTCAGAACTCCCTCGGCTATATCCCGGAGGATGTCCAGCGTGTCATTGCCCGTTGCCTGGGCATACCGGCCCAGAAAGTGTATGGAGTCGTGACATTCTATTCCTTCTTCTCTATGGTCCCGAAGGGAAAATATCCCGTGTCGGTATGTCTCGGTACGGCCTGCTATGTCCGTGGCGGGGACAAGGTCCTGGAAGAATTCAAGCGAGTGCTTGGCATTGAAGTCGGGGAGACTACTCCTGACGGAAAGTTCTCCCTGGACTGCCTTCGCTGCGTGGGCGCCTGCGGACTGGCTCCGGTCGCTACGATAGGGGAGAAGGTCTACGGACGTCTGAATCCGTCGGACATCAAGAAGATAGTGTCAGAGTTTGATTCCTAGTCTCTCTGAAATCCCTTGCAGAGAGGCAAGGGCTATTCCATAGTTTGTAATCGGCACTCCGGCGCGGAGTGCCTTTCTTATGCGTGCGCGGACCAGGGTCCTGCTTGCGACGCAGGCTCCGCAATGGATGATCAGGGAGTATGGGGATAGATCTTCGGGGAAGTCATTACCGGCGGCGATATCGACGGATACGGCCGCGCGTTTTCTGAGCAGCGCGGGAATCTTCACCCTGCCTATGTCTTCCGTGTCGGGCACGTGAGTGCAGGCTTCGGCGATGAGGACACGGTCGCCGTCTTTCAGCGATCCAATTGCACGGGCTCCTTCGAAATACACGTTGAGGTCACCCTTGGCGCCCGCCAGAAGGATGGAAAAAGAAGTCAGGGGTACAGTTGGAGGAATCTTTTCATTGACCGCCTTAAAGACTTGGGAATCAGTTATTACCAGTGCGGGATCCGTCTTCAGGCTTGAGAGGGCTTCTCCGAGCTTTTCCGGAACACAGCAGAGCGGGAGGCATTCCCTGTCCAGAAGTTCCCTGAGCACTTGCACCTGGGGCAGTATCAACCGCCCTTTCGGCGCTTCGCTGTCCTGTGGCATCACCAGTACGACCGTATCTCCGCTCTTGACAAGATCGCCTGTCAGGTATTTATTCTCTTCTTCAGGAAGAACTCCGGCGATGCGTCTGATTATGGATTCCGCGCTTTCGCCTCTTGTCGCCGTCACGGTAGGTACCTCGGCCTCCTTCAGGAGTTCTGCCCATTTTGCATCGTCCGGATGTCCCGAAAGCAGGAGGACTGCCACATCCGCAGGGTCGATAGCCGCCCGGCTCATTCTCTCTCTCTCCGCCCCCAGCGCACTTGAGTCTCCGTAGCCGGCAGTATCGGTAAGTACGCAGGGACCCAGTCCGGGAATTTCAATCGCCTTGCGGACGGGGTCGGTAGTAGTGCCGGGCTGTCCGCTCACCAGCGAAAGCTCCTGCCCGGCAATTTTGTTTACCAGAGTGGATTTCCCGCTGTTGACGGCTCCGAAGACGGCTATATGGATGCGTTCCATATCCTAGAAACGAAAATCGCGTTCGCCGTCCTCGATCTGCTTCAGGCGCTGGATCGTAATCTCGCGTGTGCGGCCTTCCGGGATGTCCATCAGGCTTTGCCCGATCATCCTTTCGCCCTCGGCGCGAGTCTCCGGCGAGGCGTAGTCCATCAAGTATTCCTTCAGCGTCATAAGTGCATTGGGCGTACAGCAGAGGCTGATTTTGCCGCTTTTGCAGAGTGACATAAAACGGTCTCCGGTACGTCCCGCCCGGTAACAAGCCGTGCAGAACGAGGGGATATGGTCCTGTTCGAGCAGCCAGCGTACGACTTCGTCCAGGGGACGGGTGTCGGAAACATCGAACTGGGCGGTCTCATTGTGCCGTTCAACGGTGGTGTAACCGCCGACGCTGGTGCGCGAACCTCCGCTTATCTGGGAAATGCCGCAGTGAAGGAGTTCTTCCCTCATACGCTTGGATTCACGGGTAGATACGATCATACCGGTGTAGGGGACTGCTATCCTGAGTACCGCGACCAGTTTGCGGAAGATATCGTCCGGGAGGGCGTCTTTGAAATCTCCGACGGAGATGTCGTCCGCAGGACAGATCCGGGGGACGCTGATTGTATGAGGCCCAACTCCGAAGCGCGCTTCGAGATGCTCCGCGTGCATCAGAAGGCCGCAGAGTTCATAGCGGTAGCCGGCAAGGCCGAAAAGTACGCCTATCCCTACGTCGTCGCAGCCTCCTTCCTGAGCCCTGTCCATAGCTTCGGTGTGCCAGGCGTAATTGCTCTTTGGACCCGTCGGATGCAGTTTTTGGTACTGCTCCTTGTTGTAGGTTTCCTGGAAAAGTATGTATGTGCCTATCCCGGCGGCTTTGAGCTTTCTGTAGGATTCTACATCCGTAGCCGCGATATTGACGTTTACCCGGCGGATGGAATTGCCTCCTTCGCGGACCGAGTAGATAGTCTTTATGGATTCGAGGATATAGTCAAGGGGATTGTGGACAGGATCTTCTCCGGCCTCTACGGCAAGCCGCTTGTGGCCGCAGCGGATAAGGGCGCGGACCTCCTCTGCTATTTCCTCCTGGGAGAGTTTTCGGCGTGGAATAGTCCTGTTCTTAGCGTGGTAAGGACAATATACACAGCCGTTTACGCAATAATTCGAAAGATAGAGCGGGGCGAAGAGAACGATTCTGTTTCCGTAGAATTGATGCTTGATCTGAGAGGCCAGGGCATAGATTTTCTCTTCCGTGGCGGGGTCGTCGCAGTCCATCAGAATGGCAGCTTCGCGGTGGCTGAGCCCTTTTAGAAGGGCGGCTTTTTCGAGTATGGAGGCTACACGCGAGGGATTCTTGCTCTCTCTCCGTGCTTCTTCCAGAGTGCTTGAGATTTCTTCGTGGTCGATGAATTCTTCTGCGTATGGAGATGAAACTTTGTACATGTTCTGTCTATAATGTTTGCGAATTTACTAATTTTTCTGCATTTCTGTACTTTGCAATCATTGAATTTCTCTTGTAAAAACACTAAATTTGCGAGCGTAAAAATAGAAACCAATCAAGATGCTAATCATATTTAAACTCCTGGGCTCCATCGCCCTCCTTATATTCGGTATGAAGTTGATGAGTGAGGCCTTGCAGAAGATGGCTGGCCCGCAGCTGCGCCACCTTCTCGGAGCAATGACTACAAATCGTTTCTCAGGAGTTGCAACCGGTGCGCTTGTCACCGTCGCAGTCCAGTCTTCCGCGGCTACCACCGTGATGACCGTATCCTTCGTCAATGCAGCTTTGCTGAGCCTCAGCCAGGCTATTTCAGTGATTATGGGAGCCAATATCGGTACGACTATGAGCGCCTGGATAATGTCGGCGGGCTTTTCTTTCAATGTGGCGAATCTTGTCTGGCCGGCCTTCCTGGTGGGCATAATCCTGATTCAGCTTGGTCGTTACCGCTATGTGGGTGACTTCCTCTTCGGACTCAGTTTCCTGCTTTTCGCCCTCGGAATGCTCAAAACTACCGGAGTGGAGATGGACCTTGCGAGCAAGCCGGAAGTGGTCGCCTTCTTTGCCAGTTTCCAGACCAACTATTGGACGATACTTCTCTTCCTGCTGATTGGCACTATACTTACGGCCGCTGTCCAGAGCTCGGCCGCGCTTATGGCCATTACTATGGTGCTCTGCGCCACCGGGGCAATCACCATCTATCAAGGTATCGCCCTGGTTATGGGTGAGAACATCGGTACGACGCTTACGGCCAACCTGGCGGCTCTGAATGCCAATACCCAGGCAAGACGCACCGCTATGGCGCACCTTCTGTTCAACGTATTCGGCGTGATCTGGGTGCTGATACTCTTCTTCCCCTTCGTCCGTATGGTCTGCTCGGTCGTGGACCTGGATCCGAATGCCGAAGGCCAGGATCCTACCAAGCTTTCTTTCGCCCTGGCCACTTTCCATACTTTCTTCAATGTGATCAACACGGCCGTCCTGATATGGTTCATTCCTCAGATCGAGAAACTGGTCTGTGCCATCATCAAGGCCAAAAAGACTGATTCCGAGGATGAATTCCGACTCCAGTACATTCGCGGCGGTCTTATGAAGACTCCGGAAATCTCCGTGCTGCAGGCTCAGAAAGAAATTACTCTCTACGGCGAGAAGACCCAGCATCTGTTCGCCCTGGTCAGGGAACTCTATGCAACTCAGGATGAACAGGCTTTCAACAAACTCTTCGAGCGCATCCAGAAAGGGGAGGATATGAGTGACAGGATGGAGAATGAGATCGGTCGTTATCTGGGGGACGTGGGGTCCGCCCATCTGTCCGATGACACCAAGCAGAAGATCCGCGCGATGCTCCGTGAAATCGGTGAACTGGAGTCGATAGGGGACGGCTGCTTCAATCTGGCCCGCATAATGCGCCGCAAGCGTGAGAACAAGGTCTGGTTTGACGACAAGCTCAATGACGGCATACTCCATATGTATGAACTTGTAGACGAGGCCCTCAGCCAGATGAATGTCACTCTCGGCGGTTTCAAGGAAGAACTGAGCATAAGTGTGTCGGAAGATATCGAGCGGCGTATCAATGCCCTCCGCGACAGTCTCAAAAAGCAGAATATCGCCAATCTGGACCAGCAGGCCTACAGCTATGAACTGGGCGCGGTCCTGAATGACCTTATCGCCGAGTGCGAGAAGACCGGGGACTATATTATCAATGTGGTCCAGGCTCGTCTGGGTGAAGCGTGGACTGAAAAAGACTAAAGATTATAATTGTGCTTCCGCTCTTTTGGAAGCACTTTTTTTATTTTTTTTTGATTCTATCGCTTGCGATATAAAAATAAAGTTGTATATTTGCATCGTGAACGATATAAATTAAGTTTAAACAATTAATTTAAGCAACCCTGCTTTCAGCAATTGCACAGAACAATATGGATATGGCAAAGATTTATGATTTCAAGACCGTCGGCAACAAAGGGGCCGAGGTGGATTTCGCTCAGTTTGAGGGCAAGGTCCTTATGGTCGTCAATACCGCCTCTAAGTGCGGTTTTACTCCTCAGTATGATGGTTTGGAGGCCCTTTATCAGAAATATAAGGACCAGGGACTGGTAATTGTGGGCTTCCCCTGCGACCAGTTCGCCGGCCAGGAACCCGGCTCCAACGATGAAATAGCCGAGTTCTGCCGCCTGAACCACGGTGTCACTTTCCCTCTAATGGCCAAGACCGATGTCAATGGGCCGAATGCCGAACCAATCTTCGAGTACCTGAAGTCTGTCGCTCCCAGCGAGAGCTACGACGGTCTCAAGGCCAAGGCTACAAAGCTTATGCTCAAGGGGATAAGCAAGAGCGTCGAGAAGGAGAGCGATATACTCTGGAACTTCACCAAGTTCCTTGTAAACCGTGACGGCACCGTCGTCAAGCGTTATGCGCCCGTCACGACTCCCGAGGATATCGAAAAGGATATAAAGGAAATGCTATGATTGAGGAAGCTTTCAAGTTGGACAACCAGCTTTGCTTCAGACTTTACACCGCTTCGCGTCTTCTCACACAGGCTTATCATCCTCTGCTTTCAGAGTATGGTCTTACCTATCCGCAGTATCTCGTGCTGCTGGTCCTGTGGGAGAAGGACGCCCAGCCGGTAAACGACATCGCAAGGCGTCTTTTCCTGGAAACCAACACCGTGACGCCTCTTTTGCAGAGGATGGAGAAGGAAGGAGTGCTGAACAGGAGAAAAGGGGAGAACGATGCAAGGCAGATGATCGTGTCTCTTAGCAGAAAGGGAAAACTGCTTCGGAAAAAACTGTCCGGGGTCCCTTTTTCCGTAGGAAATGCCGTCCTGTGCGACAGCGTCACGCCGGAAAGTACTCCGGAACTCTTCAGAATGCTTGACGGCATTATCTTAAATCTTTCATCTCGTTGACATAAGATTTGTTCATATTCAAAGCTTTTTGTAACTTAGTCGGCAGGAACTGAAGTTTTAACAAAAAGCTTATAGACTATGAACAAGTTTAAATTTTTGGCAGCAGCGGTTCTGGCTTCCCTGCCATTTTTCTTCTCTTGCAATTCCGCTTCCAAGCCTGAGGGCAAGCCCTTCGAGGAACTTCCTGCCGTGGAAGAGTCCGACCTCCAGGCTTTTTTCAAAGCCCTTCCTTCCGCCGATCTTCCTGAGCTTATCCAGGACCCCGGGAAGCGCGAGGAATATTTCAAGAAATATATCGTGATGCGCACTGACGGTATGCTCGGTGACGGGGACGGCATTTACGCCGCGCCTTCCACTGATAATGTGGTTTTCTGGTCCGACTATTTCGAGGAACTTTCGGGAACCGAGATTGGGGATTCCGAGGACAGGCCTCATCCGTATTTGAATTTCTATGTATATGCCGGAGTTGATAATGGTAAGTTTTTCGGTATCGTAAAGTCCGGAAGATTTGAGGACAGCGGGGAGAAGAAGAATCCTGAAAAGTATTTCTGGTATGATTCCGCCTCGGCCAAGTTGACTCCCTGCGAACTTCCTCTGAATCCGCGCTATACCGAGGAGGATCTCACTGCTGAGCCGCTTCTTACTTTCGGGCACGGGGATCTTTACTTTTCTATCAAGAACGGCGGTATATTCAACAACTATTATGACAAGGGTATGGAGGTTTATCTCGAGGACATAGGCAGCACCGGGGTCATTTACGACTGGAACGGAGTGGAGTTCGTCCGCAATGTCACTGACCGTATCCCTTGCATCCGGAACTGGGGTTTTGCCAATATTGACCTTGGCAGCGATATTTCCTGGAATGTTCCCGGATACACGACTGATTTGGTCTCTGCAACAGAGTATGAGCGCACTTTCACCCTGGTAAAAAGCGGCGAAACCAAGCCGACGCTGGTCTTCACGACGGACAACGACGACGAAATCTTTATGATCGACGTCTGCTCTCCAGCTTATTGCAACCCTTATGGAATATATGCCGGAATGCCTTTCCCTGAGTTCATTGAAAAGGTCCAGGATATCAGCGAGTCCTATGGGTTTGAGCTTCCGTTTATCTCCATAAATGATTCCGAGGCAGACTTCGTCGTAATCTATGCCCGGATGGACGAGGACTTCTGCTATAAGGTGGACAAGTCCGAGTATATCGGCGACGGACAGTTCGCCGACGGCGCAAAGATCGCCCGTGTCTGCGTAATGAATGCCGTGGGTTAATGCCCGCGTTTTTGAATAGAAAAAAAGCCCTGCAGATAGCTGTAGGGCTTTTTTCTTGCGGTGCGGACGAGGCTCGAACTCGCGACCCCCGGCGTGACAGGCCGGTATTCTAACCAAACTGAACTACCGCACCAGTTCCCGTTATTTGTCGTTCGGGATTGCAAAGGTACGCAATTTTTTTGTAATTGCAATACCTTTGCATAAAAATTTACAGGCGTTTTTTAATCTCCTTCGTCGCCTCTTCGTAACCGGGCTTTTCAAGCAGGGCGAACATATTCTTCTTGTAGGCCTCGACACCGGGCTGGTTGAAAGGATTCACGCCGAGGGTGTAGGCGCTGACGCCGCAGGCGAACTCGAAGAAGTACAGCAGTTCACCCAGGCGTTTGGCGTCCAGGGTCTCGATGGATACTTCAATCTGCGGAACTCCGCCGTCCACGTGGGCCAGGCGAGTGCCTAGTTCTGCCATATGGTTGCAGTGCTCGACGTGCTTCCCGGCCAGGAAATTAAGCTGGTCCAGGTTCTGCGGGTCAGATTCGATGACCACACGGCGACGGGCGTTGTCCACGTGGAGGACAGTCTCAAACATAATGCGTGAGCCTTCCTGGATGAACTGTCCCATAGAATGGAGGTCGGCGGTATTGTTGACGCTGGCGGGGAAAATGCCGGTGCCGTCTTTGCCTTCGGATTCTCCGTAGAGCTGTTTCCACCATTCGGCAACATAGCTGAGCTTGGGGTTGTAGTTGACCAGGATTTCCGTGCTCTTGCCGCATTCCCGGAAGAGGAGGTTGCGCACGGCGGCGTAGACGACGGCTGGATTGTCCTCCTTCTTGATGGCGAGGGCCCGTTCGGCCTTCTTGGCTCCGTCTATGAGTTCGTCAATCGGGAAACCGGCCACGGCGATGGGCAGCAGGCCGACCGGAGTCAGGACACTGAAACGGCCGCCTACATTGTCCGGAACCACGAAACTCTTGTACCCCTCCTGGTTGGAAAGGGTCTTGAGGGCGCCTTTGCGGGCATCGGTGATGGCGACGATGCGCTCAGAGGCTTCTTTCTTGCCGTAA
>CACZDC010000045.1 GCA_902779785.1 uncultured Bacteroidia bacterium
GTATCTCTTTGAAGTGGGCGGAGAAGGAAAGACATTTGACCAAATTGCAGATATACCCAACAGTTATCTGGCCGTAGATGGTATAGAAACCGGATATGGTGCTAGAATTCCGCTATGGATGTTTGGTCTCCTTTATTAGCCGCTTAACGCGCAAAAATAATCGTCGAATAGTCCTGTGACTGGCTTCTATAGCCGGTCACAGCGTCTATAAGGACGAACCGGTTCGACCCTCCAAGGGACCAAGGTACAGAGTAGAGGAAACGCTTAGAGTATAAATACAAAAAATACGCAGAAACTTGTGCATTTTTCTGCGTAAGTTTCTGCGTAAGTGTGTTAACTTGCTGATTATCAGCAATGATTGTGGAGGTGAGCGGACTCGAACCGCTGTCCAAACGTCGCACCCGGCGGCTTTCTACACGCTTATCCTTCCTTTGATTGTCGGGGAGAAGCTGCCGGAAGGCGGGCTACAGGACCCTTAGCCTCTGAATCTTGGCCGGCTTTAGAGACATCCGCCGGTGCGTCCCTGTCTGGATGATACCCCTGGGCCGGACTATACAGGGCGGAAAGTCCGAGGGATACTCGTCGGAAGCGCAACCTTGGCGCCTCGGATTAAGCTAATCGGCTATGCCAGATTAAGCAGCGAGTGCATAGTTGTTGTTGGCAACTGATTTTCGGAGTCTGAGATTTACGGGCAAGGCTCCCACGCCCGACGTGCTTACCGTCCGATACCTACGCTGTCAAAACCAAAACACCCCCGGTAATCGAACGTGCAAAAATAGAGAAAAATGTTCGTATCCGCAAATTAATTTGCGTGGGCCGCAGCTGCAGGAGCCTGGGGAGCAGGACGGATTCCGGTGATTTCAGAAGCGATCTTGTCGAATTCCGACTCGGAAATCATCTTGCAGTTGCCGTTGAACTTGGCGTCCAGTTCAACCTGCAGGCGCTTGACGTGGAGGTCTCCGTCTACAATGCATCCGCTCTTGAGCGAGAGGGTGTCCTTCACATAGAAGTTTCCAGTCATCTTGCCCCAGAAATCAACGTTCTGGCAGATGATATCTCCCTTGACGACAGCCTTGTCCCCTACTACCACGCGACCTTTTGAATAGACCTTTCCCTCAAACGTACCGTCGATGCGGATATCGTTGGGGGAAGTGATTTCTCCTTTGAAAACAGTGCCTGCCGAAATGCGGCTGACCTCATTGATATTAACAGGTTCCATTGTTTTAGCCATATTTTTCTATATACTATTTATACAAATAACTGTCTATAAGCCCTTTCCGTGGCAGTTCTTATATTTAAGCCCGGAGCCGCAGGGGCAGGGATCGTTGCGTCCGATACGCTTCTCTACCCGGACCGGCATACGTGAGCGCTGCTCGCCGTTGGTCGAAAGCTGGGAAGGATCGTTCGTGCGCATCTGGCTCATATCGCGTCCCTGGGCGCTGACGGGACGGGGAGAGCGGCGGCGCTCGGAGCCGTCAGCAAGCGGTATGTCGGCCCTCAGAAGGAAGGTCAGCACAGCTTCGTTGAGCTCTTCCAGCATCTGGGAGAAGAGGTTGTAACTCTCCAGTTTATAGACTACCAGCGGATCCTTCTGCTCGTAAGCGGCATTCTGGACACTCTGGCGAAGGTCATCCATATCGCGAAGATGCTGTTTCCAGTATTCGTCGATCTGATAGAGTATGATTGCGCGGCAAAGAGCCTTCACTATTTCCTTGCTCTCACTCTCATAAGCCTTTTTGAGATTGACGGGAAGATTCAGAAGCCGCTTGCCGTCGGTGATGGGAACAGTTACCGGCGTGTCATCTGCGATGGGGCTGTTCTTCTCGTAGATCTGCTTGACGATAGGATTGGCCTTCTCTATCATTGTCTGCATACGGCGGTTATAAACCTCCTGCATATGCTCGTAGAGCTTGTCTGCGATATCCTTTGGCTTGGCGTGGCCATAGAAATCCGCATCGAAACCAAGGTCTATGGACAAGGTTGCTATGACGAACTGCTCGAACTCCTCGTACTGCATCCCGTCCCCCTTCTCGGCAATGATCATAGCCGTGTCCTGCATCATATTCTGGACGTCGATTTCGATGCGTTCTCCGCTTAGGGCGTTGCGGCGACGGGCATAGATGGCCTCCCTCTGGTAATTCATCACGTCATCGTACTCCAGGGTACGTTTACGCCAGCCGAAATGGTTCTCTTCAACTTTCTTCTGGGCGGTCTCTATGGAATTGGACAGCATCTTCGAGACAAGGGCCTCGTCGTCCTTCATTCCAAGACGGTCCACTACACCGGCGATACGCTCAGAGCCGAACTTACGCATAAGGTCGTCTTCCAGAGAGATATAGAAGGTCGATGAACCCGGATCTCCCTGACGTCCGGCACGGCCGCGGAGCTGACGGTCCACACGGCGTGAATCGTGCCTCGTAGTACCTATGATTGCAAGTCCGCCGGCATCCTTGACTTCCTGGGTCAGCTTGATATCGGTACCACGGCCTGCCATATTGGTCGCTATGGTCACTTTGCCGCTCTGACCGGCCTGGGCGACGATTTCAGCCTCACGAGCGTGCTCCTTGGCGTTGAGCACATTAGGCTTGAGGCCGCGGAGGCGCATCATCCTGGCAAGCAGTTCGGAAGTTTCGACGTCGGTCGTACCGACCAGCACCGGCCTGCCGGCATTGGAGAGTTCCACGACACGGTCTATAACCGCGGCAAACTTGCCTTTCTTGGTCTTGTAGATTATGTCGTCCTGGTCGTCGCGGATTACGGGACGGTTGGTAGGAATGACCACTACGTCAAGCTTATAGATGCTCCAGAACTCACCCGCCTCGGTCTCGGCGGTACCGGTCATACCGGCGAGTTTATGGTACATCCTGAAGTAGTTCTGCAGGGTGATGGTCGCGAAAGTCTGGGTGGCGGCCTCGACCTTCACGTTCTCCTTGGCTTCGACCGCCTGGTGCAGACCGTCAGACCAGCGGCGGCCCTCCATTATACGGCCCGTACTCTCGTCCACGATCTTGACCTTGTTGTCCACGATGACATAGTCAATGTCCTTGGTGAACATCGCATAGGCCTTGAGCAACTGGATAACGGTATGGACGCGCTCGCTCTTGAGGGAGAAATCCTCCATCAGCTCGTCCTTCTTGACTGCCTTCTCGGCAGGAGTCAGGCTGCTGTCGTTCTGAATCTCAGCGATTGCCGAGCCCATATCCGGGAGAACGAAGAAATTGGGGTCGTCCACTGCGGAGGCAAGGACCTCGTGGCCCTTGTCGGTCATATCGACGGTATTCTGGATTTCGGAAATGACGAAATAGAGTTCATCGGTCACCTTCGGCATCTCCCTTTCATTGTCCTGCATATAGTAGTTCTCCGCCTTCTGCAGGAGCTGTTTCATACCCTGCTCGGAGAGGAACTTGATGAGGGGCTGATACTTGGGCAGTCCCCTCTGGCAACGGAGCAGCAGTTTGCCGCCTTCCGCCTCGTCCCCGGCCGCAATGGCTTTCTTAGCCTCGTTGAGCGTCTGGTTGACGAGAGTCCTTTGCTTGGTATAGAGGTTCTCGACGTATGGACGATACTCCATAAACTGCTCGTCGTCAGCGGCTTTCTGCATAGGACCGGAGATGATGAGCGGCGTACGGGCGTCATCGATAAGCACGGAGTCCACCTCGTCGACTATGGCGTAATGGTGCTTTCTCTGGACCAGGTCCGACTGCCTTGTAGCCATATTGTCACGCAGATAGTCGAAACCGAACTCGTTGTTGGTACCGAAGGTGATGTCGCAGTTGTATGCTTTCTTGCGTTCCTCCGAATTGGGCTGATGCTTGTCGATGCAGTCCACGCTGAGACCGTGGAACTGGTACAGGGGGCCCATCCACTCAGAGTCACGCTTTGACAGATAGTCATTGACTGTAACGACGTGGACACCCTTCCCGGCCAGGGCATTCAGGAAGACCGGGAGGGTCGCAACCAGGGTCTTACCCTCACCTGTGGCCATTTCCGCTATGCTGCCTCGCTGTTCCTTATTGGTCTTGATACCGCCGTTCAGCACTATGCCGCCGATCAGCTGGACATTGTAATGGACCATATCCCAGGTAATCTCGTTGCCTCCCGCAATCCAGTGATTCGCCCAAATGGCCTTGTCGCCCTCTATAGTGACGAACTCACGGCCTGCGGCCGCAAGGGAACGGTCGAATTCCGAGGCAGTGACTTCCACCGTCGCATTCTGTGCAAAGCGCCGGGCAGTAGATTTCATAATAGCGAAAGCATCCGGAAGTATTTCATTAAGAACTACTTCAATCGCATCATCCTCATCCTTGACCAGCTTGTCCGACTCTGTGGCCAAAGCCTCTTTTTCCTCAATGGGAATATCCTGTTCCAGGGTTTCCTTTATCTCGGCTATTCGCTTTTCAAAGGGTTCTTCCACCTCGGCTATCCTTGCACGGAGAGAGTCTGTGCGGGCGCGGAGTTCATCGTTGGACAGGGCGTCAATTTCGGGATATACCGCGAGGATCTTGTCCAGGGTGGGACGGATAAGCTTCATATCCCTGTCGGACTTCGATCCGAAAATCTTTTTCAGTATGTCTGCAAGTGCCATATTACTTCACAATTCCTTTTTCCAAATATTCCGCCAGGTTCATCCTGACTTTTTCGGCGGCGCTGTCGCTGGCCACCTTGGCCATATCGGCCTTTACCATCAATTTCACAAGATCCTCAAAACTGGTCTTCTGCGGGTCCCAGCCAAGCTTTTTCTTCGCCTTGGAGGGATCTCCGAGCAGATTGACGACGTCAGTGGGCCTGTAAAAATCCGGGCTCACCTCTACAAGAATCCTGCCTGTCCGCTTGTCATAGCCCTTCTCGTCAGCTCCCTCTCCCCTGAATTCAAGTTCTATTCCGGCTTCCTTGAAAGCCAGGAGGCAGAATTCGCGCACGGAATGCTGCACTCCGGTCGCAATCACGAAATCCTCCGGCTGATCCTGCTGGAGCATCAGCCACATACATTCCACATAGTCTTTGGCATATCCCCAGTCACGAAGGCTGGAGAGGTTTCCAAGATAGAGTCTGTCCTGGAAGCCCTGGGCTATACGGCTTGCGGCCAGCGTGATCTTGCGGGTGACAAAAGTCTCTCCCCGGCGTTCCGACTCGTGATTGAAGAGTATGCCGCTGCAGCAATACATTCCGTAAGCCTCACGGTATTCCCTCACGATCCAGTAGCCATACTGCTTGGCAACCGCATAGGGGCTGTATGGATGGAAAGGAGTATCCTCATTCTGGGGAACCTGCTCGACTTTGCCGTAAAGCTCGGAGGTCGAGGCCTGGTAGATACGGCATTTGTCAGCTATACCTGTCAATCTGACAGCTTCCAGAATCCTGAGGACACCGACTGCGTCCACATTTGCCGTATATTCCGGAGTATCGAAGGATACCTGGACGTGGCTCTGGGCGGCCAGATTGTAGATTTCGTCCGGCCTTACCCGGGAAATCACCTGTACGAGGCTCATCGAATCCCCCATATCCGAATAATGGAGATGGAAGTTGGGCTGACCCTCAAGATGGGCAATACGCTCGCGGTAATCCACCGAGGAGCGACGGATCACACCGTGGACTTCATAGCCCTTTCCGAGCAGGAATTCGGAAAGATAGGAGCCGTCCTGGCCTGTAACGCCGGTTATCAACGCGATTTTCATAGACTTTCAAGAATTTTTGCGGCCTTGTCTGCATCCTTCAGGTCGACGGCGATGGAGATGCTGAGTTCCTCGCCACCCTGGGCGGCGGCGACTACGCTTATCCCTTCGCTGCCAAGCGCAGAATACACTTTTCCGGAAGTCCCGGCCACGTTTTTCATTCTGTCGCCATAGACTGTGACAATCCCTATGCTGCGGCGAAGGAGCATCACGTCGTCATAATCCCCCGTCCCGGACACTCTGCGGCTGATTTCCGCCTCCGCGATGTCCGCGTCTTCGCTGCGGACTGCGAAACTGAGGCTGTATTCCGAGCAAGACTGTGAGATGAAACGCACATTAACCCCTGCGGAAGACATCGCCGAGAACACGGCCGAAGAGAGGCCGACCTGACCGAGAAGCCCGGTTCCGAATACGGTCAAGAGTACCAGATCCTTGTCCAGGATAACGCCGGAGACCGTACGGCCGTCCTTGGCGCCTTGGGAAGAAATCACCGTTCCGGGGAATGAAGCATCCATTATGTTGCGGATAACGACAGGGATGCCGGCTGCCTTGACGGGCCAGAGAGCCGCGCTCGGAAGAAATGCCTTCGGCGATGCGCAGTAGTGCGCCGCCTCGTCATAAGTCATCGCGTTTACTCCGGCAATGCCGTTTTCTTCCACATAGAACTCCACTTTCTTTGCATTTATCGCAGAAGCGATGAGGGTAGTCATAAGGTAGGCGCCTCCCCGGCCGATCCGGACCACATAGCCTGATTCCAGGCGGCCGAATCCTCCTGATATGACAATCTTTCCTTCTGAAGTGCAACGCCTGGCGATTTCTGCCCGGGACATAGTCCAGTCCACTACGGTATGGCTCCCCTGCTGCCTGCATATCATAAGCTCTGTGCCGTCAATCAGGGTTCCGCCGACGGCGACATTGACCGCTTCGGCACAAAGCCTGGCACACTTAACCAGGACATAGTCTTCTATGGACGAAAGTGTTGCCTGGATGAACATTCCTTCGCTCAGGTAGGCAGACAAAGCAGAGAGGGTGGATTCAAGTTTGGCTCGGTAGGAAGGCTCGTCCGAGAGCTTTTCGTAATACTCTTTGATATGGGAAAAATCGTCCTCGAGTGGACGCTTCTCCACGAGAGCCTTACGGATTACGTCACGAAAGAGGGCTTCCAGCTTTTTCTCCGGACGGACCACTATCACAGAGCCTTCGGTGCACTCCTGTGCAATCCTGTCGGCTGTTTCCTTTCTGAGAACAAAAGATTTGACAATCATATACTTATCCACTTTATTCTATCTTGCCGCGAATTTCTTCCAAGGCAGGAACCTTGAAACTTCATCGCAGTAGCGCTTGTATTCCGGATACTTCCCGGAACTGATCTCCTCCGAGAGAGAGGAACTGCCGAGGAAAAGGACCACCAGCAGCAAGGCTCCAATCACGCTCCAGTTGAAAATCCCCAGGCCGGCTCCGACCGAGAAGAAATAGAAAGAGATCCACGTTCCCTGCTCCGCAAGATAATTGGGATGACGGCTCCTGCTCCAGAGTCCGTTGGTGTTGAAGCCAAGGTTGTAAGGGAAAGGCAGGCTTTCCAGGGGCTGTCCGGCATTGATCAGGGACCATTTCTTAGTCTGGAAGGCCCACTGCTGCTCGTCCGCGACGGTCTCGTAGAGGATGAAGCAGAAGGTGAAGGCTGCAGCCGCGGCATCCACCCAGCCGAAGGGGACGGTGGAGTTCATCGATACGAGAGCCGGGAAGGTAGTCATCAGGACCAGGGCGTTCTGATAGATCGAAATGAAGAAAAGGTCGAAGAGCATCCAGGCCCATTTCCTGCCCTTGAAGGCAGGACCGGAACGGACG
Organism: uncultured Bacteroidia bacterium; assembly: GCA_902779785.1. Taxonomy (GTDB): domain Bacteria; phylum Bacteroidota; class Bacteroidia; order Bacteroidales; family UBA932; genus Cryptobacteroides. Next base: position 7,521 of record CACZDC010000045.1, read on the forward strand.
ACCGCCCACCTGTAATCCTCCTCACCTTCCCAGAATTTCAGCCTGTAGGCACCCTTGCGGGCGAAATTCATAGTCAGGCGCGCTCCCCAGAGAGTCGCAAGAACGGCCATTACGACCAGCCTGGTCGCCATACCGCCTTTGAAAGCGATAATCCAGGTATAAGCGATCGGGAGCAGGCTCCAGAGCTTGTCCATCTGGGAATTGTTGCCGCTCAGTTCTCCTACTACAAAGCAGAAGGCGGCGCTGCAGGCGCAAACGGTTCCGAGAATCTTGAGTGTATCAATCTGGGCGGCATCCAGGGCCGGTCCTACGTAGATATACAAAAGAGGGCAGACTATCAGGGAAAGACCGAGCAGAGTGCCCATCAGGGGTATGTTCATTTTCATAAAACTTGCAAGTCAGGTTTCAGTTTATATATCAACCTGCAAATATACTAAAAAATATATAAAGCCGCAGGGTTCAGATACCCAGTTTTTCAAAGACTTCGTCTGTCTTCAGGGAAAGATCGGAAAGAGAGCCGTCGTTATGGATGACGATATCTGCCTTTTCAGCACAGGAAAGCTGGGCTTCCATACGGGAGAGGACCTCCTGGCGGGAACTTCCGTCACGGGAAATAACGCGCTCGACACGCTTTCCTTCCGGAGCTTCCAGCCAGATTACATAATCCGCTACTCCGTCAAAGACAGGCTTTGAAAGGATTACGGCGGACTCAAGAGCTACGGCCTTTTCTTTCCGGGATGAGCGCCAGGCCTTGAAATCCTCAAGCAGAAGCGGATAGAGGATGGACTCGAGCGTATCTCTGTCAGTGGCAGATGAGAAGATGCGCTTCGCAAGGGCTCCCTTGTCCAGCTGTCCGTCCGGAGTGCGGAAACTCTCCCCGAGAGCCTCTTCCACTTCCGACAGCAGACCCGGATACGAAGCGTACAGTTCCTTTGCCCTGGAGTCACAGTCATAAACCGGAACGCCACGCTCCTCAAGCATAGCGCAAAAGACAGATTTTCCGCTGCCTATGCCTCCTGAAACAAGGATAGTCTTCATCCGTTATCCTCTATGCAGTCGAATACTTCCGGCTCGAGCCGATAGTCGAGGACACCACTGGGAAGACGGAGAGTCCGAGGAACACAACGTCCTGAGAGAGAGGCGTTGAAGTCCTTGTAATCAATGTAAAGCTTAAATTGCGGGAGAGGATCGCGTCCGACAGGGAAAGAGCATCTCAGCACAACTTCGGCGGTAGGAGGAAGCACCTGGACGTGATGGCCGGCAGGGACATTCCAGACCTCGACCGGAACCCTTGAACGCAGTTCCACGAAACGCGTGGCATCCACCTCATAGCTTACTTCAGCGACCGAGAAACGGACCCCCTTGACACTGTTGAGTTTCAGCGTACCGTGGACGGGTTCGTGGACGTCCCAGAGGCCGAGGTGAGCGGTCGAGACATAGTCCAGCACGTCCAGCCGGGACGCCTCGCCGTAAACAGTGACGGAATCAGGCTTGATTTTCAACGCCGATGCGCCCATATATTGAGGACGGTAATTCACCGAAATCGAAGGCGCCACCGGCACTTTCTTGTGATTCTCCGCAGGGAAGATGAAACTCAGAGTATCCGTAACGAAGGCTTCCACAACGGTCTCGTCCCCAAAGAATCGCCCGGCATAATTGTTTTTGGCCGACCCGCTTATATAATATGTATCCCCGCCTCCGTAACGAAGGTCAGAGCGGTCCAGTTCCACCACCAGACTCTTTCGCTCGCCGCGGCTGCGGAAACGAAGCAGGTGGAAACCGTCAGTGCGGCATCTTGCCGTTACGACCGCACGGTTGGACGAGCGGGCGCTGTGGCCGTCGATATTACACTGCGCGACCACCGGAACGCTGACCACGGCAGAATAGTCATTCGACAAGTTTGTCAGCAGCCATACCACGAAAGCGACGAGCAGGGACAGGATCAAAAACACCGTGTCCCTGCCGCCCCTCGGCAGCAAACTGAACTTGCCGGAAGACTCATTCATAGGCTATTTCTGAGCCTGGGCCATATCGCTGTTGTCGCGCACGAGGCCCTGCTTGTCGACACGGAGTTTCACGTCTCCGTCGACGCGGATGAGAGCGGTCTTTTCGTTGACCTCGACGATTTCTCCGTAAATGCCGCCTACAGTCACAACCTTGTCGCCCTTCTTGAGGGAATCACGGAAGGCCTGCAGTTCTTTCTGCTGCTTGCGCTGGGGACGGATCATAAAAAGCCACATTATTACGAAAACAGCGCCGAGCATAATCCACATTGACCAGGGACTCCCCTGCTGCGGAGCCTGGGGAGCGGCTTCAAGTAAGAAAAACAAAGTTTGCATATTCTATTGTATTTTATTGATTTTACCTTCTTCTGCGAGGGAGCGGATGAGACGGTCCAGAAGGCCGTTCACGAAAGACGCGCTCTTTGGAGTACTGTAGAACTTGGAAATCTCCACGTATTCGTTTATGGTCACGCGCAAGGGGATTTCAGGGAAAGCCTCCGCCTCGGCCAGTCCCATTGAAATGAGTACCAGGTCCGTAGTGAAAAGACGGTCGCTTTCCCAGGCGGATACCGAAGCCGACACCCTGTCACAGTAGGACTTGAAGTTGCCGTATGCGGTAGTGAACAACTTGGTGACAAAGGCTTTGTCGCTGTCCACAACTTTCCCCTGCCTTGAAAGGATCTCGCTGTTGAAAAGCGGAGGGAGATCCCATCTCTTTTCCCGCCTTATCTTGTCAAGGTCACGGATGATGAACAGAAGCACATAGCCCAGATCGTCAGACCAAAGTATCGAGCGGTCCTCGAGAATGGCCGACAGAGCCTCGCTGTCCTCGAATTCCTCTTCGAAAATCTTCTTGAAAAGCCGTACGTCTCCGTCAAGCGAGACTTCAGGATTGTTCAGATAGGAAATGAACCAGTCCTTGCACCTTATGGAGTCATACAGTTCGTGCAGGAAGACATCGTTCTGATCCCAGGATATCTTTTTCTTTTCAATGATTTTCTGGAAATCCGGATCCTGCTCCAGCAGCGCCGAGAGGCGGTTGCAGGCGAATTTCATATTGGGATGAAGGTCCTCTTCAGTAGGATTGAACTTCGAACGTGCAGCTTCTATCCTGCGTGCGGCTTCCGAAGTGAGGGGCGGAATGACGGCAAGCATCGTGAGGTAAAGGTCACGGGCGGCCTCAAAACTGTCTTCCAACTCCGCAAGGGCTTCCTTCAGGCTTTTGCCGCTGTCCTCCGCACAAGCATATAACTGCTTGAAAGCCTTGATTCTGAGGATTCTTCTGTTCAGCATATTTCAAATAAACTTGCTCTTGTATAAAAAATTCGTACAAAGTTAGTGTTTATTAAATAATTTTCCTACATTTGTGCCTAATTAAAAAATCGAAAAGCAATGTACAGTGAAGATTTTGAAAGGGCTTATGCCCGGGAGCGCAATGCGGAAGACGTATATTCAAAGCCGGTCCGTGCCGGAAAACGTACGTACTTCTTCGATGTAAAGGCAACGAAAGGCAACAATGACTACTACCTCACGATTACCGAGAGTAAGCGAAGGGTGGAGCGTGACGGTTCGTTCGTCTTCGACAAACACAAGATTTTCCTTTATAAGGAGGATTTCGAGAAGTTCGCTGAAGGACTTGAAGAGGCTGTCAAGTATATCAAGGAGACCCTCCTGAAAGACCAGCCTTTCTCCGAGACCAGACACGAGGACTCAGGCAGTCCGGATGTTGATTTCGATGAACTTTAGCACAAGACCGGCTGATTGCGCCGGTTTTTTTGTACCCTGACGAGAATGATACTGATCAAAGACATACAAGTAGACGGGCTGAAAAAAGACGTTCTCATTGAAGGAGAACGCATTGGCCGTATCAGTTCCGAGCCCATAGTCCCTCCTGAGGGAACGGAAGTTTTCGACGGAAGGGGCAAGGCCCTTATTCCCGGCTTTGTCAATATGCACAGTCACGCCGCGATGATTCTTCTCCGCGGCATCCACGAAGACCTGAGGCTCTATGACTGGCTTGAAAGGATATGGAAAATAGAGGCTGTCATAGACCGGAATTTCGTCTATCAGGCAAGCCGTCTGGCCTGTCTCGAGATGATAAAAGGCGGCACGACCTGTTTCAATGACCATTACTGGTTCGCCCCCGAAACGAGGAGGGCGGCCCTCGAACTTGGAATCCGGCCCGTAATCTCCTTCCTTTTCCTCGACGGCCACGACAAGGAAACGGCCCGAAAACAAAGGCTTGCCTGCGAGAGGCTTTATGAACGCAGCAAAGAATGGAACGACAGCCACGGCTTTGCCATAGGCATCCATTCCGTCTATACCGTATCCGAAGAGAACATCCTCTGGGCCAACAACTTCGCCCTGGAACACGGCCTCAGGGTCCATATGCACCTTGCGGAAACCGCCCTCGAAGACAGCGACTGCCGGAGGGAGCACGGCGGCCTCTCCCCAGTCGGCTATTTTGACAGGCTCGGGGTACTCGGGAGCCATACCATCGCCGCCCATTGCCTCTACTTGAGCGACGACGACGTCGAGATTCTCGGCAAGCGGAAAGTCAACTGTGTCCATAACATTAATTCCAACGCCAAACTTGCTTCCGGCTTCCGCTTCCGTTACAATGAGCTTCGCGACGCCGGAGCAAATCTCTGCCTCGGGACCGACGGAGCGGCGTCCTCCAATAATCTGGATATGCTTGAGACTATGAAGACCACGGCACTTTTCCAGAAGGCCTGGAGGGAAGATCCCACCCAGATGCCCCTCGGAGAACTGATGGACTGCGCGACCGTCAACGGAGCGAGGGCACTTGGAATTGAATGTGGAGCCGTGAAGGAAGGAGCTCTTGCCGACCTCTCGGTCGTGGACCTCGACAACAGTTATTTCCTTTCCCCCGGCACTTTCCTCGGCAACCTGGTCTATTCGGCCCACAGTGACGTAATCAGTGATGTGATAGCCGGCGGACGTTTCGTGATGCGGGGGCGGAAAGTCGAGGGAGAAGAAGAGATCCTCGAAGGAGCACGGAGCGTTCTCGGGATGATTCATTCAGAAAAATGACTGAAATAGTTCGCATTATTAAAAAAATTGTTAATTTTGCACTGAATAGGTACAAGCATTGGCTATGCTGGAAGATTTAAGGAAAACCATCGAAAAGCTGATTGCCCGTTACGAGGCTGAGAAAGCGGAAAATGCAAAGCTCCGCAGTGAGTTACGTGCGAGCAAAGAAGCCAATGACACCTACAGGAAACAAGTTGAGGATTTACTTTCAGAAATAGAAACCCGGAAACTCACTGAGGCATTCAGCGCCGGAGGCAACAGTCCCGAGGCGAAGAAGAAAATCGATAGCTTGATAGCGGAGATCAATAAATGCATCTCCCTGTTGGAAAATTAAGAGGATGGAACAAAAGATCAGCATTCAGATAGGCGGCCGAGCCTTCAGCCTGACCGCGACTTCCCCGGAGCACGAAGAAATGATCCGGCTCGCTGCGGATGCAATCAACAAGCGTCTGTCCAATTACCTTCGGAAGAACCCCGACAAGAACGTCTCGGAACTGATGTCAATGGTTGCGCTGAGCGAATGCGTCCTGAGGATCAGTTTCCAGCGCGAACTTGACAAGGCGAAGGCCGAAGGGGCCTCTCTGAACGAGGATCTGGAGCGATATATTCTGGGCGATAAATAACAAGCCGTCAGGCACCCCCTCTGAAAACAACACGTTTCAACGCACCGAGTTGACTCAGACCGGGGATGACGGGCCCCAAGTTACCCTCCGGGGGATTCTGCCGCGAGGCAGGACGCGGGATATCAGAAACCGGCTGGCGCTCAAATCTTATTCATTTAAGATTTTCTGCAGCGGTGCTGACGGCTTTTTTAATCCAAGGCAGGTTTCCTTTTGGGAGCTTGCCTTTTTTATGGACATTTAAAACAACATATATATGGACACAATAGCATTAATCATCGGATTCGTCGCGGGGGCCGTGATCGCCCTTGCCGCCTACATACTTATCCGCAAGAGTGTTTTGAAGGGGAAGCGGGATGAAATCCTTGAGAAAGCGGAGATCGAAGGAGAGAAAATCAAGAATGAGAAGATTCTCCAGGCCAAGGAAAAGTTCCTTTCCCTGAAAGCCGAGCACGACAAGACCATCAACGAGCGGAACAACCAGATCCGCGAGGCCGAGAACAGGATCAAGCAGAAAGAAAACAGCTGGAACCAGAAACTCGCCGAGGTGGACCGCAAGATGAAAGAGGCCGAGCAGATCAAGAATTCCCTGAAAGGCCAGCAGGAAGCCCTCAGACACAAGGAAGAGGAAACAGACGCTCTCCGCCAGCAGGCCATCCGCCAGATCGAGACAATTTCGGGGATGTCAGCCCAGGAAGCCAAGGCCCAGCTGCTCGAGAGTATGAAAGCCGAAGCCCGCACCGAGGCCCAGGCCTATATCAACGACTGCATCGACGAAGCGAGACTCAACGCCGCGAAAGAGGCCAAACGCATAGTAATCAACACGATACAGCGCACGGCAACGGAAACAGCCATTGAGAATGCCGTCACCACTTTCCCTATCGAAAACGACGACATCAAGGGACGCATTATCGGACGTGAAGGCCGCAATATCCGCGCCCTCGAGGCCGCTACGGGAGTTGAATTCGTAGTTGACGACACCCCCGACGCCATCCTGCTTTCCGCCTTTGACCCCGTGCGCCGCGAAGTCGCCCGCCTGGCCCTGCACCAGCTCGTAATCGACGGACGCATCCATCCCGCGCGTATTGAGGAAGTGGTCACCAAAGTCAAGAAACAACTGGAAGACGAAATCCTCGAGACCGGAAAGCGCACTTGTATCGACCTCGGCATCCACGGCCTTCCTATGGAGCTTATCCGCCTTATCGGACGAATGAAATACCGTTCCTCCTATGGCCAGAACCTGCTCCAGCACTCCCGTGAGGTCGCAAACATCTGTGCCATAATGGCTTCCGAGCTCGGGCTCAACCCCAAGATAGCCAAGCGAGCCGGTCTGCTCCACGATATCGGAAAAGTCTCCGAAGAAGAGCCGGATCTGCCTCACGCACTGCTGGGTATGAAACTGGCCGAGCAGTTCAAGGAAAAGCCGGAGATCTGCAATGCAATCGGCGCACACCACGAGGAGACCGAGATGACCTCCCTCTACGCCCCCATCGTACTTGTCGGCGACGCCATTTCCGGCGCACGCCCCGGAGCAAGACGCGAAGTCATCGAGTCTTACATCAAGCGCCTCAAGGGTATGGAAGACCTTGCCCAGGCCTATCCCGGCGTGACAAAAGCCTATGCCATCCAGGCCGGACGCGAACTCCGCGTCATCGTGGGCGCGACCGAGGTCAGCGACCAGGAGGCCGAAGTCCTCTCCGGCGAGATTGCCAAGAAGATCCAGGATGAAATGACCTATCCCGGCCAGGTCAAGATCACCGTCATACGTGAAACCCGTTCTGTTGCTTACGCGAAATAAGTCATAATGTCAGAAATTGAACCCCTGATTGCCGACCTTGCTCTGATTCTTATCTGCGCCGGCGTAATGACACTGATTTTCAAGAGGCTCAAGCAGCCTCTTGTTCTCGGTTATATAGTGGCCGGATTCATCGCCAGCCCGCATTTCGGACTCACCCCGTCGGTAATCGACGTGGCAAGTGTCCATACCTGGTCGGATATCGGGGTCATCTTCCTGCTCTTTGCTCTGGGACTGGAGTTTTCCTTCAAAAAGATAGTCAAGGTAGGCGGAGCGGCTGTGATAGCCGCCCTGACCATCATTGCAGGAATGATCTTCCTCGGCTTCACGGTCGGCAAGGCCTTCGGCTGGGGCAAGATGGACGCGATCTTTCTCGGAGGTATGATTGCAATGTCCTCGACCACAATCATTTACAAGGCATTCGAGGACTTGGGGCTGGCGAAGAAACAGTTTGCTTCCCTGGTTATGTCCATACTGATTCTGGAGGACATACTGGCGGTGGTCCTTATGGTCGTACTTTCGACTGTCGCCGTTTCCAACAGCTTTGAGGGCGGGGCGCTTCTGGGCTCCATCGGAAAGTTGGTATTCTTCCTGATTCTATGGTTCCTGATAGGCATATTCCTTATTCCTCTGTTGCTTCGCAAGACCAAGAAGCTGATGAACGAGGAGACTATGCTGGTGGTGGCCCTCGGGCTCTGTTTCGGTATGGTAGTAGTAGCTGCACAGACCGGTTTTTCGGCTGCTTTCGGGGCGTTCATAATGGGCTCCATACTAGCGGAAACAATTGAGGCTGAACATATTGAAAAGCTGGTCAAGCCGGTCAAGGATCTCTTCGGTGCAATTTTCTTCGTCTCAGTGGGAATGATGGTGGACCCTGCAATGATAGCTGCGCACTATCTTCCTATCATTTTCATCACCCTTACGGTGATTGTCGGACAGCTGATCTTCGCCACTCTCGGCGTACTGCTTGCGGGACGTCCCCTTAAAGAAGCTATGCAATGCAGTTTCTCCCTCACTCAGATTGGAGAATTCGCCTTTATCATCGCAACCCTGGGCGTTTCCCTGAAGGTCACCAGCGACTTCCTCTACCCGATAGTGGTAGCCGTCTCGGTAATAACAATCTTCATAACGCCTTATATGATAAGGCTTGCGGAACCGGCCTACAACTTCGTCTACAAGCATCTTCCGAAGAAGACCAAGAACTTCCTGGACAACTATGCCGTACAAAGTCCCAGCAGTTCCAGACAGAGTCTGTGGAAAGACTATATCATCGCGATAGTCAAGAATACAGTCATCTACAGCATAATCTGCGTCGCAATCTGCGCCCTGTCCTTCTCCCTGCTTGTCCCGGCGCTTGAAAAAGTCTTGCCTGCACTGTGGGCCCATATAGCCTCCGCGATGATAACGATCGTGGCTATGGCCCCCTTCCTGAGGGCAATGATGGTGAAGAAAAACCGTTCGGAGGAATACAAGACTCTTTGGGATGAAAGCCGCGCCAACAGGGCCCCTCTGGTTGCTTCGGTGGTCATTCGCTTCGGCATAGGAATCGGTTTCATAATCTATGTCCTCGGAAAACTGATACACATTTCAGCCTCCTGGATTTTCCTTCTCACACTCGCCCTGCTTGTCTACATATTCAGCAATATCAACAAGCGACAGTCCAAGAGAATCGAAAAGACCTTCCTCGACAACCTGCGTTCCAGGGAGGTACGGGCCGAGTATCTTGGGGAGAAAAAACCGGATTACGCATCCAAACTGATCTCAAAGGACATTCACTTCGTTGAATATGACATTCCCTATGAAGTGGACTGGGGCGGAAGCACGCTTATCGAGCTGAAATTCAGCGAGCGATTCGGTATCCAGGTCGTGTCCATACTCAGGGGCGAACTGCGCATCAACATCCCCAGCGGCAAGGACAGGATTTTCCCCGGAGACCACATCCAGGTCATAGGCACGGACAGCGAGACGGACAGCTTCGGGAAATTCCTCGACAGCTCCCGCGCTCCTCTCGACGACAAGCGTTACGGCGAAGGGGAAATGCGTCTGCGCTGCATTCCCGTCGAGAATGACTCTCCTTTCCTGGGTCTCACGCTCCCCGAGAGCGGAATCAAAGACAAACTGCACTGTATGCTGCTCGGAGTCGAGAAGACCGACGGGACCCTGCATACACCAAATGTCGCCATCCCCTTCGAGGACGGCGACATACTCTGGCTGGTAGGAAGTGAAAAGGACCTTGACAGTCTGAACAAATAGACTATTTCCCGAACAGACGGCTCCAATCCCGCTTCAGCGCAGGAGTGCAGATCTTTTCAGGTACGAAGGACCACTTCCCTATTATATCCGGGTTGCCGATGACCTCCGGGTCAATCGAGCCGTTTTCCATAACATAATCATACAGGAGATTGCGGATCTCGGGATAGCGTTCCACGGTGCGCTCCGGGACAGTGGAGC
>CACZDC010000046.1 GCA_902779785.1 uncultured Bacteroidia bacterium
TGTCATATCAAAAATTGAATCATCAGTTTACCCATAAATATACAAACTATTTCTTGGTAAAACAAATGATTCTTTTCGATCTGACGCCTGTATAGTACTCCCATTTCCAAAACATTGTTTCTGTGAAATTTTTACTGTATCTGTGATGTGGCTGTCGAAAATTATCCGTAGATTTGTAGAATTATGGAGAAAAAACAGATGGCTACGGAGTCTGTTCATATAATGCCGCTTGCCGGAGAGAAGCCTTCACAGTTTGCTGAGAGGGTCGGCAGAGGGTATGCGGATGCATCGGTCCAAAAGGATAAAAAGCACAAGGGGCAGTTCTTTACGCCACTCGCTATCTCCCAGTTCATGGGGAATCTGGCCACTCCTTCAGGGAAAAAGAGTGTTTCTGTTCTTGATCCCGGCTGCGGGCTTGCGATTCTTTCCTGTGCCTTGATTGAACATTTGGCTGAGGATTCCAAGCTGGAGACAATTGCCTTGACGCTCTATGAGACTGACAAGAATGTTGTTCCGCTTACTGGACTCGTTCTTTCTTATCTTCAAGAGTGGTGCAAGGAACAAAGCATCAGGTTTGACTACCAGTTGAATGAATCTGATTTTGTACTGGACCAGTGCGAATGCCTGGACGGTGCTGACACTATCTTTGGGGCGATGAGTATTGGGGAACGGTTCGACTATATCATCTCGAATCCACCTTATTTCAAGCTCGCCAAAGATGATGTGCATACACGTTCCTGTGCCAGCATCGTGGACGGGCAGACGAATATCTACGCCCTGTTCATGGCCATCTGCGCCAAGCTGCTGGAAGATGACGGGCAGATGATATTCATAACACCCAGGAGTTTTGCATCAGGCCGGTATTTTCAGTCTTTCCGGGATTTCCTGTTCAGTCAAGTTCACATTGACTTAATCCACCTGTTCAATACCAGGAAGGATACGTTCTCAAAGGATGAGGTACTTCAGGAACTGGTGATTATGAGGATGCATCCTGCCGGCAAGGTAAAGAGCATTACAGTCTCTTTTAGCCAGGGAATACGGGATTTGGATCATCCTTATCAGAAAGAGTATCCTGCCGCAAACATTGTGGATATAGCTTCCGATGAGAAGGTTGTTTATCTGCCCGTTGATGGCCGGGATGAAGCGATACTGAACTTATTCCGTTCCTGGGAAGGCAATATGGAGAAGTATGGTATCAAGATTTCGACCGGTCCCGTAGTTGCTTTCCGCGCATATGATTTCATAATGAGCGAACCGGGCGAAGATACCGTACCGCTCTACTGGCTCCATAATGTGGTTAAGATGCTCTGTGACCATCCCGTGCAAAAGAAGGATAAAGGGCAATATATCAAGGTTACCCCGGAGACCAGGGCAGCGCTCCTCCCAAACAAGAACTACGTGTTGCTCAGGCGTTTCAGTTCCAAAGATGACAGCAGCCGGCTGGTCGCGGCCCCATACTTTGGCAATATGTCTCAGTATGAAGCAGTTGGAATTGAGAACAAATTGAACTATATTTACAGACCGAAAGGCCACCTCCGCAGAGATGAAGTGATGGGGATTACGGCTCTTCTGAACAGTGAGATGTTTGATGCGTATTTCCGGACATTCAACGGAAACATCAATGTGAGTGCTACGGAACTGCGGATGATGCCTCTTCCTCCGATTGAAACCATTCGGGAGATTGGCAGAAAGATTATTTTGAAAAACAATTATTCCATCGACTTTATCAACGATTTGGTCCTGGACTATTTTAAGATTCGGTAGCTATGAGCAAAATTACTGAGGCACAAGAGATTCTGAAGGCATTGGGGCTTCCTGCAGCCCAGCAGAATGAAATGTCGGCACTTACGTTGCTCTCACTTTGCAGCATAAAGGAGGATACGCCTTGGGCAGAAGCCACACGCACCAGTCAGCGTATTACCAAGGAAATAATGGCTTTCGTAAACGAGAACTATAAGGCCGATGCGCCATATGCTCCCAATACTCGAGAGACATTCCGTCGGCAGGTTCTTCACCAGTTCATTCAGGCTGGAGTAGCCAACTACAATCCTGATGATCCGACGCTTCCCGTAAACAGTCCGAAAGCGCATTATGCCATCACGGAGGAGGCACTTGAGGTCGCTCAGGCATACGGCACCCAAAATTGGGATAGCCGTACACAACAGTTTGCTGTAGAGTATGAAATTTTGCGCGACAGGTATGCTGCTGAACGGGATATGCATCGTATTCCTCTCGTTATCGAGGGGAATGAGTACTATCTATCTCCAGGTGCTCACAATGAGGTTCAGGCGGCAGTCGTTGAGGAATTCGCTCCCAGGTTTGCTCCCGGCGGAAAATTGCTCTATATCGGCGACACTGAGGATAAAGACCTGTATGTGAATACCGCCGGACTGGAGGCCCTTAACCTTCCTATCACTGAGCATTCAAAACTCCCCGATATCGTCATCAGCGATGAAAAACGCGGTTGGCTCTTCCTGGTTGAAGTTGTTACCTCTCACGGGCCGGTGTCAGCAAAGCGAGTGGTTGAGCTGGAAGAGTTTACCAAGGATTGTCCGTTCGGCATTGTGTATGTGACGGCGTTTCCTAATGCAAGGGAGTTCAAGAAACACGTGGATGATATTGCCTGGGAGACGGAGGTGTGGCTGTCTGATACGCCGGACCATATGATTCACTTTAACGGTGACCGTTTTATCGGGCCGAGAAAGTAGTATTTAAGTTTGGCGGAAAAACAGTATGCGACAGCGTTTCATTTTCATAGTACTTCTCGCGGCGCTCGCATCCTGCACGTCCGATCCGGCCCCAAGCTCCGGGGAGAGCGCTCGCAAGACCACTTTCGACGGCTTTGTACTCCAGCCGTCAGCCGTATATTTCGGAGAAGGAAACGAGAAGTACATCAGCGTCATAGACACTAACTCTGTGATAATCAAGGCAGGAGTGCCGGAAAGCCTGACGCCTAAGGAGGGCGAGGTCATTTTCCTGCCGGCCTCCGAGACCAATCCTGACGGTTTCCTCGGCAAGGTCGTCTCGATTCAGAGCCGATCCGGAGAAATGGCCATCGAGACGGAGCCCTGCTCCCTGGAGGAAGTCTTTCTGGAGCTCAGCCTCGACGAGGAGGTCAGCGTCAGCGAGAAGATGGACAGGGTGGAAGAGGAGGACGGGACCATAGTCGAGTGCGGCACCCTTCCCGACGAGGTGTGGGAGGACCCGCAGGGCGTAATGGACTCGGAAACGGAGGAAACCAAGGCCGGATTCCAGGGCTCGGAGACCTACACTCGGCGCATTCCTTTCTCCTACGAGCACATCTCCGGCGAGGTCGTCCTCTCGGCGGCCGTCTCTGTCAAGGTCGAGATCCATAACGGACAACTGACTGACTATGACGTAGTTCTGCGCAAAAAGAGCTTCGTATCAGTCAAGACTGAAATCGAAGCCGACGGCGAGAAGACCATCCCCATCCTTCCCTCGAAGACCTTCCGCCTTCCCGTGTCCATTCCTGTCGGGCCCATAGTACTTCGTCCCGCCATAGTCGCCTCGCTGGATTTCACATCCTCGGGAAGCGTAAAGCTCGGAGCCAGCATAGGCGTAGGGATGGAGGATGTCAAGAACCGCTGGCACAACGGCGAGCGGACGACTACTTACGGAGATTCCAACCCTAACTACATCGGGGCCTATTATATGGATGCGGAAGGCAGCATAGGCCTGAAAGGACGGGTGGCACTGCAGTTCGGGGTGTTCGGGCAGAAACTTCTGGCCTTCGGCATCGACGCCGTACCGACGGTCAGCGTTGACCTTTCCGGAAAGATTGAAATGGACAACAAGGACCTGCTCTCCTCGGAACTCACCTCCACCCTCAGCCTTGAAACCTCCCTCGGCCTGTATCTCTACAGCAAGCTTTTCTCTTCGAAGTTCGAGAAGCTCCGCGTCAGCGTCAACGTGCCCTCGAAGAGCTGGGAGCTGGACCTGCTGGACCCGGGAAAGGGGCTGAAACTCACCAAGGAAACGGGCTCCTGGACGGCTAGCGGAGAGTTCGGAGGAAAGAAATTTATGGCCATAGACGAACGTGGCTTCGCGCTCTTTGCCAAAGACAGGGACGAACCCGTCGAGCTCCGGGCAGCGGTCAGCACCAAGGCCGGGGCGGGCGAAGTTGTGTTTGACATCAGCGGAGACCCTTCGCTTTACACCGTCAGGCCGTACAACAAGGTCGGCAAGTATCTTTTCTATGGCGCTCCGATCGCCAAGCTCATAAAAAGCGTCACTGACGCCTCCACCGGAACACAATACCATTTCGAATATGACAAGTCCGGACGAGTGGTAAAGATTATAAGAAACCAAGGATATGGAGATGAAACTTTCACCGTCTCGTACTCCGACAATACCGTCGTGTTTTTGGCTCCTTACGATCGAGTCACCGGCTTTCTTAACGGGGACGGCCTTCTGGTCAAGGTTGAGGACCATTATAACGACGGAGAGATCTTTCACTCCTATAGTACCACAATTTCTTACGACTCCGATATGAATCCTGTCTTCGGCGACCTTCCAATTATTTATGACAGTGGCAACCACATCTGGAGCGGGAAAGAGCGAAGCTACTCTTATGGAGACAAAGACGACACTATGAATCTGGACCTTTTCCATTTCTTCATCGAATCGCCCCAGTTAGAAAGACTTGTTCCCTTCGTATCATTCCCCCATATCCACAACAGGAAGCTTTGTACGGGAATCAACAACTACTATGAGAACAGCGCCTATGATGAGCATTTTGCAGTTTCATATGCCTTTGACGAAGGTGGAGACGTGGAAAAGATTTATCTGGACGGCACCGAATACCTGAACATCACGTACTAATTTTTTACAGTATCACGAGAGTTTGGCACGATGTTGGATATAACTCTCGTCGGACATAAATAATGATACCTACAACATACCCCTCGGCCGATTGGGAAATCCGCTGAGGGGATTTCTTTTAGCGCAGAAGCGGGGCAGCCTCCCGGAGCTAAACTTCGGCGGCGGCTCCTCCGGCGAGGTCCAGGATCTCGGATGTGATCTTCTGCTGGCGGGATTTGTTGTACTGGAGGGTGAGTTCGCCCAGCAGGTCCTCCCCGTTGTCTGTCGCGATCTGCATCGCAACGGTGCGGGCGGCGTGCTCCGCGGCGGCGCTGTCCAGCAGCGCCGTAAAGAAGCGGAGGTCAATAACTTTCGGATACAGCTGCGAGAGAATCTCCGAGGCCGAGGGCTCGAAGATATAATCCTCAGAGACAGAAGCTTCCGAGTGTTCAGTCTCCGAAGGGAGAAGAGTCTGGACTGTAGTAAGCTGCTTGGAGGTCGAGACAAAATGATTATGGACAAGAAGCACCTTGCCGATTTTTCCCGAAGCGAAATCCTCCCTTAGGCGCGCGGAAAAATCGGATGAAGCGGCGTATGAGGGGCTTTCGGACAGCTTCGAAAGATCTTCTTCCGAAGGACGGCCATCCCTTTTCATAGCATCAGAGAGCTTCCTGCCTATGCAATATATCCTGGCTTCCGGGTATTCCTGCTGCAGTTCCCGGACCTTGCGCAGCACATTGGCGTTGAATGCCCCGCAAAGGGAAGAATTGGAGGCTATCGCGACTATCACGACTGTTGAGCCGCCGGAAGAAATGCCTTCCAGCCTGGCTCCGGCCGAAAGCAGGCTGTCCATAATATCCTGCATCGCAGCGGAATAGGGACGCATTGCCTCTATGGCCTTCTGGGCCTTGCGAAGCTTGGCCGAGGACACGAGTTTCATCGCCGAAGTAATCTTCAGCGTGCTCCTGACCGAGGCGATGCGGCCTTTTATTTCCTTAAGTGACGGCATCAGGCGGCAATTGTAGCAACGACAGCGGCGGCGACTGACTCCATAGTATCAACTGCCCCGTCAGGGACTTTTCCCTCTCCAAGAGAAGCAAGCAGCTCAGAGTGCTCCGCCCTCATCCTGGAGAGGAAGCGCTCCTGGAAAAGCCCGACCTCCGAAAGAGGAATGTCCCGCATCAGGGCGTGGGTGCCGCAATAAAGTATGGCCACCTGCTCCCCGACCGGCATAGGGCTGTACTGGGCCTGGATCAGGAGGCGGGCATTCTTTCTGCCCTTGTCCAGGGCCATTTCGGTCACCTTGTCCATATCGGAGGAGAACTTGGAGAAGGCCTCGAGTTCGGCATACTGGGCCTGGTCGATTTTCAGCGTACCGGCGACCTTTTTCATTGATTTTACCTGGGCGCTGCCGCCGACACGCGAGACCGAAATGCCCACGTTGATGGCCGGGCGGATACCCTGGTTGAAAAGCGAGGATTCCAGATAGATCTGGCCGTCGGTGATGGAAATCACATTGGTCGGGATGTAGGCCGAGACATCGCCGGCCTGGGTTTCGATAATAGGCAGGGCCGTCAGCGAGCCGCCGCCCTTGACAAGCGGGGCAAGGGCTTCCGGAAGATCGTTCATCGACGCGGCAACTTCCTGCTGGTCAATAATTTTCGCAGCCCTTTCGAGCAGGCGGGAATGCAAGTAGAAGATGTCTCCGGGATAGGCTTCACGCCCTGATGGCCGCCTCAGGATAAGTGACACCTCCCTGTAGGCCACGGCCTGCTTGGAAAGGTCGTCATAGACCACCAGCGCGTGGCGGCCCGTGTCGCGGAAATACTCGCCGATGGCCGCTCCGGCGAAAGGAGCATAGTACTGGAGCGCGGCGGGATCTGCGGCGGTCGCGGCGACCACGACGGTATAGTCCATAGCCCCGTGCTCGCGCAGGGTCTTGACTATGCTCGCGACGGTCGATCCCTTCTGGCCTATGGCCACATAGATGCAATACACGGGTTTGCCGGCAAGGAAGCAGCTGCGCTGGTTGATTATGGTGTCGATGGCTATGGCGGTCTTCCCTGTCTGGCGGTCGCCGATTATCAGTTCTCTCTGACCGCGGCCGATTGGGATCATCGCGTCAATGGCCTTGAGACCGGTCTGCAGGGGTTCGCTCACCGGCTGGCGGAAAATGACGCCGGGGGCCTTGCGTTCCAGCGGCATATCGATCTTCTCTCCGTCGATGGGTCCGAGACCATCCAGGGGATTGCCAAGAGGGTCCACCACCCTTCCGACCATATTCTCGTTGACGCCGACCGACGCAATCCTGCCCGTCCGGCGGACGACCGCCCCTTCCTTGACCTGGTCAGTCGGACCCATAAGGACCGCGCCCACATTGTCGGCCTCCAGGTTCATCACCACGGCCATCACTCCGCCTCCGCAATCCAGAAGTTCTCCGGCCTCGGCGTGCTGAAGACCGTATATACGGGCCACGCCGTCGGAGACCTGCAAGACCTTGCCGATTTCCTCAAACTGAAGATTGTTGTTCATTTCCCTCAGCTGGGCGAGCAGGATATCACTCACTTCGCTGGGTTTAAGCGTTGTAGCCATTATATTATTCTCTTATTCCATTCTATGAACTTCTCCCGGATGAGTTCCAGCTGTCGCCTGACGCTCCCGTCCAGAAGATAATCGTCTATGTCGAAAACAAAGCCGCCGATAAGCCCGGGATCCACATCGACCTCAATCCTGACATCGTCCCCGGTCTTGCGCCGGACGAGTTCCCTGAGGCTCTCAAGGAATTCCGCCGAAGGCTCACTTACCGCCGTCAGATGAGCTTTCCGCACTCCACGGGCTCGATAGTAAGCATCGGTAAAACTGCGGAGGATGTCGGCTGTCATATCCGTGCGGCCGCTGCGGACCAGAAGTTCCAGGTAGCGGTCCATCTGATCCGAGACACTGCCTCCAAGGGCCGAGACCAGCAGTTTCTTCTTATCCTCGGCACTGACCACGTCATCCGAAGAAGAGAGCATTCCCTGAAGGCCGGGAGCATTCTGCAGGGCACTGCGCAGACGCTCGGCTTCAGAGCACACAGCCTCCCCGCAGCCCTCCTCTCCAACGTACTTGACAAGGGCTGTGGCGTATCGGCTTATGACGATGCTACGGTTCACGACTTAAGGCTGGCCTGTGATGCTTCCTCAACCATCTTGTCGACAAATGCGGAGCGGGCCGGATCGGATTCCATTTCCCTCCTGAGGACCTTTTCGGCGACCTGGACACTGAGCAGGGCGACTTCCTTCCGGATATCCCTGAGGGCGCTCTCCTTTTCCGCGGCAATCTGGACCTTGGTCTCGGAGATCATCTTTTCGGACTTTTCCCTGGCTTCGGTCATCGCCTCGGAGATTATACGGCTGCGCTCCTCGGAGGCCTCACGGAGAATGGCAGACTGCTCCTTGCGCGTCTGAGCCATCATCCGGTCCTGCTCCTGCTTCCACTCCGCCATTCTCTTTTCCAACTCGTCGGCATCCCTAAGGGACTTCTCGATCTTGGCGTTGCGCTTTTCCACGCTGCCGGTAATTATCGGAAAGCCGAATTTGGCAAGCAGGAAAAACACAATGCCGAAAATGACCACCATCCAGAAAAGGAGGCCGGCATCAGGAGTTACAAGATTCATAGTCTAAAGCACGATTGCCAGCAGACAGACGATGATTGCGAAAAGGGCGGCGCCCTCGACCATACCGGCGGCGATGATCATTGCCGTACGGAGATTACCGGCACTCTCGGGCTGACGGGCGATGGACTCCATTGTGGATTTGCCGATCTTACCGATTCCGATGGCACCGGCCAGGGCGGCAATTGCGGCTCCGATGGCGGCTCCGACCTTTCCTAAAGCTGCACCCGCAGCGGCTTGTAAAACAAATGTAAGTAACATAGTATAAATAGTTTATGGTTATTCTTCGTGTACTCTGGCGAGTCCGATATAGATCGAGCTCAGCATAGTGAAAACATAGGCCTGGATAAAGGCAACAAGACATTCCAGAGCGTCCAGGAACACTCCGAAAAGGACGCTCACAATGGTCATTCCCCCGCTCAGCAGCGGACCATACTTGGCCATTATGAAGATGATGCAGACCATACTCAGTATCATTATATGGCCGGCCAGCATATTGGCAAAAAGACGGATGGTGAGGGACACCGGCTTCATCATAGCGCTGAAAACTTCGATGACCGGCATTATGGGCTTCAGGAAGCCGGGGACGTCCGGAGCGAAGATTTCCTTGTAATAATGCTTCGTGCCCGTCAGGTTGACGGTAAAGAAGGTGCAGAGGGCAAGCACAAGTGTGATTGCGATATTGCCGGTGAGGTTAGCGCCTCCGGGGAAGAAGGGCAGTATGCCCAGGAAGTTATTGAAAAGAATCCAGAGGAAGGCCATACAGAGGAAGGGCGAATAGCGGCGGTAATCCCTTTCGCCTATGTTCTCGCGGGCCATATCGTGGACCATCATCACCAGTGGTTCCATTAGGGCGGCGAGGCCGGTCGGGGCCTCCTCGAGGGCGTCGTGCCTACGATACCAGCGTGCGGTGAGCAGGATGATGACAAGCAGAAGGAGGCTGGAAAACATCAGCGAAAGCACGTTCTTCGTGATGGAGATGTCCAGGGGACGCTTCCCCGTCGCTTCGTCTATGATTTTTCCGTCGACTATGCGGAGGCCTTCATAACTCCCGCCGTGCTGCAAGTGCTCGCTGCTGAAGATATGCCAGCCGCTGCTGCTTCTGACAATTACGGGCAGGGGGATGGCCACCGGATGACCTTTCCACTCAGTGATATGCCACTCATAATCGTCGCCAATGTGGCCGAAGATTATCTCCGGGACGTCGATGGAAGATGTCTCGGCTCCGGCCGGCGCGACAGAGAGCAGAAGGGATATGAGCAGCGCGGCTATCATCCTTCTGCACAGATTGTTACGACATTGTCAAGCACCCTGGCAAAGCCGGATTTCACTTTCACCCTGTGCTCCCCTTCCCCGTCGGAATAGACCACTTCCCCTTCGGAGAGGGGCGTAATCAGCGGAGCGTGGTCTTTCAGGACCACGAAAGGAGCGACGGCCCCGGGAATGGACACCGAACTGACCTCGGCCTCGGCAAGGGGGCCCTCAGGCGTGATTATATGAAGCTTTATACTCATTTGGCGGCGGCGAGCAGGGCCTCGCCCTTGGCAATCGCCTGTTCTATGGTTCCGACATTGAGGAAAGCCTGCTCCGGCAGATAGTCCACCTCGCCGTCCAGGATCATCCTGAAGCCCCTGACGGTGTCCTCGATGGAAACCATCTCACCCTTGACGCCGGTGAACTGTTCGGCGACGAAGAAGGGCTGGGAAAGGAAGCGCTGGACTCTTCTGGCGCGGTTGACCGTAGTCTTGTCCTCGTCGGAGAGTTCGTCCATACCGAGGATGGCTATGATATCCTGCAGTTCCTTGTTGCGCTGGAGGATCTGCTTCACCCTCTGGGCGGTGTCGTAATGGTCCTGGCCCACGATGTTCGGGTCCAGGATGCGGGAAGTGGATTCCAGCGGGTCCACGGCGGGATAGATTCCGAGTTCGGCGATCTTGCGGCTCAGGACCGTGGTCGCGTCAAGATGCGAGAAGGTCGTGGCCGGAGCCGGGTCGGTAAGGTCGTCCGCGGGGACATAGACCGCCTGGACGGAAGTGATGGACCCGTTCCTGGTCGATGTGATACGCTCCTGCATCTGGCCCATTTCCGTGGCCAGGGTAGGCTGGTAACCGACGGCCGAGGGCATACGACCGAGAAGGGCCGAGACCTCCGAGCCTGCCTGGGTGAAACGGAAGATATTGTCTATAAAGAAAAGGATGTCCCTGGGGCCGTCGCCGCTGTCGCTGTCGCGGAAGGACTCGGCGAGGGTCAGTCCGCTCAGGGCGACGCTGGAACGTGCTCCCGGCGGCTCGTTCATCTGGCCAAAGACCATCGAGACCTGGCTCTTGGCGAGCTCCTCCGGGTCCACCAGCGAGAGGTCCCATTTCCCCTCTTCCATCGCCTTGTTGAAGGCCTCGCCGTAACGGATGACATTGGATTCGATCATTTCGCGCAGCAGGTCGTTGCCCTCGCGGGTGCGCTCCCCGACTCCGGCGAAGACCGAGAAGCCGTTATGGGCCTTGGCGATATTGTTGATCAGTTCCTTGATAAGGACGGTCTTGCCAACTCCGGCACCTCCGAAAAGGCCGATCTTGCCGCCCTTGAGGTAGGGCTCCAGCAGGTCGATGACCTTGATGCCGGTCAGAAGGACCTCCTGCGAGGTGGTCAGGTCCTCGAACTTCGGCGGCTCCCGGTGGATGGGAAGAGCCCCTTCCCTGTCCATCTGTGCCATACCGTCGATGGCATCTCCGGTGACATTCATAACCCGGCCCCGGATCTGAGCGCCCACGGGCATAGTGATCGGCCCGGAAGTACTCTCCACTTCAAGTCCCCGGCTAAGCCCGTCGGTCGAGTCCATAGCGACGCAGCGCACCGTGTCCTCACCGATATGCTGCTGCACTTCGATTATCAGAGCGCGTCCGTCCGGGCGGCGGACCACAAGGGCATCGTGAATGCGGGGAAGCTCCGTTTCAGCGCTCCCCGCAGTTAAATTGAAATGGACATCGACCACCGGTCCGACGACCTGGACGACCCTTCCGACAGTTTTCGACATAGGCCTCTGTTTGCTTTTATCGTCAAATATAGCCATATTCTACGATAAATGCAAGCAGGGCGACAGAGTTGGCGTGAAATGCAACCATCTGACTGTCAGACGTTTACGCAAAGTCGTCTATGTAAATTTACATAGACGACTTTATGTAAACAATTGTCCCTCAACTACTTGCGTTTTACGATGTGCAAAAACACAGCTTACAAGTTAACACTCACGCCAAACACCAAGCGTGCAGCAGAAGGATAGGTCTTAGTATCCACGCCGAAGCCATCCCCTCCCAGCAAAGAGAACAGCGGATCGGAAGGGCCCTCATATTTCGTAAAGAGCAGAGCATCCTCCAGCGAAACGGAGGGGAGCAGGCTCTGGCGGGCGTGTTCCTACCCCGGACACACCGATGGTTCCCCAACACCTAAAAACAAAAAAGTCGCCCAGGAACCTGGACGACCTTTCCGACAGTGTCTGACATATTATTCAGGCTTCTGGGCGCCGTAGCCCTTGACTTTTCCGAAGAGGTCCTTGGCTTTTTCCCAAGGATACTTGTTGCAGTACATACTCGGGCGGATAATCTCGCTGCCCTGCTGGTTCAGGCCGAAGAGACGGTTGACCTGGTTGGCCGCGGAATTGGCGTTGTAGCTCTGCGAGCGGATGATCTTGAGGTTCATAAAGCCCTCGAGATAGGACTTGTCGATGGCGTCGATGAAGGCCTTCTCGCTTGCGGGCAGGTCCTTGTTGCCTTCGTATTTCGGGCCGATCTGCTCGGCTTCCTCGATGCGGGCGGCGGGGACGGAAATGGTCGCGGCCCCGGCGGAAGCAAGCTCAAGATCCCTGCGGTTGGCGAAGAAGTAGTTGTCGTAGAGATTGCTGATCTTGGCGGCCTCCATAGCCTTGTTGGACTCGTAATAGACCCTCTCGACGGCGCAGTTGCTGTTGCAGCCGAAGATATTGTTATGGACATCGATAGTGCGGATACCGTTCATAAAACGGAAGCCCTGGCCCATATCCTCGAAGCCCTTGGTGCGGGTCCAGGTGAAGAGGACCGTATTGTGATGGAAATCGAGGGAAACCTTGTCGATATCGGCATCCTTGACATTGCCCCTGACCTGGCAGGCGGCATAGCGGCAGGAGATGAAGATATTGTTGCAGATCTCCATATGGCCCTTGCCCATAAGGGCGGAAATGCCATAGTCGCGACAGTTGACGAAGATGCAGTTGGAGACGCGCACATTGCCTTCCACGTCCATATGAAGGGCATATTCGTCGCCGCTGGAGAAGCCTTCGATCGGGCACTGGGGGCTGGCGTCGGGCTCAAGGAAACGGCCGGTCAGTACGCCCTTGTTGGGAGTTCCGGTGATCTCCAGGTCCACGTTGGCCACGCAGTAACGGTTGTTCTCGCCAAGGTCAAAGACGAAGCCGTCCACGACCACATTGCCGACCGGACCGCTGTAGCCATAGGGACGCCTTGCGTTGAAGTTGAGAAGAGGGGCGATGAAACTCTGGTCATAAGGCTGGATCTTGGTCACATACTTGACGACATCCCTCTCACTGAAATCGGGAGCATAGCCGCCGAAGAGGCAGATGAACTTGCCGGGCTCGTGGGTGGCGTTGCCGAAGCGGCCGATTTCAATATATCCCCGGTCCATACTTCCGAGATAATTGCCTTCGGCTACGAGGATCATATCATTCTCCTCGGCCGCTCCGATGGCTTTCTGAAGGTCTTTCATCGCAGTGGACGGGCTCAGACCGTCGGCACGGGCGGAACCTGTCGTCTGGCTCACATAGATGGTCTTGCCCTGGGCGACGCGGGAAGCGCTTGCGGCTCCGGAATTGTTGGACGGAGCCTCTTTGAAACTTTCTCCGCCGGAACGGACGGCTTTGTTCGCCTCGTTCTGGAGCACTCCCTTAGCTTTGTTGCCGAGAGAACGTAGGGCGGAATTGAGCTGGGCGGATGCAGGCTGCAGCGAAAGGAGCGTCAGCGCTGCGGCGAGGATGATGGACAATCTTTTCATAATATCGCTGTTTGACGTTATCTTCCTATTGATTGCGTAAATATAGCAATTTTTGCGGTAGTTGCGGCAAGATTGACGAAAAAAGCGCCGCAGACAGGCTGCGACGCTTTTTGATTTCAAGCCAAAGCTGGGCCTTAGCGAAGCTTGGTGTAGCCGTAGCGGGCCTCGTCCTCGAGTTCAATCTCGATGCGCATAAGGCGGTTGTACTTCGCGATACGGTCGGTACGGCTGAGGGAACCGGTCTTGATCTGGCCGCTGTTGGTAGCGACGGCGATGTCGGCGATGGTGGTGTCCTCAGTCTCGCCGGAACGGTGAGAAGTGACGGTGGTGTAGCCGTGACGATGGGCCATCTCAATGGCGTCCAGAGTCTCGGTCAGGGAGCCGATCTGGTTGACCTTGATGAGGATGGAGTTGCCGGCGCCCATCTCGATACCCTTCTGCAGGTACTTTACGTTGGTGACGAAGAGGTCGTCGCCGACGAGCTGGCAGCGGTCGCCGATAGCCTTGGTGAGCTTCACCCAGCCTTCCCAGTCTTCCTCGGAGAGGCCGTCCTCGATGGAGTCGATAGGATACTTGGTGATGAGCTG
This sequence comes from uncultured Bacteroidia bacterium, assembly GCA_902779785.1. Taxonomy (GTDB): domain Bacteria; phylum Bacteroidota; class Bacteroidia; order Bacteroidales; family UBA932; genus Cryptobacteroides. The sequence continues at coordinate 14,098 of CACZDC010000046.1, forward strand.
CTTGAGGTAGTTGATCTGCTGGTCGGAAGTGAGCTTGCGGCCGCGAGGATCCTTCTTCTTACCGTCCTTGAGTTGCTTGTAGTCATAGTAGAACTTGCCGTCCTCGCCCTTGAAGCAGAACTCGGAAGCGGCGCAGTCCATAGCGATGGTCACATCCTTGCCGGGCTTGTAACCAGCCTTCTCGATAGCGGCGATGATGCAGTCGAGAGCGTCGTTGATGCCCTTGAGAGCGGGCGCGAAACCACCTTCGTCACCGACTGCGGTGGAAAGGCCGCGGGCCTTGAGGACCTTCTGGAGAGCGTGGAAAACCTCAGCGCCGATGCGTACGGCCTCGGCCTCGTTCTTGGCGCCGACCGGACGGATCATAAACTCCTGGAAAGCGATGGGGGCGTCAGAGTGTGCGCCGCCGTTGATGATATTCATCATCGGAACCGGGAGGACATAGGCGTTGGTGCCGCCGATATAGCGGTAAAGGGGAATCTGGAGCTCTGCGGCTGCAGCCTTGGCAACTGCCAGGGATACGCCGAGGATGGCGTTGGCGCCGAGTTTGGACTTGGTGGGAGTGCCGTCGAGTTCAATCATAGCCTTGTCGATGGCCCTCTGCTGAGTAGCGTCCATTCCGACGATTGCGGGAGCAATGATCTTGTTGACATTATCGACAGCCTTGAGGACGCCCTTTCCGCCATAGCGCTTGGGATCACCGTCACGAAGTTCGAGAGCTTCATTCTCACCGGTGGAAGCACCTGAAGGAACAGCGGCGACGCCGACAAAACCTGAATCGAGGGTAACCTCTACTTCAATAGTAGGATTTCCGCGTGAATCGAGGATTTCCCTACCGAAAACTGATACAATCTGCATAGTATTTTTATAGAATTAATGTTGTTTGCCCTTTTGGCGGCACAAATTTAACGAAAATAATGAAAAAAGCCAACTACAAGGCTTTGTAGTTGACTATAAAACGAGTATATCCTTCTTCTTTGACGACAGCGGTCACAAGCAGCGCTCCCCAGGGTTCCAGATACTCTTCTTCTTTTTCCGTGGAGGCCTTCCAGCGGCTCAGAAGAATCACGTCCGCGGCCTGCGGACAGGCTAGCATAGTCGAGCGGCGCATCGAGCGGATCGTGGCCTCCAGCCCCCGCCTGGTAGAATGGGCATAATCAAAGCCCTGGACCAGGGAGAACTGGACATCGGTCTTTGTGCGCCAGTTGCATTCGCTGTCTATATAGACGTCGACGAGGGACTCCTCGGCGGTCTTGGCGTCTATAACTTCGCCCCTGCCAAGGGAAAGAGCGTCAGATGAGCCGAAACCGGCAGAGTAAAGAACCAGCCCGCTGGCCTCGGCCAAAGGCTTGTCCGACCATACCACGAGGATGGGATAGGAGAAGGACTGCTCGTGACCATCCGTATCGTTCGCCCATAGCTTGAGGCTGACCTTTACCGAGTCGTTCGCAAGCATTGGAGCGGTCCAGACTATCGTGCTGTCCCAGGTCTTCTTCCCGATATTGTGGCTTTCCGCAAGCAGCCTCTTGCCATTGTCCGGATCGAAACTCTCCAGACGGAAGTCCTTCAGACTCTCGTGGATTGTAAACGCGCGGAGTCCGATCTCGGCTTTGTCGCCGGAATAAACCCCGTCCTGGGGCACGGAGGCTGTCACGACAATATCTGAAAGGTCGCCGCCTCGGCAGGCAGCGACCATCAGAATTGATAAAATCAGTCCGCAGAGCGTGCCTGAGCCTTTTCTGCCAAGGATACGCACTGCTACTTGAACTTATATGCACGGACCACGGCCTTTGCTTCGACAGATCTGCCGAGGAAAAGCTTACGGGTCACAGACTGCTGGCGGACTACGATGAAGTACTCGGCCTGAGGGAAGTCCTCATAGACTTTGTAAGCCGCACGGTCCAGTTTCTTCAAAAGGGTTCCTGCCCTGAAGATGCTGGGCTGATTGCCGATGTCTCCATACTTCTTCACGGCAGGGTCGTAGTCGGCGCCATTGATTTTCAGGATACGGGTGATGCCGAAGTTCTTGTCATAGCTGACAGAAATCTCAGACTCACCGATATACTCCAGCTGATCCATTTGGATAATCAGCTGGTTGCCTCCGGTCACATAGGATGCCGACCTGTCGACGACACCGCAGCCTGCAAGCAGGAGGGCCGCCGCCATAGAGGCAAGGATAATTTTGACTATCTTCATTGTCTGAATCTATTATTTGAAGTAGTAAGAAAGGGTGAGACGGATTTCAGAGCCAAGGACTCCGGCGCTGCCGGAATAGGCCTTATACTGTTTATCGGCAGCCTTATCATAGTAGTAAGACTGAGTATCCGTTCCGTCGTATGCGACGACCTTGGGGAGTTTTGTTGAAACTAGTTTGCCGCTGATGCCATATTCGAGGGCGATACCAAGGGGAAGATTGCCGATGAAAGCCTGAAGGCCTACGAAAGCGCCGAGGCCGATGTAAGGATTCCAGCTGCTTAACTTGTTATAAGCATCGCTGTTGCCCTGGTAAGATGCAGTTCCGACGAAGCCGAAAGGAAGTTCGGCACCTACGTACACATCAAGGAGATTGAGTTTGTTGAAGTGATAGGCGACACCGGGATAGAGGTTGAAGGAGCCTCTTGACGCATTGTCCTTAGTCGACTTCGCGTCATCGGCATTCAGGGTAGATTTGGTATTATCGTGAGTACGGCCCACGTGGATACCAAGGCGCGCTTCAATTTCGTCCGTAGCGAAATACTTGAGATTGATAAGAGGGCGGATATCCGGAACGGGAGTTCCATTCATACGAGCATTGGCAAAGTCAAAATCAAAGATGACACCTGCACCGACGAAAAGCCCGAAATCCCCGGCCTCGGGGCGATTGCCTGACTTATAAACTGACGAAGAGGGTTCTCCAGTCGAGATCTGGGCGGAAGCGATTGCTGCTCCGGAGAGGAGAGTAATCAGAACAAGGAAAATTTTCTTTTTCATAGTGTTTGGATTAATGAATAGGCAAATATAGCAAAATTTATCGAAATTATGCAAATGCAGGCATATAAACAAAAGTCCCCGGTCAGATTGCTCTGATCGGGGACTCGAAAAACGGCGGCTACCTACTCTCCCAACTGGTGGGTCAGTACCATCGGCGATGGTGAGCTTAACTTCTCTGTTCGGAATGGGAAGAGGTGGATCC
>CACZDC010000047.1 GCA_902779785.1 uncultured Bacteroidia bacterium
GTAAACGCCGGCGACAAGACCGGAGATGCCCGCGCCGATAATAGTCACAGTTTTCATATTGCGAATTTACTCAAAAATGCTTAATTTTGTTAAAAATATAATGACCAATGAAAGAACATTTCGAGTTTGAAATCGTTCCCGTCAGGGGACGCAAGATGCTTAAGAAATTCATTCAGTTTCCATTAGACCTTTACAAAGACTGCGATAAATGGGTCCCGGCCTTCGAGGATGACGAATACAAGTCTCTCGGAGAGGAGAATCCCTCCCTCGCTTTCTGCGAGCGCGAGCTCTATCTTGCCGTATCAGGAGGGAAGGTCCTGGGAAGGGTTGCTGCTATAATAAACCATAATGCGGACAAAAAGTGGAACGAGCGCAGCGTCCGTTTCGGCTGGATAGATTTCGTGGAAGATTATGATGTGGCCAAAGCTCTCGTGGACAAGGTGGCCGAATGGGGCAAGGAAAAGGGTGCAGAAAAGATAAAGGGCCCGCTGGGCTTTACCGATATGGACAGGGAAGGACTGCTTGTCGAAGGTTTTGAGAACGAGAGTCCGTTCACGGTCATATACAATTATCCATACTATGGCGAGTACCTCGAAAGGATGGGCTTCACCAAAGATGTGGACTGGACCCAGAGGGTTGTGAATCTGACGGATACACTGCCTCCTATGCTCCAGTATGCGGACCTTGTGGAGAAACGTTATGGCGTCCATATCTATAGGGCGAATACTTTATCGCAGATGGCAAAGCGCGGAAGGGAGATGTTCCACGTCCTGAATGAAGCATTCGCAGGCTTGTACGAATATACCAAACTGTCTGAAAAACAGATAGACGGCTATGTCAAGCAGTACGTTCCCGTGCTGAACAAGGACCTTGTCGCCTTTGCCGTGAATGAGAAGGACGAACTGGTCGGCTTCATAGTGACAATGCCGCATATCTCGGCCGCGGTCCGCAAGGCCAAGGGTCGCATCTTCCCCTTCGGCTGGCTGCCTATCCTGCGTTCCCTGCGTCATAACGACACGGTGGAAGCACTTCTGATAGGAGTCCTTCCTGAGTATCAGGCCAAGGGTGCCGCCCTGCTGATGTTCAAGTACTTGCAGGAAAATTACATCCGCCTGGGAATCAAGCGGATGTTACTCAACCCGCAGCTGGAAGAGAACCATAAGGTTCAGAGCCTTTTCTCCGGTTATGACGTTCAGCAATACCAGAGACGCCGCAGTTATGTAAAGGAGATTTAAGCCTTTGCCTTAAGCACGGCTTCGCAGACCTCGCCGACCGTCGTCGGGGCGGGGGCTCCGTCAGGAAATCTCATCTGGAACTTCTCCTCCACTGAAAGGGAGAGGAGAATCATAAAAAGTGAATCGATGCCGAGCTCGCGTACGAGCTCGGTATCGAATGTTACGCTTGAAAGGTCCGTCTGGGGACGCATTACGGCTATGATTTCTTTCAGGCCGTCGAATACTTCCTGCTTCGTCATACCCTGGCGACTTTCATACTTCCGGTACGCTTGAAGTCTTCCTTGCGGACCGTGACCTTGCGGATCTGGTGAGTGGTAGGGAGGCCGGCGTTGATCTTGTCGACAAGGGCGTTCATATAGGCGGCGATTTCCTCGGGGCTCTTGCCTTCGAAGGCGGGAGCGAAGGGGAGAATCTCCACCGCGATGACCTTGTGGCCATTCAGTTCGTCTTCCTTGACCATAGCGTCGCGCACACAAGGATCGGCATAGAATGGCTCTTCCAGGGACTCGGGGCTCACGTTCTCACCATTGTCGAGGATGATGAGGTTCTTGATGCGGCCGGTAATGTAGAGGAAGCCCTCCTCGTCGAAGCGGACCAGGTCGCCGGTGCGGAACCATCCGTCCTCCGAGAATGCCTCGGCAGTCTTTTCGGGATCCTTGTAGTAACCGGAGAAGACATTGTCGCCCTTGACCCAGAGCTCGCCGTCAACGACCTTGGTCTGCTGTCCGGGATAGATCTTTCCGATGGAAGTCGGGTGGGTGATGGCGTCCGCGTTGGCGGAAGTGAGGTTGGCGGTCTCGGTGAGGCCGTAGCCGAAGCAGAATTCTACGCCCATCTTGGTGAAGATGTCAACAAGACGCGGAGGAACGTTCGCAGCGCCGGAAATGATGAGCCTCAGGCTGCCGCCGAGGAACTGGGGACCATACATCTTGCAGAGGCCCGCCAGGATGTCGCAGACACCGGGGACGATGACAAGGAGGGTAGGTTTGATGACCGGCAGTTTGCCGATGGTCGCCTTCATATCTTCGCAGGTGAAGATGAGGTTGCCTGTATAGAAGCAGCCCATAGTGCCGGCGATGAGCCCGAAGACGTGGCTGAGGGGCAGGATGGCGATATAACGGTGGACACCGATAACCTTGCCGGGCTTGAAGATAGTATTGTAGTTGCCTCTCATCAGAGCCCTGTGGGTAAGGACAGCGCCCTTAGGCGTGCCGGTTGTGCCGCCGGTGAAGAAAATGGCTGCGGGAGAATCCGGGTCGACCTTTGTGGAAGGAACACCGGTATCGGCGATGGAACTGACAGGGCATACCTTGACGCCCTGAAGTTTCTCAGTAAGAGGCTTGAATTCATCGCGGACCATTATGGCGGCGACATCGAACTTCATACAGGAACCGATAACGGCCATCTCGGGAAGGGCGGCCGGGAAATTCATTGCCACATAGCCGGAGGTCGTTACGGCGAGGAACATCTCGATAGCATCCTGGCTGTTCTTGTCGAAGATGGCGATGTGAGATCCCTTGGGAAGTCCGAGGCTTTCAATGAAGGCCCTGCGGCGGGCGACTCTTTCACCAAGTTCCTTATAGGTAATGGTGTTGACTTGATCGGAAACGGCGGGATTGTCTGCGTACTCTTTCGTGAACCAGTCCACGAACTCACTCATAGTGGGAAAGTACGGAAGTCTTTCGAACTCCTCTTTCGGGAGCATGTCATAAAAATAATTACTCATAGTTTTAGTACAGGCGTCTTGCGCCAATCGGGGGACAAAGATACAAATAAATCCCGACTTTAGGAAGCCGGGATTGAAAACGAGGGCGGAATCTACCAGTCCGGATGCAGTTTGCGGTTGAATTTCAGGCTGGAAATCAATGACTTGAGAGTGCCCTTTGAAATGCTGGCCTGTCCATCTTTCCCATTGCATACGAAGCTGAAATCCAGCCGTTTTCCTCCAAAGAAGCCCTTCGCAACCACTGCATTGGCCGTGCCCAGGTCAGTGAATTTGAGCCCGTTGTTATTGCGGCAGATGAATTCTTTGCTCTCTCCCGGCTCATCCTGAAGCAGTTCCAGCATCGAATTCATAAAAGCGATGGCCTGCTCGGCGTCGGCTCCCATAATAAGGCAGGTTTGCTCGCCCATACTGAAGCTGCCTTTCGCCTCCGTTCCCAAGATCCATTCAGTGTCGAAAGTGACCCTTCCGAGATTGAGATAGTAGGCGATAGTGCCGTCTTCATCCTTATATTTGAAAATGCTGTAGCGATTGTCATTCTGCTCGATTTCGCAAATATCGAAAATCTGTCCGACAGGAAGGTTTTTCTGGGCAGAGGAAAAGATGCCGCAGCAAAGGAGAGCGGCAAGTATTAAAATACGTTTCATATCAGTTTTGCATTTATGCTTTCAAGTGCTTCGGATTCGCTCATTTTCTGCGGATTAGTGCCGGGAAGTCCCTGCGGAACGTCCATCCCGAGTCTGGAGAAAAGCCATTCCCAGTATGGCGGGATGCTCCCGTCCGGGGCCAGCCAGTTCATCGCTTCGCTCCGGAAGATTTGCTCACCCTCTGAGTCAAGGTAACTCAACTGGACAAGCTCGGAGCAGTAAAGTTCTTCATTGTCAGGAAGAAAGCGCAGGTCATAGCCCCTCCCGCAGTATGATTTCGCCCGTTCTACGGCAGCAACGCCGTCTGCGCCTTTCACGCGCTTTATTATAAAGTCAGGATAAGTCCCGTCTTTAAGAGTGAAATCCTTAAGGAAAGTATCCAAGGGGTGACGGTCAACTCCGTGGGCGATGGTGGCGTCTATTATCCAGATGCTGTCGGCCTCGACCTCGGCTATGGCAACGTGGATGAGGTTCAGTTTCCCTTCCTGTCCGGTCGCAGAGGAGATGGCGCAGTCCATAGAAGTGCTGTCAGCCTGATAGTCGAAGGGGAGAGCGACGAAAACTAGGTCTCCGCTTTGTATGCTTTTGTGATTTCTTCCGCAAGCTAAGGTCAGAAGCAGAATGAGAGCGATAAGCAGTGTCTTTTTCATGGCGCTAAGTTACTGATTATTTTCCAAAAGGCGAAAAGCCCTGCTGAAAGCGGTATATTATTTGGGGGATTGGCGGAAAAAATGTATTTTTGCAAGATGTGCAAACAAATGTGCGTATGAAAAGGACAGTCATATTTTTCCTGCTTTTCACGCTGCTGCTCAGCAGCGGCTGTGATTTCGTCCGTAAGCTTGCCGGAAGGCCTACGTCGGCCGAACTGGATGCAAAGAGGGAATCTATTCTGGCAGCCCAGCAGGCGGAGCATCTGGCCCGTCTGGACTCTATGAGACGCGTGGAGCAGCAGATGAAAGACTCCCTGGAGGCTCTGGATGCACATCTGCTTGATTCTTTGTCCCAGACGAAGGGGACAATCCTGAATCCCTCCAAGCTTGGCGGTTTGTTCACTACCAAACTTGAGTCGAAATACTGCATCGTAGTCGGGGCTTTCCGCAACCGCGCCTATGCGGAGAAAAAACTGAAAGCCTGCAATGAGGCCGGTTATACAGCCTCGATAATCAGTTTCCGAAACGGACTCTTGGCCGTTTCGATTTGTCCTTCGAACAGCCTGAACGAGACGCTCGCGGCTCTTCGGAAAATGCGCGGTACGGGAATCTGCCCGAAAGACGGATGGATACTTGTCAACCAATGATCAGGAAAGTCTTATTATCCACTCTGGTCATTCTTTCTGTCCAGCAAGTCTCCGCCCAGTACAGGACGGGATATGAGGAGCTGTACGACAGCGACACGGTGCGTTCTCTCAAGGAGCACGTCTCCTTCCTTTCGTCCGCCCTGCTGGAGGGACGGAAGGCCGGCAGCGAGGGAGAAATGCTGGCCGCAGAGTATCTCGGCAAGGCCTTGGAAGAAAGCGGGGCTGAGCTCATCACTCCGCTCAAAGGGGAAGTGTTCGGCGTCAAAAGCGACGGGGACACTCTTACCTCTCGCAATGTCGCCGCAGTGTTCCAGGGCTGGGATCCTGCACTGAGCGATGAGTACATCGTGGTGGGCGCCCGTATGGACAATCTAGGGACTGACAGCCTGACGGTAAACGGAGAGAAGACCGGCCGGATCTACAGCGGAGCGAACGGCAACGCTTCAGGCGTGGCTATGCTCATTGAACTCGCCCGTAAACTGTCGACCGCAAGGCTGCAGATGCGCCGCAGCGTCGTCCTGGTCGGTTTCGGTGCTTCAAGGGAGGGTTTCGCAGGCTCGTGGTATTTCCTTAACCGCAGTTTTCCTTCTCCGGAAAAGATAGACGCAATGGTTGAGCTGGAGGGACTCGGACTGGACAGGCTGAGCGTCTATACCTCATCCAATGAGGATATGTCGGCCATAGCACGCAGCCTCAAGTCGGAACTGCTGCCTATCCAAGCCGAACTGACAACGATTGAAAGCTACCCCGGTGACCATATAGTATTCTATGACAAGGAAATCCCTTCCGCAGTCTTCACTTCCGGCCGTTATGCCGAACACGACAGCGAGAGGGACAAGTTCTCCATTCTGGACTTCGATACGATGGAGCGCTCGCTGGAGTATGTGTTTTCCTATGTGCTGAAACTTTCCTCCGGCGAAAAGCCTTCCTTCCATCCGCTCCCGAAGAAGGAGATTCCGGCCGGGATGGTCTCCTGGAACGACTGCGACCAGAAGCCCGTGTTCCTGAATTCTCCCGATCCTTCCGCCTTCCTGGAAAAATGGGTCTATCCCTATCTGAAATATCCGAAATATGCGCTTGACAACGGCATCCAGGGCCGTGTCATCGTGGATTTCGTGATAGATGAAAAAGGAAATGTAGTGGATGTCAGGATTGGCCGCAGCGTCCATACTGCCCTGGACGAAGAGGCTCTCCGTGTCGTATCGGCGTCCCCAAAGTGGAGGCCGGGAAGGCATCGCGGGAAAAAGGTTAAGGTGCTCCTGTCTATCCCGGTGGAATTCCGCCTGGACAAGGGAAAAGGCAGTCTGGGAATCAATGGTTATAAAATAAAGTAAATCATATATGGATTATAATTTTCTGGAGATCGAGAAAAAGTGGCAGGAGTACTGGGCCGCCAACAAGACCTACAAGGTAGAGGCTGATTCCGCCAAACCCAAGTATTATGTGCTGGATATGTTCCCGTATCCGAGCGGCGCCGGACTTCACGTAGGACACCCTCTGGGATATATTGCAAGCGACATTTTCGCCCGCTACAAAAGGCTGAAGGGCTTCAATGTCCTCCATCCGATGGGTTATGACGCCTTCGGACTTCCAGCCGAGCAGTATGCTATCCAGACAGGTCAGCATCCGGAAAAGACGACCAAGGACAATGTCGCCCGCTATCGTCAGCAGCTGGACAGAATCGGTTTTTCCTTTGACTGGGACCGTGAATTCCGTACCTCGGATCCGGATTATTACAAGTGGACCCAGTGGGCTTTCCTGAAAATGTTCTCCTGCTGGTATGACAAGTCAATGGACAAGGCCAGGCCGATAGAAGAGCTTGTAGCCGCATTCGAGAAGGGAGGCTCTTCCTCCGTCAACGCCGCTTGCGGGGAACACGAGCCCTTCAGTGCGGAGCAGTGGAAAGGCTTCTCCGACAAGCATAAAGCCGATATCCTGATGCAGTACCGCATAGCCTATCAGGGCGAGTCTACGGTCAACTGGTGCCCTCATCTCGGGACCGTGCTTGCCAACGACGAGGTCAAGGACGGCTTTTCGGAGCGCGGCGGCTATCCTGTCTTCCAGAAGAAGATGACCCAGTGGCAGCTCAGGGTTTCCGCCTATGCCGAGCGTCTCCTCAAGGGACTGGACTCTCTCGATTGGACCGATTCACTCAAGGAAATGCAGCGCAACTGGATAGGCCGCAGCGAAGGTGCCGAGATGGTTTTCGAGGTCGAGTGCGACGGCAAGAAGCACGAGGTGACCATATTCACCACCCGTGCCGACACTGTTTTCGGCGTCACTTTTATGGTCCTCTCTCCTGAGAGCGAATGGACGGCTAAGCTTACTTCGGCCTCGCAAAAGGCTGAGGTTGAGGCATATCTGGAATCGGTAAAGAAGAAGACTGAACGCGAGAGAATAGCCGGGAAGGCCGTAACGGGCGTGTTCTCCGGCTCCTGGGCCAGGAACCCTCTGAGCGGAGAAAAAGTCCCGGTATGGATTTCCGAATATGTGCTTGCGGGCTATGGAACCGGTGCGATTATGGCCGTTCCCGCCCACGACAGCCGCGACTATGCCTTCGCGCGTAAGTTCGACCTCCCCGTCATCCCGCTTATCGAGGGCGCGGATGTGAGCAAGGAGAGCTTCGACGCCAAGGAGGGGATAATGTGCAACAGCGGCTTCCTCAACGGAATGAGCGTCAAGGAGGCTATCCCCGCCGCAATCGACTATGTTGAGGCTCACGGAATAGGCCGCCGTAAAGTCAATTACAGGCTCCGCGATGCGATTTTCTCCCGCCAGAGGTACTGGGGAGAGCCTTTCCCGATTTGCTTCAAGGGCGGAATAGCCACTCCGCTGCCCATTGAGGCTCTTCCTCTCACCCTCCCGGAGATCGATCAGTACAAGCCGACGGATGACGGTCAGCCGCCTCTCGCGAGGGCTAAGAAATGGGAATTTGACGGAGCTCCACTTGAAACCTCCACTATGCCGGGCTTCGCCGGTTCCAGCGCCTATTACCTTAGGTATATGGACCCGCACAACGACAAGGCCCTGGTCAGCAAGGAGGCCAATGAGTACTGGAGGAGCGTCGATCTCTATGTCGGCGGCACCGAGCACGCTACCGGACATCTGATTTACAGCCGTTTCTGGAATAAATTCCTCTATGATCTTGGCTATGCCTGCGAGGACGAACCCTTCCGCAAGCTTATCAATCAGGGAATGATCCAGGGCCGTACGAGCTATGCTTACCGCATAACCGGGACCAATACCTATGTTTCCGCCGGCCTCAAGGACAAATACGAGACTTCGGATGTCCGTGTGCCTGTGTCTATGGTCCGCAATGACCGCCTCGACACGGAGGCTTTCAGGAAGTGGATTCCTGAAAATGCCAATGCGGAATTCATCCTCGAAGACGGTGAATTCGTCTGCGGCTGGGCTATCGAAAAGATGTCCAAGACCTTCTTCAACGTGGTCAATCCCGACGATGTCTGCGACAATTACGGCGCCGATACCCTCCGTCTCTACGAAATGTTCCTCGGCCCCATCGAACAGGCCAAGCCCTGGTCCACCGACGGTATCGACGGAGTAAACCGCTTCCTCAAGAAGTTCTGGCGAATGTTCTGGGACCGCGACAAGTGGCTGGTCACCGACGAAGAGCCCACCAAAGCAGAACTCAAGGCTCTGCACAAACTGATAGGCAAGGAGCAGGAAGATATCGAGAACTTCTCATACAATACTACCGTTTCTGCTTTTATGATAGCCCTTAACGAGCTGCAGGGATGTTCGAAGAAGGCCATCCTCGAGCCCCTGGTAGTACTTCTCTCGCCATTTGCTCCGCATATTGCCGAAGAACTCTGGCATCAGCTCGGCCACGAGAGCTCTGTCGTATATGCCTCTTTCCCGGAATATAAGAAGGAATACGTGGTGGATGACAGCGTCAAGTATCCGGTCTCCTTCAACGGCAAGACCAGGTTCATCCTGGATGTTCCTGCCGGCCTGAGTGTGCCCGAGGTCGAGAAACTCGTCCGTTCGGACGCCCAGACTGAAAAGTATCTGACGGGGGCTGAAATCCTGAAAGTCATAGTCGTCCCCGGACGAATCGTCAACATTGTCCTCAAGAAGTAAAATGGCGGCCCTCCTTAATAAAAATGTCCTGACTGGCATCAAGGAATGGTCCCTGGTGAGTCTCGGCGTGCTGATCTATGTAATGTCGTGGTGTCTGTTCCTGATTCCCAACAACCTGATCGGCGGGGGAGTCTCAGGTATAAGCTCGATTATCCAGTATGCCACCGGAATCCAGATCGGCTACAGCTATTTCACCCTGAACGTGATTCTTCTCGTCGCAGCCTTCTTCATCCTCGGTATGGGTTTCGGTGCCAAGACTATTTTCGCCATCGTGCTGGCTTCCATAGGCTTCCGAGTCCTTCCCGGGCTTGTCCCACAGGAGATCATCAATACTCTGGCCCTGCAGAACGGAAAGCTTATGTCCACGATAATGGGCGGAATAATGGCCGGAATCGGCATAGGTATGTCCATTTACAATGGCGGCTCGACAGGAGGAACCGACATCATTGCCTTGATTTACACCAAGTACCGCAATGTGTCGCCGGGCAAGGTCATCCTCTACCTGGATTTCTTCATCATCCTTTCCTCCCTGCTGGTTCCGTCCTATGTCCCCGACGTGGATCCTGAATCCGGGCAGGCTCTCCTGGATGCAGAGGGGAATCCCCTGAAGCATCTGATGCCCTTTGCCGACAAGGTGACCACCGTGGTATATGCCCTTATCCTGGTGACTGTCAACGGAAAAGTGCTTGATATGTACCTTTCCGGCGCTCAGCAGAGTGTGCAGCTGTTCATCCTCTCGAAGCAGTATGAGAAGATTGCCGACGCCATAACCCACGACCTCCACCGCGGCGTGACCGTACTGGACGGCCACGGCTGGTACACCCGCCAGAGCGTGCAGGTCCTTATGGTGATAACGCGCAAGAATGACTTGAACCTTCTCCTTAAGTATATCAAATCCATCGATCCCAAGGCCTTCCTTTCGGTTTCGTCCGTGAATGGAGTCTATGGGAACGGCTTTGACACTATCAAGGGAGGAGGTAAGAAATAAAACGAAGCGGTATGCTTTCCGGACCGGGACTTATGAAAATCTATGTTGATAATATTGATTTCTCTGACAGTCCTTTTGGTCGCGGCCGGCTCCGGTTTTCTTCTGTGGCGTCGCAGCCGCAGACGGAAGCTGTTCCGGAAGTTGGAACCGGATTTGTTCCGGTCATCCCGGTACGAGTTGAAGTCGATTGACCAGTTCCTCTACGACCGGTGTTGCAGATATATGACGGAGAAGAAGCCTTTCCTGGTCTGTTCTTTCACGCTTGGAGACCTTGCCTCCGCCCTGTATTCCAACAAAGTGTACTTGTCCAAGACCATCAACCATTTTTCCGGGCGGAATTTCCGCCAGTATGTCAACTACTACAGGGTGATGTACTCGATGGAACTCTTCCGGAACAACATGACGCTTAAGGTGTCCGACCTGTCGAATTTGTCAGGATTCCATTCATCCACGACCTTTACCCAGGCCTTTCAGAATGTAATGGGAAAGACACCGAGCGCGTGGTGCTGGGAGATGAGGCGAAGTGGCAGGACGGGAAAAAAGTAAAAGCCTGTCCGGGTCCGGAAACTACCCTTCAACCCCTTTCCAACTCTCTGGTACAGGGGCGGTTACATCCACTTCCGTCTTCTTGACGGGGTGGATGAACTGTATATGGCGGGCAAGAAGGGAAATGCTGCCGTCAGGATTGGAGCGCGGAGCCCCGTATTTCAGGTCGCCTTTGATCGGACAGCCCATATGGCTGAGCTGGCAGCGGATCTGGTGATGACGTCCGGTAAGGAGCTCTACTTCAATGAGAAAGTATCGCTCGGTCTGCTGGATAAAACGGTATTTCAGCCGCGCTTCTTTACCCTCGGCGCTCTTCGTCACATAGGACTTGTTCTGCTTTTCGTTGCGGATAATCCGGTCGGCGAGTTCTCCTTCCTTCTCTTTCGGGGCGGCGCAGCAGAGGGCCCAGTAAGTCTTGTGGATTTCGCCCTTGCGGAGCATATCATTCAGCCGTTCGAGGGCTTTGGAGGTCTTGGCGAAGAGGACGACACCGCCGACAGGCCTGTCCAGACGGTGAGGCACTCCTATGAACACCTGTCCGGGCTTGTCGTCGCGAAGGGCTATGAAGGCTTTGAGCGTCTCTGAGAGAGCTTCGTCTCCGGTCTTGTCGCCCTGGACAATCTCTCCCGGGCGTTTGTTGAGGATGAGGATATGATTGTCTTCGAACAGGATCCTCTGTTCGATATCTCTGAATTCGCTTTCGTCAAGTCGCCTGTAAACCATTTCGAAGTGTTTTTGCTTTGCAAAGATAGTGGATTTTGCGTAAATTTGCATTTCCGCTTATGTCCAAAGAAGGAAATATCGTCATCCAGGGAGCCAGGGTCAACAACCTGAAGAATATTTCGCTCGAGATTCCGCGAAACCGTTTCGTGGTGATAACGGGTATTTCCGGCAGTGGCAAGTCCTCCCTCGCCTTTGACACCTTGTTCGCGGAAGGGCAGCGCCGTTTTGCCGAGAGCCTTTCTTCCTATGCGAGACAGTTCCTGGGGCGTATGTCCAAGCCTGACGTGGACAAGATTGACGGAATCCCTCCGGCAATCGCCATCGAGCAGAAGGTGAATATCCGCAATCCTCGCTCTACTGTCGCGACCACCACAGAGATCCACGATTTCCTTCGTCTCCTGTTTGCCCGCATCGGACGGACTTATTCTCCCGTAAGCGGCGAAGAAGTCCGTGCGCACAGCCTAGGAGATGTCCTGAATGCCGTTTTTGATTCCAAGCCTCACGCCTGGTACATACTCTCGGAGATCGGCTGGGACAGTAGGCAGGATAAGGTGGAGATGATGCTTGCCTTGAAGGAAGAAGGTTTCAGCAGGCTCTTCTCTCCCTCTGAAGGAAAGCTTTATGATATCGAGGATGTCCTCCGTATGGACGGGAATTATCCTTCCGGCCTGATGCTTATGGTGGACAGGCTTAAGACAAGTGCGACGGAAGACGAGGATTTGCGCTCTCGTGTAATGGACTCTGTCCAGACGGCATTCGACAAAGGCAACGGGGATATGGCCCTATGGACCGAAGGCTCGCTGAGCCGTTTCTGTTCTCGTTTCGAACGTGACGGGATGGTCTTCCAGAAGCCTGACGAATATCTTTTCTCCTTCAACAGCCCTCTCGGGGCCTGTCCGGTCTGCGGCGGTCTCGGAAAGATAATCGGCGTAAGCGAAGATCTCGTCATTCCGGACAAGACCAAGAGCATCTACGACGGGGCCATAGCGTGCTGGAGGGGAGACAAGATGGGATGGTTCCGGGACCAGGTGATAAAGAATTCGGAAAAATACGGCATCCCGATCTTTACGCCCTACTGCCGCCTGACCGAGGAACAGAAGAGGATTCTTTGGGAATCCAGGGCTGTCCAGGATGACGACAGCACCATAGTCGGCATCAATGAATTTTTCGAATGGGTCGAAGCCAACCGCTATAAGATCCAGTATAAGTATATGCTTAGCCGTTACAGCGGCCGCACTGTCTGCCACTCCTGCGGCGGAAGCCGCCTGAGGCCGGAAGCCCTCTATGTAAAGGTCGGCGGGAAGAATATCCACGAACTTATGGAGATGGACATAGATTCCCTGCTGGGCTTTTTCGAGGGCATCGGGCTGACGGACTACGAAAGGGAGGTCGCCGGCAAGACCATAGAGGAGATATCTTACCGCCTGAGCTGTCTGAAAGAGGTCGGCCTGGGCTATCTGACCTTGTCCAGGACTATGAACACCCTTTCCGGCGGAGAAAGCCAGAGGGTGAATCTGGTGACGGCGCTCGGTTCCTCGCTTGTAGGTTCGCTGTACATTCTGGACGAGCCGTCGATAGGCTTGCATCCACGTGATACTGAAAGGCTTATCGGAGTGCTCCGGAGGCTGCGCGATCTGGGAAACACCGTTGTAGTCGTAGAGCACGACGCCGAGATAATACGCGCCGCCGACTGTCTCATCGACCTGGGACCTTATGCCGGAGTCAACGGAGGTGAACTGGTGTTCCAGGGAATCCCTGCCGAAGCGGGGGAAGAGGAGAAGCGTCGTTCGCTTACCCTTCAGTATCTCTCCGGAATCCGTAAGCCTGCACTTAGGGAAAAACGCCCCTGGCGCTACAGCATAATCGTCCAGGGCGCAATGCAGAACAATCTGAAAGATATAGACGTACGCTTTCCGCTGAATGTGTTCACCGTGGTCAGCGGAGTGAGCGGCAGCGGAAAGTCTTCGCTTGTCGGAGACATTCTCTATCCGGCTCTGAGGAGGCGTATCGACGAGACCGGCGACCTTCCGGGTACTTTCAGGGGACTGGGCGGTAACCTGGACAGGATTTCCCGCGTGGAGTATGTGGACCAGAATCCGATAGGGAAGTCTTCACGCTCCAATGCCGTCACCTATCTGAAGATATATGACGATATCCGCAAACTTCTTTCCGACCAGCAGTATGCCCGCATCAACGGCTTCACGCCTTCCTTCTTTTCCTTCAACCAGGAGGGCGGGCGCTGTCCGGAATGTCAGGGCGACGGTTTCGTGAAGATTGGGATGCAGTTTATGGCGGACGTGACTATGCTCTGCGAGACCTGCGGCGGAAAACGCTTCAAGCCGGAGATCCTGGAAGTCCGCTACAAGGGAATGAATGTGGACGACATACTCAATATGTCCGTGGATGAGGCCATAGAGTTTTTCGGCGCCCAGAAGGAAGAACTGGCGCAGACAATAGCCCGGAAGCTCCATACCCTTGTGGATGTCGGTCTCGGTTATATCAAGCTCGGACAGCCTTCCAGCACGCTTTCCGGAGGTGAAAGCCAGAGGATCAAACTGGCTTATTTCCTCTCTCTGAGTGAAGAACGCTCCAGGGGAGGACATATACTTTTCCTTTTCGACGAGCCTACTACAGGCCTTCATTTCTACGATGTGGAGAAACTTCTAAAGAGTTTCGACGCCCTTCTGGACAGGGGCCATACGGTCGTAGTCGTAGAGCATAATATCGACGTGATAAAGGCCGCTGACTGGATAATCGATATGGGGCCCGATGCCGGAGACAAGGGCGGGGAAGTGGTCTTTGAAGGTACTCCCGAGGCGCTGGCGGATAATAAGCTCTCCTTCACAGCTGAATATTTGCGATAATTTGCTATCTTTGGCCTATGAAGAAAATCTCAGCGCTCACAATGGTCCGCAATGATGATTTCTACCTCCGGAAGTGGGTGGAGTATTATGGCGCCCAACTCGGACGTGAGAATCTCTACGTTTTCTTCGACGGTATGGACCAGCAGATTCTTTCCTTCTGTGATGGTGTCCATACGGAAAAACTCGAGAAAATCGGGAACAATGTGGTCTCCAATGACAAGGGACGGGTGCGTTTCCTGTCGAAAAAGGCGGCTGAACTCTTCGCCTCCGGCTATGAACTGGTGATAGGTACGGATGCGGACGAAATCATAGTAGTGGATCCGAAACTCGGGATGTCTCTTCCGGAGTATCTTTCATCACTTGACATCCGGGATTCGCTTTCTCCGCTGGGACTTGATTTCGGACAGAAACTCGGCGAGGAGCCGGATATCCGTGAGGACATTCCCTTCCTGCATCAGCGTCATTACGCGCTTTTCGGTACACGCTATACCAAGGCCAGCATTCTTGCCAAGCCTTTGAACTGGGGGAGCGGCTTCCATCGTGTCAAGGGCCATAACTTCCATATCGCCAAGGACTTGTACCTCTTCCATTTCGGCTATTTCGATTCCGGCCGTATCCTTTCCCGCAGCAAGGACGAGGACCGCGTGGAACAGGGATGGAAGCACCATATAGACAAGCGTTCCCAGACCATTCGCCTCGTCAGCCGGCTCACGGCCCGGGACTTTGACCGCTGGACTGGTTTCGTACGCGTGCTGCAGAGTATCTGCAGGCCTCCGTATGCGTGGAACAAGCCTGGAATGCTTGAGCTCAAGATCGTTGTCCGTATTCCGGAGCGTTTCAAGGATTTGGTATGATGGAAGGGCCTCTGGTATCAGTTATTGTTCCGGTTTACGGAGTGGAGCAGTACATTGGACGCTGTGCGGCGAGCCTTTTCCAGCAGACGTATCAGAATATCGAGTTCATTTTCGTGGACGACGGTTCTCCTGACAGGTCTGTGGATGTCTTGCAGTCGGAGCTTGACAAGTGCGACGATGATTTAAGGTCAAGGGTAAGGATAATCCGGAAAGAGAACAAAGGCCTTCCCAAGGCCCGCCAGAGCGGTATGGAGACTTCCCGGGGGGATTACATACTGCACGTGGATTCTGACGACTATCTGGAGAGAGATGCGGTGGAAGCGCTTGTGGACAAGGCGCTTGAGAGCGATGCCGACATAGTGGTCTTCGATTTCTGGAAGGAGTACAGGCGCTATAGCAAGATTGACAGCGAGAAGGACTCCTCGATTGCTGATTCGGCTTTGTTCCGCAAGAGGCTGTATACCTATGCTTCATACGGTTACGTTTGGAACAAGTTCTACCGTCGCGAGGTCTGCGAGAATCTCTATTATCCGGACTACTCGATGCACGAGGACATCGTCTTCAATACCCAGGCTCTCTACCGCTCAAAGAAACTTGTCCATCTGAAGCGGCCCCTGTACCATTATAACAGGACCAATCTGTCCAGCGCCACCCGTGTGCCACAGGCTTTGAGACGCAGCCGCTCTGCCCGCAATATGCTGGACTTTTATCTTCATTTCAAGGATTCGGCCGACTCTCCCTTGACCGGCGTAGAGGATGAAATCATACTCAGGGCCGCCTGGGTGGCATTTACCAAGGACAGGACGATCTTCAAGGACTATCCTTTCCTGCGCTCTCTGGCCCAGTCTTTCCCTCTCAAAGGCGGACGTTTCGTATCGCTGCCGGAGCAGATTATCCTTAAGCTTTATCTGAAACTGTCTTGACGGAGCCTGTTTATATCGTTTCTGTTGTCAGGAACTACGATATGTATGGTCGTTGTGTCCTGGATAATCCTTATTGCAAAGGACTCAAGGCTGTCGCTTTGGACAACCGGGAGGAAAATCTGTCCATTTCCGTGCGCTACAATCAGTTCCTGGACTCTTGCACAGAGCCGGCCTGGATCATATTCTGCCACGAAGACTGGGCTCTCGGCTGCGACATACTGCCTTTGCTTCAAGAACTGGACAAGGGCAGCCTTTACGGCCCCATAGGAGTCTGGATCAGGGAGTGCCGGAATTCCGATTTCCTTGAAGTCCGAGGACGGACGGTGGACGGTCCCAAGGATGGAAGCAAGGCTTTCGTCTATAGGGGAATGAGCCTTGATGGGAAGGTGGATACTTTTGACTGTCAATGCCTTATAGTCCATAATTCTCTGGTCCGCGAGAAGGGGTTGCGTTTCGACGAGAGACTCTCCTTCGATCTCTATGTCGAGGATTTCTGTGTCTCCGCATTTGAGAACTACGGCATAGAATCCCGCATCCTGCCACTTGAGTGCCGCCATTATTCTCTCGGAACCATCGGCCAGCGTTTTTATGATTCCCTTTCCTATCTGAGAGAGAAATACGCCAATGCCGTAAAACGCCACGCGACCATTGTCGGCCGTCACGAAACTTTCGGGCGGAATTCGGAGAAGCCCATTTATTATCTGCACCGGACTCTCGGAGCCTGGCTGCGTTATTGGATCAAGAAATAATATGCTTCCGGCCCGGTTCAAATATCATTTTTCAGTTTTTCTCAACGGCCATCTGGCCAATCCGCCCTGGTATTCCCGCCTGGAGCGAAGGAGAAAGCGTGGCCGTGCAATCCGTTATGCCGCGGCAAAGTACCTCTCGGCTTATGCCGATATGGTGAAGGCTGTTCCCGAGGATGAAGTGCTCAGGGATGAGCCGCGCCGCATCTTTACCCTCTGGATGCAGGGGGAAGACAAGGCTCCGGCCCTTGTACGTGCCTGCCTTGAAAGCATCCGTGCCCATTCGGACTGCGAACTTGTGGTGCTGGACGAAAACAGCCTTTCCGACTGGATTTCTCTTCCGCCGTTCATTATGGACAAGTGGAAAAGCGGAAAGATGAAGGCTGCGCATTTTGCCGACATCTGCCGTATAGAGCTCCTGTACCGTCACGGGGGAGTATGGATGGACGCTACGGATTATCTCCCCGAAAAGCTGCCTGAATGGCTCTGGAAGGAGGATTTCTTTGTCTACCGCAGCGGCAGTACAGTGGCGTGAGGCGGTATTTTCCTACTGGGAAAAGGAGGACAAGGCTGTGGATTATTTTGTCCATCAGCTTCTTTTCGGCTATGCCGTGCTGGCCAATCGAAGGGCTGCCAGCCTTTTTGCCGCTATGCCTCAGCAAAATCAAGATCCGACGCACGTGCTTTGGCACCAGTATGCCGACAAGCCCTATGACGATGCTCTTTTCAGGGAGATTTGCTCCGGAGCACTGTTCCAGAAGACTGACTACAAGTCTTCTTCCGCCCGTTCTCCGCTTCCGGGAAGTTTCGCCGACCATCTGCTGAGGCCACGGCGCCGGCGCCTTTTCCTCTTCGCAGCCTTTGATCCTCAGGGAGTTATAAGTGAGACTGCTCTCTACTATCTCAAGGCCTTGAAGCCTTACGGTGACATCCGTTTCGTCTCGGACAATCCGCTGCCGGAGGCTGAGAAGGCTAAACTGCAGGGGCTTGTCTGCTCGCTTGAAGCCGAGCATCACGGGGAATATGATTTCGGCTCCTACAAACGTGCGTTCAAGGATGCTCCGCTTCAGGATTACGATGTTGTATATCTTCTGAATGATTCCGTCATAGGCCCGATCGGTGACCTCGGATATTGGTTCGGAGAACTCGAGCGCAGCGGGGCGGACGCCTTCGGCCTTGCGTGGCATCCTTCCCGGCGCCACGCCCATCTTCAGTCCTGGTTCATAGGACTCGCTCCGTCGGTCTTCCGCAGCGAATGGTTCCGCTCTTTCCTTGAGGGCGTCGCGCCTGCCGGGAGCAAAGAGGAAATCTGTGAAGTTTATGAGACTGGCTTCTGCAAGCTCCTTTTATTCCACAACTGCAGCATCCATTCTCCCTTCTCGCTTAAGGGAAAATCCATCTACGACGCCCCTCTAAGGCTTGTCCGCGAGTCTTTCCCCTTTATAAAGAAGGCCTCGTTCAAAAGGCACGAAGGCAATATGGGCGCGCAGCTCTCAAGGGTGATGCCGCTTCTTCCGGCCTCTCTTGTCTCGGCCGTCGAGGCCGATTTCGCCCGTCTGGAGGGCGAGGGCTATCTGAAGTGGCTCCTGAGGCGCAATCCCTTTCTGATGGCCGGACGCTATCTTCGCTATCTTAAAAAGAAAATCTAGAGATGGGACGCCTGCTTGTTCATTTTCACGTCTATTACGAGGACCAGATTCCCTGGTTCCTGGAAAAGATGGAGAATATCTGCGGCTGCGAATGGGACCTTGCCGTAAGCTACTCCCATATGGAAGAAGCCTCCCGCGAACGAATCCTTTCGTTTCGCCCGGACGCT
This sequence comes from uncultured Bacteroidia bacterium, assembly GCA_902779785.1. Classification (GTDB taxonomy): domain Bacteria; phylum Bacteroidota; class Bacteroidia; order Bacteroidales; family UBA932; genus Cryptobacteroides. The sequence goes on from CACZDC010000047.1 coordinate 18,464, forward strand.
ATGATGTTTCAGCTCGGGAATATGGGCTACGACCTCTGGCCGTTTATCCATATTCTGAAAAGCCTGGATATCAGCCGCTACGATTATGTGATGAAACTCCATACGAAGGCCCCGTTCAAAAAGAGGATGAAATGGAGGAGTGTACCAATCAAGGGGAACGTATGGCGTGACCGGCTCGTAGACGCCCTCTTGGAAAGTCCGGAGACTTTCCGCCGCCTGATTATGCGCTTCGAGCAGGACCCCTCTGCCGGGCTATTCTGCCAAAGAATCTTCCTTATTACTGCGGAAAGCCCTTTCCCGGAGGATAACGAGGCACTTTCGGAAGAGATGTCACGGATAGGCCTGAGTGTGGAGGACAGGCATTTCTGCGCAGGAACTATGTTTCTTGCGCGTATGGCTCCGTTCGGCTTCATAGTCAAGGCTCCGATCGGCGCCGAAATGTTCAGCTGCGCTTCTGTATCCCACGGCAATGGCTCTCTGGCCCACGTCTATGAGAGAATCCTGTCCTTCGTTGTATCTGCTTGCGGACTGTCCCTTATCCCGGTAGATACGGCTGAGCCGCACCGCCGTGAGCGTTTCCTGCTATGGTATCACTATAATGTTTCCCCCTTCTTCGAGGGCATTTTTTCCCTTACACGAGATCCTGTGACGCGGGTGAAATATCTGACTCTCTTCAGGATCAGGATTCCTTTGGACAAGGGGAAGAAGCTATAGTAAACTCTATCCCGAACAGTCTCAGGTATTTCCCGTTGCCTCTGGCCGGGTCCCTGTAAATCTCGAACATCCAGTGCATCAGTCGGTTGAAGAAGAAGGCCGCGGTGCTTTTGCTCGGATGGCCGAAACGCCGAGTGAGATAGCGCCAGCTCTTCTGTATTCCCAGGGATGCGAGGGAACTGTCTCCCGAAAGTGCCTCTGAGGGATTGTAGGGGGTCAGGTTCGTAAAATACAGAGAATCAGTATGGATATATGGATATCCGTTCTTGGTGGCGAAGTATGAGAAGACTATGTCGTCGCTGGGACAGTTCTCCATCACTTCGTCATTTATCCAGTCCAGATACTGCCCGAAATAACGTCGTTTCGTCAGAGAAGCGCAGCCGCAGTGGCAAGCCATATGGAAGGCTATTTCCCTGTTGCCGCTGATGGGGTGATTCGGGTCCTGGCAGTGTATGCGCACGAACTCTTCCAGCATACCGGAGGGATAGATCCAGTCATCGTCTATGTTGACGATGCAGGCCTCGGGATATTGTTTCAGAGTGGGTATCAGTTTCTTATAGACCTTTGTGTCGGGGACTCGGTTTACTTCTACCTTGTGACTGTCAAGATAGGCCTGGATGTCATCAGGTACAATTTCGTTTGTTGCAAGGTTAAGTACTAGCTTGTCCGGTGGAAGGGTCTGGGAGAATATGCTGTCAAGAACCGCCGGGATGTTGCGGATGCGGGCTTTCCAGGTAGTCAGGCTTACAATAAGCGGCTCACGGTCAATATGTTTCTCAATTATTTTCCTGAAACGGCGGCAGATGCTCTCCGGACTGAAGATGTCAAGCAGACGGGCCCGGTCTGAAAAGTCTCTGATCCCTTGCGAGCGCTCCAGGGCCTTGAGAATTTCATCCGCATCGTTGTGGCAGTGAAGGATGGACTCGCAGCCGTCCATTATTATGGATACGGGGGAGTTCGCGCCTGAAATGGCAACGACGGGGATTTCGTAGGGCAGATAGCAGATGACCTTGCTAGAGAGGAAAACATCGTCGGGGATGTCCGCAGCGATGTCTATAAGGCAGTCGGCTATCGCATAATATGAGTCAATCCGGCTTGTCGGCTCCTTGAAAACGATTTTACCCTTCTCGACAAGATCCTCGGCGAGATGCTTGTAGTCTTCGACGACTTCTCCGACGAAATAAAGAGTCGCATCGGGCTTTTCGCTTAGAAAACGCCTGAACGCAGCGATGAGTCCGTCAATTCTCCTCAATCCATAGAGGCTTCCGGCATAGAGGATGTTGAAACCATCGTGCTTTTTAAGGGAAAAATCCGCGGGCAGCGGCCTGTATGGTGTGAAAAGATAGTCCCACGAACCCTGGAATTCAGGAAGGACCGTCTTCTGATAAGCTGCCATCAGGGGATTGGACAGGATGAAGAGATCTGCGCAGTTGCAAAGCGGGCGAAGTCCTTCGCTGATTTTACTGTGGAGAACGCTGTCGCCGCCAAGCCAGGGAAGCGGTGAGGGCATTCCGTCCACGCTGTAGATGAAATATGGCCTCCGGAGTTTCTCACTTATGATTTTTCCGAGATTGAGGGAGGAATAATAACCGTTTGAACAAAGAGTGATTATTGCATCGAAACTGTCTGAAAGTATCTCCTTCTTGTATTTCCGGAACGATTTCTCCGCCCAGCGCTGATCTCGGGGATTAGAGCCATACTTGAGCCATTTTTTTTGTGCCTTGCCCCAATATTCAACCCCTTTATGAAGTTCCAGCAGCCTTAGGTTTTCTGGAATCGAATTCTTGTCGACAGCCTGCGCCAGCAAAGTAATGTCGCTGTAAGTTGCCAGAGAACGTATCAGCTGTTTGAAGACTATGCCGGGCGCCGTCTCCGCAACGTCCAGGGCTATTATCAGATAATGCTTCTTAGCCATTTTTTATAATCTCGTTGTAAATGCGGACAAGCGCTTCGCAGTTGCGCCGCCTGTCGTGACGTTCAAGTGCCATCTGGCGCATCTGGGTGTTGTCGAAAGAGTCGGAAGATTCGAAGACCCGGCAGATGCAGCGTCCGAGAGCCTTTGTATCGTTGAAGTCATAGAGCAGTCCCATCTGTTCGTTGGGAATGAGCGTTGGAGTGCCGCCGCGCCTGGATGCGACGCAGGGAACTCCGAGAATCTGGGCCTCGGCCAGAGAGTTGGAACTGTTCTCTATGCTCGATGGGCATACGAAAACATTGGCTTTCAGGAATTGCTCTTTCATCTCACTTGTTCCCAGCGCTCCGGTGAAAAGGATGTGCTCCGAGAGATGGTATCTCCTTATCATAGAGGCGATTATACGCCCGTAGTTACTGAGGTGCTTTTTGCGCCCTTCCGTAATCTTGGCTCCGCCGATACAGACAAGCGTATCCGGGTATTTGTCAAGTATTCCCCTCATCGCCTTGAGTAGCTGATGAAGTCCTTTCAAAGGATACGAACCCTGCGAGATGAATATGCTGTGCCTGCGGCAGTCCTCCCATCTCCAGCAGCCATCGTAGAAGGCATCCCTGAGGCTTTCGTTGCAGCTATGGTAATCGGCGTCAGGACTGAAACGTAGCGAACAGGCTTTGTCCCACTCTGTCCTGCCTATGAAGTGGCGGACTTGGGAGAGCAGTCTCTTCTCCACCTCGCCTCGGCTGCGGAAACTATCCTCTTCCTGCAGGATTCCTTTTTTGAACAGCCTTTTATGGCTTAGAATCGTCCATTTCGAAAGACCGTCGTGATAGTGTTCCGCACATTCGTGGAGGAAGCCCTGAAGAGTCAGGACAGTGGGGATGTCCCCGGCGGCCCTTAGGCAGGACAGGCTGTGGGCGTATTCGCTGCCGTGGATATCGATTATGTCCGGCTTGACGGAATCTATCAGCGTTCTGAAAACACTGTCGAGTTCCGGCTTGTCTCCATAGAACGGCTCTCCGGAGCTCTGCAGGCCCGGAAACAGGTGAAAATGGATCCTCTCTCCCTTCAGGTGCCGTATCGAAGTAACCGCGGCGGGACAGGCGACGTGCAGCTGAGTGTCCTCCCTTGAGGCCAGGGCCTCGGCCGCAGCGACCAGCCAGCCACCCGAAGAAGCCAGGTCCGTTTTCCTGCCTTCCAGAAGAGCCTTAGCTTCAGGGAATAGAATATTCGCGGTCCAGAGTACTTTCATCGCCATAATTTATTCACCAAGAATGGATTTTACAAGTCCGGCCCATTTCTCGTCTATCAGTTCAGGGGCATACTGACGCATTGATTCCCGGGCTTTCCTGCCCATTTCCTTCCTTTCTTCAGGCTTTTCAATCAGTCGGATCATCGCCTGGGCAAATTCCTCCGGATTGTCGCAGAGATAACCGTTTACCCCGTCTATAATCATTTCATTGACCCCCGAACAGAAGCGGTAGCCTATGGTGGCAAGCCCCATTGACAAGGTCTCTCCAAGTCCTATGCTGAAGCCCTCCACCCGGGAGGGAAAAACGCTGAAATCATAATCGGACAAGGTCTCCTCGATGCCGCGGGACGATCTTCCCTTCAGGCATATCTGCTTAGTCAGCCCCTTCCCCCGTATAGCTTCTCCAAGTTCCCGGGCATATTCTTCCGGTTCTATGTCGCCGTAGATGTCAACGCGCCAGTCCGGATGCTTCTGCTTGACTGCAACCATAGATTCCATAAGCAGATCGACTCCCTTGAGCGAATCGACTCGGGAAAAATAGACTATTCTCTTGTGCTCGCCTTCATCCTCCGCACGCTCGGGGAACTGTTTGATACCGTTCGCGATTACGTGGACCTCTCCGCTGCGGATGTAATCCGGCAGCAGGGCACGGTAGCTTTCAAAGAGGACCTGGGAGCAGGTATTGACGTAGAAGGGTTGGAGCTTCTGAGGAAAATCCTCCAGTTGGGAGAAGAGGAAATCCGGCCTGGAATGGAACATTATTATCCGCGGAATCTTGTTGAAACGTCGGCTCAGACGCATCTCCAGGCAGTAATGAGGGTAGAAGAATACAATCAGGTCCGGCCTCCATTCACCCACGAAGCGATTGTAAGCTTTGTCGTAATTCTTTCTTTTGCCGTAGAGGTAGTGGAGATTGACGAAATGTACTCTCTCATCTAGGGACGAGGGTTTGCGCGGGTCCTCGCTGAAGCAGCTTCCCGTCACTTCATAGCCCAGGTCGGAGAGCAGCCGGCAAAAGTGAAAGAACACCGTGATCGAGCCGCCGGCCGTCGACGCGACGTTTGCCTGGGCGACTACTAGAATGCGGCGTGGCTTGTTTTTCCGGAATCTGATTGCAAAACACATAGGCAAGTCTTGATAGGACAAATATAGCGTTTTTTTTCATCTGACGAGTTTTTTTTATATCTTTACAAAAATTAGAACGACAGGATATGACATCGCCCAGGCTTTCCGTACTTATGCCGGTTTACAATACCGAGCCGGAGTATCTTTCGCAGGCAATCGACAGTATTTTGTCCCAGAGTTTCACCGAGTTCGAATTCCTGATTTACGACGACGGATCCACCAGGGAGGATACGCTAGCCCTTCTGGAGCGTTATGCCGCTTCCGACGACAGGATAAGGCTTATGCACGAGAAGAACGGAGGAGTAGCCTACGCCCGCAAGCGCCTTGTAGAAGAAGCTTCCGCCGGCCTCTGCGCCATAATGGACTCGGATGACATCGCGCACCCCCTGCGTTTTGAAAAGCAGCTGGACTTTTTGGAGAAGCATCCTGATGTCGGAATATGCGGGAGCTGGTTCCATCGTTTCCCCTCCGACACTATGGTTTGCCTTCCGACCTTGCCTGGCTATCTGGATTTCCTGCGGGAAAATTGCCTCGGCAACTCCACGGTAATGTTCAACAAGGAGATTCTCTCGCGTTATGGTTTGAATTTCAATGAGAAATGCAGGTATTGCGAGGACTATGAACTTTATGCGAGGGCAGCCCGTCTGGTGAAAATAGTCAATCTTCCGGAAGTTCTTCTCGAGTACAGGGAAAGGCCGGACAGCCTTTGTCACGCAGATCTCGAAGCAATTCATAATGCGGACTGGTATATCCACCGCCGGATGCTTGATTTCCTGACACGGAGGGAAGAGTGGCGTGGGGCGACAAGCTCTCTCGTATCTGAACTGCCTGCCGTCCAACGGCCGCTTCCCAAGACTCTTCCTCTGCAAGGAAAGAAACGTTTCTTCTCCCGTTTCAAGCGTCCGGTCGTAGTGAGACTGATGGGCGGACTTGGAAACCAGATGTTCCAGTATGCCTTTGGCTGCGCTCTGGCCGAACGGCTTGGGCGACGGGTGAAGTTCGACTTGTCCTGGTTTGAAGAAGCTGTGGAAACAATTGTAAATAAAGAGAAAAAAGAAAATTCTGACGGTGTCGTGATGCGGGATTATGCGCTGGACGTATTTTCCGCTCCGGTTCCGCTGGCGGACCGTTCGCTTGTCCGACGCTTGTCCAGGAGGAAGAATGTGGAAACCGTGACGAGTTATCACCGCTTCGATCCCTCGCTTATGGATCACCCTCGTGGTGGCTTGTGGGAGGGTTATTTCCAGAATGAGGGGTATTTTTCATCTCTGAAGCCATATCTGAAAAAGGCCTTTGCCTTTCCGTCCTTCGCCCTCGACGATACTTTCAACCAGACGACCCTTCTTCGAATCCGTCTATATGAGAATTCCGTCTTTGTCCACGTCAGGGGCGGCGATTACAAGAATCTGGGATGGGCTCTCCCGCCGAGCTATTACTTCGATGCTGCCGCATATATGGTCTCGAAACTGGATGATCCCCATTTTTTCGTTTTCGGGGAGTACGACGAGGCCGTGGACAAGGCGCTTTGCTCCCATACTTCCAGCCTGGAGTGGGTAGGAGACCACAATTCTCTCCGGAATGAGGACTGGAAGGATATGGCGCTTATGATGCACTGCCGCAACGCCATAGCCGCTAATTCATCCTTCAGCTGGTGGGCAGCCTGGCTCGGTGAGGCGGAAAGGGGAGTGGTGACGGCTCCTTCACCATTTTTGGACGGTACGGACGAAGGGATTTGCGACTCTTGGGTAAAGATTCCGCGAAAATGATTATCTTTGTTTGATTAATCGCAGCTTATGAAAGGAATAGTACTCGCCGGAGGATCCGGAACAAGGCTTTATCCCATCACCAAGGGAGTTTCCAAGCAGCTTCTGCCGATTTATGACAAGCCGATGGTGTATTATCCCATATCGGTGCTGATGCTCGCGGGCATCCGTGATATCCTGATTATTTCTACTCCTCAGGACCTGCCCGGTTTCCGCCGCCTGCTGGGTGACGGCTCGGACTATGGCGTCCGTTTCGAATATGCCGAGCAGCCCTCGCCGGACGGCCTGGCGCAGGCTTTCATAATCGGCGAGAAGTTCATAGGCGACGACTGTGCCTGCCTTGTGCTTGGGGACAATATCTTCCACGGGGCTGGTTTCGTAGGGCTTCTGAAGGAGGCGGTTCGTACGGCGGAGGAGGAATCCAAGGCTACGGTTTTCGGCTATTGGGTGAGCGATCCGGAGCGTTACGGCGTCGCTGAATTCGACAAGCAGGGGAATTGCCTCAGCATTGAGGAGAAGCCTGCTCAGCCCAAGAGCAATTATGCCGTGGTCGGCTTGTATTTCTATCCCAACAAGGTAGTGGATGTGGCAAAGCATATCAAGCCTTCCGCACGCGGGGAATTGGAGATTACCACTGTGAATCAGGAGTTTCTCTCCGCCGGAGAGCTTAAGGTCCAGACTCTCGGCCGCGGCTTTGCCTGGCTGGATACCGGCACTCACGATTCGCTTTCCGAAGCCACGAATTATATCGAGACCATAGAAAAGCGTCAGGGCCTGAAGGTCGCCTGCCTGGAGGGTATTGCTCTCCGCAAAGGCTGGATCAGTCCCGCCAAGCTCCGTGAAATTGCCGCCCCGATGCTTAAGAACCAGTACGGGCAGTATCTGATGCGTATGGCCGATGAGTTCGAGAAGAATCCTGCGGTCCAGATTGACGAATTTTGATGATAGAAGTTACTGAAACATATATCAAAGGAGTTTTCATCATCGAGCCAAAGGTCTTCGGTGATGAGAGAGGCTATTTCCTGGAATCCTGGTCACAGAGGGATTTCAACGCCGCCGTACGCGAAATAGATTTCGTACAGGATAACGAGAGCAAAAGCCGCTACGGAGTGCTCCGCGGCCTGCATTATCAGAAAGGGGAGCATAGCCAGTCCAAACTTGTCAGGGTCGTCAGCGGCCGGGTTCTTGACGTCGCGGTGGATATCCGCGTCGGTTCTCCGACTTTCGGAAAGCACGTCGCCGTGGAGCTCAGCGGGGAGAATCACCGCCAGTTCTTCATTCCGAAAGGCTTTGCCCACGGTTTCGCGGTGCTCAGCGAGGAAGCCGTCTTCCAGTACAAGTGCGACCGACTCTACGCACCTCAGGCGGAAGGTGCAATCGCCTGGGACGATCCGGAGCTTGGTATTGACTGGAAGATTCCCGCTTCGGACATTATTCTTTCTGAGAAGGACCGCCATCATCCTAGACTTTCCGAGGCGACGGACTTATTTGACTACAACACAGATTATTACGCCCTATGAAGATACTTGTGACCGGGGCCAACGGGCAGTTGGGGTTGAGCCTTCGCAAGGTGGCTTCTCCGGATAATGTCTGGATTTTTACCGACATTGTTCCGGGAGATGACACCGTATCTCTGGATATCACCGATCCTGAGGCTGTCCGTGAGTTGGTCGCGAAGGAGGGAATCGAGGCCATAGTGAACTGCGCCGCCTATACCAACGTCGACGCCGCGGAGGACAACGAGGCTCTTGCCGAGCTTCTGAACGCCACGGCGGTAGGATATCTCGCCGCCGCGATGAAGGAGGCCGGAGGTCTTTTTGTCCATATTTCCACGGACTATGTCTTCGGAGCCGAGCCGTACAACACTCCCTGCCGGGAGGAGCAGAAGGGGACTCCTACGGGGGTATATGGGCTTACTAAACTCCACGGCGAGCAGGCCATTCTTCGAAGCGGCGTCCGTCACCTGATTCTGCGCACCGCCTGGCTCTATAGCGAGTATGGGAAAAACTTTGTCAAGACAATGCTCCGCCTGACGGCGGAAAAGCCCACTCTGAAGGTCGTATTCGACCAGGCCGGGACTCCGACTTACGCCTCTGACCTGGCGCGCGTCATTGTAGATATTCTGCCTCAGGTCGCTGCGGATGAGTCCAAATGCGGTATCTATCACTATAGCAATGAAGGTGTGTGCAGCTGGTATGACTTTACCAAAATGATAGCCGAGTTCTCCGGCCAGCTTTCCTGTGACATCCAGCCTTGCCACAGCGATGAATTTCCCTCAAAGGTCAGGCGTCCTGCCTATTCCGTCCTGGACAAGAGTAAAATCAAGGAGATTTTCGGCATTTCGGTTCCATACTGGACCGATTCACTTAAACAATGCATAGCTAATTTGAAATCCCAATAATATGAAGCGGACAATAATCATTACCGGCGGCGCCGGATTCATAGGCTCACACGTGGTCAGGCTGATGGTCAACAAATATCCTGATTACAAGATAATCAACCTGGACAAGTTGACCTATGCGGGCAATCTGGCCAACCTGAAAGATATCGAGGACAAGCCGAATTACCGCTTCGTCAAGATGGATATCTGTGATTTTGAGGGAGTTCTGAAGCTTATGCAGGAGGAGAAGGTGGACGGAATCATCCATCTTGCGGCCGAGAGTCACGTGGACCGTTCCATCAAGGATCCCTTCACCTTCGCCCAGACCAATGTGATGGGAACTCTTTCACTGCTTCAGGCCGCCAAGGCTGCCTGGAACGGAGACTGGGAAGGGAAGCGATTCTATCATATCTCTACCGACGAGGTCTATGGGGCACTGGAAATGACCCATCCCGAGGGAATCGAACCTCCCTTCACGACCAAGGCTTCCAGCGGCGAGCACCACCTTGCATACGGTGAGAAGTTCTTCACCGAGGATCTCAAATATCAGCCACACAGTCCCTACAGTGCCGCCAAGGCCTCTTCGGACCATTTCGTGCGTGCCTTCCACGACACCTTCGGTCTCCCGACCATAGTGACCAACTGCTCCAATAACTATGGCCCATATCAGTTCCCTGAGAAACTTATCCCGCTGTTTATCAACAATATACGTCATCGCAAGCCTCTCCCTGTCTATGGTAAGGGCGAGAATGTCCGCGACTGGCTCTATGTCGAGGACCACGCCAGGGCGATAGACCTGATTTTCCATAAGGGCAAAATCGCCGAGACATACAATATCGGCGGTTTCAATGAGTGGAAGAATATCGACATCATCAAAGTCCTGATCAATACCGTCGACCGCCTGCTTGGCCGCCCCGAGGGTTCCGATATGGACCTGATTACCTATGTCACCGACCGTGCCGGACACGACCTGCGCTATGCGATTGATTCCAGCAAGCTTCAGAGGGAACTTGGCTGGGAGCCGTCACTTCAGTTCGAGGAAGGCATTGAAAAGACGGTCCGCTGGTATCTGGACAATCAGGACTGGATGGACAATGTGACTTCCGGCGATTATCTCAAGTACTACGAAGATATGTATTCTGGCCGCTAAGGGTCGACTACCAGCATAGCCAGGGTGTCCCGGTTCACGGGATGCCCTGCTTTTATATATACCATAGCCGTACCGCCTTTATGCGGATGGATTACCAGCCCGTGCCCGTCAGGATCTATCTGATAGTCATAGAGTTCTTCTACTCGTATGTCGTCATCATAGGCAAGCGGCTCGATCTCTACCGGAGTCCAGGACGGAGCGATGTCGCACCAGATGTGGAAATCTTCGCTGCTAGTGCAAGTGTTGAAGGCCGCGGGATGAAGTTCAAAGCGTGTCTGTGGCTCGATACCGCTTTTGTCTACTCTCCAGCTGTCTTCGTTCAGCCCGTCTCCTTCAGGGCGGATGCTGACCGTATAATGCGTGTTCCTGCGAACATCGAAATTGTTGCGGTCTTCTCCGAGATAGAAGCGATAGACAAGATATTCGCCGGGCTTGGTCCTATAGTCCGGAGAGGAGTATTCAGCCTTTATCCTGATGTAGGAACAAATCTCTGCCAACCTGCTGTCGCTGAATACTTTCCCCTGATCGCTGACTACGTTCTCCAGAAGATCTCCCTGGAGGTTTTCAAGCAGATAGACACAGATGCTTTCGCTTTTCCCGACCTGAACCTCTCTGTTGAGAGGACTTGTCTGCATCCCGTTCTTTATGAAACCATTGTTGAATACCTGGCCGGAGTGTTCAGCCTTGGAAGGGGAGAAGGGAGTTACCGAAGATGGGCAGCCTCCTACGCTGACTTCCCTGACCGTGAAACTGACGTCGGCGTCCAGGGCGCTGCGGTCTATGCTGAGTTCCACTTTCGCAAGCAGTCTTTCAAGGGCGAGCCCAAGCGTTTCCCCCTCATTCTCCACGCAAGCCTTCTCCAGAACGGAGGCCATAGGCAGTCCGGTGGAATATTCGTCCGGATAGGCCAGGTGATAGCGGTAGGCTTTCAGCCCGGCTTCGTCGTCTATGCGGAGTTCATAGCCAAGGTTGGCGCAGGCATAGATGCGGTACGGAATCCCTTTCAGCAGTTTAGTCCGGTATTTTGCCTCGCCTCCGAGAGAGGCAAGCTCTCTTGGACTCACATAGCGCCTTTCCTCAAGGGTGCCGTTTGGATGGAATATCCACAGGTTGTAATCGCTTATCCTATACTGGTCCGGGTCTGCGGATCGTGTGGAAGGGAGCTCCAGTATTATCGTAGTCTGCACGGTTTCAGGATGTTCCTCGCTTTCGCAGGATAGCGGCAATATCAGAAGCGCACAGAGTATTCGTCGAATTCTGCCCATTGTTTTATGTCCGTTTCAAGTATTATGCTTCCCGTTTCGGCCGGAATGTCCGGATCCGGCGAGCCCATCCTTGTGAGAGTGATATCCATCGTATATTTCCTGTTTGCTCCTAGCCCCGGCAGATTGATCGGGTAGTAGCAGGTCTTTCCGGCGAGACTGCCCTCGATGACAAAACGGGTGAATGTTCTTCCAAGGCTTTCTTCGCTGATCGGATTCGGGTAGGCGTAAAGGGTGCAGTCAATTTCCTCCCGAGCCTCGCCTACATCCTTGTCCAAGTCCATATACAGCATCTCGGGATGGCTGAGACTCTCCACGGCCTTCCTGTCAAGATAGCCCGGATTGATATAACTCTCCTCACGGATCCCGTCCGGAGAAAGGGGATTTGCAACGCTGTTGACGTGAATGAGGTAAATCGATATTGATTTGAGTGTCTCTCCCTCGTATGATCTTCCGCTGAAATCACAGGAAAGTGAGCGGAGACGGAGAGCCGAAAGCATTGGTTCCAGTTTCAGCTTGCAGCTGCGGGAACGGCCTTCTTCCAATTCTGTCACACCGTACAGAAGAGGGTTCCCGGGGTCGTCGTCCTCGAGTCGGAACTGCCTGGAAGACAGCTGACTGAATGACTGGATATCCATCCACGAATAGGAATTTCCAGGGTAGTTTGAGATAGCAGCGAGGATGTGTCTTCCGCTTCCCGCTATTCCTTCCACCGGAGATTCCGAGGGCGCGTCCACGTGCTGGTAGGCATCCAGTCTTCGGAGTTCATCATCGTGAAAAAAGAACAAATCAAGGCTTCTCAGCATTGTTTTTTCGCTTCGTTGTATATATATTTGCACAGGGAATCGCCTCGCCGGCGTGTGGGTCCCTGCCTTTTGACAGGAAAAAAAGGCCGGAGACAGGAGAGCTGTCAGTAGTACCACAGAAGCGTGGCTCCCGAAGCGGGTGCAATTCAGAAAGCGTTTTGTGTTTGTCAGATTCCGGCCTGTGAATATGTTTTTTCTGCTTTTCATCCTGCTGATGTTTGCTTGCAAAGCTAGGACTGAAAGACGGATAATGGAAGGGAATCAGGTGCGTGGAATGCAGATTTTTATCTTTGAGGGGGTTCATTAACTGTTTTCGGGCCTTTGTGGGCAAGAAAAAAATATACAACAAAATTTATTTATGTATTTTTTCAAGGCTATCGGCAACATTTTCAGGTCCAAAAAGGATTTGATGCCAATCTTTTCCCAGCAGGCCGCCTTCCTCTGTCAGGCATCGGAGGCGCTTGTCAATATGCTTTCCACCAAAGACCAGGATGAGTGGAAACGTTACCAAAAGGAGATAAAAACCTGCGAGGTGCAGTGTGACGCCCTCCTGACCGAATTCAGGGAACAGTTGTCGGAGCGCTTGATCGGGTCTATGAGCCGTACGGACCTTACCACAGTGGCAATGTCTATGGATGACTGCCTGGACGTCATAAAAGACGCCTCCAAGGCAGTCCTTATATATAATCCTAAAAAGATAGACTCCCAGCTTCTTGACCTTGCCCAGATAATCCAGAGCGAGGCCAGGGCTCTTCAGGAACTTCTGCCTCTTCTGTGGGACATTTCCCACAAGGCTTCGGCGATTTCCCTCCAGTGCGACCGCGTCGCGGAACTGGAGCATTCCGCCGACGACGCATACGAAGAATACATCGGCTACATCTTCTCTTCTGAAGACGATCTGAGGGAGATGACCAAGTACAAGAACCTGGCTGAATTATTCGAAAAGGCCACGGACTCCGAAAAGCACGTGGCCGATTGCATACGTATAATGGTACTGAGGTACCTTCACGAATAGGGACCTATCCGCCGAAGTTGTCGAAGAGGATGCTCTCCGGAGCGACGCCGAGGGAGTCCAGCAGTTCGCACACGCACTTGGTCATCATAGGCGGACCGCACATAAAATACTTCACGTCCTCGGGAGCCTCGTGGTTCTTGAGGTAGGTTTCGTTCATCACATTGTGGACAAAACCAGGGGTGTATTTCACTCCTGCAGCATCGGCTGCCGGGTCCGGACGGTCCAGGGCAAGGTGGAAGTGGAAGTTCGGGAACTCCTTCTCGATTTCGGCGAAATCTTCCAGATAGAAGGCTTCGACAAGGGCGCGGGCGCCGTAGAAGAAGTGGACTTCTTTCTTTGTCTTCAGCGTCTTGAACAGGTGCATAATGTGGCTGCGCAGAGGAGCCATACCGGCACCGCCGCCGACGAAGATGTATTCCTGGCTGTCCGGGTCATCCTTCGGAAGAAGGAATTCGCCGTAAGGGCCGCTGATCCATACCTTGTCGCCCGGTTTGCGGGAGAAGACGAAGGTCGAGGCGATTCCCGGAGGAACGCCGGGGACGAACTTGAACACGCCCTTGGGCTGAGTCTTGTCGAAAGGAGGCGTAGCGATACGCACGTTCAGCTTGATGACATTCTTTTCCGCAGGATACGAGGCCATAGAATAGGCCCTTATGGTCGGGACCGTGTTCTTGAACTTAAGACCGGTTATGCCGTATTTCTCCCAGTCGCCGATATACTCGGGACCGACATTCATATCAGAGAAATCAGCCTCGTACTCGGGAATGTCAATCTGGATGTATTCACCGGACTTGAACTCGATGTTCTCGCCTTCAGGGAGGCGGACGGTGAATTCCTTGATGAATGTCGCCACATTCTCGTTGGAGATGACCTCGCATTCGAGTTTCTT
>CACZDC010000048.1 GCA_902779785.1 uncultured Bacteroidia bacterium
GAAAAATATATGTAAAAAGCAAGGCTAATTCGTTGAAAATCAATGAATTAGCCTAATTTTTAATGGATTGCATCAAAAGTGACGAAGAACCTGATTTTAACCAGGGCTATTTATGTAAGTAGTTGATTGTTAAATATTTATGCCCCACAGCCCAAAAGTAAGATATTTATGCTAAATTTGCACTTGCAATGGCGAGCTACCTTCAGATAGAAAATATCTCCAAGTCCTATGGGACCAAGGTCCTTTTCGACCATATCTCCTTCAATGTCAATGAGGGAGACAAGGTGGCCCTGATTGCGCCGAACGGCACTGGAAAGACTTCGCTGCTGAAGATCCTTTCCGGGGAGGATTCCTCCGACAGTGGCGGCAAGGTGCTCTTTCTCAAGGATATACGCATTGCTTTTCTGAAGCAGGAATATGATTTCGACCCGGAAAAGAGCATCTTCGACCAGATAATGTCCAATTCCGCCAGATTTCTGGACGGTATGGACGAAGACCATCGCTGGGCTTATGAACTGAGGGTCCGGCAGCTTCTTACCCAATTCGGATTGCCGGATTTCGACAAGAGTATGAGTACACTCTCCGGCGGCGAAGTCAAGAGGGTCGCTCTCACTGAAATGCTCGCCTCCGAGGCGGATTTCTACCTGATGGACGAGCCCACTAACCATCTGGACCTGGATGCCATCGAGTTTCTGGAGTCCCATCTGAAACATTCCCGCTGCACTCTTTTTATGGTCACCCACGACCGCTATTTCCTTGACCGTGTGTGCAATACGGTGATGGAAATGGATAGGGGAGAGATCTATGTCTACAGGGGTGACTATATGAATTTCCTTGAAAAACGGCAGGAGAGGATAGCGAATTACAATGCTGAAACGGAGAGGGTGAGGAATCTTTTCCGCCGCGAGCTGGAATGGATGCACGCGACTCCCTGCGCCCGCAGCGGCAAGGCAAAATACCGTAAGCAGGCCTTCTGGGATATAAAGCAGAGGGCGGAGGATACTTATGTGTCCAAGTCAGTGGACCTGTCGGAGGTCCAGGCGAAATCCGCCTATCTCGGCAACAAAGTCATTGACTGCAAGGACGTTTCCTTCTGGTGGGAAGGTCAGTGCTACCTGAGGGATTTCACTTATAAGTTCCAGCGCTACGACCGGGTCGGAATAGTCGGCCGCAATGCCTCCGGCAAGAGCACTTTCCTGAATCTGCTGACAGGGGCGGATCTGCAGGGCGGAACTCTGGAGGGCGTCATCGAGAGGGGAGAGTCGCTGAAAATCGGCTATTACAGGCAGGATGGCCTGGAATTCAAGCCCGGACAGACTGTGATGGAGATAGTGCAGGACACTCATCTTCTCGGCCGTTTCCTCTTCCCGCACGAGATGTGGACCACCCGCGTAGAGAGGCTTTCGGGAGGGGAGAAGCGAAGACTCTACCTGCTGACTGTCCTGATGCAAGAGCCTAATCTGCTGATACTTGACGAGCCGACCAACGACCTTGACATAGTCACTCTTGAACTGCTTGAAGAGTATCTCTCCGAATACAAGGGCTCTCTGATAATCGTATCCCACGACCGTCATTTCCTGGACCGTCTGGTGGACCATCTTTTCGTCTTCTGCGGCGACGGGGTGGTGAAGGATTTCGTGGGGAACTACAGCGAGTACCGCAGTTTCATAAAGGACTACGAGGCCGCCCGGCAGGAAAAGTCCGAGAAGGCTCCCGCCGCGCAGAAGGTCCGCACCGAGTCCAAGCGGAAACTTTCCTGGAAGGAGCAGCAGGAGTTCAATGCCCTGGAGGCGGAAATAGAGCGGCTTGAAAAAGAAAAATCGGCCCTGGAGGCCGATCTGTCGGGTGGTTCCCTAAATCCGGAGGAGCTTCAAAAGGCTTCTCTCCGCTATGGGGAGATAAGTCAGAGGCTGGATGAAGCTGAAATGCGCTGGCTGGAGCTCAGCGAACTTTCTTCCTAATAATAATCTACGTTATAGCGCGTGAGGATGTCCATATGCATAAAGGAATCCTTCTGGGGCGGAAGTTTTTGAAGGACAATGGCTTCGGCAAGGGCTTCTATGGCCCTTTTTACCTGGACGTCGGGGCGCTGGGCTATAAGTGAGCTGACGGTTCCACGTTTGAGTGCGGCCACATTTTCCGGCAGATTGTCGAAGCCGACCACCCTGCGTCCCTTGACCGGATGGGAGGAAAGCCAGGGTACGAGGAGATGGATCCTTGAGTTGAACATCACGATGTGCCGGGTTTCGGGATGGGCTTTGAAGTAGTTGTCGAGGGCTTGGTAGGTCCCGTCCGGGTCGTTGGGATCTATAAAAATATTGCTTACGGAGCACTCCGGGCTGTGTTCAAGCATATAGTCTATGAACCCGGCCCGGCGGTTTTTCGTGGGATCGGCCTGCCGGCTTTTGTCTCTCAGGACACGTACTATCAGTACGCTGCCAATGGCGAATCCTCCGGTCAGCTGGTCGGCGCAGAGGTAGCCGCTCTGGTACATAGGCATTCCGAAATAGGCCAGGTAGTGTTCGCTTTCAAGCCGGGAGTCCACGAAAACGTATGGAATACCTTTTTCTTCAAGGTCCAGGACGAACTGTGAAGTCTCCTCTTTGAAAAGCGGGGCCAGCACGACGCCGTCGGGAGCGGCCTCAAGCACTTCGGTGCAGGTCTGATGGAAGCTTTCCGGCTTATACTGGTCGTAGGTGAAGAGCTGAGTCCTCACTCCCAGGGCTTCCACGTCGGCTCCGACCTTGGCGATGCCGCTTTCGGCCAGTTCCCAGTAGGAGCCTTTTTCTCCGGAGGGAAGGACGACCGCGATCAGGCATCCTTTGCCGCCGGCCAGGAGGGAGGCGAAGACATTCGGCTTGTAGCCGAGTTCTTCGATGACCTTCATTACTTTTTCGTAGCTCTTCTTGGAAACTTCCCCTCTCTTGTGCAGCACACGGTCGACGGTCCCTTTCGACAGGCCCGTCAGGCGCGCTATGTCATTTATGGTTACTTTGTTCTCCATATTGCCTGCTTGCAACTATATTACACGGTGTAAACCGTTGCATTTCTTTGGCAAAAATAGAAGATAAAAAACAAAATAACAAGTATTTTCAAAAATTTCCGTGCACGGTAACGGGAAATCAAAAATTAATGCTATATTTGTACCCTGACACGAAACTGTTAACCAGATGAATCGCATTTTTAAGAGCCTTTCAATCATAGCTTCGGCTTTTCTCGCACTCGCGTGTGCGCAGGATGAAAACTCTCTGTATGAGGGACTTCCGTTTGAAATGCCAAAGGTACAGCTGCCCTCGATTCCCTCCAGGAGCGTCCTTCTGACGGACTTCGGAGGAGTGGCGGACTGCAGCACCCTGAACACCGAAGCCTTCGCAAAAGCCATAGATGCACTCTCGGAACAAGGAGGCGGCCGGCTCATAGTTCCCGCCGGCCTTTGGCTCAGCGGCCCGATTACGCTCAAGGACCATATCGAACTCTTCATTGACAAGGATGCCATCCTGGTCTTTTCGGACGACCCGGAACTGTACCCCATCATGGACACTAACTTCGAGGGGCTCGACGTGCGCCGCTGCGTTTCTCCGATCAATGCCCTCGGCGCCCACGACATAGCGATTACCGGCGGGGGAGTGATCGACGGGGGCGGCACTATGTGGAGGGAAGTCAAGCGCCGCAAGGTCAGCGAGGACCAGTGGAAAGAGATCCTCAAACGCGACGGCGTGCTTTCCGATGACGGCAAGGTATGGTTCCCGAACGAGGGCTACAAGGCCGCGAGGGCTACGGCCGGCAGTCTGAACAAGCCTTCCGACGAGTTGGACGAGAATTATATCAAGACCTTCCTGCGTCCCGTGCTCCTGTCCCTTCGCGAGTGCGAAAGGGTGCTCATCGAGGACTGCTCTTTCCAGAATTCACCCTGCTGGAACCTGCATCCGCTCTGGTGCAAGGACCTGACAATCAGAAATATAAACGTGCGTAATCCGCATTACAGCGCCAATGGCGACGGGATCGATATCGACGCCTGCGAGAATGTCATCCTGACGGGATCCAGCTTCGATGTCGGCGACGATGCCATCTGTATCAAGTCCGGCAAGGATGAGGACGGACGCCGCCACGCCCGCAAGTGCCGCAACCTGATTATCTCCGACTGCACGGTTTATCACGGCCACGGAGGATTCGTGGTCGGAAGCGAAATGTCCGGCGGTGTGGAAAACATCCTCGTTAAGGACTGCCGCTTCCTCGGAACCGACGTCGGCCTCCGTTTCAAGAGCGCCCGCGGCCGCGGCGGCGAGGTCAAGGACATCTGGTGCGACAATATATATATGAAGGACATAGTCAATTACGGGATTATCTTCAATCTCCACTATGCCGGAGTCGCAGCCTCGGAACTCGTTGACGGACAGGTCGAGCCTGCCTTCACGGTCGACGAGACGACCCCTTCTTTCCACGATATCCATATCTCCAATGTCTCCCTTGCCGGTCCCTGCCAGGCCGTCTATATCAACGGGCTGCCCGAGATGCCGGTCAGGAACGTGGAATTCAAGAATTTCAACTACGTGACCGCCAAGGCCCCTGAGGTCCATTACGCCGAGAACATCAGTCTATGAAAAAGATAATTCTTCTTCTGGGCATCTGGCTGAGCGCGTCGTCTTTCACCATCCATCTGATGGGCGACAGCACTATGGCCGAAAAAGACCTTCCCAAGGCCGGTGCCGAGCGCGGCTGGGGAATGATGCTTCAGAATTTCCTGGACCCGGAGGTCAAGGTCGTCAATTATGCAAAGAACGGCCGTTCCACCAAGAGTTTCATCGACAAGGGCGACTGGACGAAGGTCTATGCCGCGATTCAAGTCGGGGACTATGTCTTCATTCAGTTCGGCCATAATGACTCGAAAGAGTCTGATCCTGAGCGCTATGCAGCGCCCTGGACCGACTATCAGAACAATCTTCGCCGCTACATAGACGGAGTCCGCGAAATGGGCGGAATCCCCGTCCTGCTGACTCCCGTGGCCCGCCGCTGGTTCAAGGAAGGAAAACTGGACCGCGAATGCCACGGCGACTATCCCGCCGCAATGAAGGCGGTAGCCTTGGAGAAGGGCGTCACCCTCCTGGACCTGACCACGCCCACCCTCGACTGGATAGAATCCCTAGGCGACGAGGCCTCGAAGGCGTTTTTTATGATTTCCACCGGGAAGAACGACAATACTCATTTCGTCGCCGCCGGGGCCCGCAAGGCGGCGGAGCTCGTCTGCGGAAAAATACGTGAGCAGATTCCCGCAATCGCTTCGCACCTTGTCCGTTATGATATCGTGGTCTCGGCCGACGGGCACGGTGACTATATGAGCGTCCAGGAGGCCGTGAACGCCGTCCCTGACTATTCCCACACGCAAATCACCAGCGTCTATATCCGCAGCGGAGTCTATAAGGAGCAAGTGATCATCCCCCACAGCAAGTTCCGCGTGCATTTCATAGGAGAGGATGCCGCCACTACTATCATCACCTATGACAAATACGCCAAAAAGAACTGGCCCGGAAGGGATTTCGCAATCGGGACTTCGGGCAGCGCCAGCGTCTATATCCATTCGAGTTACCTCACTTTCGAGAACCTGAGTTTCGAAAACAGCGCCGGAGAGGGCAAGGAAATCGCCCAGGCCGTGGCAGTGTTCACCGACGGGGACTTCCTCTTTTTCAACAAATGCCGATTCCTCGGCAACCAGGATACCTTATATACTTACGGCCGTTACGGAAAGTTCGGCGGAGTGAAGCGCAACTACTTCAAGGACTGCTACATAGAGGGAACGACGGACTTTATCTTCGGCCCCAGCATCGCCTATTTCGAAGGCTGCACCCTCCACAGCAAGAAGAACAGCTATGTCACGGCGGCCTCGACCTTCGAGGGCCAGAAGTACGGCTATGTCTTCAAGGACTGCACACTTACCGCCGCCCCCGGAGTGGACAAGGTCTATCTCGGCCGCCCCTGGGGAGCTTACGCCAGGACGGTCTTCATCCATTGCAAGCTCGGCGCCCATATCCTTCCGGAAGGCTGGCACGACTGGGAGAAACCCGGCAAGCCGGATACCAAGAAGAATTCCTATTACGCTGAATATCAAAATTATGGACCCGGAGCGAGGGGACCGCGAGTAAAATGGTCCCGTCAGCTTAAAGCCCGTCAGGCCGGAGAATACACTTTTGAGAAAGTGATGTACCAGGAGCAGGACGGCATCCGCTGGAATCCTTACGACAACCGATGAAAAGACTCAGTATCATACTTCTTGTCGCCTTGACCGCGTGTACGGCCAAGGCGCCTCTGTCCCAAAGGGTGGTGGGGAGCGAAATGGCCCGCTGCCCCAAGGCGACTTTCATCGACGGTCTCGACGGCCGCCTCAAGTGGAACTACACTACAGGCCTGGAACTCAAGGCCTTCCTGGATGCGTCGGAGGACAATCTGGACTATGTCGACGAGTGGTACGACGAGGTGATCGATTCCACCGGCCATATCTACAAGTACAAGATGTCCAATTTCTCCCTTGACCATATCTGCCCGGGACGTACCCTTTTCCAACTCTACGACCTGACGGGAAAGGAGAAGTACCGTATGGCTATGGACACTCTCTATCTCCAACTTCTGGAGCAGCCTCGCACCCCCGAAGGCGGTTTCTGGCACAAGGCGGTCTATCCGGATCAGATGTGGCTGGACGGCCTCTATATGGCTCAGCCCTTCCTGGCGGAGTATACGGCCCGATATCTTCCGGACAGCCTTAGGCTGGACAATTACAAAGACATTGTCCATCAGTTCGTTACGGTCTATGACCATACCCTTGACCCGGAGACCGGACTTCTCCGCCACGCCTGGGATTCTTCCCGTGAGATGTTCTGGTGCGATCCGGAGACCGGCCAGTCCGCCCACGCCTGGGGCCGCGCTATGGGCTGGTATATGATGGGCCTTGTCGATGTGATAGAACTTATTCCCGACGGGGAGCAGAAAGACGAGCTCGTGGGCCTTTTCAAAGGACTCGCTTCGACTCTGCCGCTTTATGCCGACGCTGAAACGGGGATGTGGTTCCAGGTTATGGACCGTCCCTATGCCGAAGGCAATTACATCGAGGCTACGGTCAACGCGATGCTCTCCTATGCCTATCTGAAAGGCTGCAGGCTGGGCATTCTGGACTGTCAGGAATATGCCCTCCAGACCTATGAGAGCCTGATCAGGAACTTCGTCAGCGAGGAGGGTGGACTTGTGAGCCTGAACGACTGCTGCGAAGTCGCCGGTCTCGGCGGAAAGAACAATCGCAGCGGAGACTACGACTATTATATCCACGAGCGCGTGCGCGCGAATGATCCCAAGGGGATTGGCCCCCTGATTTGGGCGGCGCTGGAATATGAGATGCTATGAACAGACTGATTTCCATATTTTTACCCATCGTTTTGCTCGGTGCGTGCGGCTCTAAAGAGAGTCCGGATACAGGCGGAAGCGATTCCGGCCGGCAGAACGAGGACAAGCCCAAGGTAGAGATTCCATCCGTTCCTTCGGGAATTACAAATACTGCCGCAACCGACAATTCCCTAAGTTTCGAGTGGCCTATGGTCGAAGGAGCCCTGAATTACAAGTATTCCCTGGCCAAGGAGGACGGCAGCGGAGCCAAGGAAGGGACTACCGACCATAGCTATGTCACCGTCGGCGGCCTTTCGTCCGGGACTCTTTACAAGTTCAGGCTCAAAGCGGTGAATACTGCAGGAGAATCCGACTGGTCTGCGTTACTCTCGGCCACGACGAGCGGGGAGCAGAAGCCGGAAGATGATCCGCTTCCCGGCGACGGCTCCTACGAATCATTCCTTATTCCTGCGGCTGAAGAAGAGCTTGGTGCGCTGGCTTTCCCCGGAGCGGAAGGCGGCGGAATGTACACCACCGGCGGCAGGGGAGGACAGGTCCTCCACGTGACTACGCTTGCAGACAGCGGAAGCGGCTCGCTCAGATGGGCCGTCGGCCAGAAGGGCGCGAGGACGGTAGTGTTCGACGTCGCGGGCATCATAGAACTTGCCAGTGACCTGAAAATCACGGAAGGCAATATCACGATTGCCGGCCAGACCGCTCCCGGAGACGGAATCTGTATCAAGAATTACTGCACCTGGATTGAAGCTGACAACGTGATCATCCGTTTCCTCCGTTTTCGTCTGGGAGACGAGGCTCCGTGGTCTGCTGCGGACATCGAAAAAGGCAAGGCCGACGGACAGGACTGCATCAACGGCCGCTATCACGACAATATCATCCTCGACCACTGCTCTATGAGCTGGTCGGTGGACGAGTGCGCCTCATTTTATGGGAACGAGAATTTCACCCTCCAGTGGTGCCTGATGGCTGAATCTATGCAGAGCTGCGGCCTTCACAAAAAGACCTCCGGCGGCGGAAATCACGGCTACTGCGGCCTCTGGGGCGGAAAGAACGCTTCTTTCCATCACAATGTCCTGGCCCACCACTACAGCCGCAACGCCCGCATAGACCATCCTCATATTTACGAGAACCACACAAATCCCGCCAGGCGTGCAAATGTGGAACTCCGTAACAATGTGGTCTATAACTGGGGCGACAACTCAGCCTATGGCGGCGAAGGAGGCAGTTTCAACTTCGTCAACAATTATTACAAGCCGGGACCTTCCTCCAAGGACAGGAAGTACTTTGTAGACGCTTATGCCGTCTATTCCAAGTGCGACAACTGCGGCAGCAATATCGAGCACGGCTATCCCAGGCTTTATATTTCCGGCAATGTCCATACCGGCTATCCCAGCCTGGATAATGGCAGCGGTGGAGTTTACTGGCATAACGGCAGCGGTCACGACAATTATCAGCAGATGCTTTCGCAGCCCCTTCCCATTGCGGGCAAGGACGCTTCTGCAGCATACAGCACGACTCATAGCGCATCAGTGGCAATGCAGAAGGCCTGCGACTGGGCCGGAGCATCCCTCAGCAGGGATGCCGTGGACAAGAGGATTGCCCAAAATGTCACTTCCGGGAACGGTGCCCTCATCAACAATATCTCGGATGTCAAGGCTGCAAACGGTGGAGTCGCCTGGCCCTCATACAGCGGCGAGGTCCTTTCAGATACCGACCGCGACGGCATTCCGGACGTGTATGAGACGCTTTTCGGCCTTGACAAGGACGATGCTTCCGATGCCGCGAAGATTACGATTGACAAAAAAGGACGCTATACTAATCTTGAAATGTACCTGCATTATCTTGTCAAAGATATTGTCGCGGCGCAGAACGCCGATGGTACTTATCAGAAACTTTAATTCCTATTAACTAATAATCAATTACTTATGAAAAATCCAGCAAAGAAACTTCTTCTTGCAGTTCTCTGCCTGGGGGCCTCGTGGTCATTGCTCGCCCAGACGACCGTCAAAGGTATCGTCACGGACGAGAGCGGTGAACCGCTGATCGGAGCCGGCGTAGTCGTGGAAGGCACGACTACCGGCACCATCACGGGCATTGACGGTGACTACATTCTGACCGTTCCCTCGGATGCAGTGAACCTGGTATTCTCTTTCATCGGCCTGGCTGACCAGACCGTCGCCATCGACGGCCGCAGTCAGATCGATGTAGTGCTTAAGGCCGACAACACCTTCCTCGACGAGGTCGTGGTGGTCGGTTATGCTACGGTAAAGAGACGCGACCTGCTCGGCGCCGTCGCTTCCGTCGGTTCGGACAAACTTGCCGAACAGCCGGTTACGACAGTCTCGCAGGCCCTCTCCGGTAAAATGGCCGGTGTTTCCGTCGTCACGACGGAAGGCGATCCGGATGCCGACATCAAGATCCGCGTCCGCGGTGGCGGCTCCATCACCCAGGATTCCAGTCCTCTTTACATCGTCGACGGTTTCCCCGTGGAAAGCATCAACGATATCCCGTCTTCGGAAATCGCCTCTATCGACGTGTTGAAGGACGCCTTCTCGACTGCCATCTACGGTAGCCGCGGTGCTAACGGCGTCGTCATCGTCACTACCAAGAGCGCCGAAAAAGGCCAGAAGGTTTCCGTGAAGGTCAATACCTATTATGGACTTAAGAAAATGGCGAACCGCAAGGCTCTGCAGCCTATGGACGCCGAGAATTTCGTGAAGTTCCAGTATGAGCTCGCCGCCATAAAGGGCAGGTTGGAAGACGATTATTATCCGGTCTATGGCCTCTGGGAGGATATGGACCAGTACAAGGGTATGGCGACCAACGACTGGATCGGGGCGACTTTCGGCCGCACCGGCTCCACCTTCAGCGCTGACGCTTCCATCTCCGGAAGCGGCGAAAACTACAACTGGACTCTCGGTTATGCCCATATGGGCGACAAGGCCATTATGACAGGTTCGGACTATACCCGTGACAACCTGAACTTCAAGGGCCATTTCAAAGTCAGCAAGAATATCAGCTTCGACACCAGCATCCGTTATGCCGACGTCAAGGTACGCGGCGCCGGAGCCAATTCCATCAATGACAACTCCGGTACCCTTTCAGGTAACGGCCGTCTGAAACACGCTGTCCAGTTCAGCCCTATTCCGATAACCCTTTCCGGCCTCAGCAGCGATCAGGACGAGACTGCCTACGGTGACAATGTGCGTCCTCTGCAGGCTGTCGCCGACAATGACAGCAGGCGTTCCCGCCGTACCTGGAATGTGAACGGGGCCTTCAACTGGACCATCATCAAGAACCTCAAGCTCAAGATTGAAGGCGGCCTGGAGGACTATCGCCAGGACGACGACCGTTTCCACGGCCTTACGACATTCTTCACTTCCGGCCAGGCTTCCGACGGTTCCACAGTGCCCGGAACACCTTCCAACGAGCATCAGGAGAACTTCAGGACCAAATACCGTAACACAAATACTCTCAATTACGATTTCGCCGAGCTTCTCGGAAATGACGACCACACTCTTACCGCCCTGCTCGGTGAAGAATTGACGATTACAAAGTCAAACAAGATCGAGACTATACTCGACGGTTTCCCGCTCCTCTTCGGGGCTGAAGAGGCCTGGAAATTCTCCACCGTCGCCTCAAGCCGCAAGAGGGCTACTAATTACTACTACGCAGACAACAATCTGCTGTCTTTCTTCGGCCGTGTCAATTACGACTACAAGCATCGCTACAGTATCGGCGCCACCCTCCGCGCTGACGGATCTTCCAAGTTCGGCAAGGGCCACAGATGGGGATTCTTCCCTTCGGCCGCCGTATCCTGGACAATCTCCAACGAGGATTTTATGGCTTCGACTCAGAACTGGCTCGACCAACTCAAGCTCCGCTATTCCTTCGGTACCGCCGGTAACAACAACATCCCTTCTGGCGTCATCCTTAAGGAGTTCAATTTCACCGGTACGGAAATCATCAGCCAGGACAAGTCCTACGGCTATGCCGGTAAGGTTATGAACAATGAGTTCCTGACCTGGGAAACAACCTATACCCATAATATCGGTGTTGACTTCAGCTTCCTCAAAGGCAAGCTTTCCGGTTCACTCGAGGCCTATGACAACGAGACCAGGAACCTGCTCGTCGAATTCCCTGTCGGCGGCAGCGGTTATGACACTCAGTTCCGCAACCTTGGTTCAACCCGCAACATAGGTGCTGAGCTCACCTTGAGCGCCCCGATCGTCCAGAAGAAGGACTTCTCCCTGAATATCGGCGGAAACATCGCCTACAACCGCAACCGGGTTACAGGCCTTGGTGATGACGCGGCTTTTGCCAAGAGCGGCATCACCGGCAACACTGCCTGGGCTTCCAATGAAATCGGCGTGGATTATCTGGTCCAGGTCAATCAGCCTATGGGCAATATCTACGGCTATGTTTCTGACGGACGCTATGAGGTGGATGATTTCGATTATGTCGACGGAGGATGGGTCCTTAAGAAAGGCGTGGCGGACTGTAGCCCCGTGATCGGCAAAGAGTATCTCCGTCCGGGTGCGATGAAACTAAAAAACATCGACGGCAGCACCGACAATGTCGTGAATACGACCGACCGCAAGGTCATCGGCAACGCCCTTCCTAAGGTCACCGGAGGTTTCAACCTCAGCGGTTACTTCAAGGGCGTCGATTTCAGCGCCAACTTCAACTATATGCTTGGCCAGAAGATCTACAATGCCAACAAGATAGAGTTCACTTCATCCCGTAAGTACACCGACCGCAACCTGATCAATATGATGGATGTGGACAAGAGGTGGACCAATATCGACTGGAAAAGCGGCGAGCTTATCACCGATCCTGCTGCCCTCAAGGCTGCCAATGCCGGCACCACTATGTGGAGCCCCTGCGTGGGCAACGCCGTCCTTACGGACTGGGCTCTCGAGGATGGCTCTTTCCTTCGCCTGCAGAGCCTGACCATCGGTTATACTCTTCCCGAGGAACTGACCCAGAAGGTGTATCTGCGCAAGGTCCGTGTCTATATCACCGGAACCAATCTCTTCTGCCTTACCAAGTATTCCGGCTATGATCCGGAAGTTGACACCCGCCGCAAGACTCCGCTTACTCCGGGAGTGGATTATTCCGCTTATCCGAAGAGCATCGGCTGCGTGGCCGGACTTAATCTTGTCTTTTAATCCGCCTGCCTTATGAAAAAGTTTATATCTGTTTTAGCAAGCGTGTCTGTCCTCGTCGGAGTGGCTTCCTGCAATGTCCTGGAAACCTCTTCAGCTTCCGCATTCGAGACAAGTACCGTATTCTCCACCTATGCACTGGCGGAAAGGGCTGTCTTCGGTATCAGCGAAGTCTTTGCCGAGAACAATTCCTACTACAACCGCTACATCTGCTACTACGGCTTCAATACCGACATCGAGTGGCGTAATTCTTTTGACAGGAAAGCTGACAAGGACCGTATCAATCTTTATGACATCATCCCTACCAACAGTCAGTTGAATACCCAGAGCAACGGAGTTTTCAAGAATGTCTATTCCTTCCTCTATGACGGTATCGAAAGGGCCAATCTCGCAATCGAGGGTCTGAAAGAATATGGCGACATAGACAATGACTCCCAGATGCGTTACCTTTACAGCGAGGCGCTTACCCTTCGTGCGTTTATGTATTATGAACTCACCAAGACCTGGGGTGATGTCCCCGCCCGTTTCCACAGCGTAACTCCCGAGACTATCTATATGCCCAAGTCAAGCCGCGATGTGATTTACAATCAGATACTTGCGGACCTTGATGAAGCTATCCCCGGACTGCCTTATCCTACTATGGGCTCGCGCACAGACCGCATCAACAAGGTCTTTGCCGAGGGTCTTTACGCCCGTATCGCTCTTGCCGCCTCGGGCTATGCCCTGCGTCCCGGCCCTGAAGGAAGCGATCCTGCACAGTATGTGAATACAGGATCCGCCGGTACAGTCCGCCTGTCTCCGGACGTGAATCTGTCCAAGGCAAAGCTTTATCCCAAGGCCCTGGCCTATCTCAAGGACGCCATCGAGAACGGCGGCTGCCGTCTGGCTCCGGACCTTGAGTCTTACTGGAAAAGGCAGAGCCTCAAGCAGAATGTGACTTTCGACGGAGAGACTCTCTACATCATTCCTTTCGGTGACTCCCGCGGCCGCTGGAACTACACCCACGCCCTCAAGAGCGAAGGTTCTTCCTATACCAAGGGTGAGAGCAGGGGAGGTGAAGCCGGTCCTGTGCCGAACTTCTGGTTCAAGTTTGCCGAAAACGATGTCCGCCGCGACCTGACCTGCGTCAACTGGAAATACAACAAGAACGACGATCCCGTCCGTTCCACCATCGACAAGTGGTATTTCGGCAAATATCGTTTCGACTGGATGGACAACTACAGCGGCGATATCAACGACGGTGTCAAGCCGGTTGTGATGCGCTACGCAGATATCCTCCTGATGGCCGCCGAAATAGAGAACGAAGTCGGAACTCTTTCCAACGCCAAGTCTTATCTGCTTCCCGTTCGCAAGCGTGCTTTCGCCGGCAACGAGTCTGAAGCTGAAGCCTATGTCAACGCAATCTCCGGAAAGGAAGCTATGTTCAACGCCATCGTTGACGAACGTGCCTTCGAGTTCTGCGGCGAATTCCTGCGCAAGGCCGACCTTATCCGCTGGAACCTTCTGAAAACCAAGATGGACGAGACCAAGGCCGACCTCTATCGTCTCCGCAATCTGGAAGCTCCTTACAACTATATGAGCGGTACCATATATACACAGATTGCTCCGGACCGTAAATCCCTGATTATCTACGGATACCTCCCGGGCGAGACTGAGGAGAAAGATCCATATACCTGGTCTGTCGCCAAGGATTATGTCACGAAGATTCAGGATTCAGACGGAAAGGATCAGGGCCTGTATAATGAAAGGATCGAGACTCTCTACGTCAACAATCCTGACGAATATATGTTCTGGCCTATCTTCCAGGGTACCATAGACGACAGTCAGGGCTCTGTCAAGAATGATTATGCCTATGCACGCAAATAAAATAGTGAGTATGAAAAGCAAATCCATAAAATACGCATTTCTCGCCCTCCTGGCAGCCCTTTCGCTTCTTGGGTGCCGGAAGGAGTTCAACGAGATTACTGAGTTGGATCTTACCCGCTGCCTCGTCCCTATGGAACTTGAAGCCTCAGTCGCCGGCGGCGACCAGGTGACTTTTTCCTGGCTGGTTACCAAAGAGGTTGAGAGTTATACTCTCCAGATCAGTGAAAATGAAAACTTTTCTCCTTCTCTCCCGGATATAAAGATTGCCGCTGCAGATGTGCCTTTCACCACACAGCTTACCGTGGACAAGACTTATTACTGGAGGGTCAAGGCCACCAGCTCCAAGCTTGAGGACTCCAAGTGGGCCAAGCCCGAGCCGGCAAAGGCTTCGTTCGACACTTATCCCGTCCGTCCAAGCCTCAATCCCGTAGTTGTCAGTCGCGAAAAGAATGCCGTGTCCATTTCCTGGGACAAGGCTGCCGACAAGACCGACCTGACTTCGGTAAAGGTCGAGCCTGTGGTTCCGCGCGAAGGTGAGAAGGCTGTCATCAACCCGATTACCCCTGCTGAAATCGAGGCTTGCGCCAAGAAGGTCGAGGGTCTGCAGGCAGGAAGGGAGTACTTGTTTACACTCCTTTTCGGAAATGCCGGCGCCCGTGGCACTGTCACAGCCTGCACCCGTCCCGAAATGGTTGACGGAGTGGTGAGCGTCGCGACTGCCGCCGAACTGGTCAATGCCATCGACAATGCAACTGCCGCAGTCAAAGTCTGTGTCAAATACAGCGAGACTCCCTATGACCTTATCCCGGCCTATCCTAAGGCGGATGCTCAGTTCCTTACAGTTTCCAGTGACCTGTATCTCTATGGTGAAACCACTGAGGACGGCAAGAAACCCGTTATCAACGGTGCCAATTTCAACCTCGTCAACGGAGCCAAGGTAGTCCATCTTGAAGACCTTTATATAGATGGCCTTCTCGGATACGGTTTCATCGTGGACAATGCCTCAGCCGTATTGAGTTCGTTCGAAATGATCAACTGCGAAATGACCGGCTATACGAAGGGCATTTACGGCGTTGCCGAGGCCTCGACTTCCACCGGTGCCGACAGCTGGAGGGTCGAGGGCTGCTACGCCCACGATTTCCTTGCGAGCGGCGGTGACTTCATCGATATCCGCGCCGGGCTGACGAAGTCTGTCGTGGTCCGGAACTCCACCTTCTACAACTGCGCCCGTACCTTCTTGCGTTTCACGAACAATGCGAAGATCGGCACTGTCCTCGCGGAGAACTGTACCTTCAATTATGTGACTGCAACGCCCTCGAACAGCAACAACAGCGGTATCTTCTGCGTTTACAAGACGACAGAGGCTACCAGCGTGAAGGCACTCCGCAATGTCTTCCTCAACGAGTTGAATGAAGTGGAAGCAGGGAAAACTTCGGACAAGTGCTGGACCCGCCTTTGCCGTAATTCCGACAACTCCTACCGCGTTCTCTGTGAAGGAAACGTGTACTACAATGTGAGTTCCGCGTTCTTCGAATCCAAGGCCGTCAAGGCCGCCGATGATAATGTGGAGGAAGCCGACTTCGGGAAGGTTGCCATGACCAAAGGCCTGCTTCTCAAGGAAGATCCCTGCGTTAATTCCATTGCCGGAAAACTGTATCTCAACAGCAAGGTTGGAGGCCAGATCGTTACATTAAAGGCCGGTGACCCCCGCTGGTGGAATGCCGTCCAGCCGGTGGTCATCCGTGATACCGAGTTGAAGCCGGTCAGCGATGACTATACCTGGGACTTCACCGAGAAGACCATCTATGACACCGAGGAGATCACAGTCCCGACCATCATCGGCAACGCCCGTATCTTCGCCCTCCCTTCCATTCCTGCCCAGGTGACTATGTCCGAAGGCGTCAGCTTCTCTCAGGGCGCAGTCCTCAGCGG
The DNA here is from genome assembly GCA_902779785.1 of uncultured Bacteroidia bacterium. Lineage (GTDB taxonomy): Bacteria > Bacteroidota > Bacteroidia > Bacteroidales > UBA932 > Cryptobacteroides. The sequence continues at coordinate 16,350 of CACZDC010000048.1, forward strand.
CGGAGTGCCTCAGTATAGCGCAGTAGGCATCCTCACCAGCGGTTACGGCTCGGTGAAGGTCCTTGCCGAAGGTGTTGACGCTACCGTTGAGGTCGTAGCCGGCGGAGACCGTTATCCCGTCCTTGCCGACGGTGTTGAACACACTGTCGTGCTGGGTGACCTCGCCGGTGAGAACGACATCTATGTCATCGCAGACAAGGAACTGACTCTCAAGAAGATCAGCTGGACCACCAAACTCGATCCCGAGGTCAAGGTCAAGCCGCTCGCAGCTCCTTCGATTGTAATTACACCGGCCAAGGTCGAGGTCGAGAGCACAGAGGATGTCGTCGTCTCCTGGGGAGCCGTCGAGAATGCCGCCGACTATGTGTACACGTGGAAAGGCGCTGAGACAGTGACCACAGAGACCGGCTTCACCATCCCCGGTGCGGAAGTCGCCGCCCTTGCTGTCGGCGAATATCCCGTTGCGGTCAAGGCTCGTCCGGTGCCCACTTCAACAAAGTGGCTGGAGTCTGGGGTCGCGGAGGCAGTGTTGAAAGTCGAAAAGACTGGCAACGAGGTGACCTTGGTCTGGGATTTCAACGCCAAGGCGTGGACTGACAAGTTCGCCGCGTCATTTACTGCTATCAACAACAACGAAACTGCTCCGGACTTCAATCTGGACGGTCTCCGTGTTCTGGCAGGCGGTGGTAGTATCAAGTACAATGT
>CACZDC010000049.1 GCA_902779785.1 uncultured Bacteroidia bacterium
AGATATCGTCAGGGGAGTTCAGGTAATTGTAATCGGAGCTGCGGAGGAAGCCATAGCCGTCAGGCATAATCTCAAGCACACCTGTCGCCTCGACCGACCCTTCAAACTCGATCCTGGGCTTCGGTTGGGGCTGGGGCTGCTGGGGGCGCTGCTGCTGTTCCTTTTGCGGAGGAACAGGCTTCTGTGCCGGCTCTTTGAGCTCCTCGAAAAGCTCGGTAATGAACTTCTTTTCTTCTTTCTTCTCTTCAGGCGCGCTGATTTCTTCGGCCTTTACAGGCTCGGCAGTCTTTTTGACGCGTTCACGCTTTTTCCTCTTGGGCTCGGCATTATCCTGAGTCTTTGCCGTTTCAGCCTTGACCGGCTCGACAACTACCTCCTCCTCTGCGCCTTTGGGCGTATCGTTTTTCTTTTTACGACCCTTCTTCTTTACTTCTTCCTTCGGGGCAGCTTCGGCCTTTTTTTCCGGCTCAGACTTTACTTTCGGAGCCTGTTCAGCCTTGGGTTCTGCCTTAGGTTCCGGCTTGGCTTCAGCCTTCGGCGCACTCTTGGCCTCTTTCCTGGGCCTGCCGCGTTTGGGCTTAGGCTCTTCCGCCGGTTTTTGGGATTCGATTACGGCCTCTGCGTCCAAAATCGCAAAACCAAGGTCCTGCAGGGGCATTTTACCGGCATTTTTAATCTTTAATTCTTCTCCCAGTGAACGTAGGTCTTTTTCGGCCATCTCGTTCAATTCGAACAATGTATGGGGCATATAAAACAGATAAATGAATCAGTTATTGACGGATCCCCGAACAGGAATCCGACGCAAATATACGAATAATAATTGAAATGACAAACAGCTATTGCAGCATATTGTCCATATAGCTGTCGCTCTTGTTGAAACGGAGCAGGTCGGCAAGCGCCGAGGCATTGGCGGCAATACGGAAACTGTAGGACTTCCATTGTCCGGCCGGGACCCAGGATACCGAGATGTTGAAGCAGTGAAGGTCGTAGGTCGCGCTGATCTGAGTGGTGGTCATCCTCATAGCCATAAGGTCAAAGCCCGTAGTGGCCTGGATATTCAGGCGGGGAGTGAGCTTGATATTGCCGGACATATTCAGAGTCTGCGTATAACGCTTGTTCTCAATAAGTTGATTATTGGTGTACTGATAGCTCTTAGAATAGTTGAAACTATAGCTGAAGTTGATGGACCACGGTGCGTTTGGATTCATATAATATACGTATCCGCCCGGGATATATTCACCGGTAATGGGATGATAGTAGATACGCGTATAGGAATTTGCGTCACCGCCTCCTCCTTCCTTTGTTCCGTCGTTGCCCTTGAAAGTCCCTTTGCCGTTGATAGAGTAGGAAAGTGATGCACTCGCGTTGGTAAGGCGCAGGGGAACGCCCGTAGCGACAATGTTGAATTTATTGATCTTCTGTCCTCGCTCATTTATGGCATAAGGGTCGAAATTAAGATTGCCGCTGACGTTTATCTTTTCAAACAGATTGGTGGATACGCTCATCCCGATATTCGACATCCTGAGAGAGTCGGCCAGGAAATTATAGCTCCCGTTAAAATTAAGCTGATCAAGCAGTTTGACCTTTTTGGATCCGGTTCCGGTAGTGTCCCGCATATCCCGGACCTTTGCCTCAAGGTTGTTTCCGAGAGTGAATGACAGGCTTCCTGTCTTTCCCCGGCCGGGAGGGGATACGGTGTTATGGTTCCCGCTGAGACTATATATATTATAGTAAGTGACGTCGTGGAAACTGCCTCGCTTGTCGTAATATGGATCAAGAGTCCGCCAGCCGTTGAAACGAGTCCCTTTTTCCGGAGAGAATGAGGCTGAAACAGACGGGGTTATAACGTGCCTGATTGCCTGGATCGCGCGATGTTTCCCGAAATTGAACATACCATAAATCCTCGTAGACATAGAAAGGCTTCCGGAATAGGTATGCGTCATACCGAAATGGTTAAAAGCCGTTCCGGGGTCGGAAACCACCTTCTGGGCCTGGACATAATTCCCTTCCTTGTCGGTGACCTGGAGAGGAGTTCCGTCGGCATTGTATTCCGGCTCGAGATGCTGCTCGCCTGCGGAGAACAACCAGTTCATTCCGTACTGCACTCCCGGAGTGACATTTATGTACTTGAAAAGAGAGAAGTTGGGGAGGCCGATCTGGAAATTATGGCTCATACCGTTGGTGAGACGCTCCAGAGCCTTGACTCCGAGGGAATCGCCGAACTCCTTCACACGGTAGGTTTTGCCCTCCTCATTCACCTCTGTAACGTAGTTCCCGTTCTCGTCGTAGACATAATCCTGCATCTCCCTCATCTTGAAGTTGATACGGTTCTGAAGAGAAGTTGAGTAACCGAAGGATATCTTCTCGTAAAAACGTTCCTTGCCCACACGTACCTTACGCTTGAAAGGATAGAAGCGATTGACTGAGAGAGTGATGTTAGGCAGGGTGAAGCTATAGCTGGAGTCCCGGCTGTTCTGGTTATGCAGGGCGTTGACCGAGAGGTTAACCTTGCCATTCCAGTTATGGGAATAGGAAATAGATGAGGAAACCTGGTTTTGCTGGGCCTCGGAAACCGAACGCGAATTATAGCGGCTGTTGGAAGGGCTGGAGAAGTTCACCGAAGCGGTGAAAGAAGTTCCCGGATGGGCCTTGGGATCCTGGGAATGGGACCATCTCAAACCGAAGTTCCGGCTCTGGACAAAGTCGGAACTGCCTCTCTCTCCGGCCTGGTCGTTGGAAAAATTAATCGCAAAGTTGCCGTTGAACTTGTAGTTGACTTTGTATCGGGAATTCAGATTCACGGCCCAGGATCCAAGTGTGTAGTAGTCGCCGGTGAGCGAAAGGTCGAAGTAGTCACCGATGACGAAATACATACCGGCGTCGCGGAAATAGAAGCCGCGGGCCACCTCTTCGCCGAAGGTCGGCATCAGCAGGCCGGTCGCCCTGGAAGGCTTCTTCGGCACGAAGCCAAAGGGGAGACCAAGAGGTATGGGGACATCGGCTATGACCGGATAGGCCGGGCCGAACACCGTTTTCTGGGAAGGTTCCGTCACCACCTTGGCCATAGTCATCTTGAGATAATAATGCGGATGCTCGAGGTCGCAGACAGTGTACATACCCTTCTGCATATTGATGGACTTGTCCGGCATCATCTTGATGTCCTTACCCTGCAGGAGCCCCTCCGCTTCCTTGGTTACCATATTGGTAATGCGAGCTTTACGGGTGGTGAAATTATAACGGAGCTCGTCCATCTTATAGTTCTGGCTGCCCTGGCTCATCTCCGGCTGACCTACCCATTCTCCCGACAGAGTGTCCAGGGTCCCGCGCGCGAAAACCGTGTTGGCGGCCATATCATACTCGATATAGTCGGCGGTGAGTTTCATATCCTGGTAGGTCACGGTGGCCCCGCCATAGTAATAAATCATCCTCCTGCCGTCGGTGAAATCGGTTATGATCGAGTCCTTGGCAGTAGAGAAAGCCGGCCTCTCGAGAGAGCTCTTTTTCAGGAGGTCCAGGGAATCCCGCCTGGCGATGGAATCCGCCCTGTGGAGGGAGTCAAGCCGGTAAGACTGCTTCAGGGAATCCAGGAACATATCCAGTGAGTCTCTGACGTTTACGAGGGAATCCTGCGGAACTGCAAGTGTGTCAATCTGCTTCCTTCCCGCACCATACCCCAGCGTGCTGGCGAACAGAAGCAGCGCCGGCAGAATCAGCTTGAGATATTGCAGAAATTTCCTTGTCATTCCGAGGAATTTACTATTTTTGCAGAATACAAAAGTACTATTTATTATCCAAAATAACAAAAATCGTACTTAAATGACAAGTATATGTTGTATGATTCTGCTGGCCTGGAGCCTGAAGACCGTGGTCATCGATCCCGGCCACGGAGGGAAGGACCCCGGCTGCATTAGCAGAGACGGAAAAACATACGAGAAAACCATAACCCTGGACATATCCAAACGCTTTGCAGAGAAGATCTCTTCCGAATATCCCGATGTAAAGGTCATACTGACCAGGACTGAAGATGTCTATGTCACCCTCGCCGACCGTGCCGCCATCGCGAACAAAGCCGACGCCGACCTCTTCGTATCCATACACGTCAATTCCATAGACAAGGGGACGGCGGCCAACGGCTATTCGATCCACTGTCTGGGACAGTCCTCCCGCAAGGGCAATGATCTCTTTTCCAAGAACCTGGACCTGTGCAAAAGGGAAAACTCCGTCATCACGCTTGAAGATGACTATAAGAGCACCTACAAAGGTTTCGACCCGTCTGACACGAAATCCTACATCATTTTTAGTCTGATGCAGAACGCCCACCTTGAAAACAGTCTCCGCTTTGCCGAAGATGTCGCCGAGGCTATGAAGGGAGGTCCCATAAAGACCAATCGGGGAGTGTCCCAGGACCCTTTCCTGGTGCTGTGGAAGACTACGATGCCCTCGGTCCTGATAGAGACCGGTTTTATGTCCAACCCTGATGATCTCGCCGCACTCAAGTCAGAAGAAGACTGCGACGAGATAGCTCGCCGCCTTCTTCTGGCTTTCGGCACATTCAAGCAGCGGTATGACAGTTCGATGGGGACGGGAGATAAAGCCCCGGAAGTGAAACCCGAATTGAAAGCTGAAGTAAAAACTGAAGCAAAACCCAAAGAGAAGAAAGACAGTGTTGCCGTCTCCGGCGTAATCTACGGCACACAGGTACTCGCAACTTCGCGCAAAATGTCCGAAAAGGACTCATATTTCCGAGGTTACAAGCCGTTCGAGTTTTCAAGCGGGAAACTGATCAAGTATATTATCGGATTCGGAGATGAAAAGACCGCCCGTGAAAACAACAGGAAAATCAAGAAACTTTTCCCGGACTCTTTCCTCGTAAAGATAGACGGCGAGACCATAGAGCGCATTCGATGATATTTCGGCCTTCAAGCGCTCTGTAACGTGGAAATTCCAGGAATTAGTAATTTAGAATAGTTCTAAAGAACAATCTCCGCTATAGTGCCAAATCGCGCAGGATTCAAGGAATAAGTCATTTAATTTCAGCTACTTAATAAAACCTGCTTTTTTGACGTGCCGCTTAATATTTTAAGTATAAAAAAAATTAAAAACAATAGCTGATTGATTTTTTTATTCTTTTTTTTTCACCCATTTTTGCATTCCAAAACCTGTTTTACAAGACTGATTTTAGACCCGACGTTCTATGAACGGAGAGAACAGACATATCGCTATATGGAATAACTGTCTGCAGATCATTGGCAACAACATTGATCCGCAGCGTTTCGATATGTGGTTCCGCCCGATCAAGCCGGTTTCGATAGAAGGTTCCACCCTGACCGTCGAAGTCCCTTCGGATTTCTTCCGCGAGTATCTTGAAGGCTCATTCCTCGACCTGCTGAAGGCAACCCTGAAAAGGGCCATCGGAGCCGATGCCAAACTGTGCTATCTGGTACGTCCTGTCCGCAGCGAGCAGCCGATGCTACTTTCCGCCAGCGAGGTGAATACCCCTGTCAACCGTCCGGTGTCCATCCAGACTTACAACCCCGGCGGCAGCATCAGTCCCTTCTCCATTCCCGGTGTCCAGAAGGTGGACATCAACCCCCGTCTCAATCCGGCTTACTGTTTTGCCAATCTGATTGAAGGGGAGTGCAACAGGATGGGTGTAACCGCCGGAAAGAGCATTTCAATGGCCCCCGGCAAGACCCCCTTCAATCCGCTCTTCATTTTCGGCGGTCCCGGTCTGGGCAAGACCCACGTCGCCCAGGCTGCCGGTATAGAAATTAAAGAAAGGTTCCCCGAACTCGTCGTCCTCTATGTGACCGGCAATGAGTTCAAGACCCAGTATATGGATGCCTGGAAAGGCAATAAATTCGTAGATTTCCTGTCTTTCTATATGCGTATCGACGTGCTGATCGTGGACGATATCCAGGATTTGCTCGGGCAGGGGTCTCAGAACGCTTTCTTCAACATCTTCAATCACTTGCACCTTAACGGAAAGCAACTGATCTTCACTTCTGACCGAGCCCCGGTGGACCTTCAGAATTTCGAAGAAAGGCTCTTGTCCCGCTTCAAGTGGGGACTTTCCGTGGAGCTCACCCGTCCGGATTACGCAACCCGCCTGAGTATGCTGAAGGCCCGTGCTCTGCGTGAAGGTGTCAGTGTGTCGGAGGATGTGCTTTCGTTCCTCGCAGCCCATATCAAGACGAACTTCCGCGAACTTGAAGGGACCTTCACATCGCTTGTCGCCTATGCTTCGCTGGGGCACAAGGAGATTACGGTTTCACTCGCCGAGAGCCTCGTAGGCAAGATTGTGGGTGAGCAGCAAAGTGACATTTCGATTGATACGATCGTACGTACGGTCTGTGAATATTTCAACATCACCAGGGATATGCTTTTGTCCCCCTCACGCAAGCGTCAGATTGTCCAGGCAAGGCAGATTGCGATGTATGAGTGCCGTAATCTTGTCCCAAGCTGCTCGCTCTCTACCATCGGGGCCGAACTTGGAGGCAAAGACCACGCCACCGTGCTTCACGCCTGCACGACTGTCCAGAACCTGATGTCGACCGACCGCGCTTTCCGCCAGTATGTCAACGACATTGAGGGGATGATAGTTGTCCCGGTGGAAGCATAAAGCCTATAATGGATTCAGCATCAGTTCTTTCCTTCTTCAAGGAAATCACCCGTATCCCGAGAGAGTCGGGACACGAGGCCCCTATGACCGCCTACCTGCAGAATTTTGCCGCCGAGCGTGGTCTTCAGTGCCGTACCGACAAATGCGGCAATGTCCTTATAATCAAGGAGGCCGCTCCCGGCAAGGAAAAAGTGCCTGCCCTGGTCCTCCAGGCCCATCAGGATATGGTCTGCGAGAAGAACGCCGGTTTCGAATTTGACTTCCTGACCCAGCCGATTCCATACGAGATCGAAGACGGATGGATGATTGCCAGGAATACTACACTTGGTGCGGATGACGGTATCGGAATTGCTGCGTGTCTGGCTCTCCTGGATTCCGACGCCCCCTGCGGCAAGTTGGAATGCCTGTTCACAATTTCCGAAGAAACCGGGATGGACGGAGCCTTCGCCCTTGAAAAAGGCTTTTTTGACGGGAAAACCCTGATCAACCTTGACTCCGAGGATGAGGGACAGCTCTTCGTAGGCTGCGCCGGAGGCATTGATACCACGGCGTCCTTCGAATTCCGCAGAGAAGCCTTGATCAAGGGATACAAAGTGCTGAAAATCACCGTCTCCGGAGCTATGGGCGGCCATAGCGGAGATGATATCAACAAGGAAAGGTGCAATGCCATTAAAGAACTTGTCCGCTTCCTTTACACGGAACTGCAGTATGATTTCCAGCTGATCTCCATTGACGGAGGCAACAAGCCCAACGCTATCTGCCGCGAGGCGTCCGCCCTTATCGCCGTGCCGTCGGACGAGGCCGTGGATATGATCGAAGACACAAAAGCCTTCGATAAAATCCTCCGTGCCGAGTTCGCCGCCTCCGATCCTCAGGTCCACGTCGAATGCACTCCGGCCAAGACCACGCTCAAAGCCATCGAAGAGGGCGACGCAGCCAATATCATAATGACTCTCAGGGCCTGTCCCCACGGAGTGGAGAAAATGTCCGTAGACATCCCCGGCCTTGTGGAAACCTCGACAAACCTTGCCGCAGTCCATACGGAAGAGTCTGTGATTAAGGTAGTTACAAGCCAGCGCAGTTCCGTGGTCTCGGAACTTCACGCAATGGCTGAGAAAGTCGAAGCGGCCTTTTTCCTCGGCAGTTTTGACGCCGAGCACCACGGAGAGTATCCCGGATGGAAGCCGAATCTCAATTCCCATATCCTGGAGCAGAGCGTAGCCTCCTATCGCAAACTCTTCAAGAAGGATCCCGAAGTCAAGGCGATTCACGCAGGTCTGGAATGTGGCCTCTTCCTGGAGAAATTCCCTGATCTGGATATGATTTCCTTCGGGCCGACCCTGCGTTCCGTCCACGCGCCCGGCGAAAAGCTGGAACTTGCGTCCCTGGACAAGTTTGTCGCCCACCTCTATGATGTAGTAACGAATTTCTCTTAAGATGGTCCTGATAGCCCCATCAATGCTTTCTGCCGATTTCCTGCATCTTGAAAAGGATGTGGAGATGGTCAACAGCCACGCCGATCTTTTCCATCTCGACGTGATGGACGGCAGTTTTGTCCCGAACATCTCTTTCGGCTTTCCGATAGTCGAAGCCATAGGGAAGAAGGCGGCTAAACCGCTTGATGTGCACCTTATGATAGTTCATCCGGAGAAGTATGTCGAGCGTTTTGTCAAGGCTGGAGCGGATATGATCTCGTTCCATTTTGAAGCCGCTCTGCAACAGACCGATGAGGTGATTGACCTTATTCATTCCTTCAACTGCAAGGCTGGTGTTGCAATCAATCCTGACTGCCCCGTGGAAAAGATATTTCCCTTCCTGGGCAAGTTGGATTTCGTACTTGTTATGAGTGTGTTCGCAGGCTTCGGCGGACAGAAGTTCATAGAGGACTCGCTTGGCAGGATTGCAAGCGTAAAGGCTGAACTCGAACGGCTGGGACGTGATATTCCGATTGAAGTCGACGGGGGAATTTCACCGGACAACGCCTCGTCCGTAGTCAAAGCCGGCGCGAGCATCCTGGTGGCCGGAAGTTCGGTTTTCAAGGCCGCAGACCCGGCAGCAGCCATCGCTGCGATGAGACTATAATATATAGCCTATTTCTTTGAAATCATACAGGCGGCCGTCCAGATTGAGGCGGCCGTCTTCGACTATGCCAAGTATCGTTCCTTCAATAAGTTCTCCGGTTCTGTAGTCCCGGTAGGCGCAGCTTTCTCCCTTTTGGAAAAGATCCTTCTCATATAAATGCCTGAGCTGTAATCGGCCTTCAGCGCTGTCCAGCAAGTGACAGCTGGCGGCAAAGAAATCCATAATATCTTCCAGAGCCTGTTTCAGCTCGAAAGTCCTTCCGCTGACCTTCTTTGCCGATGTCGGATTGAGCAGTTCAGCCGGAAAATCTGTCTGGTTCATATTCAGCCCTATGCCAATGACCGCCTCTTTCAGCAAGCCAGCTTCTGTAACGCTCTCTATCAGCATACCGCAGATTTTCTTCTTTCCCACATAAATGTCGTTCGGCCATTTTATGACTGCCGGGATACTCTGGGCGATGAGATAATCACGGACGGCAAGTGTAGCCAAAAAAGTGACGCACATAAAATCTTTCAAGGGAAGGCAGGATGGACGGAGCAAGATTGTAAAAGTCAGATTATCACCGGGAGCGGACAACCATTTGTTTCCTTTCTGACCACGTCCCGCCGTCTGGCAGACCGCCGCGACGACTGACAAATTGTCAAGTTCAGAAACGTGCCTCAGCACCTCTGCATTGGTGGAATCCAGCTCGTCGTGCCAAATAATCCTATACTTTTTGTCCGCATTTTTCATTGGCGCAGAATTTGATTATATTTGTGCTGCAAATTTACGAATTATATCTTTTTACTTCTATATGATTACACACGACCTTCGGCTGATAGCCGACGCCATCCAGGACAAGAAGGGAGATAATGTCATTTCACTGGACTTGAGAAAGATTGATGGAGCCGTAACTGACTGGTTTGTAATATGTGATGCCACCAATACGACTCAGGTTGGCGCCATAGCGGACAATCTTGCCGAAAAAATGAAGGAAGCCGGGCTCACGCTTTACCGCAGCCAGGGAGAAGGGAACAATTTCTGGATCATTCAGGATTATGGCAACATCGTAGTCCATATTTTCCTCAAACAATACCGTGATTTCTACCGCCTGGAAGACCTTTGGGCCGATGTGCCTCGCAAGGAGTACAAAGAGCGCAGTCCAAAGTCCTCTAAAACTGAAAGATAAATGGCTGACAAAAAGAATAACCGACAGAAGAAAAGCATCACGATCAATTTTTCGTGGTTTTATCTGCTGCTTATACTCGGCATCGGATATATGCTTTTCTCAAACCGCTCTTCCTCTGCCGAAAAGATTGAGTGGCAGGAGGTTGAAGAGATGATCAAGAAGGGCGACGTAAAGGAAGTCGTCTATGTCCGCAATGATTTCAAGGGAGAGATAGAGGTCCGTCCCGACAGGCTGGGCAATTATCTTTACCACTACAGAAACAATGAAGCGCCAAGGCACGCGCCCCATTTCTACTTCCTGGTTTCCGACAAATTCGACCCGGAAAGCACTTTCGCCGAGCTGAACTCCGGACTCCCTTCCGGCGACAAGTTCAAGCTTGTCATCAGGAGCGAAGAACACGTTTGGTCCGACCTGCTTCAGTGGACCCTTCCCTTTATCCTTATGATTGTATTCTGGGTATGGATGTTCAGGGGAATGAACCGTGGTATGGGCGGCGGTGGCGGAATCGGCGGCGGAGGATTCAATCCCTTCAATACCGGAAAAGCCACTCCCAGGGAGGCCGGGAAAGATGATGAGAAGGTCACTTTCAAAGATGTCGCCGGTCTGTACGGCGCCAAGGAAGAAGTGATGGAAATAGTTGATTTCCTGAAGAATCCGAAGAAATACACTGCTCTTGGAGGCAAGATTCCAAAGGGAGCGCTTCTGGTAGGCCCTCCCGGAACAGGCAAAACCTTGCTCGCAAAGGCTGTGGCGGGGGAGGCCAATGTTCCCTTCTTCTCCATTTCCGGCTCCGATTTCGTGGAAATGTTCGTCGGCGTGGGCGCGTCCCGAGTCCGCGACCTCTTCCGCCAGGCCAAGGAGAAAGCCCCCTGCATTGTCTTTATAGACGAGATTGACGCGGTTGGCCGTGCAAGGGCCAAAAACGGAGGATTCTCTTCCAATGACGAAAGGGAAAACACTCTCAATCAGCTGCTTACGGAGATGGATGGCTTCGGCACGAATTCCGGAGTCATAGTTCTCGCCGCAACCAACCGTTCAGACATCCTGGACAAAGCTTTGATGAGGGCAGGACGCTTCGACCGTCAGATCCACGTCGAACTCCCCGAAGTGAAAGAGCGTGAAGAAATCTTTTTGGTCCACCTTCGCGGAGTCAAACTCGGGGATGATTTCAATGTCTCCTTTATGGCCAAACATACCCCTGGTTTCTCCGGTGCCGATATAGCCAATGTCTGCAACGAGGCTGCCCTGACTGCCGCACGACGTGGTCACAGCGCTGTGATGAACGAAGATTTCCTGGAGGCGGTCGACAGGATAATCGGAGGTATCGAGCGTAAGTCCAATACCATAATGACCCCTGCCGAGAAGCGCACCACGGCCTATCACGAAGCCGGACACGCCCTTGTGGGCTGGCTCCTGCCCTATGCAGATCCTGTGTTCAAAGTGTCCATCATCCCTCGCGGCAGCGCTCTTGGCCTGACTTGGAACCTGCCCGAAGAGAGAAAGAACTGGTCCCGGTCCATTATGCTGGACCGTATGTCTATGCTGATCGGAGGCCGTGTCGCAGAGGAAATCCTGAACGGAGAGCCTTCTACCGGTGCTTTGAATGACCTTGAGAGGATGACCGGGATGGCCTATGCAATGGTCCAGTACTATGGAATGTCCGACAAGGTAGGCACTCTGTCCTTCTATGATTCTACCGGATCTCGCGGCTACAATCTTGTCAAGCCGTATTCCGAGAAGACGGCCGAACTGATGGACCAGGAAGTCAAGAAGATTGTCCAGGAAGTCCACGACAGGACCAAGAAGATAATTTCGGACAATAAGGACGCTTTTATGAAACTGGGCGCACTACTTCTCGAAAAAGAAGTTATCTTTGCAGAGGATATAGAGAGAATCCTTGGGCCGAAGGTGAAACCGGCTGAGGATGACAGGTTTAGCGAAACGGAAGTTGATGAATAATACAGTTGTCCGGACAATATCAGGCATAGTCTTCCTGGCAATAGTGCTGGGAGGACTGCTTTTTAACCAGTATCTGTACGCCGCCCTTCTGGTCTTGATGACGGGTTCTATGCTGTACGAATTCTACAAGATGACGATGGGGGAGCGCTACAAGGGCTCACAGTATCTTGCCATTTTTACTGGCGTCAGCGCCTTCTGCTGCGTTTTTGCGATCAAGGCCTTCTCGCTGCCGCTCCACTTTATCTCCATTAACGCCATCCTGCTGCTCTCGCTGATGACGACCTCTCTCTTCGCCAAGGACAAGACAGATTTCAAACTATACGCTTTCCTCTATACCGGTCTAGTGTATATTGCAATGCCGCTGGTCCTTTCCAATTTCATCGTCTTCGACAAGGCAGGGAGTTTCAGCGGACTGTTGATGCTGTCCTTCTTCTGCATCATCTGGGCCTCAGATACGGGAGCCTATTGTGTAGGTATGCTTTTCGGGAAGAACGGCAAGAAACTCTTCCCGACCGTGTCTCCCAAGAAATCCTGGGCCGGATTCTGGGGAGGCCTTGCTACCGCCATCCTTACCGGAGCAGTGCTGTTCTGGACCGGGCTTCTCGAGTTCCCGCTGATCCATTGTATGATTCTCGCGGCCGTAATGAATGTCGCGGCCGTATATGGGGACCTCTTTGAGTCTCAGTGGAAACGGGTTTGCGAGGTGAAGGATTCCGGCAACATCATTCCGGGACACGGTGGTATGCTGGATCGTTTCGACAGCGCGCTCTTTGCAATTCCTGCGGGAGTTATTTACCTTGTAATCATTGGTTTACTATGAATTGGATAAAGATTGACAATGACTCTTACGGGACTATCCTGGGCAGCTGGATTGTCTGTGCCGTCCTGATCTGGCTGACCGCCCATTTTATCCATAACCTCTGGATTTCCATACCGGTTTCGGCCATTTTCGTGATCTTTATGGTGTTCATCACCTACTTTTTCCGCGTGCCTAACCGGACGGCTCCCGAATTGGAAAACGACCGCCTGGTAACTTCAGTGGCCGACGGCAAGGTGGTCATTGTCGAGAAGGTCTTCGAGAAGGAATACCTGCAGCGAGACTGCATCCAGATCTCGGTCTATATGGACTTTTTTGATGTCCATTGCAACTTCTGGCCGATCAATGGCAAGGTGACCTATTACAAGTACCATCCCGGCCGCTACCTCCTGGCCTTCCATCCAAAATCTTCCGAACTCAACGAGCACTCTTCCTCCTGCCTCCAGAACGAGTACGGCGAAGTCTTCTTCAAGCAGATCGCCGGCACTTTCGCCCGCAGGATAGTCTGCTATTCCGAACCGGGCAATATGGAAAACCGTGGCGACCAGTGCGGAGTCATCAAATTCGGCTCACGCATAGACCTTTACGTACCCCTTGATGCCGAGGTCAAGGTCAAAGTCGGCGACAAAGTCCGCGCCGTGGAATCAGTCCTGGCAGTTCTTCCGGACGCCCGATAGCCTTATGATTATCCGTCCTGCCCGAAGGGAGGACCTCCCATCGATCCAGGCCGTCCTTAAGGCAGCCCGCGGGATTATGCGCTCAAGCGGCAACCTTCACCAATGGACAGATGAATACCCGTCGGAAACTGTTGTGCTGCAGGATATTGTCAGCGGAGTCGGCTATGTCGTCTTGTATGAAGGCCTCGTCGCAGGCTACTTTGCTATGCTCCCGTCACCGGACCCGACCTATGCTCGCATCGATGGGGGAGAGTGGCTCGACGACAAGCTGCCCTATCACGTAATCCACCGCATCGGCAGCCTCCCCGAAGTCCACGGCGTCTTCGCGGCCATTATGGACTATGCATTCTCCGTGGACCGGAACATACGCATCGACACCCACCGCGACAACCGCATAATGCAGCACCTGCTCGATCGTCACGGCTTCAGCTACTGCGGCATCATCTACCTCCTCTCCGGCGACGAGCGCCTGGCGTATCAGCGATTGACGCGGCAAAAGTGTATTGATAATCAATAGTTTACGAGTTTTGCTTCCTTCAATATAAGGAGAAGCAAATACAGTAACTAATTGATAGTCAATGGGGTTTCTGCCGCGTCCTGCCTAATCAGTTCCACCAGCCTCTCCACGGCCTCGGCCTCGGGGATGTGCCTGAGGACGGGCTCACGGCGGCGGTAGATGGTGACGAGGCCGCGGCCTTCACCGACGTAGCCATAGTCGGCATCGGCCATCTCGCCGGGGCCGTTGACTATGCAGCCCATCACGGCAATCAATACATTCCGGAAGCCGGCCGTAGCGGCCTTAACGCGCTCGAAAGTGCCCTGGAGGTCGTATAGCGTGCGTCCGCAGCCTGGGCACGCAATGTATTCCGGCTTATAGAACTTCTTGCGGCAGGCCTGGAGTATTTCATCGTGGAGCTCAGAATCTTCAGATTCAAAATCCTCGATTTCTCCGCGAAGTAGACGAGGACCGAACTCACAGGCCGCATCAAGTATATAGCGTTCCCTCTCGGTAAGAGGGCTGGGGATGCCTCCGGGATGCGGCAGACCATATCGCTCGGCCAGATACCAGGCCGCTGGAAGCTCATTTTCAGGCGCTTCCGTAAGAGAAACCCGGATAGTGTCTCCAAGACCTTCCTCCAGCAGCGTAGCAATTGCAACCGCCGATTTGATTCGTCCGCTTTCCCCGTTGCCGGCCTCCGTAACTCCCAGATGCAGCGGAACCATCACTCCTCGCTCCTTCATCATCCTTCCAAGAGCCCTGTAGGCTTCGACCATAACGACGGTGTTGGAGGCTTTCAAAGAAACCACCACCTTGTCCGCATAGTCAGCTTCAATGGCCATTTCAAGCCACTCCATAGCCGCAAGAGCCATAGCCTGAGGAGTATTGCCGTACTTTTCGGTGATATAAGCTCCAAGGGAGCCGTGATTGATGCCGATACGTATCGCCGTGCCGAATACGCGGCATTTCTCAATCAGCAGGGCGAATTTCTCGCGCGCTGTTTCGTGCCTGGGATGGAAATTCCCCGGATTGATCCGGATCTTGTCCGCAATCCCCGGAAGAGCCATAGCAATCTCGCTGGAGAAATGGACATCCGCTACAAGCGGAACTGTGCAGCCCACGGAGCGCAGTCTGTCGCGAATCAGCCTCAGGTTCTCGACATCAGCCAGAGAAGGAACCGTGATGCGGACCATTTCAGCACCGGCTTTGGCGCAGCTTAAGCACTGGCACACAGTTGCTTCAATATCTGAAGTGTGGGTGTTGCACATTGTCTGGACCACGATCGGATTCCCGCCGCCGATCTTGACAGGACCAACTTGAACAGTCTGGCTCATTCTTGAATAGGATTTAATTCTTTTTCAACAGCCTCCCGGGCCATTTTGCGGAGTGCAGAACGCGTGCGACCATAGCGCTTGGTCAGCTGGAAATACACTCCGAGAGTAATGTTCAGGTCCAGCGGATAGGCATAGCGATAGTAGTATGGGCTGTAATAGTCCGGTTCATAGTATGGAGACCAGCCCCATTTGAGGTTGGCCATAAGATGAATTTCAATCGGTTCGAAGACCAGGCCGAAACCGGCGCCGGCACGGGCGCCGTAGGTTGCCCGCCTGTCGTGGTCGGTGAAGCCGTTGACGTACTCAGGTGCAACTGCAGGACCGGAACGGTGGACATCCAGACGATAGCCACCGAAAAGACCTATCTTCAGCATCCCCTTGAAATGGTCGCCGAATTCGGCGTGGAAATGAGACAGAAGGAAGACTTCCGGAACCCTCATCCAGGCCTCGTATGCCCCGTCAGTCTGGGAACGGTACTTCTTGCCGTTGGACTCATATTCCTGGAACTGATAGCCCTCATAATCCAGCTGCGCACCGAATTCCGTGCCCATATTCGGGAAGATTCCGAACATCGCGGAGTACTTGACGATGGATACTCCGAAAACCGGATAGTGGAGGTAGAAATTGGTGTATCTGTCAGGATTAAAGTAACCCCTCGCGAGAGAGGCTCCGCCGAAAGCGCCTATCATTATGTAGTCGTTGAGTTTTGCCTTCTTGACTACGACGGTGTCCAGATAAAGCCCGGTGACAGAATCGGGGAGGTGATAGAAATCCTGTGCCCGGAGCTGGAACAGCGAGGCAAATAAGATCAATGTCAGAAGGATACGTCTCATTTGAACATCTCCTCCATATTTACT